>JAXDGW010000084.1:0-84109 GCA_034664845.1 Thermoanaerobaculia bacterium | reverse complement strand
GCCTCGCTGCTAATCCGCGCGATGCAAGTTGTCGTCAGTTTCGGTTTCGACCTGACCCCTTCCGCGATGAGCTATGGATTCCCGCCCAAGGGGACGACAGCGATTAATGGCTCACACAATCCTGACTACCACCAGCGTCACATCGTCCAACTGCGGCTCATCCCCGCGGAATCCTTCGACATCGCGAAGCACCGCATCGCGGATCTCCTCCGCCGTGCCGTCGTTCACCGCGACGACGCGGGCGAGGCGCTCCAGGCCGTAGGTCTCGCCGTGCTCGCTCACCGTTTCGTAGATGCCGTCGCTATGGAGGACGAAAACATCGCCGGCGGTGAAGGGGAGGACATGTTGCGGAACGTTTGCGCCGAGGCGGGCGCCGAGCGGTGTGGAGAAAAGCTCGATGAATTCGGGTTTTGAATTGCGAATGTGAATGAGCGGCGGATGTCCCGCCGAAGCAATCGTCGCTTTGTGAGTGTCGGGATCGAGGAGCAGCACCGAGATCGTCACCATCATCCGCCGCCGGCTCGATTGCGTGACGACTTCCTGCAAACGCTCCAGCACGTGCGCGGGATCGAGCAGCGCGTCGCGCAACAGCGTGAAGCCGCTGCGCAACGCTGAGAGCGTAATGCCGCTGGCGAGGCCGTGACCGGCGACGTCGCCGCAGATCACCGCGAGGCGCCCGTCAACGACGTAGTAATCGTAGTAATCGCCGCCGACTTCGGTTGCGGGCAGCGAGATGCCGGCAATGTCGGCCCACGCGAGCATCGGCGGACCTTCGGGGAGCATGCTGATCTGCACCTCGCGCGCGAACCGCAGCTCGTCGCGGATGCGCAATTGCTCGCGCGCTTCGGTGCGGCGCTGCGATCCTTCCTCGATCGCAGTCCGTTTCAGCGCGCGGCTCGCCAGCGCGCCGATCGCGAACGTGGCCGCGCTGGCGAACCCGACGCCGGCGCAGATCGCGATCGCTTCTTTGATGTTCACGTGTGCCGGCGCCAGAAGGCCGACCGCCGCGAAGATCGTGAGGATGCCTGCATAAAGCACGACGCGCTGCTGGAGGAGGAGCCGCAGCACGATCGTGCCGATCGGAAAGATGACGGCCCACGCAACCCAGCCACCGCGGTCTGTCATCGCGAAGATCTCGAGCACCGCGAATTTCGTGACGAAAAGCGCAATGAGCCACGTGGGCAGGTTCCGGCCGATGGTGGCCGCGAATGCGGGCAGTGGTTTTGCGGCCGGGTTGCGTTTTGCCTGCCGCAGTTGCGACATCACGCTGAGGAGAAAAAGCGTCAGCAGGACATCGATCGCCGCGGCAAGGACATGCAGCGCCGGCGATTTCGTCTTGAAGGCGGCAAACGGAACGAGCGCCAGCGAGCTGACGACGAAAAGCCACGCCACGGTGTACGCCCAGACGAGGTTGTGCTCATCGAAGCGCCGCCGCACCATCTGCGGCTCGGTGGTCAGCGCGAGTTGTTCGAGGGTCGGGCGATCCATCGGCGCGTATTGTCGCCGATGCGACGCAACCTTACGACTCCGAAGTCTTCAATCTTCAAGTTGATCTGCGCGCACTTGATAGAGCTGCTCTGGCTAACGCTGCCATCACATGCTCCGGTGTGTACTCCGGATGACGTTTTCGGATACCGCTCCGTGCCAGGGTATGAACGAGATTGCTCGACTCGAATGCGATCCTCAGACGCCCTCTCTCCCATGCGGCGATAGGCAGCTTCTTGAACTGCGGCGGCTTCGGGTGTCGTATCGAGTGCCGCATTCTCAGCGACCAATTCACTTTTTCCGGCTGTCGCGAATCGCCTTCACGATCTGTTCGCGCTTGAGGCCGAGGTCGACGCCTTGGATGTCGAAAGGGGAGCGCGTCGGCTGCTCGGGACGAACGGTGAAGCTCTTCCCGTCGCGCCTCCGGATGCGGACTTCACCCTTGCGTCAAGGCTTCGTCGAGAAGTGTGGCGAGATTCTGACGCGCTTCCGAGTAGGTGTAGATCTTCATGGAATCTTACCCGCATCTCATGATTGACTCGCTGGTTTCCAAAGCGGAACCAGCCTGGATCGGCGGATCTTTCGATCATGCGTTGCCAGTGCAATCTCAAATGCTCGCGCTGTAGCGACGATGATCCGGTCCGCCGGATCGCCGTGAAAGGCGGGCGGAAGGCGATTCACCTCGAGGATTACGAACGTGGCGAGCGGCAGGATCTCAACGACTCCTGGAGCCGTCGCTTCGAGTAACCAAGTCTCAAAAGGCGCAGTTAGTTTCAGACGACCACGCTCGTGGAGCATCTGGGCTTCCCAGAGCGTAATTGCGGAGATCCGCGGCGGACGAAGTTCTGCCTCTGCATCAAGTGCGTTGCGTTCTGCTTCGGAAAGACTGCCGTCGCCGGTAAGCCACCAGATCCAGATGTGCGTGTCGAGCAGCAACGTCAGCGGAGCGCCTCAAAATCGCTCAATTCGAGCACCGACTGCTCTGGCGAACCGAGAAGAACTCCCGAGCCGCGAAGGCGCTCCCACGGTTTGGTGGCGGCACTGGAATTCCCGTCAGCGGGGAGGAGTCGGGCGACGATCTCACCTCGGCGCACGATTTCAACGACCTTTCGCTCACTCTCTACTTCCCTGATGATCTCTAAGCATCGGGCCTTCAGCTCGGTTACCGAAACAGTCATTTGAAGAATGTATATGACCATTAGGTCGCACGCAACTGAAGTACCCATTCAGAAATGGACGCATTCAGTGGCGCTATCCCCTGCAGGTCTCGTTAGTTGCGCCGCCCTGTCATGCCAGTCCGCGCTGGCGGTGAGATACAATGCCTGTCCCACCGTGGCCGGCTTTCTCGCCGCGCCTCGCAATTTTCGAAGGAGCAACACATTCGCATGACTGCAACACTGGAAGTTACGCATTCGTTTGAGGCGGCGCGGGCCGCTGGGCGCGAGCCGTTCAAGGTTCGGGATCTCTCCCTGGCTGCCCTCGGCCGCAACGAGATGAGACTGGCCGAGCATGAGATGCCGGGGCTGATGGCGGTTCGCGAAAAGCATGGCAAGTCGAAGCCGCTGAGCGGCGCGCGCGTCATGGGGTCGCTGCACATGACCGTGCAGACCGGGGTCCTCATCGAGACGCTGGCCATCCTCGGCGCCGACGTTCGCTGGGTTAGCTGCAACATCTTTTCGACGCAGGATCATGCCGCTGCGGCCGTCGTGGTCGGGCGGCCGGAGTCTGGCGGAACGATTGACGATCCGCGCGGCGTGCCGGTCTTCGCCTGGAAGGGCGAGACGCTCGAAGAGTATTGGTGGTGTACGTCCGAGGCGCTGCTGTGGCCGGATGGCGGCGGGCCAAACCTCATCGTTGACGATGGTGGCGATGCCACGCTTCTCGTGCACAAAGGCGTCGAGTTCGAAGGGAAGGGTAAGGTTCCTGACTTCAACGCCGCCGACGAGCCGGAAGAGTGGGAAGTCATCCTCGATCTTCTTCGCGCTGAGTTGAAGAGCAATCCGAAGCGGTGGACGAAGGTCGCCGCCGACATCAAGGGCGTCTCCGAGGAGACGACGACAGGCGTGCATCGGCTGTATCAGATGATGGAAGCCGGCGACCTGCTCTTCCCTGCCATCAACGTCAACGACTCCGTCACCAAGTCGAAGTTCGACAACATCTACGGCTGCCGGCACTCCGTCGTCGACGGCCTCAATCGCGCCACCGACGTCATGATCGCCGGCAAGTTGTCGGTCGTCTGCGGTTTCGGCGAAGTGGGCAAAGGTTGCGCGCAGGCGTTGCGCGGACAGGGCGCGCGCGTCGTCGTCACCGAGATCGATCCGATCTGCGCGCTGCAGGCGGCGATGGAAGGCTACGAAGTGCGGACGCTGGAGTCAGTCGTCGACCGTGCCGACATCTTCGTCACCGCCACCGGCAACAAGAACGTGATCACCGCCGACCACATGTCGCGCATGAAGAACAAAGCCATCGTCAGCAACATCGGTCATTTTGATAACGAGATCGACATGGCCGGCCTGAAGAAGTTCGCCGGCGTCGAGCGCGTCACGATCAAGCCGCAATACGACGAGTGGGTTTTCCCCGATGGCCACAGCGTTCTGATTCTCGCCGAGGGGCGCTTGATGAACCTCGGGTGCGCGACCGGGCATCCGTCGTTCGTGATGTCGGCGTCGTTCACGAATCAGGTTCTGGCGCAGCTCGCTCTCTGGGCGAACAAGGGCGAGTATCAGAAACAGGTCTACGTCCTGCCGAAGAAGCTGGATGAGGAAGTGGCGCGGCTGCATCTCGCGCACCTCGGCGTGGAGTTGACGAAGCTATCGGCCGAGCAGTCGAAGTACCTCGGTACATCGGTCGATGGACCGTACAAGGCTGATCACTATCGGTATTGAGGTTTGCTGAAAAGACGTTTCACGCGGAGATCGCGGAGGTCACGGAGAATGGCCTCCGCGTTTTTCGTTTAGTGGAAACGCGTCACTACGAACGCGATGTCGTCGCGCATCTCCTCGGTCGCGGCGAACGTCGAGACATCCTCGTAAATCTGGTCGTAGAGCGCGTTGAGGTCGCCGTCGCCGGAGCTGTTCATCAGCGCGGCGATGCGATCGATCGAGTAGAACTCGCCCGATTCGTTGCGGCGATCCGTCAGGCCATCGGTGTGAACGAAGAGCGTGTCGCCGGCCGCGACGTGTAGCCGCTGCTCCTCGAAGAGCATCGAAGGCATGGCGCCGAGGAGATGGCTGGGGGATTCGTGGGCGATGGTGCGGCCGGTGCTGCGCTGGAAGAGCAGGAACGGCGGATGCGCGGCGTTGGAGTAGGCGAGGTTGCCGCCGGCGTCGATGCGGAAGAGCTGCGCGGTTGCGAATTGCGTCGGCAGCGAAACGCTGAAGAGGAAGTCGTTGAGGCTGGCCATGAACGACGACAGCGGCTTCATCGCGTCCGCCTCGGTGTGGATGTAACTCTTGAGCAGCGCGACCAGGATCGAAGCCGGCAGTCCGTGGCCGGAGACGTCCGCCATGAACAGGTACATCAGCTCATCCTGCAGAAAATAGTCGTAGAAATCGCCGGAGAGCGTTTCGCTGGGGATGTAGGCCGAGCGGATCTCGATGTGCGGACCGCGGAACGTGCCATGCGGCACGAGCGCTTCCTGAACACGCCGGGCAATCTGCAGGTCGCGCGTGATCTGCTGATTCAACTTGCGCAACTGATCCTGATACCGCTTCACGCGCAGGAGTGCCTTGAGGCGCGCTACCAAAACCTCGGTGTCGGAGCCTTTCGTGACGAAATCGTCCGCGCCCGCCTCGAGTCCTTCCACGACCGTCTGCGACGTGTCGGCGCCGGTCAGCATCAGGACGGGAATGGTCTGGAGGTTCGGATCGGCTTTGATGCGACGGGTGACTTCGAATCCGTCCATGAGCGGCATGCGGTAGTCGACGATGAATGCGGCGGGCGTGATGGCCTTCGCGAGCGCCAGCCCCTGTTCGCCCGATGTTGCGGCCGAGACGTCGAAGCCGCGCCGCTCCAGAAAACGACGCGTCACCTCCAGATCGTTCGTGCTGTCGTCGATCAGAACGAGCCGCTCGCGCGTAGGGGTGGAGGTCACGGCGGGATTCTACCTTCCGTCAGGCTGGAGCCGTGCGATCGAGCTCGGAGGCGCGGCACAGACCGACGACCGCAGTCGTGAACTCGCCGACATCGAACGGCTTCGAGATCACGAGCTTGACGACGTCGCGATCGAGTTTCGTCAACGACTGCTGCGAAACGGCCGATACGACGACGACCGGCGACGTGATGCCGCTCTTCTTGATGAACTCGATCACCTCGTAGCCGCTCACTTCCGGGAGCATGAGGTCGAGGAGGATGACGGCGTAATTCCCCCCACGAAGTTTGTCGAGGGCGACGAGACCGTCCTGCGCCGAATCGATCTCGATCCCGTGACGCCCGAGAAGTTTTTCGACGAGCCGGCGGATCGCGGGATCGTCCTCGACCACGAGCGCGCGGCATCGGAGGTCGGGATCGAGCTTCGGGACGATCGTCATTGCCAGCAGTGTAGCAAGGCGCGCCGCACGGTGTTACAACCGCGTCACGTCCTCAGCCGCGCGCCAACCTTCGCCATGAAGCATCGTCAGTAGCTATGTGAGACGAACGGCGGCGCTCCTTCTCTTCCTACCTCTCGTGATGGCCTGTCACCTCGCTGAGAGCTCCAAACGTGCCGCGATCCGGGCAGTATCAGCGTTCGTTCTCGAGTCCGCGATCGATCTGCAGGGCCGGACCGTACTGTCGCAAAGCAGTGCGCGTCCGGCTCTTCAGACGACACAGACGACAGCGAAGTCCGTGAAGGCGATACCCGCCGCGCCCGCGCAAACGCAGCGCCTTTGTACGAAGAGGATCATTGCGGCGCCCTTTCGTGTCTTCGTCGCGCGCTGCCCGGCAAACCCTGCAACTGGTGCCGCCTCCGACTCTACTGCGCGCCCATTCCCGACATCTTGAAGACGACCGGGATCAGCACGAAGAGCTGCACGGCGTCGAAGATGCCGTGCGCGATGATGCCGGGGATGAGGTTCTTCGTCCGGTAAAACGTGAAGCCGATGATCAGCGAGATCATGGCCACGCCGATCAGCAGGAGCGGCTGTCCCAATCCGGAATGTGCGAGCGCGAAGAGCAGAGTTGAGGCGATGACGCCGATCCGCTTCTGAAGCCAGCCGCGGAAAAACGCCTCCTCCACCGTCATCGCCGACAGAACGATGGCGCCCTTTTTCCAGAGCGGCAGCGCCGCCATCCAGGCCACCATCGGCGACGGCTGCGGATTCTTCGGAATGAGTCCCGAAGCGGTAAGGATGAGGGCGACGATCAGAGCCACCGAGAGCGTGATGACCCATCCGCCGACGCCGACGGCGAACCCGACCAACACCGCGTCGCCATTCCCTTTCTTCGGAATGTTGAAGAATTCGCCGAGGGGCGGACGCTGCGTGAGCAACCACCACCCCGCCAGAAAAACGATCAGGATCGCGTGCAACCCGAAGAGCGAATAGAACGGAACACGCGCCAGATCCTTCGCCGTCGGGATTCTCAGCGAGGAACCGATCACCAGGGTGCTGAGGCCAAAAAGGAGCAGCGCCAGCCAGATGTAGGCAAGCGTCTTCGACACGTTCGACGAGAAATGATCCGAGGCGAAGAGGTGATAGCGCTCGTTCATCACGATCATCGCGATGTAGACGATGGCGATGAAAAGGAGCGGCAGGAGGTAGTGGTTCATCGGCGCGCGAAGTGTAGCAGGGGGGCGAACCGTGCTCGCGCATCGCTGACACATCGCCCCAGCATCGCTGTCATCCACGCTGTCATCCTGAGCCGCCGAAGGACACGAAGTGCCGGAGGACGGTCGAAGGACCCCCCGCGCAAGTGCAGGGTCGGGTGGTGGCAAACAGACCAGGCAGAAAGCGCAGGGGGTCCTTCGACGTCCTCCGGCACTTCGTGTCCTTCGGCGGTCTCAGGATGACAGCGACGCTGACAGCGTTATTGCCGCCACGATCCCTTCCAAATCCTCCGCCGACTCGAAGAAGTGATCCGGATTTTCTGCGCGCAGCATGGCAACGGGCGTCTTCCCGGACGCAATCGCGATCGTCATGGCGCCGTGCGGCACGCCGCAGCGGACGTCGTAGATCGAGTCGCCAATGATGACGATGTCGCGGCCTTTGAATGCATGGCCGGTCGCGTCTGTCGCGCGTTCTGCTGCAATCGGCGGCAACTCTTCGCGGCGTGATGAGTCGCTGCCGAATGCTCCGAACGGGAAGTGATCGTTCAGTGAGATCGCTCCGAGCTTGAGCCGTGCGCCCGGCTCGATGTTCCCGGTCAGCAGCGCCAGCGTCAGATGCTCGCTGGCAGACAGCGCGTCGAGCAACGCGGGGATACCCGGCAGCATGCGCACGCGTCCGGGCGCGTTGCGCGCGAGGCCGCCGAGGTAGTGCTGCCAGAGGAGGGGGAGTTGGGAGTCGATGTCATCGTCGCTCCGTTCGTCGTCGCGCAAAATCATGCGTGCGATCTGCGGATCGGTGCGGCCGGAGAAATCGTAACGGCGCAGGTCCCCACGAAATCCGTAGACATCGCTCAATGCATCCGCGAAGGCCTCACGGGAAGCGCCGTTGTCACTGATGAGTGTGCCGTCGATGTCGAACAGGACGAGCTTGCGGTCACAGGATGGCATCGGAGCGACAGAGTACACTTCGCGCGCCGTTCATGAAGAAAACGTCGCTCGCCGTCCTATTTCTCACCGTATTCATCGATCTCATCGGCTTCGGGATGGTGATCCCGTTCCTCTCGTTCTATGCCCGCGAATACGGCGCGAGCGGCACGACGGTCGGGATGGTGGTCGGCATCTACTCGATCATGCAGTTCTTCTTCGCGCCGGTGTGGGGGAGGCTGTCGGACCGCATCGGACGCCGTCCCGTGATTCTCATCAGCCTCACGGCGAGCTGCATCGGCTACTTCCTCTTCGCGTTTTCGCGGAGCCTCACGCTGCTCTTCCTCTCGCGCATCGTTGCCGGCGCGGGCGGCGCGAACATCGGCACGGCACAGGCCTACATCGCCGACAAGACGACGCCCGAGAATCGCGCAAAGGGGATGGGCATCATCGGCGCGGCCTTCGGGATGGGCTTCATTCTCGGCCCGCCGCTCAGCGGTTTGTTGTCGCATCTCGGCACCACGCACGGCATGCACGGCAACCTCCTGCCAGGACTCGCAGCAGGATCGCTCTCACTCATCGCGCTGCTGATCGCCTTCTTCGTACTCGGCGAATCGAAGCCGCCCGATCTCCGGCCTCGCAGCGGGATTCCGCCGCAGTTCGACAAGCGCGTCTGGAGCTGGCTGGCCGCGCACGGGCTGCTCCTCGCGATCATCTCGACGATCTTCATTACGTTGCTCGCCGTTGCCGGAATGGAGACCAGCGTGACGCTTCACGCGCGCGATCGATTCCACTTCACGCAACTCGATCTGGCCTGGTTCTTCCTGTTCATGGGCGGAATCGTGGCCGGAATTCAGGGAGGACTGATCGGCAAGCTGGCCAAACGCTTCGGCGAAAAGTCGCTCATCGCCGCCGGCACGGCGTCGTTCACGATCGGGCTGGCGTTCGTTCCGCTCGTCTGGCGCGTGCCGCTGTTGTATGTCGTCGCCTTCTTCATCGCTGTCGGGCAGGGGCTGACGTATCCCTCACTCACGTCGCTGCTTACGAAAGCGTCGCCGTCGAGCGAGCACGGAAGCATGCTCGGTCTCGCCTCCGGCATCGGCTCCCTGGCGCGATTCATCGGACCGATCTGGTGCGGACTTCTCTACGATCTGGCCCAATCACGCGGCGCTTTCTACGGAAGCGCGGTGCTGACGGCGATCGCATTCGTCCTCGCACTTCGAATGCGAAAGCAAGCGCTGTTCGTCGAAACGGCAGGGTAAACTCCGCCGCATGTCGATTCTCAAAGTCAGCCGCCTCGGCCATCCGGTACTGCGGCTCAAAGCCTCCGACGTCGACGCCGCCGACATCAAAGCGGGCAAGTTCCGCGCGCTGATCGACGACATGATCGAGACGATGCACGAGTACGAAGGCGTCGGCCTGGCCGGCCCGCAAGTCCACCTCCCGCTCCGCATCTTCGTGTTCGAGGTGCAGGAGAAGGTCGCCAAACGCCGCGGCATCTCGAAAGTCGGCGCCGGAGTTTTCTTCAACGCCACGTATGAGCCGATCGGTACTGAAACGATTACCGACTGGGAAGGCTGCCTCAGCGTTCCCTTCCTCGGCGGCGAAACCCCGCGCTACAAACGCGTTCGCATCCGCGGCCTCGACCACGAGGGCAACGAGTCCGAAATCGAAGCCACCGATTTCACCGCCCGCATCTTCCAACACGAGATCGACCACACCGACGGCCACGTCTACCTCGATCGCATGCCGGATTTGACGACGCTGGGGTACACGGTGGTGTTGTAGGGCGGACTGACGGTGCGCCTCGCAGCTCGGACCGTCACTTCCGGTCTTCGTCCTCCAACCGTTTTTTCACGACGAAGCCCAATTGCTGCGGTATGGATGCCGAGCGTCCCGGTTCCAATCAGCATGAGGCCAACCGCGATCCGGCGTCCACCTGTCGTGATCGGGTAGATATCGCCGTAACCAACCGTGGTCACTGTGACGATCGCCCGCGGCGCTGGGTACGCCACGAGCATCTTGTAGACGCGGGTCACGATGCTTGAAGCGGAGGGCGAAAAACAGCAGTTTAGGAGAGAATGACGGATAAGCACTATGCCGCTTCTTCCAGGCTGCAATCCCAATTTCCTGAACCCCGTGAACAATGGGGTCTCGCCAGCGGTTCCGGACCCGGGGATGGCGGCCATGCTTGCCCCCTTTCAGGGAGATCATGTCTTTGGCGATGTCATCGGCATGGTTCAGACTGCATTGCAGGCGATTATCGGCGGTGGACACGTCTGGCCGGCTCGATTCCAGAGTCTCAATCCGGTGGCTTCACTCCAATGGCAGGTCTATAGGGGTTTCGACCTTGGTCATGCCGGGAACGAGCCTCTCGTTCATCGGAACGGAGGAGCGGAAACCGACCAGCACGCTCATGTCTTCGGAGGTTATTCACTTAGGTTCCAGTGGACCTTCTGTGAGGTCGTGTGTACAGGCTTTGATCACGGGCATGAATCCCGCCGAATCGGCGGCGGAGTCCGCGCCTGGCGTAGAAAGGTGATGTCGCGATTCGACGACGTGCTCGATCACCTCGTTGACAGCACGGCACTGAATGCATACCTCGGAGCCCCCAATGCTATTCGACAGGCCAATCCGGGTATTGAAACACACCCCGTGATTTCGCTGCAGGCAGCACGGCAGCTAGCCCAAATGAACCAGGGGCCAGGTCAAGCGCGGATCCTCGAGGTTTGCGGCAACTATCATTCAGCTCGCAGCAACCTGGAAGGAATGTTGATGCGATTCGACGGACCTACGCGTACCTGGGATCGGCTGAACAACGTCTGGATCTAGCGTCCTCCGCCCAACCCTGAGCTCTTGGACGGCCATGGCGGCGAGAGGCGGGCGAATGCACCCGCGGCCGTCGCAGCCATCACTTCCGGTCTTCGTCTTCCAACCGCTTCTTCACGACGAAGCCCGCAATTGCTGCGGTATAGAGGCCGAGCGTCCCGATTCCGATCAGCATGAGGCCGACCACGATCAGGCGTCCGCCTGTGGTGATTGGGTAGATATCGCCGTAACCAACCGTCGTTACTGTGACGATGGCCCACCAGAAGCTGTCGGCTACGGTATGAACATTCGTATTCGTGCCGTGTTCAAAGTAGTGGAACGAAAGCGCCGCCGCCGAAACCAGAGCGACGACCGTTGTCGAAATTTCGATGAGCCATGCGCCGTGCACGAACGCATTCGAGTCCTGGATGAGCACGCGCACCCTTGCCGTGAGCCGTACCAGACGAAGCAGCCGGATGACACGAATCGCGCGAAGAAGTGGCAACCCTCGGAAAACCCGGGCTGCGTGACTCGTGATCGGGATCGCCGCGAGCAACTCCCACCAGAAGTGCCGAAGAAAGTGGCGGCGATTCTCGGCCTTTGAAAACCGCAAAAGGAACTCGCCGAGGAAGATCAAGGCGATTGCGAGGTCGATCCGCTGTACCCACGCCATCTGTTCCTGCGAGGCATCGGAGACGACCTCGAAGACGAGGAGCGAGCAACTCGCCAACGCCAGAAAAACGATGACTATCTCGTTGCGGATGGCGGCGCGGTGATTGTCCATCAGCCGCGGGCAGCCTGCTCAGATGGTCTTGGCATGTTCGGTAGCCGGGATGGATTCGGCGACGACGGTCTCGGCGTCGTCTCTCTCTTTCCGTACACGCAACATTTTGCCCGCCGCTTTGGTCATCTTCTTGCGGGCACCGTCCGCCTTTTCGCCTTCGAGCACTTCGCGCTTGATCACTTCCTGTTTGAGGGCTTCGCGTAGCTCATCAACTTCCAGCTTCACGTCAGAGAGGCGGCGCAACTCGCGTCGAACGCTCTCGAGCACGGGATCGCTCAGCACGACGGCAGCGAGATAGAACTTGTTCGTTGCCTGCAGATGATCACTGTACGCATAGAGGCCCGACTTGAGCATGCTTTCCCGCGTGAGCAGGTAGAGATTCTCGAGGTCGGCCGCATTCTTCGGGTTGAGCGCGAGCAGGTCGATATCCAGCACCAGTTCGGCGTCGATCGGTTTCGCGAAAATGACTCGAAAAACCTTCCAGAGATTTCCATTCGTGAGAACCGCCCATTCGATCCCCTGGTTGGCGGCGTAGTCGACAGCCTGTTTCACGTGCCCGTCTTTCAGATCCAGGCCGATTGCCTTCACTTCGATGAGCATCTGGAACTTGCCTTCGATCCTCGTGGCGAGATCGCAGAAGGTGCCGCGAATGCAGAGCTCACGCGTTACTTCGCTGTATTTGTCGTAGCCAAAGATCTCCGCGAGTAGATCCGTGATGATCATTGACGTGTCTGACTCATTCACGTCTCGCGACTTGGCCGATGACAGAATCGGGCCGAAGCGTTTTAACCCGGCTGACAATCGTTCTGCCACGCGACTGGGGATTGCCATCGTCTTCTCCTTCTGCGTCGAGCTTGCGCTGATGCCGGAAGGAAAGACGGGATCTGGAGGATTTTGTGGCGTCGAATTCTCGACCACGCCGTAAACGTGCCGGCGTCTATCGAGACTATCTGAGAGCAATTGGCGATTGTTGTGGCCCGGGTTTTCGTGCTCAGCCTCGCACCACTTCTCCGAACGCCCTCACGAACGCCACCATCTGCTGCGGCCGCCCGATCGTGACGCGCATGTGGTGCGGCAGCGCGGGGAAGAGGCGGCCGACGCGGACGCCGTGGCTGCGCATCGCGGCGAGGAGCGGGCGAACGTCGCGGCGGACGTCGATCATGATGAAGTTCGTTTCCGAGGGGATGATCTCGTAGCCGAGTTTCTTCAGCGACGCCACGACGTCCGCCTTGGTTGTGTCGTTGCGTTTGCGGCCTTCGATGACGTGTTGCGCGTCGCCGAGGGAGGCTTGGGCGGCGGCGATGGCCATGATGTTGATCGAGTCCCAGGCCTGTTGCGCGGCGAGTAGCTTGATCGTCTCGCGCGAGCTGATTGCGTAGCCGCAACGAAGGCCGGCCATGCCGTATATTTTGGAGAAGGTTCGCGCCACGATCAGATTCGGGCGCGACGCAATCAGAGGGATGACGCTCTCGTAGTCGCTGCTCGATGCGTAATGAAAGTACGCCTCATCGACGAGGATCGCCGACGCCGATGGCGCCTTCGTCAGCAACTCTCGCACTGCCGCTCTCGCCGTGATGCTGCCCGTCGGATTATTCGGATTGCAGATGTAGATCAGGCCCGCGCCAACGACTGCGCTCATCTTCGCGACGTCGTGTGCGTATGAGGGATCGAGCGGCACGTTGACGACCTCGGCGCCCGCTACGCGCGCTCCGGTGCCGATGGCCTCGAATGTTGGCGCGGCCATGACCAGCTTTCGCGTCGGGCCGGTCAACGCCGCCGCGCTGAGCTTGAGGATCTCGCTCGATCCATCGCCGAGGAGGACTTGATCGGGCGAGACGGAATGCGATCTTGCGATCGTCTCGACGAGCGCGTCCTGCGACTCATCGGGATAGCGCCACGTTTTCGCGAGCGCGTCGCGCATCGCATCCAACGCAGCAGGCGAGGGACCGTACGGATTCTCGTTCGCGCTGAGACGGATCTCGCCTGTTGCGGGAGCCGTCGGCACGGCGAACAGCGGTCTGGCGAAGACGAGCGGCGAGAAAACAGCGGCGGCAGCGCCTGCGCCGGCAGCACGCGCGAATGCGCGGCGGGAGAGGTTCATGACGGCCTCCTAACGCAACGGTGGGAACGCGCCGAGTATAGCTTCTCGTCTCGAAGCAGATGCCCCAGCGAGGCTCACGCTAACGCTTGGTGACGGGTCCTGACAACGAGCTGGGCGCGTTCAGATTCGCGCCGTCGTCGATCCCAACCGAGAGGCGGTCGACGAGCTCACCACCGAGCCATCCTGTGATCAGGGCCAGAACCACCGCGATTCCGCTGATCACGATCGGTAGCATGCCCGGCGTCATCACGGTTCCGCGGCGAAGCCACCAGCTTCCCGAAAAGAGGACGACCACAATCACGTTACCCACGCCGTGCAGGAGGCCGATTCGCTTTGCCCGGGTGTCCGCCGGGATGGCCAGGAAGTCGATGAGACCGAAGATTGCCGCGAGAAGTCCCGTCACGACGCCCGCTGCAATCATGTAGTAGGCCGCCTGATGCAATTGCGGACGCGAGGTGATGATGACGATGAGATCGAAGAAGAAGCTCATCCCCAGAACACCGAGCGGAAAGACGATGAGCATCTGGTGAATCGGATGACCAAATAGTTTTGCGCGACTCTCCATGGAAGTAACCTCCTCGGGCTGGGCGCGGTGCAAGTCGCTTTCCAAAACTTGCTTTTCAACGTCAGGAAGGATCTCCAAGGTGCGCTTTGCAAAACGCGCATGTTGTTTGCAATGCAGCATTTCGCCTGACAAGCGGACTGTCACAGGTGCAACTCCGATCTCCCGTGTGCGCCCACCGTTGTCAGTATCGAAAGCAGTTCCCACAACGGAGGAAGACCCCATGTTCAAAAGTCTGCGCATCATCGCTTCGCTTACCGTCGTTGTGTTTCTCGCCCCCGGCATCCTCTACGCCGACTCGAAGGCAGCATTCCATGACGGAATGCGAAAACTGTGGGAAGACCACGTGACGTGGACGCGCCTCTTCATCGTCAGCGCAGCGGCAGGATTGCCCGACAAAGACGCGACGACCGCGCGGTTGTTGCAGAATCAAACCGACATCGGTGACGCAGTTGCCGAGTACTACGGCCGCGACGCCGGCAACAAGCTGACGGTGCTGCTGAAGGATCACATCCTCATCGCCGCGAACATCGTGACCGCTGCAAAAGCAGGCGATAGCGCGAAGGTCGCCAGCGAGAACAAGCGCTGGCGCGACAACGCCACGGACATCGCCAAGTTTCTGCACGGAGCAAATCCGAAGCACTGGCCGGAGGCGACGCTGCAGTCAGCGATGTTCATGCATCTCGACCAGACGCTGGAAGAGGCGACGCATCAGTTGAAGGGCGACTACGCCGCCAGCGTCAAAGATTACGACCACGTCGTCAAGCACATCCTCGGCATGGCCGACGTTCTGAGCGACGGGATCATCGCGCAGTTCCCCGCAAAATTCGCGAAGAAATAACCGTCGCTCGAAGGTGTCCTCCCTACCGGTGGTGGGCCGACGCGGCTCACCACTCTTCATTCGTTATTTGACGGAACGCCAAAAGAGGAATACCGTTTGCGTATCCGTCCAAAACGAAGTGCAAGAACCTGGGTGGCAAGGGAGGGGAGGATGACCGTCAGGTTTTTCCCCGGTAGTAGAAAACAGAAGACAAGCCTGATCGAGGGCTTTTTGACGCAGCACCATGTGGCGCACGAGTTGGCGCGCCCTGAGGAACTGGCGGCCAAGACGTTTCACCTCGGCACTGATCCAGCGGTCGAAGTCGATGGCCGCCTGTTCGTCGATCCGAACGTCGACGCGTTGAAGAAAATCTTCCACGTCGATTAGCGCGGGCTGGTTATGCGGGAAACATCTCGCTCGCCTCGCGCTCGATCGTGCTCTTGATCCGCGATTCAAACGGCCGGGCGATCAGTGGCAGTTTTCCGTCGACGATTACATCCGAGTCGGTGATCTCGACGGAACCATTCGCCTTGAAGCCTTTGGCGGTGCCGGCGAAGACGAGGCGATCGCCTTCCCAATGCTGGGTGATGTCCGTCAGGTAATGGCCGTGCTGTCCGAGAAGATCCTGCAGGCGTGTTTCGATCTTGCGGCGCGCGCTGGCTTTGTCCGTGTGATGCGGAATGACGATTTGCATGCTGCCCTCCGGCGGGCGTTGTATCACACCACTTGCCATCGGCTGCGCGCCGAGGTAGCCTCGGTGCGGGACTTCCGCGTGGTCGCTACCCACCATGCTCGCCAAGGTATGGAGTGCCGCGACCCTCGGGATTGATGCAGTACGAATCGTTGTCGAAGTCGATGCTCGCAAAGCCGATCAGCCGGGCTTCACGCTGGTCGGACTTCCGGACGCCGCCGTGCGCGAAGCATATTCGCGCGTCCGCTCGGCGTTGCGCCATTGCGGCTACTGGCTGCCGCAGCGCCATTTCACCGTAAACCTCTCGCCCGCCGACGTGAAGAAAGAAGGGTCCGCCTTCGATCTTCCGATCGCCATCGGCATCCTCGTCGTCGCAGAGTTTCTGCCGCCTGATGTGGTGGCCGGGCGGCTGTTCGTCGGCGAGCTTTCGCTGGACGGCGCAATCGTGCCGGTGCGCGGCACTCTGGCGATCTCGGCGTCATTCGCGCACGACAAAGAGCTGCGCGAGTTGATCGTTCCCGCGGGCAACGCAGTCGAAGCAGCGGCGGTGGAGTCGGTGCGTGTTTGTGGCGCCAATCATCTGCCCGAGTTGCTGCGGCACCTGAGCGGTGACGTCGTGATCGAACGCGCCGTCTCGGCTCCCGCGCCCGAGCCAGTGCGCGATGCCCCCGATTTCTGCGACGTTCGCGGCCAGTTGCAGGCCAAACGTGCGCTCGAAATTGCCGCGGCCGGCGGCCACAACATCCTGATGATCGGGCCGCCGGGATCGGGAAAGACGATGCTGGCTCGGCGGCTTCCGTCGATCCTTCCGCGTCTCTCGCTCGATGAGTCGATCACGACGACGAAGATTCATTCCGTAGCCGGAACGCTGCCGCCCGGCGCGGGCCTGATCATGATCCGTCCGTTCCGCGCGCCGCATCACACCATCTCCGTGGCTGGACTGGTCGGCGGTGCGTCGCTGCCGCGTCCGGGCGAAGTAAGTCTCGCCAATCACGGCGTGTTGTTTCTCGACGAGCTGGCGGAGTTTCAGCGGACGACGCTCGAGGTTCTACGTCAGCCGATGGAGGATGGCCACGTGACGATTGCCCGCGTGCAACGAACGCTGACGTTCCCGTCACGCTTCACGCTTGCTGCCGCGCTGAATCCGTGCGCATGCGGATACTTCAACGACTCGCGCCGTCAGTGCATCTGCTCGGCCGGCCAGATCGCGCGCTACCTCGGCAAGATCTCCGGGCCGCTGCTCGACCGGATCGATCTGCAGGTCGAGGTTCCTGCGCTAGCCGTTGAAGAGATATCGACGTTCACGCCGGGCGAGCCCTCATCGTCGATTCGCGAACGCGTCGAAACGGCTCGCGAGATTCAACGCCAACGTTTTGCGCGCGTGACGTGGAAATCGAATGCCGAGATGACGTCGCGTGCGATGAGAAAGCATTGCGAGCTCGATCCGCCGTCGCGCCGCATCCTCGACCAGGCTCTCACGCACCTCGGCCTTTCCGTGCGCGCACACGACCGCGTGCTCAAGGTTGCGCGAACGATCGCCGACCTCACTGGCAGCGAGCAAATTCAAAGTGCGCACATCGCCGAAGCAGTGAACTACCGGGCGCTCGATCGGGCGTATTTCAAGACGGGATGACCGAAAGCCACGGCGCAGCGGTGGGGCTCTTCTGCCGCCGGCGCCGAGGCTGTCTGAACTAGTGATCCTGCCAGAGCGCTATGTCCTGGATGTTGATCGTCGCGTTCGATCCTGGGATATACGTGTCGAATTCGACCAGCATGGTCTGGCCCACCCAGCTGGCGTGGTTGCCGAGGTCGAACGACCGGGTCTCGCAGCTGCGCGCGCCGCCCGCGGGCGCATCGACCGTCACCCACTGACCGTTCACATAGATGTTGGCCGAAATGGCGGTGCTCGAATTGTTCTGCGGATCGACGATGTCAACCGTGTAGGAGAACCAGAAGTGATCTCGGTAGGAATCGTTCAAGGCTGTCGTGGTCTGGCGAATGATCCCCGCTCCGCTCATCGGACCATAGAAGTGACCGAACGGCGCTGACCAGTTGCTGCACATCGTTCCGGACGTCGCGCGGTTCGAGTACGAGTAGAAGTCCCATGCGGAGCAGCTTGTCTGGTTGAAGTACGGGTCATAGATGAGGTTGTAGGCAGTGCAGCCTCCGCAGGTCGGGATTCCTCCCTGGGAGCATGACTGCCCCTGCGCAGCGGAAGATATGGCTAGCGCCACAAACGCGGCGACGGCAACAAACTTACAAATGTTTCGCATGGAAAACCTCCGTGGCGGACTTATGCATATTTCTCTCCAGAGGCTCGCAGGGCTCTCCTCGCTTCCGATTGACGATTAGGTGGGGAGCTTCACAGTGATCCGTGGGGAAACACTTAGCAGATCGCGGCACGGCTGCCGAGTTCTGGAGCGTGGCGGTTTCACCCACGGCGGGGTGGACAGACGCCCCCCATGGCTTTCGCGTTCTCCTCAAGTGGCGGGCCCGGGCGCGCAAGCAGATCCCGCGCCACTCTGGATAGGGTGCTGACTGAAGCAGAATACAGGCGCTCCGCTGAGTACGACGCCGCCAGTAACAGGCCTGATTGCAGCGGGTTAGAAGGCAGCCCGGACCCTTCCAAGTGCGCGGTATTCTCCCCGCCCGGCCCGCTCTTAATCACTCAGAATAATTTTGTGCTTCCGCATGGTTTTGGAGCGTTCGAAAGAAGTGCGATTAATTGTTGACAAAATCGGCTTCGATTTTATGATCTTATCACCTACGCCAGCGGGGTCGTGACGGGTGAGGAGTCGGAGAATGGCATTTGAAAAGTGGGATCCGCAGCCTGAATTCGAGCGTTTTCCAGCCTCGGCTACGATCGTTCAGTCGCGCTTGATCCGGCTGCCGACGCCTGTTGCGTCGATGCTTCGCCTGCGCGGGAAGAGCAACGCAAACCTCTACTACGACAAGAAGCGCAAGGTCATCGGCATTCGCGCGCTCGACAAAAAAGAAGAAGGGGCAGCGAAGATTCGTCAGTCTGACAAATCAACTTCGCTGCACGTTCCGAGCTTCTTCCGCTTCTACGACATCGACGTTCCCGGCATCAAGCGTTTTCATTGCTGGTATGACGAGAAGGAGCGGATGGCGATGATCGACATCTCCCGGCCTTCGCCCCGAGGACGGCCGGCAGGAACGTAGTCACTATCAAGAACAGACGACCAAAACAAAAGGGCGGCCAATCGGCCGCCCTTCGTATTGAAGCTGATGCTGGATGTTAGTGACCAGCGCGGCGGCGCGGTGCCGGCGCGGGATCTGGATCGGGAGCCGCGACCGTGAGGATCGTCAGGTTCTTCGCTGCTTCCGACGAGATGACTACGTTCGCCGAGGGGCCGAATCCGAAGTTCTGACCGTTGTTCTGGAAGAACTGAGTGAGCGACGCGACCGGGATATGCGTTCCGTATGCGGCGTTGATCGTCTTGATGTACTGGTTGGCGAACAGCGTGTAGCCGATGTCGCTCAGGTGGGTGCCGTCGTTGCTGAAAAGACCGCCCGAGATGAACGACTTCGTGAGTGTGACGCCGCCGAAAACCTGCGGGCTCTGGAAGCTGCTCATGAGGCCAGTGATGTCGGCGACGGGGATGTCGCGAGCGGCTGCTGCGGCGACGATCGCCGCGTTGTAGTTGTTGATCGTGGTCACGAACGTGGTCTGCTCGGCCGGGGTGATGTAGTCGCGGTCCGGCAGCGGCTCGCCGGTGTGCGGCAGAGCGCTGAACGGTGCGACCGTCTTGAGTTGCGGCGGAAGGCCGTAACCCTGCTGGAGATCGCCGAGCGCGCTGAGCGGCACGATGGAGCCGGTCGGGAGTGGTCCCGGTGTTCCGTCCGCGAGGATCGTGAAGAGCGGGATCGGGGCGCCATTAACGATGACCGGCGCGAGGCTCGGCGTGATCGCAACGGTGGGCAGCGTCGAAGTGAGGGGAACGGCAAGGAAGTTGTTGGGGAGTGTGCCGACAACCATGCCGGCAGTCGGGGCGCCGGCGATGAGTTTGTCGAGCATGGTGTTGTACTGCGTCGTGAACGTCGCCAGCGGCGTGAGGCCGGCGGGTGAGCCGGCACCGACGGCGCCGAGGAAGTCATTGCCGCCGATCCAGATTGCGATGAATGTCGGGTGCAGGGCGATGGCCTGATCGACTTCGGTGCCGAGGCCGCGCAGGATGGCCTGTCCGAGACCGGACGTTGGTTCCGCGCCGGTAAACAACATCGTCGCGCCGACGGTGTAGCCCGGCACGGAAAGGTCGTTATAGGGACGAGCGAAGCCGGCCATGCGCGGTCCGCCCGATCCAGGGATGGTCACGAGGCCCGCTCCGTTGTAAACCGACTCGCCGCCCGGAAGGCCGGGGTAGGCGATGAGCGGCAGCGCGAAGCAGGGGTCGGTTGCGGTAGAGGTTGGCGTGCAGAGCGTGAGACCGGCCTGCTTGGCGACGATCGCCGGCCAGCCATAAATCTGATGACGTTCGTTGAGCGAGCCGGCCTCGTAGCCGGCGCCGTAGCTGTCACCGACCACGACGAAGCGGGTGAAGTCGGCCTTGCCGCGCGCGGCAAAGACCGGAACGGCGAAGACCGCGACGATCGACATCACCGCGGCGATGCGGGCGAAGCTTCTGATGCGATTCATGTGTGATTCTCCTTTGTGGGTTCGCCGGCGCTAGAAGCGGATACCGGCGTTGAAGCTGATCAGATTCGCATTGGTCTTATAGCTACCGTGGAAGTTGTCGTTCTGCACGATGCCGTTGGTGCTGCGGTTCTTGAAGTGCAGAGCCATTTCGCTGACGTCGACGATGAATGGGCCGCTGTGCCAGCCGAGGCCGAAGCATGCGGCCAGTCGGTCGGAGTCAGGAAGAAGCGGTCCAACGCCGGCGTCCGGCTGCGGGTTCTTGTCATAGATACCGCCGAAGCGGACATCCCACATGTCATTGACCTTCTTGTTGGCGCCGATCCGGTAGGAGAACGTGTCCTTCCAGTCCTGCGGGCGGTCGAAATTGAGCGCCGAGGTCGTGCCGAAGGTTACCTTCAGGCTCTTGAAGCGGCTCCAAGTGGTGTGGGTGATGTCGGCCTCGAGATCCCAGTTGTGTCCGATCGCCGTGGTGGCGATGCCGCCCGCCAGAATGGACGGGAAGTTGATCGACGTTGCGATCGACTGGTTCGGCGGGATCTGCGCGGCGACGATGGGATCGAGAGGAGTGCCTGTCAGAATCTGCGTGAACTTGGCGGTGCCCTTGTAGTCGATCGTTGCATCCGAGCGATAGGACAGTCCAAGGCGCCAGGTCGGAGTCGGCTTCAGCAGGATGCCGGCGTTCCATCCAGTGGTGGTGTCCCAATCGCTGTTCAGGTACGCGTTTGCGGAATCGAAGATGCGTCCCGTCAGCGGGTTGAAGCCGGCATTGTTGCGGTTGAGGGTGATGTGTGAGCGACGGTAATCGGCGCCGACACCGATGGCCAGGCGGCCATCCGTCGTCTGCCAGGCCACGGCCGGCTCGACGTCAATCGTCTTCACGTTGGCGTCGCGCGACACGAAGCGGCCGATCCACGGTTCCTCCCAGTTTGTACGCAGACCGAACGGAGTGAAAACACCGACGCCGAATGTCAGGTTGCTCCCGAACGGAATGATGAGGTACACGTTCGGCGGGATGAACGTGTGCTTCGCGTACTGGGCCGTGGTCCCGACGGTCAACGGGTCGTTGGGATCGCCGGTGAACTGGTTGTTGAAGTTGATCACCGTTCCTCCGGCGAGGAAGGTGATGTGGCGCTGCTGGGCGATGCCCGCCACGTTGTAGAAGATGGCGCTCGGATCGTCCGCGGTTGCCACGAACGCGCCGCCCATCGCGGTGGCCTTGGCTCCCTGTTCGAAGATGCCGAATCCTGAGCCGAATGCCGCGCCGCTGACTGCCAACATCGCTAACGAAACCAATAGCCCGATTTTGCTGAAAGAACGCAAGCTGGACCTCCTAAGTGAAACTCGCTAAGTGACTCTAATTGCGCTGGAAAGTGGACGTCGAGGAACCGCTCGATCATAGCACACGGTTTTCGGAGGGAATGAGCTACAAATTCAGCTCACGATCGGTTCGATTCGAGCAGCTCGCGAAGGATCTGATTCGCAAGCTCCGCGTTGGCTTTGCCCCGCGTTTCTTTCATCAACTGTCCCACCAGGAAGCCGAAGAGCTGCTGCTTGCCGGCGCGGTACTGTTCGACCTGCGCGGTATTGCGCTCGATCACGCGCAGCGCGGCCTCGCGGACGACTGCCGGATCGCTGATCTGCGAGAGTCCTTTTCGCTCGACGATCGCCTCCGGCTCGTCGCCGGACGCCGACATGTCGTCGAAGACTTCCTTCGCAGCCTTGCCACCGATCGCGCCGCTGTCGATGAGCCGGATCAAGCGGCCGAGCATGCCGGGCGTCACGCGATAGGCCGCGAGCTCGAGCTTCTGCTCGTTGAGAACGCGCAGCACTTCGTTGCGTACCCAGTTCGCGGCGCCGCGCGGATTTCCGCTGTTCTCCACTGTGGCCTCGAAGTAGTCCGCAAGCTCCCGCGACGTCACCAGCGCCTCGGCGTCCCGATCGCTGAGGCCAAACTCCCGCTGATACCGCGCTGCGCGAATGTGCGGAAGCTCGGGTACGCTCCGGGCAATCTCATCGATCCAGCCACGCTCGACGACGAGCGGCAGGAGATCGGGATCGGGGAAGTAGCGGTAGTCGTGCGCCTCTTCTTTCGATCGCATGGCCCGCGTTTCGCCGGCGGCCGGATCGTAGAGCCGCGTCTCCTGCGTGATCGTTCCGCCCGATTCGAGAATCGCGCTCTGCCGTGCAATCTCGAACTCAATGGCGCTGCGCAGATAGCGAAAGGAGTTGAGGTTCTTGATCTCGGCACGCGTACCAAGCTCCGCGCCGGGACGCCGAACGGAGACATTAGCGTCACACCGAAGCGAGCCTTCCTCCATGTTGCCGTCGCAGACTTCGGTGTACATGAGGATCTGCCGGAGCCTCGTGAGATAGATGTCCGCCTCCTCGGCCGATCGAATGTCAGGCTCCGAGACGATCTCGACCAGCGGCGTGCCGGCGCGATTGAGATCAACGTGCGAGACATCACCGTGGTGGATCGACTTCCCCGCGTCTTCTTCCATGTGGATGCGCAGGATGCGGACGTTGCCGATGCTTCCGCCAGTGGCCAGCGGCTGGTCGAATTGCGAGATCTGGTAGCCCTTTGGCAGGTCGGGGTAGAAGTAGTTCTTCCGCGCGAACACCGAGCGCTCGTGAATCGTGCAGCCGGTGGCGAGCGCAGCGCGGATGGCCAGCTCGACGGCGCGACGGTTGAGAACCGGAAGTGCGCCGGGATAGCCGAGGCAGACCGGGCAGACCTGCGTGTTCGGCGGCGCGCCGAATTCGGTGGAGCAGGCGCAGAAGATTTTCGTCGCCGTTGAAAGATGCGCGTGAACTTCGAGGCCGATGACTGCTTCAAACGTCATGCGGCGATTATCTGTCACACGGGCAAATCAAGCGATTGAGACCATGGGCGTATACAATCCTGACGGGTTCCGTAATGAAGCGCGCTGTTCTGTTCCGCACCTACGTGCTGTCGGCGATCGCCGTGGCGGCTGGGGCAATGCTCTGGTCACTCAGCGTGTCCTCCTGGGCGGCCTCGCAGACGCTCCTGTTTTACGCGGCGTTGATCGCGGTCGCGGCCTGGGTGTGTGTTGACGATGACGCCAGCGGGTTCGAGGCCGCGGTCGCGTTCGCGGCGATTCTCGTTTTGCACGCTCCCGCAGTCGCGTTGGTTTCGGTCTTCGCCGGAACCGCGGCGTATTACCTGGCTCGCGATGCCAGCCGCCGCAAGTTCCGCATCGAGTCGTTATGCGACGCGGCGCAACTTGCGCTCTCCTATTACATCGTCGCCTTGCTCTACTCCTCGGCGGTCGCGCGCAACGCGCCGCTGATGGCCAAGGTCTCCGGCTACATCCTTCTCGTCGTCGGCTACCTCGTCGCGCACATCCTGTTCGCTGCGGTGCGGCGCGTGCTCGAAGGCGCCGAGGAGCCGCTCGATGTCCGGCGCATGCTCATCACGCAGGGACGCATGCTCCTTCTGATGACGCCCGTGGTTGCGGTCGAGGTGTTGTCGTATTCGTCGTATGGGATGCTCGGCTTCGCGCTGGCGTTTCTTCCTGTGCTGCTCGTTGCGTACTCGATGCGCAACGAGACCGACGCGGTGCGCCAGAACCTGGAGCTGACGCGGCGCAATCGGGAGCTGTCGATTCTTACCGAAAGCGCCTCGCAGATTCTTACAGCCGAGGGCGATCAGGAAACGCTGCGGCGCATGGTCACGCTCCTTGGGCGCCTTGCCCGGCTCAAGGCTTGCGCCATCGTCACGTGGGGAGTGAATCCCGACATCCCCGCGACCGTCTACCGCCACGGCTTCTGTGATCCGACCGATAACGACATTCTCGCGTGGGTGGACTCGGCCGGTTTTGCGGAGTCTGCGCCGAGCCGCGCGTTCGTTTTTCACAACGATCAGCGACGCTTTCCGCTGTCCGAGGGGAATGCTATTCAGGTTCTCATCGGCATCCAGACCGCGGAGGTCATCTACGGCATTCTCGTTTATGAAACCGAGGATCCGGCGATTCTGAAGAGCGGCAGCATGAACCTCCTCTCGCTGCTTGTGAATCAGGCCGGCGTCTCGCTGCAGGATCAGTTGCTGCGGCGCGAGATGGGGGAGAAGACGACGCAGCTCGAAGCGCAGGCGGCGACGAAGTCGCTCATTCTCGAGGTTGCGAATGGCCTGATCGGATCGTTCGATGTCGACGCGATGCTCACCCGCATCTCCCTGGCCATCGCCAAAGCCCTCGGATTCGAGATCGTGGTCTTCGCGCTGTACGACGCCAGGCGCGACGAGTTCACGCGACGTGCGCACGCCGGTCTCGACGATGTGTGGGAGGAGATGAAGAAAAAGCCGGTCTCCGCCGCGGAGATCACGCCGTTCTTCGCCGACGAGTTCCGGGTCTCCAACTCGTATTTCGTTTCGCATACCTTGCTGCAGCAGAGCGAGCACGGAGTCTTCGTGCGCCACGACGAGGACGACCTCGTCCGGCGTCCCGAGGAGTGGCACGAGAACGATCTTCTGCTCGTGCCGTTGATCAGCGCCGACGAAACGATGGGCTACCTTTCCGTACGCAACCCGCAGGATCACCGCGTGCCGAATACGGAGACAGTGCAAACGCTGGAGATTTTCGCGCTGCAGGCGGTGACCGCGCTTCGATCGGCGCGGCAGTACGAGGAGATCCGCCGGCTGACGTTCATCGACGGTCTCACCAGCGCCTACAACCACCGTTTCTTTCAGGAGGCGCTGGCGAAAGAGGTTCATCGCCACGCCCGCAACGGCCACGAGTTTGCGCTGGCGATGCTCGACATCGACAACTTCAAACGCATCAACGACACGTTCGGTCATCCGGTCGGCGACGAGATCCTCAAGGGTCTGGTCGACGAGATGATGACGAACGCGCGCGACACCGACGTCGTGGCGCGCTACGGCGGCGAGGAGTTCGCCATCATCTTCGCCGACACACCGGCGATCTCGTCGCGCGACGCCGCGAACCGGATGCGCGAGCTCGTGGCTAAGCGCGAGTTTGCGATCGCTGCCGCAGGCCGGACGCTGGGCGTGACCGTGAGCATCGGTGTGGCCGTCTACCCGCACGATGGCGCGACGACGACGGACCTCGTGGCTCGCGCTGATGCCGCGCTGTATTTCGCAAAAAAGAACGGCAAGAACCAGGTGGCGATGGCGGGCGAGCTACCGGCGGAGAGCGTGTCGGCTTAGTTTTTCTTAGATTTCCCAGCACAGACAAGAGTGTCTGTGCCACACCAGGCACTCCACGAAGTCACTCTCCGCGAGCTGGTTCTATGTGGCACAGACACTCTTGTCTGTGCTCAGTCATAATCGCAGCCATGAAGGTCACTTTCCTCCTCACTCTTTTCATCGCATCAACCGCGCTCGGCCAGTCTCTCGATCAGATGATCGAACGCGAGCTTCCCTCGCTCGTGACGACCTACAAGCAGCTCCACGCCGCCCCCGAGCTCTCGATGCAGGAGAAGAACACCTCGGCTCTGCTGGCCTCCCGTCTGCGCGAGCTCGGCTACGAAGTGACGTATCCCGTTGGCCAGTATCTCGAGCCCGGCGCGACGTGCTACGGAATCGTGGCCATCATGAAAAACGGGGCTGGTCCGACGGTGCTCGTCCGAAGTGACATGGATGCGCTTCCGGTTTCGGAGCAGACCGGCCTCCCGTACGCGAGCAGCGTCCGCGCGAAGAGCCCATCCGGCGACGACGTCCCGGTGATGCACGCCTGCGGACACGACATCCACATGACCACGCTCATGGGCACCGCCAAGATGCTGGCGCAGCTCAAGTCGCAATGGCACGGCACGGTGATGCTCATCGGACAGCCTGCCGAGGAAGTCGTGAAAGGCGCGGACGGAATGCTGCGCGATCATCTGTACGAGCGCTTTCCGAAACCCGATTTCGCGATCGCGCTCCACGACAACGCCAGCCTGCCGGCCGGGCAGATCGGCTACACGCCCGGCTACTTTATGGCCGGCGCCGACTCGGTGAACGTCACGATCCGCGGCATGGGAGGCCATGGCGCATCGCCGCAATCGACGAAGGATCCCGTCGTCATGGCCGCGCAGTTCATCAACGCGCTGCAGACGATCGTCAGCCGCGAAGACTCGCCGCTCGATCCCGTCGTCGTCACCGTCGGCTCGATCCACGGGGGCACGAAACGCAACATCATCCCCGACGAAGTGCAGTTGCTGATGACCGTCCGCACGTACAAACCCGAGGTGCGCAAGAGAGTGCTGGCGTCGATCGAGAGGATTGCGCGCGGAATCGCGCTGTCCGCCGGCGTCCCCGAAGACCGCGCACCAATCGTCGAGCTCCTGGCAGGCGAATCGGTGGACTCGACATACAACGATCCCGCGCTCACCGAACGCCTCGCCGCCGCCCTGACGCGCGGCATGACCGCCGCGAACGTCATCCGCATCGACCCGCTGATGGTCAGCGAGGATTTCGGCCGCTTCGCCCTCAACCACAAGATCCCTCTCACCATGCTCAACCTCGGCGCCGTCGATCCCGCCACAATCGCCAGCGGCCAGCGCCTGCCGTCGCTCCATTCATCCGGCTTCAAACCGCTCCCGGAACCAACGCTGCGCGGAGGAATCAAAGCGATGACGCTGGCGGTGTTGGAGTTGCTTCGGTAATTGCGCGGCCCTGGCGGGCCGCGCGTTGTCGGTTGTCGGTTGGTTGCGCTTCGCGCGTTGTCAGCCTTGCGCGCGTGGCCTCGTCGATGACAACGCGGCCGCAGGCGCAATCAACTGACAACCGACAACGCGCGAAGCGCAACTAACCGACAACGCGTGGCCCGCCAGGGCCACGCCATTCAACGAAGGGACTCCGCCATCTTCAAAACCTCGCTCTCCATCTCCGCGCCGAACTCCGATTTGATCTCGAAGATCCAGCCGTAGAGGAGCTCGTTGAGGATTCGGTGGATGACGGTGGGGTAGTCGCTTGAGCCGGAGGCGATCACGTTGTTGAGGAGTTGATCGAAATCGATTCGCGCTTCGTTCACGAGGTTCATGCCGGAGAGGTACGGTGTGGTCTCCGAGGAGAGGTGGACGACGACACGGTCCATGAAGTCGTAGATGTGATCGCCGATCTTTTGAAACACCAGACCGAAGATCGTCTCGTACATGCGGTTGTAGCGCTCGACGACACCTTCCAGCTCGTACTCCGTTTCCTCCGCCGCGCGGTTCTCCGTGACCGAGGTGCTTTGCGCTTCCTCGATCAGATTCACGCTGAGAAGCGCCCAGAGCGTCCGGCATGTCACGAAGTTCGAGAGATAGCTGCGCGAGCAAGTTTCCTCGACAGTACCCGGCTCGGCGAGGAGGCTGAGCACGTGGCTCTCCTCCTCTGTCAGCTCCATCGAGTACGTGCGCATGTCGGCACCGGGCACCTGCTGCAGGATGCGGTCGAGACGGGCCAGTCCGCGCGTGATCAGCGACCAGTACTCGATGCTCTGCACGCCGTCGAGGATGAGGCGCTCCGTGTTCAACGGCAGAGCGATGATCTCGGGCGGAAAGTCGCTGGTGAACTCAATCGTGTAGCTGCCGGTGCGGTAGGGGATGGCATTGAGCACGATCGCGCAGGCCTGCCGCTCCAGCGCCCGCAGCAACTCCTCGGGCTGCAGGTAGCCGAGCTCGCACAGAAGCGTGCCGATGCGGCGGGCAACGACCAGACGCTCCATCGCCTGGTTGTACTGGTGAAGCGACAGCTCGCCGCCGCGCAGCAACACTTCGCCGAGGGCCATGTCGGGATCGGAGCTGGAGGCGAAAACGATTCGGCCTTCGTTGAAGTAGATGACGTCGTTGCGGCCGATCGCGTCGAGCGACACGATGCCGGTCTCGCCGCTGCGAAGGAGCGAGCGAAAGAGATCGGGAACCGTCGTCTCGGCGAGCGTTCCCTGGATGCTGAGACTGTCTTCGGACATGGCGGAATACTAGCGCGGCCACAGAAATCGGCGACGCATCATGTAAAATAACCACTCGAAATGCGTTCCGTCTCAGCGATCCTCATCACAGCGTTTCTCACCACGCAGCTCCTCGCCGCGGGCCTGCCCACGCAGCCGAACGATCGCGAATGGGGCGTGCTGAGCGCTGAGTATCTTCGGATCGACGCGCTCCGGAGAGCACAGCCGTTGCCGCCTGCCAACGCCTCGCGCAAGCAGATGCTGGAGACCGTGCTCGACAACCAGAAGAAGCTCGAGCCGGTGAGTGTCCCGCTCCTCGATCGGGTGAAAGAGTATTTCGACCGCACCCACGATCCTCGCGCCGCGCAGGTGCTCGCGCGCGAGAAGATCATCATGGGCGACGAGTACATGCAGTACCTATCGCGCTACGACAAAGCGCTGGAGCTTTACCGCGCCGCGGTGGATCTCGATCCGTCCAGCGCCGATGCGAAGCAGCGTGTCACGCTCGCCGAACAGCGGCGCTTCGTCGCCATGACCGCCTTTGCGAACGTGAAGAGCGGCATGAAAGAGGATGCCGTCCGGAGCATGGTCGGCCTGCCGCGCGAAGACTGGATCAAGCAGGTCGTGCAGAACGGCCGCGTCTACTCCGTCTGGATTTATCCGAAGGAAGACGGCGGTGCCTCGGCCGTCTACTTTGACAACGGCATCGTCTATCACACAAACTGGAACGCTGCGGCGCCGCCTGCGTCGCAAGTTCAGACAAAGTAAGGGAACGGGAGGGTGTGCAATGGTGTCTGACGAAGTCCTCATGGACGATTCATCCCACTACGAAGTGTCACTTACCGCAGGACAGGCCTTCATCGCCTTCGTGCTGCTGCTTCTTTCGCTGGCCGCGACGTTTGCCTTCGGCCTGTTGATCGGCCGCGGCCAGGCTGATGAACGTCTCGTCGTCCGCAAGGAGCCGGCGGTCGTCAACGAGGGGAGCCTCGTTGCCTCGAAAAAGAATTCCGGCAGGATCGTCGACCTCGGCATGGGCAACGACGACTTCAAAGCGCCGGCGCCCTCGACAACTCCTACGCTGACCGAGACCGCGCCTGCCGCGGCTGCGACGGTTACCGAGGTTCCGCTCACCGAGACAGCGACGCCGGCGCCGGCAGTAATCGCCGAGGCGCCGAAGCCCGCGGTGAGCGCAGCGGTTGCCAAGCCGCCGGTGGTGAAGCCCGCGGCAATCGCGCCGAGCGGCCCGGTCTACGCACAGCTCCTCGTCACCAGCGATCAGAAAACGGCCGACGCCCTCGCCGCGAAGCTGATCGATCACGGATTCATGTCCTCGTACGTCGAGCGTGCCACCGGCGAGAAGGGAACGACCTTCAAAGTGCGCGTGAAGTTCTCCTCGGAACCCGAAGCGCGCGCCAGTGAGGGGAAGCTCAAAGAGCTATCGAAGGACGTCTGGTTCGTGAAGTAGTGAACGCGAAGACGATCGAGCGGCGCCTCATCGCGCTCCGCGATCCTGATGTCGCGAAGGGGCATCTCCGCTTCTTCCAGTGCGGTCCCGGTCAGTACGGGGAAGGCGACGCTTTCCTCGGCGTCACGGTTCCGCCGCTGCGCGCGCTGTCGAAGGAATTCGCCTCGATCGCGGTGCCGGAGGCGGTCGCGTTGCTGCAATCGAAATGGCACGAAGTCCGGCTCCTCGCGCTGATGATTCTTGTCCGCAAGTACGAGCGCGGGGATGAGGCTGAACGGGCAGAGATCTATCGCTCCTACCTGGCCAACACGAGCCGCATCAACAACTGGGATCTCGTCGACGTCTCCGCCCACAAGATCGTCGGTGCGCATCTGCGCGAGCGCGACTGCGCGCCGCTGCTCGCGCTCGCGAAATCGGAATCGCTGTGGGAGCGCCGGATCGCCATCATCAGCACGCTCGATTTCATCCGGCGCGATCAGTTCTCCGACACGTTCCTCATCGCCGCAATGCTTCTCGGCGACCGTCACGATCTGATCCACAAAGCTTCGGGATGGATGTTGCGGGAAGTTGGCAAGCGCGATCAACCAGCGTTGGAGCGCTTCCTGAGCAAGCATTCGCGAGTCATGCCGCGCACCATGCTGCGCTACGCGATCGAGCGATTTCCGCCGGAGTTGCGGGCAAAGTACATGGCGAAATAGCTCATCCCTGCTATAACTCACTCCATGCCGCGGAAGAAGCGACTCTTCGTCGTCTGCGCCATCGACGCCGACATCTTTCCTCAGGTTGAAAGCGGGAATCCAAAGTCGAGCCGTGCGAAGTGGGATGGCTCGGTGGTCGATTCTCTCCGACGGCATTACACGCGCGTCGAACTGTTGCCGGTGAACGGCGGCGATCTGACAGGACTGGCGAAATTGGCCGGATCGGGCGCTCAGCTGATTTTCAACCTCGCGCTCTCCGCCACGCCGTTGGAGCCAGCCTTTGCCGCTTGCGTCGAGTTTGCGGGACTGGCTTGCACTGGATCGAGTATGGGAGCGATCGCGCTGGCCAATGACAAGATCCGATCGCGGATGCTGCTGGCTGCGGCCGGCGTGCGCGTGCCGCGATTCGTCGTCCTCGCTCCCGGCGCGGCTCCCGATCAGATCGACCTCACTCCTCCGCTGTTCGTCAAGCCGGCCTTGCAGGGAAGCTCGTGGGGCATCTCGAGCGACTCGAAGGTCATGACACGAGAGGCCGTTCTCGACCGTGCTCGCAGAATCTGGGAGCGCTTCGGTGAACCCGCTGTCGCCGACGAGTTCGTTCAGGGACGTGAGTTTCGCGTTGGTCTCATCGAGGGAGCCGGCAAACGCTTTCAATTCGCCGGCATCGGCGCGTGGACGTTCCGCGAAGCTGCTCGGGGATTTCGCATCGAAGGCAATCACAAGACCCAACGCATGAAGATTGTCCGACCCTCAGAGCTGCCCGCAACGCTGCGGAACGATTTAATCGCCATCGCCCAAACGTCGTTCGAGATCCTCGGCATTCGTGGTTACGCATCACTCGACGTGCGCGTCGATGATCTCGGGCGCGTGACGGTGTTGGAAGTGAACGCGAATCCAGGCATCTCATCCGACAGTCCGCTCTGGTCGTCTCGCGGCTTCGATCGAATCGTTCGCCTGATCGTTGAGGCGGCGCTGCGGGTGTGACGGATTTGAGGACGTCACGCGAAGACGCGAAGGCGCGAAGGCTTTCTCCGCCTCTCCGCGCCTCCGCGTGACCGAGTCTTTCGTCACCCGTTCGGATCGATTCCTCGTCCGTCATCGGGTGTAGTAACGAGCGACGCAAGCAGCAGAAGCAGTTCTACGAGATCCATCTGTTTCTCCTTCGAAATTTGCGTGGAAAGAAAAGGAAATCAGCCGTTCGGATCGACCCCCAGTCCCTTGTCGGTATTGGCAAGAGCGGAGGCCGCCGATCCGTTCGGATCCAGCCCCGCGCCTCGATCCGTCGCCGCCAACGCCGTAACTCCCGAGAGAGACGCAACCAACAGCAGAATCGCTACGAAGTCCATGGTGTTTGTTTCTCCTTGCCGATGAGTACGGCAGCGCATCTTGGTGGTTCGCGGGATACACAGCTCCGTCACGATTGCCTTACGTTCCTGACATACCGGAACGGCGCGCCGCGAACATGTAGAGTTCGCGCTTCATGATCGTTCACCTCATCGATGGGACGTACGAGCTGTTCCGGCACTTCTACGGAATCCGGCGATTCAAGAAGAGCGATCCGCCGCTCGGCGCAGTCGCCGGCGTTCTCGGCACCGTCGCGCAAATGCTCGAAGGGGGAGCGACGCACATCGGCGTCGCCACCGATCACATCATCGAGTCGTTCCGCAACGATCTCTGGCCGGGCTACAAAACCGGCGCGGGAATCGAGCGCGCGCTTTGGAAGCAATTCGGTCCATTGGAAGAGACGCTCGTTGCGATGGGCGTCGCCGTCTGGCCGATGATCGAGCTCGAAGCGGACGACGCCCTCGCCTCGGCCGCTCACCTCGCGGCGAGCGACGCCGCCGTAGAGAAAGTGTGCATCTGGACGCCGGACAAAGACCTCGCGCAGTGCGTGGTCGGCGACCGCGTCGTCCAGGTTGATCGAAAGAGTGGCCACATTCGCGACGATGCCGGCGTCCGCGCGAAGTTCGGCGTCGCTCCGGCACTGATCCCCGACTATCTGGCTTTGGTCGGCGACGCCGCGGACGGTTATCCAGGCATTCCACGCATCGGCGCAAAAACCGCAGCGGACCTCATCAAGCGCTACGGCCCGATCGAACGATTCCCGCCCGAGATTCTTCAAGGCGAGCGCCGCGATCTGGCCCTGTTGTTCAAGAATCTGGCAACGCTACGAAAGGATGCGCCGCTATTTGACGATGTCGATGAGCTGCGCTGGCGTGGAGCGGAAGCGTCCTTCGCAGCGGTCGCGGAAACGATCGGCGACCCGCGGTTGGCGTCACGGATCGAGGCGCTGTCGAAGCGCTGACACTAGCCGCTGTGGCGTTGCGCGGCGACGGCATCCTGGACTTGGGCAAGGTCTTCCGGCGTCCAAGTTGCGTAATGCGCGAGTCGTTCGCGGCGAGCCTCAATCCCAACGGCTCTACCGAGAATCTCAAGCACCAACGTATTTACGCTCCGTCCACGCTCGCGGCTCAGCCGGTGAAGTTCGGTGGCAACGTCTTCAGAGATGCCGCGGATGGTCATCTGTTTCGCCATGGCTAGATGCTGCAGATGCTCGATCATCGCAGGATTGCTAGAATCCGTTCTTACCGGTAGGAGTAAGAGAGGATTCAATCCCATGCGCATCACCTCGAAGGGACAGGTAACGATTCCGCATGATCGAGAGAGACTCGGTCTGCCTAAATCCGAGGTGGAGTTTGTTGCGGATGGTAAGTCTGCGACGCCGGTGCGGCCAACCCGACGACAGGAAATGGTCCGTCGCATGAGCGGCCGGTCGGGCGTGAAAATGTCAACAGACGAGATCCTGTCGTTGACTCGAAAGTAATCGAAGCCAACCGTTGCGCTTGACTTGCATCCTTACCGATCTTACTGTTTTGGTAAGGAGGTGCCGATGACCAAGTCGACGATCACCGTGAAGAATCAGACGACGGTGCCGCGAGAGATTCGGGAGAAACTCTCGGTCGGGCCTAGCGATGTCCTGCAGTGGGAGGTCATGGGCAACCGTGTTCTCGTGAGCGCCGCGAGACCCTCGTTCCTCGACCGGCAGGGCCGAATCAAGGTGGGACCGGGTGACACGGTGAGGGATGTTCGAGAGGCGCGAAAACTCATGGGCCTCAAGCGAGGATGAAACAGATCCTTGTCGACTCTAATGTGCTGATTTCCTTTCTCACCGATCGGAATGCGCGGCAGAGCGAAAAGGCGGGCGCTCTTCTGCGAGAAGCTGCCGCGCAGGAGCACCGACTCGTCCTCCACAGTATGTCGATCGTTGAGATGGTCTACGTCCTGACGCAGCTCTATCACGAGGATCCGAAGAGTGTGGCAGAGGACGTGTCGGATCTTCTGGCGATGCCGTCAGTGATCTCAATGGACGAAGTGGTGTGGAGCGCGGTGTTGGATCGATGGCCGCGCGCAATCGCGGCATTGGGAGACGCGATCCTTGCCGCGGCGGCGGACGACGGGCACATCGATGCCGTCGCAACGTTCGATCGTGATCTGGCGAAGAAGCTCGCGCGGCAAGGCTCGGCGCTGTTCTGGCCGGCCTGACGAAATCGTTGATAGTTGCGCGACGTTCGCACGGCGCTACGTTCGCGCTCTCAGTTGCGAATTTGCGGACAGGATCGCTGCGCCCATCGCGCTGAGCGAGTGGACGGATTGCACGGCGCCGCGGTTGATGGCTTCTCGCGGCATGCCGAAGACTGCGCAGGAGGCTTCGTCCTGGGCGAACGTGACGGCGCCGGCGTTGCGCATTTCCAGGAGACCGGTGGATCCGTCGTTGCCCATTCCGGTGAGGATGACGCCGATCGCGTTGGCTCCGACGGCCTGAGCGACCGAGCGGAAGAGGACATCGACGCTCGGTTTGTGGCGTGACACGAGCGGGCCGTCGTTCAGTTGGACGCGGTACTCCGCGCCGTCGCGGCGGACGAGCAGGTGGCGATTTCCGGGCGCGATCAGCGCGCGGCCGTCGAAGATGCGGTCGCCGTCGGCGGCTTCTTTCACTTCCATCCGGCAGGTCTGATTCAGCCGTTGCGCGAACGCGGCCGTGAAGACTTCCGGCATGTGCTGGACGATGACGATACCGGGCGCATCGCCAGGCATTCCTTCCAGAATCTCCCGCAGCGCTTCGGTGCCGCCAGTCGACGCGCCGATGGCCACGACTTTGCGCGTGGTGCGGGCCAGCGATGGTCGGGCAACGGGAAGGATGACATCGGGTGAGAGCCGCTTCTCGATGATCATGCTCGGCCGCCGAGGACGCGGCCGGGCGTGGGCAGCGGCGCGGATCGTTTCGATGAGACTCTCCGTCGATTCGGTGAGGAAGTCGTGCAGGGCCACGCGCGGTTTCGCCACGATCTCGACCGCTCCTTCTTCGAGCGCTTTGAGTGCTGTCTGCGTTCCGCGTCCCGCCAGCGCCGAGCAGATGACCACCGGAATCGGATCGGTGGCCATCAGCCGGCGAAGGAATGTGAGGCCGTCCATGCGAGGCATCTCGATGTCGAGCAGGATCACGTCGGGGCGGCTGCCGCGCATCTTGTTCTGCGCGATGATCGGATCGGCGGCGACGCTGACCTCGATGGCGGGGTCGCGCCGGCAGATGGCGATCATGGCCTGCCGCATGACCGCCGAATCGTCGACGACCAGCAGGTGCAGCCGCTCTTTCGTGGCCGTCATGGGGGATCAGAACTGGACGAGCATCTTCAGTCCCAGCTTGGTCTCGCGTGGCCGCGCCAGACTGTAGTTCTGCTGGTCGAGCGAGTCGTAGTCGAATAGCACCGACGACGACACCTTTTGCAGGTTCGGAATCCAGTAGGCGAGGCCTGCGATGTTCCGGCGCCGTCGCAAGCTGGAGCCTTCGTCGGGCTTCATGTCGTCGTGGCGCAGAAGGATCTCCCATCCATTTCCAAGACGAGGGTTGAGCCAGACCGACCAGCCGTTGCCGTTGACTGTGCGCGCCGTTGCAGACGTCTGATCCTTCGTGTTGACGTGGTCGAACCCGGCGGCGAATCGCGCGTGCTCGAACGTCACCGTCTGCACGAAGCGCTGCTTGGCCGCGCCTTTCACGTAGTGGTCGCCGTCGAAGAAGCCGGTGACGCGCAATCCTTTTCCAAGCGGCGAGCCTGGCAGCGGATGCACCGTGGCGCGAATCTGGACCGCCTTCTGATCGTTCGTTTCCGCTTTGCTGTAGCCCTCGCCGTTGTAGATGCCGGCGTGGATGTCGCCGTAGTCGCCGGCGACGTTGTAGTGACCGGCGAGGCCGGCGTCGGACGACGTCAGATAGCCCTCGCGCTCGACGAACATCGTTCCCTGAAAACGATAGCGATAGATCCCTTCCGCGAAATCGAGGAGAGGAGTCTGCTGCACGCCGAGGCGGACCCACGATCCCTTCGTCGTCCAATCGTCGAGATTCAGTTGCGCGAAACCGTACTTCAAGCGAAACGTCAGCGAGCCGTTGAGCGAGCTGCCGCTGCCGGCTTCGCGCGTGATGTCGGGCGTGACGCGAAACGAGATGAGGTGATTGAGCTGGCCGGTCACGTTGATGTACGCGCGGCTCACGTTGAACGAGCTTGGATGGATGCTGTTTCCGTCACTGTCTTTCGAGACGGGCGCCGACTGGTATGTGTAGTCGGCGAAGATCGTCGAGCCGATTTTGAACGATGGTGTGTCGGCAGGCGGCGGAGGCGTTTGCGCGTGAACGGTGAGGCCGCCGAAGAGCGCGATTGCCAGGGACATGACGAACCGGTGGATTGCTCGCATTTTCAGTTCCTTTTCCTAGTGCACCGATTGCTGACGAGTGGATCGGCGGTAAATGGTTGGGCCAGCGCTCTCGAGAGCGTGAGACGTGCCGGTCAGGCTTTCTGCGTGACCGAGAAACAGCAGTCCCGACGGCGACAACTGCTGCTGCAGCTTGTCGATGACGTGGGCTTTCGATTCCCGGCTGAAGTAGATGAGAACGTTGCGGCAAAAGATCAGATCGAAGGAGCCGCGCACTCCGTACTCGCGGTCATTGAGATTGATGTGGCGGAACTCGATCATCGATTTGAGTTTCGGGTGCGCGCGCATGCGGCCTTCTTCGCTTCGGATGCCGCGCAGCATCCAGGCTTTCTTGAGATGTTCGGGAATGGTGTTGCCGCGTTCGACGGACCACACGCCTTCGCGAGCTGCCGCAAGAGCGCGCGTCGAGAGATCGGACGCGAGAATCTCGACCGACCACCCTTCCTCGGCCGGAAAGTGCGACGCCAGGATCATGGCGATGGAGTACGGCTCCTCGCCGGTCGAGCAGGCGGCGCTCCATGCGCGGATCCGTTTCGGGATCGCGCCGGAGTCGCCGAGTGCGCGCCAGCGTGGGAGAGCAACCTCATCGAGGTACTCGAACTGCTTCGGCTCGCGGAAGAAGCTGGTCTCGTTGGTGGAAATGCAATCGAGCATCGACGTCCGCTCGACCGGATCAGTCTCGACGTGCTCGTAGTACGTCGTGAAGTTCTCGTATCCGAGGGCGCGCAGACGGCGGGTGAGGCGTCCGCTCACGAGTGCCTTTTTCGCATCCGACAGGTGAATCCCGGCGTCGCGATAGATGAGCTGCTGCAACATCCGGAACTCGCGGTCGGACAGTGGGCGGATTGCGGTCGCGTCGTACATGGCGTTCCTCCGATGTCTGTTCGTTACTAAGCGGTGACCTGCACCCGCTCGTCAGCGAGCGTGTGCGCGGAATCATCGAGGACTGCGGTTGCGGCATTCAAAACTTCGTCGGTGGCGAGGATGCGGTCGATGTCGAGCAGCACGATGAACTTGCCGTTCGTGCTGGCCATGCCGAGGACGCAGTCGACGCGGACGCGTGGACCGAATGCGGGAGCGGCCTGGATCTGATCGGCGCCGAGCTCGATGACCTGATGAACTGAATCGGCCATCACGCCCATGATGAGCGCTTCGTCGTCGACACGGATCTCGACGATGACGATGCACGTTCTGCGCGTGATCTCGGTGGCCGGGAGACCGAACTTGATGGCAAGATCGATCACCGGCACGACCGTGCCACGCAGATTGTGTACGCCGCGGATCCAGGGCGGCGTCCCCGGCACCCGGGTGACGACGCTGCACTCGATGATGTCGGTGACCTGAAGAATCGTGATGGCGTACTCCTCACCGGCGAGGAAGAACGTCAGGTATTGATTGAGAGACTTCGCAACGTCGGTGGTTTGCATCGTCATCTCCTAGAAATGCGTGTAGTCGGCGAATGCGGCGGCGGGTGCGTTTGCGGCGACGGCTGGAACGACACGCGCGCCGCGGAACGGTGCGACAGGCGCCGGCGTCTTCTGCTGCCGGGCCGGAGCGAAGTTGTCACGTCCGTCATTGGTCTTGAAGAACGAGATCGTCTGCTGCAGCGCTTCGGCCTGCGATGACATCTCTTCCGCGGTCGACGCCAGCTCTTCGGATGCCGAGGCGTTGCGCTGCGTGACCTGATCGACGAGCGACATCGCCTTGTTGATCTGCGCGACACCGCCCGACTGCTCGAGCGACGCGGCGGTCACTTCGCGAACGAGATCGGCAGTCTTGCGGATCGTCGGCACGAGGTCGGTGAGCAGGCGTCCGGAACGCTGGGCGACGCCGACGCTGGACGAGGCCAGTGCGCCGATGTCTTTCGCCGCGGTCTGGCTGCGCTCGGCGAGCTTGCGTACTTCCGTGGCGACGACGGCGAAGCCGCGGCCGTGCTCACCGGCGCGCGCAGCTTCGATTGCGGCGTTCAGCGCGAGGAGGTTCGTCTGGTAGGCGATCTCTTCGATGATGGAGATTTTCTCGGCGATCTTCGTCATCGCCTCGACCGCCTGCGTGACGGCCTGGGCGCTCTCTTCGACGTCCTTCGTGCCTTTCACGGCCATCGTTTCCATCTGACCGCTGTTCTCTGCGTTCTGCGTGATCGACGCGCTCATCTCCTGAAGACTTGACGTCGTCTCTTCGACCGACGACGCCTGCTCGCTGGTGCCTTGCGAGAGCGATTGCGCGCTGGCGGAGATCTGCGACGAAGCGACCGTGAGCGACGATGCGCCGCTGCGGACTTCGCCGATGATCTCGGTCAGACGGTGGATCATGTTGGCGAGTGCCTGGCCGAGGCCGTCGCGGTCGGAGCGCGGCGTGACGCGAACCGACAGATTGCCGGCTGCGAGGCCGGTAGCGGCTTCGACCATGTCTTTGTTCGAGGCGATCATCTGTTTCATGGCCGAAAGCAATGCGCCGGTCTCGTCGTTGCCGCGCGATTCGATCTCGAAGTCGGTCTGCCCCTCGGCGAGTTTCTCCGCGATGCCGACAACCTGCAGGATCGGCTGTGTGATGCTCCGGGTTACGGCCACGGTCATGAACGCGACGAGAATGAATCCGGCGATGAAGATGGCCCACATCACGCCGCGGGTGCGCGCCTCGGCGTCGGCGACGACCTTCTCTTTTGCGTTCATGCGCTCGACGTTCTTTTTGGCGAAGTCCTCGAGGGCGCTGTCAAGCCGGCGGATGTCGTCTTTGAACGGTGCCATCGCCAGGTTCGCTTCTGCCGGAACTTTGATCTTCTTGTCAGAGATCTGCTGCGCCACCGACTGGAATCCGATCGTGTACGTCGAGAGATCGGCGAGGGCAAGGCGGATCAACTCCTTGTCCTCCGGAACGGTGCTGATCTTGTCGAGCGTATTGAGATTCTCGACGAGATCGGCGTGCTCCTTGTTCCACTTTTCCGAATAGTCGGCCTGTTTTTCTTTGTCGCCGATGTTGAGGAACAGATCCTTCTCGAAGCGCCGCAGCCCGAGGCCGTTGGCCTGTGCCTGGGATGCCTGCTCCATCATCTTCGCGTCGTGATGAAGAATGCTGTACGTGGTCTGCACTGCCTGGGAGAGCCCCCAGAAGCCGGCCACCGCGACGACGGCGACCAGCAGGATGCTGATCCCGAAGGCAAAACCGAGTCTTTTTCCGATTTTCCAGTTCTTGAACATGATGTCTCCGATGCTCCTATTCGCGTTTTAGCTTCGCAGCTAGTTGAGGGATGTTGAGAGTGCGGTGACCATGGCTATCGCAACGGCGCGGCCACTTGGTATGGTTGACGCTGGCGGCGATAACGCCAGCTATTTCAATGACTTGGAAGGCGCTGGCGATTTTCGTGTGGCGATGGTTTTCGAATAATCGAACACGGTTTTCGAATCTTTGCGCAGCGGTTTCGGACTAGAGCTTGTAGTGGACGGTGAGGTCGAAGACGGCAGGCACCGGCTCGCCGTTGCGCGTCGCCGGCTGGAATTGCCAGCGCTTCAACGCCTCGAGCGCGGCAAAGGAGAGCGTCGGTGCTGGCAGCGGATGGATGATTCGAGGAAGCGTCGGTTGTCCCTTCCTGTCGATGACGATCTGGACGACGAGATCGCCCGCGCCAAACCGCGACGCTCCGGACGGAAACGATGGGGCGAATTGTTTGAGAACCCGCGCCGGTGCTACGCCGGTACCCGCTGGTATCCCTGCATAAGAGAACGGGTGCCTCTTCAGATACTCGCCCGCCGCTCCGAAGGCTGAGAGGTCGCTCTTTGCCGCGGCTGGGGAGATGGCCTGGGCGATGTACCAATACCAGAGTGCGTCGTCGATGTTTCCGAGTCCGGCGCTGGCCAGCGCTTTATGCGTCAACACCGTGGCGAGCGTCTCATCCTCGGCTGCTCCGGCGCCGAGGTACTTGACCATCTCGGTGAGCATCCGGTCGGAAGTCGTTAGTGAGGCCGCGTAGTCGCCTTTTTGCAGAACAGCCGCGTTGCGGGTGACGTCCTTTTGCCAGTTACTGGCGGGGAGTGTGCCGGCCGAGGCGGTGAGGCCGCATGCGAGAAAGAGAAGCGACAGGAAAGCCGCTCTTGATCCGGTTTTCGATTTACTGAACATTTGCGTTTCCTTTGTTTTGTCCGAACGGGTGTTCGAAGCTGAGATAGAGAAAGAGCGCCTTGGCGCCGTGCGGTGTGGTGATGGGGAAGGCGATTCCTGGAACGACTTGGAGGTGATGAGGAAGGTCGTACGACCAGCGCACTCCGGGGCTCACGGTGAACTGCGCATCGTTGCCGCTCCGCGTTGACGTCCGCGTCCACAAGGTCTCGACGAGCACGTTGAAGCGGGGATGGGCGAGCCAGACGAAGCTCTGGCCCGCGGTGATCGAGTGGGTGTCAGTCGATGGCGTCAGCGTCGCGCCGAGGTTCCAGTGGGCCACGAGTTTGGGCGCGAGAACGGTGCTGACGGGCAGCATCAGCTGATAGCCGGCGCCGCCGCTTCCGAGTCCGCGATTGGCGCGGCCGGTGGGAAGGAGAAGGGTCAGCCGAGGGGAAACGGCCAGGCGGGCATCGGCGTCGCCAATCCACTGGTACCGATAGTTGAGCGCGACGTCGCCGGCGCCATGCGCGCCTTCGATCTGCGCGACCGGCAAGGTGTAGCTGAACTGATGTTTCAGCGACGGCGCGGGCCACTCATCGGTGAAGCTGTAGGCCCAATCGCCGCCACGCGTCGCACGCGTGAACGTCGAGATGTGTTGCACGACGCCTGCGTCCTGGTTGTAGGCCTCCTCGATGAGAAAACTGTTATCCGAAATCGGTGCAGGATCCTGCGCGGCGAGGGGCGTCACGATTGCGACCAGGCACACCAGCATCAGGTATTGCACTGCCGTGCGCCGGCGTTTGCGCGCTCGCCGAGGCATGATGATGGCGAGAATCCGCTCGATGAGTTTCTTGAGGGTGCTCATGTTCAGAAACTCCCGAAGTCGGCGTACTGCCCACGTCCGTTGCCGTTGCCGTTGCTCTTGCCGTTCGCGCCTGAGGCATGCGCGGTCACGGGTGCGGCCAGCGGTGCGGCCTTCAGCGTGAGCTTCGGAGTGACGGTTGTTCTCTGTTCGTTGCCGATGCGGAAGAACTCGACGAGGCTCTGCAGACCGTCGGCTTGCGCGGCCATCTCTTCCGCGGTCGCGGCAAGCTCTTCGGATGCCGAGGCGTTGCGTTGGGTGACCTGGTCGACCTGCATCAGCGAGCGGTTGATGCGCGTGACGCCGCCAGCCTGCTCGTTTGATGCGGCTGCGACTTCCTGCACGAGCTCGGAAGTTCTGCGAATGGCGGGGACGAGCTCCGACAAGAGCGTTCCGGAGCGGTCGGCGCCGCGCACGCTGGCCGCGGCGAGCGCACCGATCTCACGCGAGGAGCTCTGGCTGCGCTCGGCGAGTTTGCGGACTTCGGTGGCGACGACGGCGAAACCGCGGCCATGCTCGCCGGCACGCGCTGCTTCGATGGCGGCGTTGAGCGCGAGAAGGTTCGTCTGGTAGGCGATCTCTTCGATGATGGAGACTTTGGCGGCGATCGACTTCATCGCTTCGACCGTTTCCCCAACCGCGATTCCCGTCTCCTCGGCGTCGCGCGAGCCCTTGACGGCCATCGACTCGGTCTGCTTGCTGTTGTGTGCGTTCTGCGCGATCGATGCGTTCATCTGCTCGAGGCTCGAGCTGGTTTCCTGCACCGCCGCGGCCTGCTGGCTGTTGCCGCTCGACACGGTCTGCGCGGTGGCCGACACCTGCGACGCGGCGGACGAGAGCGATCTGGAGGCGGAGCGAACCTGGCCGATGACTTCAACGAGGCGCGCGACCATCTTCGAGAAGGCGAGGCCGAAGCTGTCGGCCTCGGAACGCGGCTGCACTTCGACGGTGAGGTCGCCGCCTGCCATCCGCTCGGCTGTCGCGACCATCGACGTGAGGTAGGCGTACATCGCATTCATCGAGCGGCTCAGTTCTCCGAGCTCGTCGGCGCGATCGTCGAATTCGAGTTGATCGCCGACGTCACCTTTCGCGGCACGGCGTACCGACTCCGCCATGCGAACGACCGGCTGCGCGATCGCGCCGGAGATCGTCATGGCCAGGACCGTTCCGATGATCACGAGGAGACCGACCAGCACATACGTCAGGATCAGCACGGTGCGATAGCGGCTCTGGGCCGCAGCGAACGCCTGCGTGGCCAGCTTGTCGGTGGCCTTCTCCATCTGGCCGATGACATCTTCCTGGGTGTGGCGCACGGGAAGGTACTCGGCGACGTATTTCTTTTTTGCCTCTTCGATCTTGTTGTCGCTGACGAGCTGCAGCACTTCGTCTTCGAGGCGGTTGACGGACTGCGAGTCCATCTCGGCGGCGCGTCCGATCAGATCGCGAACCTCGCCCGCGGGAGCCAGTTTCTGAATGTCGAGGACGTCCTTGTTGAACTCATCATCCGCATCGCGTTTGCGCTGAAACTCGCGCTTGTCTTCGGGGTCGAGCAGATAGCCGCGCATGCCATCGCTCATCGTCATCATGTCGAAGCGGAGCTTGAGTCCCTTCTCGCGGATGGTGTCCGAGACGGTGACGACATTTTCGAGCTGGCGGATGCTGGTGGTGAGGAGTTGCAGGACGGCGATGGAGACGCCTGCGCCGAGGATCACGACGGTGAGGAATCCGGCGATCAGACGCCGGCGGATGTTGAAGCTCATGAGTGACTCCCTGTATGTGCGGCTGCCGCATCAGCGGCCTGGCGAACGATTTCCTGGACATCGAGAATCAGGGCCACGCGCCCGTTTCCGAGGATTGACGAACCGGCCACGCCGGGCACTTGCCGCAGGAAGCGGCCCATCGGTTTCATGACTACCTGGCTGCTGCCGAAGAGCGCGTCGACGACGATGCCGGCGCGGCCGCGGCCACCTTCGTGCTCGACGACGACGACGTTTTCGCGGGCGTGCTCCGAAGCGTCCAGTCCGAAGATGCGCTGGATGCGGAGGAAGGGGAGAGGTTCACCGCGCAGATCGATGATGCCGGTGGCGTCGTTGCCGCCGGGAGGCATCTCGGTACACTCGATGACGCGGTCGATGGGGATGACGTAGGTCTCGTCGCCGACGCCGACGGCGAAGCCTTCGATGACGGCGACCGTCAACGGCAGGCGGATGTCGATCGATGTGCCGGCGCCGGGCTCGGAGTGGATGCTGAGCGTGCCGCGCAGCGAGTCGACGTTGCGGCGGACGACGTCCATTCCGACGCCGCGTCCGGAGAGATCGGTGACTTTGCTGGCTGTAGAGAATCCTGGGCGAAGCGTCAGGTCCCACAGATCCTGGCGCGACATCCGCTCCGGATCGAGACCGAGAGTGCGTGCGCGCTCGGCGATGGAGGCATCGTTCAATCCTGCGCCGTCATCGGAGAAGTGAACGACGATGCCGCCGGACGCGTGAGCTGCCGTGATGCGGATGGTGCCGACCGGATTCTTTCCCTTTTCCAGACGGACCTTCGCCGGCTCGATGCCGTGATCGATGGCGTTGCGGATCATGTGCGTGATCGGATCCTTCAACTGCTCGATGACGGTGGTGTCGACTTCGACGTCTTCCCCTTCGAGCACGAGCATCACGCGCTTGTCCTGCGAGGCTGCCAGGTCGCGAACGACGCGGTGGAAGTGGCGGAAGGCGGGGCCGATCGGAACCAACCGCACGTTCATGATCGCCTCCTGCAGATCGAAGCTGAGGCGGTCGAGCTCGCGGACGGCGTCGAGCGTTTTCTCGTCGTTTCCGTGTTGCTCGACGAGCTGGCGCACGGTGCCGCGAATGGTGGCGATCTCGCCGGCGAGATTGAGCATGCGGTCGAGTTTGTCGACGCCGACGCGCAGGCTGCGCGAGGGACGCGAGCCTCGGCACGTCTGTTCCGCAGCCGGGCTGTTGTTGCCGGCGAGCGGTGTGCTGGCTCCGGCTGCTTTCGTTTGCCATGCCGCGATCTGGAGCAGTAGCGCTTCCTGGCGATCGCTCAACGTGCCGTCGCCATTGACCGAGCGGACGGCGATGTCGCGCAGGGCATCGACGGCGTCGAGCAGTTGGCTGACGTGCGCGGTGGTGGCGTCGAGGCGCCCTTCGCGCATCCCGTCGAGCGATTCCTCGGTGACATGTGCGAAGCGTGTGAGGTCGTCGAACTGCAGGCAGGCGGCGTTGCCTTTGAGCGTGTGGACGCCGCGAAAGATCTCGTGCAGCAACTGGTCTTCGTCGGGCGTTTGCTCGAGACGGAGCAGGAGCTGTTCGACCTCGTCGAGAACGTCGTCGGTCTCGGCGACGAAGGCGTCGATGAGTTGCAGGCGGTCGGCGTCAGTGATCGTGAATTCAGTCATTTCAGATCTCCTTGCTGAAGACGGAGCCGTTTCCGGTGTGGAAGAGAAGTTTCCGGCCGCGCGTGCCGCCGGTTTGTTCGGCGCTGATCTCGATGCCGTGCTTCGCCAGGAGCTGCCGGGCCACGGCGACGTTTTGATCGCCGATGGACTGACGCGAGCCGGAGAAACTCGTCAGCACCGAAGCACCGCCGATGACCTTGGCGACGATCCGCTGCTTCTTCACTCCCAGCCCGGCCAGTTGCTCGATCAGCCGCTCGATTGCCGTGTTGCCGTAGCGAAGGTCGGACTGTCCCGGAACGGGGTTGTTCGGAAGCAGGTAGTGATTGATGCCTCCGATCAGCGTGCTCGGATCCCACATGGAGATCGAAACGCAGGAGCCGAGGATCGTGCTGACCATGAGCGGCTGGCCCGAGGTGACGATTTGGCCGGGATAGAGATAGACCCGGCGCATCGCCTCCGTATCTGCCGCCAGCGTTTGATGCTGGACGTTGTGCAGAGCGCTCATCCGTGCACCGCCACAGGTGTGCTCACCAGCGCGTCGTGAAGGTTGGCGCAGTAGAGCGCGGTCGATGCGTGGATCGAGAGGAGCTCGAACAGCTCGTGATCGACGGCCTGCAACTGCTGTTTGTGCTCGAGCAGCCGGAAGACGAGGATGGCGCCGGTGATGCGGTCGCCGATCTTCAGCGGCACGCAGGCCGTGAGCTGGCCTTCGCCGCCGGCGGCGTGATCGTTGACGAAGACCTCACCGTTGAGCAGATGTTGTCCGAGCGGGCCGCTGCCGGCTTTGAAGTTTTTCAGCCGTTGCTGATCCACACCGAATGATGAGGAGAGACGGAACTCGCGGGCGCTGTCGTTGAATTCGAAGATGGCTACTTCTTCGGAGCCGATGAGGTTGATGACGATCTCCTGGATCGTGCTGAGGACCGTGTCGCGCTCGACGCTGGCGTGAAGCTGGTAGGAGGCGACGTACAGATTCGAGAGATTGCTGCTCTGGTTCTCGATCTGGTGGTACTGCGCCGCGAACGTTTCGTTCTCGCGCTCGACATCGACGAAGCGGCTGCGCAGCAGGTCGAGCTCGCGGTTGGAGGCATCACGAGCCTGAACCACCTGGGCCAGCTCGATCAGCAACTCGGCGCGCGCGGTCTCGAACGATTCTGTAGCCCGGCGAAGGTCTTCTTTCTGCTCGAGAACGACGCGGGCTTCGATGACTTCCAGCTCCAGCCTGCGCTTGTCGCTCTCGAGCGTCGTGGCCATGGCGCGGAGCTTTTCGTTTTCACGGAGGAGGCCCTGCGTGTACTGCTGCAGCTCCTCGCGCACGACGGTGACGTAGGAGCGGTTCTTCTCTTCGGCGCTCAATGGAGCACCTCGGAAGGGCAGTCGCCGAGGAAGTTGCGGACTTTGGCCAGCAGCTCGATGGAGTTGATCGGCTTGGTGACGTAGTCGGTGCAGCCGTTCGCCCAACCCGCTTCGACGTTGGCCGCCTCGCCGCGCGTCGTGACCATGATGATGGGGATCGATTTCGTTTCTTCGGTCTCGCGGATCAGGCGGCAGGCTTCGAAGCCGCCCATCTTCGGCATGATCACGTCGAGAAGGATGAGATCGGGTCGGTGCTCGGAGGCTTTCCGCACGCCCTCCTCGCCATTCGCGGCCGTGACGAGATCGTACGGGCCGTTTCTCAGAATGAACTTCTCCATCATCAGGATCGTGCTGGAGTCATCGACAAGAAGAATCTTTTTACGGTTCATGAGCCTTTTTCCTTTCAGTGCGTCGCGGACGATTCGAGTTGCGTGGATGGAGCCCCGAACGAGGTCGGGAAGGAAGGACGAGCGAAGTAGTAGCCCTGCACCAGATCGATGCCGAGGGCGGAGACAGTCTCGAAATCGGAATACGTCTCGATCCCCTCGGCCACGACACGGCCGCCGAGGCGGTTGGCCAGCAGGACGATCGATTCGATGGCGGCGCGCGAGTACTCGTTCCCGGCGCTGCCGGAGACGAAGTAGCGGTCGATCTTGAACAGCTCGGGCCGGACTTCGATGAGCATGCGGTGGCTGGAGTAGCCGATACCGATGTCGTCGAGAGCGATGCGGACGCCGAGGGCCCGCAGCGCACCGAGCGCGCCGAAGAAGTTGCGGTCGTCGCAGAACTTCTGCTGCTCGACGATCTCGAGAATCAGCCGCGAGACGTGCATCCCGTTTGCGCTGCAGGTGTCGACGAGAAAGTCGGCGAAGTTGCGGTCGCGCTCCAACGTCGAGGCGTGAACGTTGATCGAGATGGCGGGCGATCCCGGCACTCCGGCCGCCGCCGCGATCGCGCGGGAGATGCAGGCGCGGTCGACTTCGACCTCTTTGCCTTTGCGGCGCACGTATTCGAAGAGCACGTTCGCCGGCTCGACGTTCGAGCCTTTCGGGCCGCGTGCAAGAGCCTCGAGCGCGAAGAGCACCGACTGTCCGTCGACGATCTCGAAAATCGGCTGGAACAGAATGGTCAGCCCGCCCGGAGCGAGGATGTCGTCCATCAGCGTGTGGCGCCTCACGATGCCACCCCCATCAGGCGATGGATCGTCGCGGCGATCTCGACGAGCGGCGTTGGCTTCGGCAGAAACGCTTCCGCACCGAGGGCCTTCGCGCTTCGCTGAATCCCCGGCGCCGTATGCGCGGTGAGGATGATCGCGCGGGTGACGGGGGAGTGATCGCGAACGAATCGCAGGATCGCCAACCCCTCAACCGCGTAGGTGCCGGAGAGGCGCAGATCGGCGATGACGACGGTGTAGTACCTCGTCGCGATCAGCGCTTCGGCTTCTTCAAGCTCCTGCGCGCAATCGACGTCAAATCCTTCGCGGGTGAAGAACTTCTTGAGAGCAGAAAGGAGGACCGGCTCATCTTCAACGAGCAGCATCCTCGGGACCTGGGTGAGTTCTGTCGGCTGGGTCATGCCGCTGCTAATCGCAACGACGGAACCACCTGCCAGGCCAAGTTGAAATGGGCGCTAACTAATTGCAACGCAAAGGATTAGGCTGAACGCGCCGAAACGCACCACACCGTGTATTTCGATTATTCGAACACGGATTTCGAATCTTTGCGCAGTGGGATTCGGTGCTTGCGAACCCCGCCGTGCCTCCTGAGATAGACAACCGGAGGCGCTTGCGGCTCAATGGAAGCATGGGCTGTACGTGTAGAACCGATTCACCACAGAGGCACAGAGGACACAGAGTTACCTCTGCGATCTCTGCGTCTCTGTGGTGGATGCTTTTGTGGTTCTCTGCTGCGTCTTTACACGCGGCTGTCGCTGTCGCTGGCGTCCGCGCTGACATTCTTGCGCAGCGCGATTCGGTGCTTGCGAACCTTGTAGTAGAGCGTATTGCGTGTGATACCGAGGCGCTTGGCGGCGCGGTCGATGACGCCGTCTTCCTCTTTGAGAACGCGCGTGATGTGGCGCGCTTCGACTTCGGTCAACGTCAGCCGCGTGTCCTCCGAGGCGCCTTCTGACGTGGGATGCTCGAATCGGAGATCGGAACGCTGAATCTCGTTCCGTTCGCTCAAGAGCAGCGTGCGCTCTAGGACGTTCTTCAGCTCGCGGATGTTGCCCGGCCATGGGTATTGCTGCATCGCGCGGATGGCGCTGTCCGCCAGCGTGGTTCCGGAACGGCCCAACTCGTGGGAGATCCGCACGAGCAGCTCGGCGGCAAGGGCCGGGATGTCTTCGGTTCGTTCCCGCAACGAAGGGAGGCGAAGCACGATCGTGCTGATGCGGAAGTAGAGATCTTCGCGAAAGAGCCTGTTCCGCACCAGGTTGTTCATGTCGTGATGCGTCGCCGCGATCAGGCGCACATCGGCGAAGCGGTCCTTCACATCGCCCATGCGGCGGAAGCGTTTGTCTTCGAGAACCTTGAGGAGTTTCGGCTGGACCTGAAGATCGACGTCGCCGATCTCGTCGAGAAACAGCGTTCCTCGGTGCGCCAGGTCGAAGAGACCCTGCTTGGCCTGCACGGCTCCGGTGAACGCTCCTCGCTCGTGGCCGAACAGCTCCGATTCGAGAAAGTCTTTGGCCAGCCCGGCGCAATTCAGATCGACGAACGGCTCCTGCTTGCGCCTGCCGTTGCGGTGGAGCCAGTTCGACAGGATTCCCTTTCCGGTTCCGGTCTCGCCCTGAATCAGGATGGGGCGGTCGGTGGAGACGATCTTCTGCACGTCTGCTTCGATCTGGCGAATGGCGCTGCTCGTGCCGGTGAAAGGATCGAGTACGTCGCGGGATTCTTTCTTCCGGTCGGCCTGGTCCGCCTGCCGGCTTCGCTGCGTGTCGAGCGTCCGGTTGAGGATGACGAGCAGCGTCGGCAACTCGACCGGCTTGGTCAGAAACTGCTGCGCCCCTTCCTTGATCGCGCTGACGGCCAGCTCGACGCTGGCGTGTGCGGTGAGCACGATGACGGCGACCTCGGCATCGATGGCCAGGAATTGCGGGAGCAGATCGAGCGCGGTGCAGTCGCGCAGCTTGTAGTCGAGAATGATCGCGTCAGGCCGCTCCTTGCGTGCCAGAGCCAGCGCGGACGAGCGATTGTCGGCGTCCGAGACCTCGAATCCGGCCGTCGTGAGAAAGCGGCGGATGGCCAGCCGGATCGACGGCTCGTCGTCGACGATCAGAACCCGGTTCCGCGTCATCTCGGTCATTGCACGGTGCCTGACATGGACGCGTCAGCCTCCGGAAGAGGGAAGAGCAGCCGGATGCTGCCGCCGCCCTCGGGACGGTTCGCGGCGAAGACTTTGCCGGAGTGCTCCTCCACGATGCGCTGCACGATCGACAGGCCGAGGCCTGTTCCGCCGTCGCGCATCGTGAAGAACGGCTCGAAAACGCGGTCGAAGTCGTCGGGCGCGAAGCCGGGGCCTTGATCCTCCACGCGGCATTCGACCCAGTGCCGGCCGGCGTGCTCGACGACGGTGCTGTTGATCTGGATCTCCGCGCCGGCATCCGAGTGCTGCATGGCGTTGTCGATCAGATTCTCGAATACCTGCCGCAGCCGCGAAGGGTCCATCAGCAGTGTAGGAGTGCGGTGATTGGCGCTGGCAACGACGCCGACTCCCGAGGCGCGCGCGGCCTGCTGCCGGCTCTCGATGGCCCGGCCGACGACCTCCTCGATGCTTCCGCGCTCGATCGAGAGAGCGCCCGGTTTGCCGTACTCGAGCAGCTCCTGCATGAGATAGATCAGACGGTTCACTTCCTGCCGCAGCGTCGCGCCGCATTCTGCATAGCCCGGCTTGCTCATCTCCTCATGATACGCATCGAGTGTGGCGGAGATGCCGAAGAGGGGATTGCGAACCTCGTGAGCGACGCCCGCCACGAGATTGCCCATCGCCGACATCGTCTCGCTCCGGCGAAGCGACTCCTGCAGTTCGACGATGCCGGTGATCTCCCACATCACGAGGATGAATCGCGTCGCCCCGTCATCGGGAGTGGAGAAATGGGTGACCGTGATGTCCCACGTTCTCCCGTCCGCATCCTTTGCTTCGGCGGACGTTCCCTGGTGCTCATCGGCGATGTAGGAGACGAGTTGTCCGGCGGTGTGCCACGGCTCGCCCGCACCGATCTGATTCACGGGCGTGCCGGGGATCTTCTCCTCGGCTAGTCCGGTCAATTCACGCGCGGCGCGATTGAAGCGCACGACTGCTCCGTTCCGCTCAGTAATCAGAATCGGCGTCGTGACGGTGTCGAAGGTCTCTTTCCATTCCGCCGCGGAGCGCGCAATCTCGCTCTGTAGGCGGCGCTGCTCCGACTCGGCATGCCGATGCTCGGTGATATCCACTCCGGTGGCCACCATAAACGGGCGGCCTCGTACATCCATGCGCCTGGCGTTGAATATGTAGTTCTTCACATCTGCGCCGATCAGCAGCCGGGCCTCCACTTCCGCCTGACCATCCTTGAATACCTCGGCGACCTTCTGGTTGACGTAAGCGCGGTCATCGGGGTGAACGAGGTTCCGTTCGTCGCGTTCATGCAGGAACAGCTCTGCTCCCGCCAATCGCTCCATCGCGGCATTCCATCGAATGAATTGCCCCTCGCGGTCCTGAACGAAGAAGACGCCCGTGATGGCGTTGATGGCCGTATCCGTAAGCTCTTTCTCTTCCTTGAGCGCATCTTCCATCTGTTTGCGCCGGGTGATGTCACGCACGACGACGATGGCTCGTCTCCTGCCGCCGATCGTGGCCGCGTGCAGATTGACCTCCGTCCAGAAAAGATGACCGTCCTTGTGGCGCGAGGGCCATTCGAACAACTGCGCTTCTCCCTCCGCGGCCTTTTTCAGCAACGACAGCGCGGCTTCCGTGGTGAATGGCAAGCCGCCTCCGCTCACGATCCCGGCAGTGGAGTCCTTCAGCTCGTCCGCCGTGTATCCGAACATCGCGCACATGGTCTTGTTCACCTCGATGACCGCGCCGCTATCGATGTCATTGATCATGATGCCGTCGTTCACCGCTTCGAAGATCGAGCGGAATCGCTCCTCGTTGTCGGCAAGCTGCGCGACCTGCACCCGCAACTCCGCAACCATCGACTCGATACAGGACCGGAGGCTTTCGAGCTCCGCCGGAAAGCCGCGGCCTTCCGTCATTGGCGCCAGTTGGCCCTGTCCCACGGCGACGGCGTAGCGCTCGATCTGTACCAGCGGATTCAGGACTTTCCGCCATAGAACGAAGTAGGTGCCGACAACGAGCAGGAGGTCGACCTTCAGAATCGTCGCGATGATCTCGATGAGCGAATCGTGGAGATCCTTTCGAAGGCCCTCCGGCGTCACCAGCAGGCGTACCGTTCCGATCGGCTTACCGGAGAAAAGGATCGCCTGCTCTTCAACGAGCATGTCCGCCGGTTCGGACTTGCCGTTCCAGGGGACGAGCCGCCCGTTCGACTGACGGAGCAGGCCGTAACTCTCACCGGAAGTCTTGACGAGGATTCCGGAGACGGACGCAGGTCTGGACATGGCCTCGATCACGCGGTCGGCCTGCGCGCGATCGACATTCCAGATCGGGAGCGCGAGCGATACGGCGAGCTCGTTGACCTGTACGTGTGTGAGACCCCGGAGGGTGGCCCACTGCTTCTCCGCGTCCGACCGGTACGTGAAGATGCCGTACGTGCCGAGCAACACAGTCGTCACCGCGACCAGCGTTGCGGCGACGACTTTCGAAAGTGGATCTCTGCGTGATGACATTACTTGTAGGTCTGCGGATCGAACCAGAGACGCTTGTCGCTGAACGGGACGGTCGGGCCGAGAAACGGATTGGCGATCCGGATGATCCTCCGTTCCTTCAGCCGAAGCCTCTCGATCTTGCGCCGCTGGTACTTGTCGAAGATCCGATCATACGTGCCGTCGGCGATCATCATGCGCATTCCTTCTTCAGCCCGCGCCGCCAGACGCTTTCCTTCCGGTGTCTTCGAAAACCAGAAGTACATCGGCAACGGGTAATAGAGGATGAGGTGTTCTTCGATGCGAAGGTCCGGCAGCACGTTCTTTCGCTGGTCGTACTCGTCGAGGACCTCCGGCGTGGCGCGCAGAAAAATGTCGAACCGCTTCTTGGCCAGCATCTCGAAGAGGCCGTCGTAGCTGGAGCCGGTCACGACAGGAAGACCGGCGGCCTTGAGGATGTCGACGTCGATCCAGCCGAGCCCCAGTCCGAAAGTGAACTTGCGAAGGTCCTTCGCCGATCGGACCGATGCAAAGCGGCGCTGCTCGTCTTTGCGAATCAGAAAGACGCTGTAGCCGCCGAGGTTCTTGTCGACGGGAATGCGGATCGGAATGAGGTTCTGCTCGAAATCGGGGATCGTGCTCAGGTACATCACCGTCAGCTTGCCGGTCGCGCCCTTCAGCTCCAGAGCCTGCCGGCGCTCGGTCATGAGCTCCGACTTCACCATCCGGTACGGCCCCCACTTCGGCGTCGTCTTCTCCAGCGCGGTTCTCAGAATCTCCCAGTGATACTCGTAGCGAACATCCAGCGGCGACTCGGGCGCGTGGTAGACATACGTCATCACTGGCTGGGCAGACGATGCTGCCACAGTCATGACAATGAGTACTGCCAGTAACGCTGACCGGCGTGCTGCCATGACTTTCTTTCCAATGATGGGATTGAGAACGCAGCACAGTTTATCCTTCCTCATGCGATTCGAAACCAAGGCTGTTCACGCCGGAGCAGGGGCAGATGACGAAACTGGTGCGATTGCGGCGCCGATTCACCTTTCGACGACGTTCGAGCGCCGCGCAGAAGACGGCGAGCCATCGCACGGCTTCAGCTACATCCGCGACGGGAACCCGACCCAGCAACGTTTGGAGGAAGCGCTGGCGACAATCGATTCCGCCGCGAAGGCGCTGGCTTTCGCATCGGGGATGGCCGCGACGACGTGCCTGTTGCAGTCGCTGCCCGCCGGATCGCACGTGCTCCTTCCCGATGAAGGCTATTACGGTGTCCGCGCACTGGCCGGCGAGTACCTCAATCGCTGGGGCGTGGCGTTCGACTTCGTAGCGATGGACGATCTCGATGCTGTGAAGGCCGCGGTACGAGCGTCGACGCGGGCGATCTGGTGCGAGTCACCGTCGAATCCGCTGATGAAGATCGTCGATGTCGCGGCGCTCGCGGACATCGCACACGAAGCGAACGCGATTCTAGTTTCCGACGCGACGTTCGCTACGCCGGCGTTGCAACGTCCCATCGAGCAGGGCGCCGACGTCGTTCTCCACTCCACCACCAAGTACCTCGGCGGACACAGCGACGTGCAGGGCGGCTCGCTCGCGTTCGCGCGCGCCGACGCACTGGCGCAGGAGGTGGAGCACTGCCGCAAGATCACCGGCGGCGTGGCCTCACCATTCAACTCCTGGCTGATCCTGCGTGGCATCCGCTCGCTTCCCGCGCGGATGCGCGTGCATTGCGAGAACGCGATGGCGCTTGCACGCGCGCTGGCCGCGCACCCGCGCGTGGAGGCCGTGCACTACCCGGGACTGGAATCGCATTCCGGCCACGCCATCGCCGCCCGCCAGATGTCCGCATTCGGCGGCATGCTCTCGTTCCAGGTCCGAGGCGGACAGGAGGAGGCGCTCGCAGTCACCGCCAAAACAAAGATCTTCACCCGCGCCACCTCCCTCGGCGGCACAGAAAGCCTGATCGAGCACCGCGCCACGAGCGAAGGCCCCGGCAGCCGCACGGCCGTCAACCTCCTGCGCATCTCGACAGGACTCGAGCACGCCGACGATCTCGTGGAGGATTTGCTCGCGGCGTTGTAGGGCGGTCGTGCGAGACGCCCGCAAGGAGTGCGGTCGTCTCGACCGCGGGCACTCGGGCGTCCTCGCCCGAGTGCTGTCGGGCGGCGGGAAATTCGCCGGACCGCGGTCAATCGACAGGACTCGAGCACGCTGATGATCTGGTGGAGGATTTTGATCGCGGCGCTGTCGGGCCTCCAATCGCGCGGGATACAAACCATCGGGGCGGGACGCCCCGACGGCCGCGGGCGAGACGCCCGCACTCCTCGGGCGGCGGGGGAATCCTTCACGCGAGCTACCGCAGCCCTTTGAACCCCGCCTCCGCCCGGATCGGATCAAGCAGCGGATCCTGTTCGAGCAGCCGGTGGTATTGGCCCGGCGGGATTTCCTGTGATGCCTGTTTGAGGTGGGCGAGGGCATCGTCCGTGCGCCCCAGCGCGATCTCCAGCGTTGCCACGCCGTACGAGGGAACGAAGCGCTTTTGGCGGAGGGCCTGAAGCTCCGTGAGAACACGGTCCGCGTCGGCGTCGCGGCCGGCGGCGCGATAGGCGAGGCCGAGGCGGACCAGGCTGCGGGGATCTTCGCCGAGGCGCCACGCGGCTTCCGACTCGCGAATGGCATCGTCGAGTTTTCTTTGTTTCAGGAGCGCGCCGGCGAGGACGTAGTGCGCGAATGCGAAACTTGGCTCGAGGTCGATGGCGCGGCGGCACTCCGCTACGGCGTCGTCGAGGCGTCCGCTGTCCGCGTACACGCCGCCTGTCTCGGCGATGATGACGAGGCTGAGCGGATCGAGCATCTCCGCGCGCCGGATTTCGCGGATGGCGTCGTTGTAGCGGGTAGTGGTGATCAGCAGACGGCTGTACCACTGGTGCGCCGTCGCGTAGCTCGGGTTGAGCACGATGGCGCGGTCGAACTCCCGCGCGGCGGCGGTGAGGTCGCTATCGAAGTTCATCAGGTAGTACGCCCGCGATGTATGCGCCTCGGCCAGCTCATCGTCGAGCGCGATGGCGCGATCTGCTGCCGCCGCGGCCAGCGGAAGCGCTTTCGACGGCGGACTCTCGTTGTAAATCGACTGCAGGATGTAGCAGTCGGCCAGACCGGCGTAGGCGAGCGCGTAGTTCGGATCGCGCTGAATGGCCGCCGAGAAATTACGGATGGCGCGCTCGAAAGAGTCGCCCGTTCGCTTGTTCAATTCGTAGCGGCCCTGCAGGTAGAGCCGGTAGGCCTCGCTGTTTTCCGTCGGCCGCTTCTCGACGGTCTTCCGCGTATGTCCGCTGAGCTGGAGGCGCAGCTGCTCGGCGATTTGACTGGAGATCGTGGCCTGCACCGTTGCCAGATCCGACATCTTCGCTTGGTACTGCTCGCCCCAGAGATGACGATTGTTGCTGCCGTCGATCAGTTCCGCGCTGATGATCAGGTCCGTGTTCTTCGGCGCGCCCGGTTGCACGATGCGTCCCGTCAGCAGCGCCTGCACGCTCAGCTCGTGCGCCACGGTTTGCGGCGGCGCATCCTTTCCTTTGTAGCGAAAGACCGACGTGCGCGAGACGACGGAGAGCTCCGGAATCTGCGAGAGCGTGTTGATGAGCGACTCTGTGATGCCGTCGCTGAGATACTCGTTGTTCGGATCCTTGGTTGCGTTGACGAACGGCAGCACCGCCAGCGAATGAATGACCGGCGACTCCTCGCCACTACTCTTCATCAGGTAAGCGCCGAGGAGAAGCGCGAGCGTCGCGGCGATGACGATGGCGAGGGCGAGCAGCGCGCGGCGGGGACGTCGCGGGCGCGGCATGTCGTCGCGCTCGACCGGGCTGGTGCCGATGGCGCGAATCGCAAAGGCGAGATCGCGCGCCGATTGGAAGCGCGCATCGGGATGCTTTTCCAGGCAGCGCCGGATGATGCGGTCGAGCTCGAACGGGATTCGTTTGCCCGACTGCGTGAGATCGGGGACGTCGTCGCGCAGAACGGCGCTCATCGTCTCGACGGGACTCTCGGCGATGAAAGCGGAGCGGCCGATCACCATTTCGTAGAGGATGCATCCGAGGGCGAAGAGGTCGCTGGCTGGCGTGGCGCTTTGTCCGCGAAGCTGTTCGGGCGACATGTAGCCGACCGAGCCTGCGACGGTCGATACGGTTCCTGCCTCGCCGCTCATCCGCTCCGTCGCCACGAGCGCCTCGTGGGGCAATCGCTCCGTCTCGGCGTTGGCGATGACCGGATCGGTCATGGCCTTGGCCAGGCCGAAGTCGAGAATCTTGACGTGGCCCTCGGTGGTGATGAAAACGTTCTCCGGCTTCAGATCGCGATGGACGATTCCCTTGCCATGCGCCGCCGCCAATCCGTCGGCGATCGATGCGCCGATCTCCGCCGCGCGCCGCCACGAGACCGGCCCGCGCCGGATGAGACCGCGCAACGTCTCGCCCTCAAGCAGCTCGGTGACGACGTAGGCGATGTCGCCTTCGCGCTCGAACTCATACAGCGCGAGGATGTTCGGATGCGAGATCGCCGCGATCGCTTTCGCTTCGCGCTGAAATCGCGACCGCGCCTCATCGTCCGCGGCGAGCCGGTGCGGGAGGACTTTGATCGCGACGTCGCGTCCGACGCGGTGATCGTGCGATCGATAGACTTCTCCCATCCCGCCAGCCCCGAGTGGGGCAACGATCTCGTACGCGCCGAGTCTCGTACCGGGTATCAGTCGCAAGCGGACGAAGCATAGCGTGACCCCGCGTCCGGCATCAGAAACGTACGCCGCGCCAGATCGGAATCGAGCGTGGCCCGGTCGTAGTAGGTGTCGAGCACCGAGGGCTTCCAGGTCAGCAGGTCGGCGTTGTCGAGCGCGAACGAGTCGAAGTCATCCGCGTGCTTTCGCTCCATCCGCTCGTGAATCAGCAGCAGGTAGGCCCACGTGATCGTGGCGTGGTAGAGCCCGGGATTCCCTTTGGCGGCAGCGAACCGCCTGAGCGAGGTCGTGAAGCGTTCGAGTGCATCGAGCAACGGCAGATCTCGAAGATAGACCCAGGCCAGACGCACATGATCGCGATGATGGAAGCTGGACAAAGTGCATTGTTCAAACGCGTCAACGAAGTCCTGATCGTTCATGCTGTGGTCCTCTCCGCGTCCTCCGCGTCTCCGCGTGAAACGGTTTTCACTTCCCCTTCGCCCGTTTCCGCGGCGACGACTCCTCAATCATCTTGTGAGAATCCGCGGCGCTCAGCGTGAGCCCGTAGATCTTCCGCAGATCCGCGATCTTCTTCAGCGACTCGCTCCCGAACGGCGCCTTCCCCTCGAGCGCATGAAGAACGATCCCTTCGATGAGATCCCCGAGCGACATGTCATGAACTTCCGCCATCGCCTTGAGCACCTTGAGGATCCGCTTCTCGATGCGCATGCCGGTCTGGACGCGTTCCACGGTGGTTGGCATGAAGGTATGGTACCACGGTACATGAATACCAAAATGAAGGGCGTGTCTCCTGTTTGAGCATAGCCACGTTAGAATTGCGTCCGACATGCCGCATCGCATCTCGGTCGCGCTCCTTTGCGCGCTCTTCGTGAGCGGCGCGATCCTCGGCACGATGCCGTCCTGCGGCACGAAGCCGGTGCGATCCGGCGCGGCATGCTGCAGGAACGAGACGACGTGTCCGATGCACCAGGAACGCGCTGCGTGCGGCTTCAACACCTGTCAGAGTGACAGCGCTGAGTCGTCGATCGTCGTGACCCACCGCGCAGTTCTGGCCGACGGCACCGTCGCGCTCGATGTTCCCCAACGCGATCGAGCGTTCGAGAGTGCAGCAAGCCACCTCGCGTGGGTGAGCGTAGTGCCGCTCACGCCCCCTCCTCGCGTCGGTTGACGCACACGCGCCACCCCAATCTTTGTTCGACCCCGAGGAGGGTCCTTTCATGCGACACGTTTCGATTGTTGGAGCGCTGCTCCTTCTTTTCGCGCTCGACGCCGGTGCGAGTTGTGGATCGTCGTCCTGTCCGATCGATCTTCATGCTTTGTTGTTTGATGCAGGCCGCTTTTCTCTCGACCTCTCATTTCAGTACATCGATCAGGACCAGCCGCGGATTGGCTCGCGCCGCGCGCATGTGGGAGAGATCGCGTCCGATCATGACGAGATCCGTACGATCAACCGGCTGGCGTCACTCCAACTGAATTACGCGTTGAACGAACGCGTGCAACTGGCGGTGACGTTGCCGTACGTCTCGCGGTCGCACGAGCATTTCGACGAACAGAATGCCGAGATCGAGCGATGGAACTTCGCGAAGGCGGGCGATGCCGTCGTTCAGGGACGGCTGCGACTCTTCCAATCCGAGGGGCTGTCGCATTCATCGATCTGGCTCACCGGCGGCGCGAAACTGGGCACCGGTTCGCGGCACGAGACAGCAAACAGCGGCGAGGACGCTGAGGTAACGATCGCGCCGGGGAGCGGCTCGACGGATGCGCTCTTCGGCGTCACGTATCAGTCGGGCGTTGTCCGGGAAACCACGCTGGCAGGCGAGATGGGGCACTCCACTCTCATCCCCTTCTTCATCGCTCTGAACGGGCGCCTGAATGGACGCGGAACGAATGACTATCGCCGAGGCCATGAGATCCAGCTCAACGCCGGAACGGAGTATCCGCTCTCGAACACGATCCACCTTCTCGCGCAACTCAACGGTCGGATAATGGGAAAGGACGACGTTGGCCAGACGGACGAGAATCGCGACCTGACGGGAGGCCGCTTCGTCTATCTCAGCCCCGGCTTGCGCGTGCTCCTCGGTCACGAGATGTCGGTTTATGCGTTCGCGCAACTTCCGGTCTATCAGCGCGTGAATGGCCTCCAGCTGACGTCGAAAGCGAACTACGTCGCCGGCGTGCGCAAGAGCTTTTGACGCAGCCGGGTTGCAGTAACATCCCGCCACTCGAACGTCGGAGCTGAGGAGATCGCAACATGAAACGCATTTTCTCCATCGCTGCACTTGCCATCCTGGTCACTGCCAATCACGCAGTTGCGGATGACTTCTCGGACATCAAGCGCGAGATCGCGAAGAGGCACGATGAGGCGGTCAAGCGGTTGCAGGATTGGATCGCGCTGCCGTCGATTGCTGCCGAGGATCGGAACTATCCGGCGGGGGCGGAGTACATGGCCAAGCTGGCGCTCGACGCGGGATTCCAGCACGCCACCGTCCTCAGCACCGACGGCAAGCCGGGAGTCTTCGCCACGCTCGACGCAGGCGCGGCGAAGACGGTCGGCCTCTACTTCATGTACGACGTCAAGCAATTCGATCCCGCGGAGTGGACGTCGCCGCCGCTCGAGGCGCGGCTCGTCGACAAACCGAACGTTGGCAAGGCCATCGTCGGCCGCGGCGCGGTGAATCAGAAGGGGCCGGAAGCGGCGTTTCTCGCGGCGCTCCACGCCATTCGCGGAGCCGGCAAGAAGATGCCGGTGAATCTCGTGATGATCGCGGAAGGGGAGGAGGAGATCGGCTCGCCGCACATCGGCCAGCTCGTCCATCGCCCCGAGGTGGAGGCAGCGTTTCGGAAGACGGCAGGCGTGTTCATGCCGGCGGCCTCACAAGATCTCGACGGCATCGTCACCGTCAGCCTTGGCGCGAAAGGCGTCGTCGAGCTGGAGCTCGTGTCGAGCGGGGAGAAGTGGGGACGCGGTCCGGCGAAGGACATCCACTCGTCATTGAAAGCGATGGTCGACAGTCCGGCGTGGCACCTCGTGAAGGCGCTCGACACGCTCGTCTCCGCCGACGGCAACACGATCATGATCGACAACTATCCGAAGCCTCGCGCGCTCAACGCTGAGGAAAAAGCGATGATCGCCAACGCGTCGAGCCGCCGCAATGAAGCGCAATCGAAGAAGTCGATGGGTGTGCAGCACTGGATCGACGATCTGCCGTGGGTCGAGGCCAACGAGCGCCTCGAATCGCAGCCCACCGTGAACATCGAAGGACTCGTCGGCGGCTACACCGGCCCGGGCGGCAAGACAATTCTGGCGCACCGCGCCATCGCCAAGATCGACATGCGCCTCGTGCCCGACATGAAGAAGGACGATGCCGTCGCCGCGCTCAAAGCGCATCTCGCCAAACGCGGCTTCGGCGACATCGAAGTGAACGTGACCGGCGGCTACGATCCGACGAGCACGGTCGCCACCGCGCCGCTGATCCAGTCGCAGGTCGCCGTCCTCAAACACGCAGGCATCGACCCGGTCCTCTGGCCTCGCAACGCCGGCTCGTATCCCGGCTACGTCTTCACCAACGCCCCGCTCAGCCTCCCCAGCGGCCACTTCGGTCTCGGCCACGGCAGCGGCGCCCACGCTCCCGACGAGTACTACGTGATCGAGTCATCAAACCCCAAAGTGCAAGGCTTCGATGGCGCAGTGATGTCGTTCGTGGAGTATCTGTACGAGTTGGGGAGGTAGGTTTGCCGTAGCGGGGTTGCGCGGGCTCGCGGATCGGTGCAATTCGTGTGGCAGCCGCCAGGAGACCGCGCGGCTATTGCAAGTCGGTTGAGCAAGAGCTCACGGCAGGAAGTGAGAGGCGGAGGATGCTGCCACGTCCTTCGCGCGGGAGCGCAGCGAGGGTTCCTCCATGCGCCTCGGCCACCATGCGGCAGAACGCCAGACCGAGGCCGGTCTGCTTCACAAGTGGCGTCTTCGGTTCGCCCGTCGCGAATGGCTGAAACATCGAGTGGCGAAGCTCGTCCGGGACGCCGCTTCCTTCGTCGATCACGTCGATCCTGACGCTCTGCTGACCTTGATGGACGTCGATGGTCACCTTGGTCTTGCTGGGGCTGAACTTGATGGCGTTGAGCACGAGGTTCTCGAGACAACGCCGCATCAGCGCGGGATCGACGTAGAGCGGCCACTCGACGTCGATGTTCGCCGTGATGCCGATCTCCACCCTGGCCGCCGCCGGTAGACAATCTTCGACGACGAGCTGCACCAGCGCATTTGCATCGATCGCGCTGCGGTGCGCGACCAAGACACCGGCGTCACTCTTGGCAACGACCAACAAGTCGTCGATCAGCTTCTGAAGCCTCACCACCTGGGCTCGGATGCGAAGCAGGGGTGGGGAGGGATCGGACGAGCTCCGCTGCAGGATCTCCGTTGAGAACGAGATGACCTGTAACGGATTGCGGAGGTCGTGAATGACCATGTTGGTGAAATCTGTCCGCAGTGCCAGGAGCTGCTCGAGCGCAGTGCGCGCCCGCGCAACGCGGATCATGGAGCGGACCCGCGCCCGAACTTCGATTCCGATCAGCGGCCTGGTAATGAAATCGGTGACTCCTTCGTCAAGCGCCCGCGCCATCTCATCGGGAGAATCGAGCGCGGTGACCATGATGATCGGCGTGCCTCGCATCGCACCGCCGGCACGCAGCCGGCGGCAAAGCTCGATCCCGTCCATGCCGGACATCATCTGGCTGGCGATGATCACCTCAGGAGTGCGGGCGCTCACGGCTTCGATTGCCTCGAGCCCGGAACCTGCCTCCACGAGGTCGTAACCATCGGGCAGGAGCAGGTCGCGGATGATGGACCGGGAGTCTGGATCGTCATCCACGATTAGTACTGTGGTCATGATGGGCCTTTTACGAGGCATTCCCCAGGCGTTGCAGCATCCCTGACTGCAGGGAGTCTCGTTAAATGTCGAGTTCCGTTATGGGCTGTGGACCACTGGAGGAAAGCGATCACAGTATGCCTCTTGAAAAGCCCTTACGCCGTGTGCGTGGACACATCGTTGTGACGTTGCGCACACCTGCTGTCCTCCTCCAGCTTGATGAATCGAGGCGGCGGGACTAGTTCGCAGGAATGTTGCTCCTCCGCATTCGAGCTCTGCCGTTTCTTCTGAACGTATGCCCGCAGACAGAACGATTTTCGCGGCTTGGGACGGCGATTGATGCGCGTCTGTCCGCCGACCGTATTTTTTTCAGAGCGCCGGCGACTCTCCTTAAGAAATCAGGAGGAAAACGGATGCCGATCGATAGAGCAGTTGATTCGCGTGAAAGCGATCGCAACATCCTCACGATGACTGCCGGGCTCGATCGAGAGCGCCGTGAACCCACGGCTCATCCTCCACGCTGCGCGTCCAGGAGGTTCGCGTGATGGTTCATGACAATCTGCTGATTCCGGCGTGGAAACGGATTGCGCATTTCCCGGAGGCTTTCCATTCAGCGAGCTCTCCGGCCGTATTTCGGTGGTATCTGGAACTTGATCTCTTTTCTCGTACCGATCGTCTTCTTTTTTTGCTTCAATGCCCCGCCGTCGTGCGTTTTCGCCGACGTCCTCACTCCCATCCTGCCATTCCAGCTCGCCCGCGAACCTGCCTCTTCGATCGGTATGTTGGGCGTCTCCGGTGCGCGTGGAACGTGTCGTACATCGGGTTGTTTCCGGTGGTTTCTGCGCGCACTGTGGACGGTTTCTTGCGGGAAGCAGATCAAGTTCCTGATCACACCGAAGTAAGCGCGTCGTAGTTCAACCCTGCATCTGCTCCGCGTGAAACGTCCTCAGCAATCATCCGGCTGGATTCCGGACGGATGCTCGGATTCGGCACGATGCGATTAGTGGTGGGATGCGGCATAAGGCGCTTGTTTGTAATGACATCGCATGTCGTTGGCACATGGCAAATCGCTTGAGTTAGAACCGGCCCGAGGACGCAACCACAATGAGCCGAATTCTTGTAGTCGACGATGAACCAATGATTGTTGAATCACTCCGGGACACTCTCAGCGCCGAGGACCTTGCCAGCGTCGGCGCGTACGATCACGTCTCGGCGGAGGAACTGATCAGGAACGAGTTCTTCCCGGTCATCCTTGCCGACCTTCGCTTGCGCACGACCGAGGAGGGTCTCGGATTGCTGGCGTTCATCAAGACCTTGTCCCCTGATTCAGCGGTGATCACGATTACCGGCGACGCGGATGAAGTCATCAAGATCAGGCTGCAAGATCTTGGGTCCCGCATGATCCTGCTCAAGCCGGTGGATCCGAACGTTCTGGTGTCGCTCGTTCGGGAGATGCTGACCGAGATCGAGGAATCGGCCGCACTCCTCGAAGACGAAACCATCGACGTTCTCTACGCCACGGTGACTCCGCAACTGCGCGGGCTGGCGTTTCGCCGCTACGGATTCTCCGGCGATGACGCGGACGAGCTGGTGCAGCGGGCGTGGTTGCTCTATTTCGAAAAACGATCCGCGATCCGCACGGCGCGAGCGTGGCTGAGCGGCACGATCCTCAATCTCTGCAAGCAGGAGATCCAGCAGCGCTGCCGCCGGCGGTCGTTCGACGATGGGTTCGAAGGACCAACTGCGACCGCCTGCGGCGCCGACGATGCCCGCATCGCCATCCGTCAGGCGCTCGATGGACTGGACGACCGCGGCCGCGAGCTGAGCATCCGGATCGGACTGGAAAGACAGAGCTACGAGGAAGTGAGCGCCGCGATGAATCTGCCGATCGGATCGATCGGACCGCTTTTCATCCGCGCCAAAGAGCGGATGCGCGCGCAGCTTTCGTAATCAGTTCAGGCTCGAAAACGGTTCGAGCCAACGTATGCACGCATACGGAGAAGATGCCGAAGTCGGATGAATGGGCTTGCGGGCGAAAGCGCGATGTTCCGGCAACGGGACGCGCGCGCTGGGGAGCGCACCGCCTGCTGACTTTGCGGACGCGCAATCCAATCATCCGCCTTCGGCACTTCTCCGTGATGTGCAGCGGATGGAATCGTCGCGATCCAGCCCGTCGCGTTACGTGGCCCGCGTAAAGACCTGCCGCTGGCTGACCTGATAGGCGCGCGACCGAATGAGCTCGCGCAGTTTGCGCGGGTCGTGAACCCCTCGGAGCATCGTCATCGGAAGGGCCTTGTCCGAGGAGACGAGCGAAACGTTGCCGATGCCGAGCAGGCGCTCCATGAAACTCTGGAAGAACTGCGTGTCATCGACTGAACGCAGGTCGATCTCGTTCAGACTCTTGGCGAACAGTCCCTGCTCGAACATGACGCGCTGACTGGTGATCGTATAGAGCGTGCTTTGCAGCCGCATCATGGCGATCAGGAATGTGATGACCTGCCAGAGAAGCAGGATCACGGTGACCCACCACCCATACTTCATGATCCGGCCGCTCATCTCCAGATCGGCGGTATGCGAGGAGATGAAGCTCGCGGCGAGCGGCACCAGGACAGCGGTGAGAATCATCACGACGACTTTGCCGAGGAGAATGCGCCACGACGGCGAGCCTTGCCAGAGCGTCTCTTCGACCATCGCCGGCGAGCCGGCGGCGGGCGCGGCGATCGGCGCGAACCCGGCAGGCGAGGGACGTCCGCAGTGTGGACAGGCAGTAGCGAGTGTCGAGACGTCGCGCCCGCAATCGGGGCAGGTGATGACAGGCATGGGAGGCGGATTGTAGCGCGCGGCCTCAATCGCCGCGAACCGTGAACTCCAGGCCGCCCTCGAACGGCAGCGTCATCGTCCGAAGACGGTTGGCGGGATCATTGACGAATTCGAAATAGTCGCGATAGGCGTCACGAAACTGCGTTGTGTTGTCGCAGATGACGACCGCGCCGTCACGCAGCGATGGCGCGACCAATTCGAGCGCGGGCCGGGCCATCGGCGTCCAGATGTCAACGAGCATGAAATCGACTGGGCCGCCGGTATCCACAAGCGTCTGGCGCAGATCCCCTTCCCGCAGGTCGATGAATTCCGACAACTCTGCCTCTGCGAAATTGGCGCGCGCGGCCGTCGCCTTCGCCGGCTCCGATTCGGTCGCGATCACAACGCCCTGTCCGCCGTCGCTGCGAATGTTGTCGCGTACCGCCGCGGCGAGGAAGAGTGTCGAGACTCCAAACGACGTCCCCGCCTCGACGATTCGTTTGGCGCGCAGGGCGCGGCAGAGGTGGTAGCAGAACGCGGCTTTCTCGCGATCGAGAGCAACGAGCTTGTCGCTCAGAAACTGATTCGTGCGCGCATCGAATTCGCTCCAGTTGAACGATTCCTCCTGGGCACGGGCGGAGAAATACGAGCCAAGCGCTTCATCCTGGCTGGCGTTTCTGGCGTAGAGGCGATCGAGAAGCGCATCAATTGGTGAACCGAGGGAAAGACGTCCACTCATGATCGCGATTCTACGTCGCCAGAGCGCGAAGCGAGCCGCGGCCGGTCGTCAGCTCTCACTTCGCCCCGTTCTGCTGACCGCTGGTCTGCTGCTGCGTGGCCGACCACTTGGCGTGCTCCTGCGAGACGAGTGATTCGATCCGCTCGGCCAGAAGGGCACGCGGGTCGGCGGCGGTGGTGTAGTCGGCGGCCTTGGCCAGGAAACAGTATTTCTCGTGACGGAGCGCTTCGCACGTCGACCGGTATGCGGCCCAGTTCTGCTGGTACTGATTCAGATGCAGGAGCCCCTCCAGGATGGTGATGATCACGCCGAGGGCGCCGGTGACGTAGGCGATGTAGTGGAAGTCGTTGTTGAACGCGCCCACGAACGGAATCAGCGCGGCGGCGAAGATCTCGACGATCTTGATCCGCTTGTACGCTCGCTGGTTACTGCCGCTCTTGCGGTCGTACCACGAGATCTGATCCTCGAGGCGTTCGGTGACGGGATCGGTGGCAGTCGCAGACATGTCGCTCCAATCTCGCTGAATTCAGGGGAGGCGGCAGTATAGCCTCAAGTGGCGCGCGATTGTTGATGATGCGCGGATTCGGTCATGGGTCACTCCGACCCCATGACCGCCAGTTTTACTTCACCGCCCCGCGAAGTTCCCGAACGTGTGCTGCCTTGATGCGCAGGCCGGTCCCGAGTCCCGGATCGGTGTACGCGATCGGAGCCAGGAGCAGGATCGAGCGCGCCGCATCGAGAGCAGAGCGCAATTCCGTGACGTGAACGGCCCGCGGTGCGGCAGCGGTCAGCGAGGTGTCGGAGAACGTTGCCGGCGGCAGGCCCGCCGCTGCGCGTACCGCGTTGACCGCTGTCCGCAGTTCGGTGAAGTGCACGGCCTTGACGAACGTCGATCCGACGGTGATGGGATCGTCGGTAAAGAGGATGGTCGTAGCCAGATCGAGATTGCTCAGCGAGCCGGTGGTCGAGGCGTCCACGGCGCGAACCCGGTAGAGGTACGTGGTGTTGGGAGTCAGCGATGAATCGTTGAAGCTGTTCACAAACGGCGCCCCAACGACCACGAACGGACCGTTGTTGGAGCTGCGCAGCACCTGAAAGGACGTGGCGTTGCCGACGGGATCCCAGGTCAGACTCACCTGCGTTGGCGCGATTGCGATTGCCGCGAGGTTGGTTGGCGTGGCCAGGATCGACGTTGGATCGCTGGCGATGTCGTTTGTCGTGAGGAGCTCGCCGCCACCTGAGACGGCAGCGATGTTCGCCACGGTTGCGGGAGCGTTGCCGTTGACGCTGACGGTCAGCGTGATCGCCGGATAGCTCGCGTCAACCGGCAACGGATCGGTTCGCGTGCATGTTCGCGAGGGGAGGTCGCACGTCCAACCTGGTCCCGCCATCGCCGTTGCGGTCAGCCCGGAGGGCAGCAGGTCGATCACCGTGACCGTATCGCTGGTGGCGGCGCCGCCGCCGTTCGCTACGGAGATCGAATAGGTCCTTCCAGTCTGACCCTGCGCAAAGCTTCCGTCGTGAGTCTTGGTGATCGTCAGATCGGGTACCTGAATGATGGTGGTCGGATCGCTCGCGGAATCGTTGGAGGTGTTGTTTTCACTACCGCCGGAGACGTTTGCCATGTTGGTGACGTTTGCGGCGGTCGTCCTGGAAACGCTGACAGTGAGAGTAATGGCCGGGTAACTCAACCCGCCCAGAAGCGCATCGCTCCGCGTGCAGCGCACGTTCGGCAGATCGCACGACCATCCAATTCCGCTCATGGCGGTCGCGGACATACCGCTGGGCAGGGTGTCGGTCACGGTCACGAGGCCACCGGTGGAGCCTCCGGAATTGCTGACGACAAGTGAGTACGTGGCATTTGTCTGTCCGCCCGAGAAGTTTCCGCTGTGGCTCTTGACGATGGTCAGATCGGGACAACCGCCGAGCATGACGTTGACTTTGTAATCGTAAAAGGCGGCTACCGCAAAATCGGCGCGGCCGTCGCCGTTGAAGTCGCCGATGGCCACGTGCGATGGGCCGCCGCCGCTGGGGTAATTCGTTGCCGCCTGGAATGTGCCGTTTCCATTGCCCAAAAGAACGGAGATCGAGTTCGAGCCTGTGTTTGCGAGCGCAAGATCGGCCTTTCCGTCTCCGTTGAGGTCCTCGATTGCCACGGAATTGGAGCCGTAGGCAGTCGCGTAGGTTCCGATTGTGAGGAACGAGCCATTTGCATTGCCCTGCAGGATAGTGACGAAACCAGAATAGTAATTGGCGATCGCCAGGTCAGGGTTGCCGTCGCCGTTGAAATCGCCGGCTGCAATGGAGCTGGAATTGTAGCCACCGGCTGAATAGCTGATTGCCGGTTGGAACGTCCCATCGCCGTTGCCCAGACGAACGTAGAAGCTGCTGCTGTTGCTGCTGGTGACCGCAAGATCGGGCTTCCCATCTCCGTTGAAATCCGCGCTGGCGATGGAATTCAGACCATAATTGGGCGAAGAATAGTTGACGGCCGTTCGCAGCGAGCCGTCTCCGTTGCCGATCAGGATGGAAATGGTAGCGGAGTAGAAATTGACGACAGCAATGTCGGCATTGCCGTCTCCGTCGAAATCGCTTACGACCACCGACGAGGGAGTGTCGCCTGTGGGATAGGCTACCGGGGAGGCGAAGGTGCCGTCACCGTTTCCTATGAGGATCGAGATATTGCCGGAGCTGCCGTTGGCGACCACGAGATCGTTGTTGCCGTCGTGGTTGAGATCGGAGATGGCAACGGCGCGGGGAGACTGTCCGACGGAATAGTTTACGGCCGCTCCGAACGTACCAGAGCCGCTTCCGAGCAGAACCGAGATGATCGCCGAGTAGTAGTTTGCGGCGACTAGATCGGCCTTCCCATCGTGGTTGAAATCTCCGGTAGCGACCGCATAAGGCGCCGAACCTACGGTGTACGAGACCGGTGCACCGAAGCTGCCGCAGGTCTGGCTGCTCCATATGGATATCGGATCCGTGGCAATGTCGTTTGCGGTATTGCTTTCGCCCCCTCCGGAAACTGTAGCCGTGTTGGTTACGCTGGCGGGAGCGTTGGCTGCTACGGACACCGTGAGCGTTATTGCTGGATAGGTCGTGGCAGCCGTCAGTACGTCGCTCCGCGTGCAGGTGAGGGTTCCGAGGACGCAGTTCCAGCCGTTGCCGGTGAGCGCGGTCGCGGCCAAGCCGGTGGGAAGCGTGTCCGTGACAGAGATGGATCCGGTTGTGGGCAGTCCCCCGGCGTTTCGCACAACGATTCGGAAGATCCTCCCACTGTCGCCCTGCGTAAAGGATCCCGTGTGCGAGCTCGTAATGAGAAGATCCGTGAGCGGAGCGATTGTGGCCGGATCGCTGGTGCTGCTGTTGGCGGTATTCACTTCGCCGCCGCCGGAGACCCTGGCTGTATTGGTCACCGTCGCCGGCGCGTTGTTGGCGACCCTTACCGTCAACGTAATGGGCTCATAGCTGTTACCGGCAGCAAGTACGTCGCTGCGTGTGCATGTGACAGTGGAGAGTACGCATGTCCAACCGGTGCCGCCGAGCGCCGTGGCATTCAGTCCGACCGGAATCGTATCGACAACGCTGACAGACGATCCGTCAGCCGGAGCATTTCCGACGTTGCTCACGGTGATCGTGTAGGTCTTTCCGGTATCGCCCTGTGTGAAGCTTCCCGAGTGCGTCTTGGTGATGCTCAGGTCGGGAGCTGGACAGGTGTTGAGCAGGATCGAAACATCGCTCGATCCGCTGTTTGCAACGGCGATGTCCGGCTTTCCGTCGCGATTGAGGTCGCGGACGATGATCCCGCCAGGATTCGTTCCGACTGCAATGTTGACTGCTGCTCCGAACGTACCATTGCTATTGCCCGGGAGAAACGAAACATTGTTGGAGCCACTATTTGTGACTGCGAGATCGAGTTTACCGTCGTCATCGAAGTCGCCTGCCTTTACGCCATGCGGATTGGTGCCGGCCGCATAGTTGACCGCCGCCAGGAGCGCTCCCGCTCCGTTGCCGAGGAGGATGGAAACATTGTTCGAGCCGCTGTTGGCAACGGCAAGATCGGGTTTGCCGTCGCGGTTGAAATCCGAAACCAGAACGGCGAAGGGGCTTGTGCCTGCGTTGGTGTTCGTGGCGGCCAGGAATGTGCCGTCTCCATTCCCATTGAGCAGGGAGACGTTGTTGGAGCCGGAATTGGCCACGGCGAGATCGAGCTTTCCGTCGCGATTGAAATCGGCGGCGGCGACAGACTCAGGACTGCTGCCGGTGCTGTAGTTGACCGCCGCGAGGAACGTGCCCGTTCCCGATCCCAGGAGAATCGAGACGTTGTTCGATCCGTAGTTTGCGACGGCGAGATCGAGCTTTCCGTCCCGGTTGAAATCACCCGCGAAGAGAGAGTGTGGATTGGTGGCGGCGCCGTAGGGCACCTGCGTCTGGAACGTGCCGTTTCCATTCCCGAGCAGAATCGATACGTCGTTCGATCCGCTGTTGGCCGTTGCGAGATCGAGTCTGCCGTCGCGATTGAAGTCGCCCACGGTGACCGCATTGGGGGCGCTACCGGTATTGTATGTGCCGGAGGGCACGAACGTGCCGTCGCCCACTCCCAACTCAATCGAAACGTTGTTCGCGCCGCTGTTCGCAGTGACAAGATCGGGTTTGCCGTCGCCATTGAGATCGCCCACGGCAACGGACTGCGGCGTTGTACTGGCTGCGTAGTTGGCCGCGGGAGCGATGGTATTGCAGTTCAGCGCGCAGACGCCGTTGTTCAACAGCGTGAAGAAGTAATAGTCGCTGACGGTTACCGCCAGATCGGTCCGGCCATCGCCGTTGAAGTCCGCTGTAATTACCTGGTTCGGTCCCCCAACTGCATAATTCACTGCCGCCGCGAACGTTCCATCTCCTCGGCCTGTCAGAATCGACACGCTGTTCGCGGTCGCGTTGGAAATTGCCAGGTCGGCCTTGCCGTCACCATTCGTGTCGGCGATTGCGACCGAATGAATCCCGGCCGGCACGGCATAGTTGACCGCCGCCCCAAACGTGCCGTCACCGATGCCCGCCATGATCGAGACATTGTTCGAAACGTCATTAGACGCGGCCAGGTCAAGCTTTCCGTCGCCATTGAAATCGCCGATGGCAATGGATGAAGGGCCGGTGCCGGCGGTGTATGCAACAGGAGCCTGCAGAGTGCCATCGCCGTTTCCGAGGAGAACGGAGAGGTTGTTGGTGTTGTAGTCGGCCACAACGAGGTCGGTCTTGCCGTCGCCATTGAGGTCTCCGGCACTCACCCAGAAAGGACCGGATCCGGCGGCGTAGCTGAGCGCTGCCTGGAATGTGCCGTCGCCGTTGCCGGTCAGTATCGAGATACTGTTGGAGCCGTTGTTTGCGACTGCGAGGTCTGCCTTCCCATCGCCATTGAAATCGCCGGCGATGAGAGAAAATGGATTCGAGCCGGTGGCGTAGGTAACCGCGGGCTGCATTGTGCCGTCGCCGTTTCCAAGCAAAACGGAGACGGTGTTGGAGATGGCGTTCGCAGCGGCGATGTCAGGCTTGCCGTCTCCATTGAAGTCTCCGGTGGCGATCGCAACAATCGCAGATCCGGCATTGTAGGTGAAACCGGACTGGAAGGTTCCGTCACCCTGTCCAGACAGCACCCTTATCTGATTCGATGTCATCGCCAGGACGACGTCTGCTTTGCCGTCGCGGTTGAAATCGGCCGTGGCGAGCGTGCTGGCATACCCGCCGAGGTAGTAGTTGAGCGGGCTTGAGAAGGAGGGGCAGGCTGTCGTAGGGGGCTTCACGAGCATTACGAGTGTCGCGCTTGTGGAGTGCGTAATCGCGCCGCTGGTGCCGGTGATCGTGAGGGAGTAGGAGCCGAGTGGTGTGCTGCCGGTGGTGGTGATTGACAGAGTCGTTGTTGTGGTCGCGGGATTCGGGCTGAATGTGCCCGATGCTCCGGATGGCAGTCCTGTAACGGCGAGATTGACGGAGCCGCTGAATCCGTTTGCGGGCGTAACAGTAACTGTATACGTCGTCGCGGTTCCCTGGCCGACGCTTCGCGAAACGGGATTGACGAGGAGGGTGAAGTCTGGGCCGAGGGGCGCGCCGACGGCCTTGGCCGCATTGAGGCGGCCGCCGGTAATGGTCTTGCCGGAGAGACTGGCGATCGGATCGATATTGTTGAGGATCGCGCTCTTGACCTGTGCAGTCGTGAGCGCCGGCGTTTTCGCCAGCACAAGCCCGGCAACGCCGGCCACATGTGGCGTGGCCATGGATGTTCCGCTGAGGGTGGTGTAGGTGGTTCCCGGATAGCAGGAGAGAACATCGACGCCTGGCGCGCCGAGGTGCACGCTCGTAAGGCCAAAATTGGAGAAATAGGCGAGAGCGTCGCGGTTGTCGGTGGCGGCGACCGCGATCATATTGGCAGTGTTGTAGCTGGAGGGATATTGGGGATAGGTGTCGGTGTTGGAAGACGAATTCCCCGCTGCTGCAACGAAGAGGATGTCGTTCTCGTTCGCTTTGTTGATCTCATCGAGGAGGGCCTTCGAAAACTCGCCGCCGCCCCAACTGTTCGAGAGGATGCGGACATTGACGCCGTCGAGTTTGGCCTGCACCGCGAAATCAATCGCGGCGATTGCATTGGCAGTCGTTCCGGAACCAGAGGAGTCGAGGAACTTCAATCCCATGATCGACGTGGTCCAGTTCACGCCCGTCACGCCCAAGGCATTGTTGCCGACCGCTCCAATGGTGCCCGACACATGGGTCCCGTGATAGTGATCATCCCTCGGATCACAGGTTCTGGTGATGGCGTTGAAGCCGTGTGTGCCGGCCGCACAGAGAACGTTGCCCTTGCCACCGGGGTTGTTCCAGATGTTCGCGGCGAGATCGGGGTGGGTGTAATCGACGCCGGTATCGACGACGCCGATGACGATGGATGCCGAGCCGGTTGTGACGCTCCATGCCGCTTCCGCGCTGATGTCCGCGCCGGCGATTCCCGGTGAGCCTCCGATGGTCTGTCCCGCGTTCTTGAGTCCCCAGAGCTGCGCGTAAGAGGTGTCATTGGGAGTGTCGGTGGCGTGCCAGATGTAGTTCGGCTCGACATAGATGACGTTCGGACTGTTCTGGAGGGCGCCGGCTAGGGCTTCCGTGCTGCGCGACGACGAATGGAACCGCCAGATCGTGCCGCTTTTCAGTGTGGCGATCCGGTCGCCCTGATCGATATCCGCCGCGGTCTCGATGCTGGAGATGTCGTTGGCGGAAGCACTCGCCTGGATCTTGACCAGGACCTCTCCGGACACCGAGGTTCCCTTCGGCCGCAGGGTGGTGGCGGCGAAGACGGAAGAAGCGCAAATGGACAGAACGATAACGAAGCGTGCAAGCCTGTAGGGGTGCTGGCGCATGGCGCTGGGTAAGCCCTCAATGGGAAAATTGGATTTGGAGTGGACGATTGGTGCCGCTAGAGTAACAGGACATGGCCCGATTTGTTTCATTCCGTAGAGTCCGGCAGGGTGGTAAGGAGTCCAGCAACGAAGAAAACGAAGCGCCGGTCCGGCACGGAGAGCAGCGGCAACATCGTTGTCGATCTCGGCTTTGAGCCTCATGAAGCGGCGGTCATGCTTCTGCGATGCGAACTGGCTGAGGCTCTGCGCAAATGGTTCGATCGAGAAGGGATCACCCAGGCGCAGGCTGCCGGGCGTCTGGGCGTGGCGCAACCGCGCATCTCCGAAATCTCGCGAAACAGAGGGGACAAGCTGTCGCTCGACTATCTCGTCGAACTCTGTGCCAAGGCCGGGGTTGCGGTGCAGGTCAGGACGGCGGCGTAAGCCGTATTCAACCGTCGCCGGTCACCGTCGCAACGACCGGCAGAGCGCTCTGAGTCGATCACGCGTGAAGTCGCCGGGCGGTCATCATCGGGCACGTGCCGGGTCGCCTCGCCAATTACCAGAAAGTTCCGAATGACGGCATCGACGGTACGTTCATCTGCTACGAATTGCTCAAAGGTCAAATTCGCGGTGTAACGATTGATCTTCGCAATCGCCTCCACGATGTGTTCGATTCGGAAGCTCCACTCCCGCTAAGCGACACGAAGCGCCTCGGCGAGAATCCTCTCGCGAAGGGGCGGGAAGATCGCCTCACGCAGGACGACGTCCACGTTGGGTGCGTCCAGGAGCTCCTGAAGCCGCAGTTGAAGGGCTACCAACTGAAAAAGCGAGATCGTGCTCTCCACCTCGATGAGAACGTCGATATCGCTGGATGGGCCAGCGTCGCCGCGCGCTGCCGAGCCGAAAAGCGCCATCGATTCCACCCCGAAGTCGCGGCGGAGCTCTTCGCGACTGCGGCGCAGAGTCTCGAGGATCTCCTCTCGGGTCATGATTGAGAAATTGTAAAGGCTTGGCGTCCAAAACACGCTGAGTTGGAAACAAATCCTCGTCTGGATGCGCGAGCTGGACGCTCTCAGGAGAGCTGCCTAGCCGTCTTCCCGACGTCGTGCACGCTGTATGCAGGAAGAAGTGGATTCGCTGATTCTGGACTCTCCCAGCACGTATTGAAAACAACGCTCCTCGCAGCAACGCAACGACGACGCGAAGGACGGGTTGAGCCGTGGAGCTTTCGGGCGATCTTGTCGATGCCACGTTTGCTGGGTCTCCAAAAGTACGCCGACTTCTACCTTGGCCTCTGGAGTCTGATCCATCCGGGCCTTAGCGCCTCGGAATTAGTGCAGATTTGCACTCCGCAGGAGATATCGAAGCGCAGGGCCGTCCGTCTCACGCCGCGACTTAATGATCAGGCCGACGCTAGCCAAGGGATTTAGCGGCCCGTCCGTCGCGCCACGCAGCAGCGATATTCCCTGAAGGGCAAAGAAGGCCGGGACGAAGGGTTCATCCGTGGCGGCCTTCCGCACCCTGTCCGTTGTAGGGCTAAGAGGTTTCAGAAGAGACTGCAATTCCGAGCGCCGCTGGGGACAGGATTGCGCCAGAATCGCGGCTAAGCCAAATTGTGCGATTCGCTCCTCGATTAAGCCGTTCCGCTGCGAGCGGGTGGAAAGAAGCTTGAGGAGCGTTTCGCATAGCTCCCTAGGCAAGGCCTGCTCGAAGGTATTAGTGCCGTTGCGCTCAAAATGAATAGCCGCGAGATGCCACGCGATCAGAAGCAGATGCGCCGTCGGTACGCCGGCACACCGAGGCGGAGTGAGGAACCTTTGCGCTTCGTGCAAAAGCCGAAGGGCAATGTCCTTAGGAACTTCGGGCGAGCGCGCTACATCGAGACCAAACCTGACATGGGCGATTTCGCCGCCGGTGGTCGGCCACGACGCCGGCTGCGGAACTAGGTCGTTCCAGCGACTAACCAGCTGTGCGCGCAAATCGAGGCGTTCGCGCCAGATGCAAGCGAGCGCATTCAGTGACTCCTCGAAATCGAGGACAGGAATACTAGTTAGGTCGACTGCAACCATCCGTAGTCGATAGAGCTCCCGCAGACGCGCCTCGTACGGTTGCCGACCCGTAGGGGGCCTTGCGGCATTGAGGTCGACCCAAGTCGCAAAGGCAATCAGTTGGGAGTCGACGGCCGCCATTGCGTCGAGTAACTTTTTCCTCCCCGAGCCGGGCAGCTTCACGAAGAAACCGTCAAGGAATGCACATACGTGAGCGAACTGCCCCCGCAGGACAATGGCTGACCAGTCGGTGCATTCTAAATCCACTGAGGCGTCGATAAACTTAGCACGGAATGTGTCGCTCATTGTGCCGGCGAGGAGCGGTAGACTACGCAACGTGCCGAGCTCGCGGACGACGCGCCACCAACCCGAGCAGCCAATCGCCCGCTCTAGAGCGACTCTCTGATCGAGCGGGCGATGCAACAGGTAGTGCAGCGTCTCAATGGAGCGCTTCCGCTCAATCAGGCGCGAAATCAACACTTCGCCGGAGGCGGTGTCAAGCAGATTGAAGACTTCACTCACGAAGGCAGGTGTCGAATGGTGGCAGATGTAGAACAGTTCTAGCAGACTTCCACTGGACAGAATAAGACGTAAGAACCGTGCCGCGCCGAGCTTGCCCTCAAACTTCGTTAGGAATGCCGGATTCTCCCGTTGCAAAGTCTTGATCGTGAAGCTCAGGGCCGCCGAGATCGGATGTCTGGTGGCGATGGCTGCCTCGATCAGATCCTCAATCATCGCGTCATCGATCCTATCGAGCAGTGGCTCTCGCAGAGTAGGCATCACACGAAATATCTGGAAGAGATCAGTGATGTTACTCTTCGTAGTCAAATAATTAAAAAACCACTCCACGCCGAGTTCGCGCTGGATTTCGATCAGCAGCTCGGGGCTATGTTGCTTCAATCCCTCCAGGCCGAACACGATGCTGGCGATACTAGGTCGCCGCGAGATAGTTTTGCGCGCCAGCACGTCGCGGACTTCGAGAAACTCAGCCATCAAAGCGGTGTGGAAGTCCGGTGTGGCGAACTGCAAGAACTCAAAAAACACGAAGAGCGTGCCGTTCGCCACAATCAACCGCAGCAAAGCGGGTGCTCCAATGCGGCGCTCGACTTCAGCCAGCGATTGCGGATCCTCCCGGTATAACTTACCTAGGGCGAAGCTCAGGGCGGCGAGCGACCGATCAGCGGCGATCGCCCTTTGCACAAGACGCTCGGCTGTTGGCGGATCAATGTGTTGCAGCAGAGCAGAACGATAAGATGGGGACACCTCCGCCAAGAGGCGTATAAACTCATAAAAAGAACCATTCGCCAAAAGAAGACGGACCACCAGCGCCGTAGGAGTCCTTTCGAATAGCAGCTCAACGCTGGCAGGGTCACTACTACCAATCGTACCGATAATCCACGGCAGGGTTCCAATCGGACGCGCCGCAGCAATTGTCCGCTCGATCAATGCGGTGACAATGCCCTCGTCCAATCGGTCCAGCAGTTGGCTCCGTAGTTCCGGTGTGGCAACAAGCATCAGACGGAGTAAGTCGTGAAAGGACCCAGCGGTTAGAAACAGTTCAAGGAACCTTGGCGCCCCAATCAGTTGTTCGAGTTTGGCATGGATCTCCGGATCGACGTTTCGAAGCCCGCGGATTGCTACGTGCAACCATCCGACTCGCCGCCCACCATGGTTACCCACGTGGTCGATTAGATGCTGAATATCTGTTTGGACCAATTGGTCTACGACCTTGCGACGGAACTGACTGGTTGAGTGCTCGAGGATCGCGAATAGGTCATGCAACGTTGTGGTCGTCCGGAGAATTCGGAGCATTCGGTCGGCAGTGAAACGCTGCTCGAATACTACGACGAGATCGGGATGGCACTGGCGCATAGCGCGCATCGCGAATTTGAGCGCTATCATTGAGTCACCTTTGCGAACGGCTTCGGCAATCAGGTGGTCAATGAGATGCTCGTCGAGTTCTGTGATGATCGTGAAAGCGAGCGAAAACGGTGCCCATTGTAAGATGTGCAGCAGCTCGTTCAAAGTGCCACTCTGCGCGATAAGGCGCAGGAAATCCGCTGCACGGTATTGCTGGCCCAGGCGCTCGCTGCGCTCTGGAGCGTAGGCGCTCAGGGCAACAAATGCGAAGCGAATCCAGCGCGGTGCGTCCGAGGGCTGAGTATCGAAGCCACCACCAACGACTTGCCCGAGGCGTCGCTCGATTAAATCGAGATACTGTTGTAGAGCCGGTGACTTCACCGCGTTAAGATGCGACGCGCACTTGTATAGGAAAAGCAGGTGACACTCTGTGAGGCTCTCGGTAAAGGCCGTGTAAATGTGGTCGTCGTGAAGTAGCGCGGCCGCAATGCGACTAAGGGTGCTTTGTCCGATGAGCGACGGCCGAGTTCGAAAGATTAGCTGAAGGTTTCCTACGACCGCGGCGCAGCCCGCCGCACCGGGCCGGTGGGCCAACAGGAAATAAAGGTACGAACGCAGTGCATTGATCACCGCCCGCTCTAGCGCTGTTGCCAGGTCCTCGGGTGTGACTTCAAGGGCCACTTGCGCGCGAAGAACCAGTTCTGCGAGCGAGGAGTGAAGGAAGTGATAGCGCGGGGGCGCGAACAGCTCGGTCATAAGCGGCGCAGCGAGCGCCCGCTCGCCGTTTTGCCACCGCGACTGCAGAAACGCCGCGTCGACGACAATGTCGAACTGCGCTAGGCACGCGAGTTCTCGGATGGTCGGCAGGAGCCTGTTGCCGCCGAAGTAGCGAGCGCGAAGGCTCGCATAAAGACCTTCGGGTTCAATGGTGTCGAGTTCCGTGGCCGTGTCGATCGCCGTCAGGGATTCGTCGAGCAGAAGCAGATCGCCGGCACAGAGCGAGTGAAGGCGCTTTAAACGTGCTAGCGAGAGGCCGGCCAAATCGGGGCGCAAATGATTGGCGACTGCTCGCGTCCGTGTAAGGCTGTGCGCCAAATCCATGATGCCATTTGTTCGCTCGGCCTGGGTTAGCCATTCGGGACTGTCGTCGATTGTCTGCGAATCGGAAGACATGGGCCGGTCACGCAGCAGCAGAACCAAGCGCGAGTTGCTGCTTCGAAGATCGGGCAGCAATCTGTCAATGACGAGCGCGGCGCGGTTCAGGTCGTTGTGGCAGTCGTCGAGAACAAAGATTGCCGGTAGGCTCATTCGGCGTCGGGCTGCTTGCCAGAGGCGTTCGGGATCCGAATAGTCCTGCATGGTGGCGTAGTAGATGCGCCGTACGGGTTCGCGGGGGCGAGCGGCCATGGTAAGGACGAGCGAGGTCTTACCGGTGCCTGGTAGCCCGCGAACGACTCCTACTGGGATCTCGCGGAAGAGACCTTCGAAGCGCTCCTCCTCCTCCTCCGAAACGTAGATCGCCTTCCTGCGGTGGCGATCGACGAATCGCCGTAGCGAGGTGTGGCGCGGCTCGCCCCAGTGGACGTGCATCCACGGATCGTCGAGGCGCCAGCGGTCCGAGCCGCAGAAGAATTCCGCGTGCGCTTCGGAAAAGAGGCCGGCCACGATGTCAGGTCGATTTCGCAGCCGGGCGTCCAAGGAGTGTTTGTCCCACAATATTAGGCTGACACCGGTGGCCTGGAAGAACTCGTCTTTAAGTCGCGTCCACTGGATGCCGAGTTCGACGTCGTTCAACGGCTGAGGACAGCAGTAGATGAATGTCTTCGGGGGAGTGAGGCCCCGAGCTTCGAGCCACCCATCTTTCATAGAGTTGACTGCCCGGTTGATGTCGGAGAACGACGGCCGTTCCTTTAGATTCTTGCACTGCAGCAGAGTGCGACTGCCCTCGACTTCGAGGACGATGTCCACGCCGTAGTCGGACTGGCCGGAGGTGCCGAGGAAGCGAGGCGCGTGTCCCTCAGCGACCAACAGTTGGTAACAGAGCCTTTCGAAACCTGCTCCACCAAGAAGCTCGTAGGGAAGCGACCCGGCGGCAGCCCCGGAGCCGTCGCCTACGGGGATCGCCAGCGAATCGAGGCGTTCGCAGGCGTACACTGGATCAAGTGCGCCCATCGCACCTTGCCGTAGACTGTCGACGGTGATCATTTCAGGGATATTCAGGGAAATAAGGTAGCACGGAAGGACCTGGTTTGTTCGTCGCACCGGGGCCGGCGGAAAAGGGCGGCTAGCCTCCTAAGGGACTTCGACAAAGACAAGGCGCCGCGTACGCTCCCCGGCGTAGTCCAATGCACATCTTCCATGACGTGGCCGGTTGCTGGGCGTTCTGCTTGCGGCGTTGTCGAGTAATAGCTGACAGCATTAAACATTGATCACGCCACTCTCACACCTGGGCTATCACTCAGATGCACGTTTTCTGGATAAGCCGCAGATGGTCGTAGGCCGCGCCGAGGCTACGAGCCAAGCCAAAACCACAGTAAAGGACCTGAAGGTCGAGTTGCTTCGCGGCGAAAAACTTGAGGACTCGTGGGCCGATGTCTGGATGATCACGGCAAACGACAGTACGTCTTTCATCGAGGGGGGACCTCATGATGTGTTCGCGATTCACCTGAATGATTACGCCTCCGGCGGCTACATCTGGGAATTAGTCGATGCCGGCCAGCACGGCCAAGTGCTCCGCGACGACACACTGATTCCGTCGCCTCTCTATGGCGCACCGTCGTCACGGGTGGTTCTCGTGACATTCGCCGAACCCGGAGTACATCGACTCCTTTTCGGTCATCGTCGTCCTTGGAACGAAGAGACCATCGCGCACATCGACATCTCTGTGGATAGCTACGGTAAGGAGGTCGGCGGCTTCCCGCGCCGAGAGCGACAGCAGGCACTTGCCGGGGTGGCGAGTTGAACATCGAAATCGAAGGGCCGAAACGAGAGTAGATACGCCTACTACAAGTGCTGGAAACGCGGTTGCGGCCAAGTCAAAGTACGCGGCGAAATGCTCGAATCCGAGTTTCTCCTCTATCTCGCTGACCTTCAGCCGAAGCCAGCGTACGTGAAACTGTTCCGAGCGGTAGTTATGGACCGCTGGCGCGAGAACGGCGAGAACGCTGACCGAGAGATGAAGCGAACATCAACCCGTATCGAAGAGCTGGAGGTGAAGCGGGGAAGGTACGTTGAGATGCTCGCCGAGGGCCGAATCTCCCAGGAGGCGTACGACGGAGCCGTTTCGCAGGTCGAGGACAATCTGCAAATCGCTCGCGTGGCGCGCCGTGAACTTCAGGTCGATCAGATCGAAGTTGAAGCGATCCTCGACTTTGCTGAGCGCCTGCTGAGCAACTTGGCGAGCGTTTGGACCGCCGCGACGTTTGAGCAGAAGTTGCGGATACAGCGAGCGATCCTTCCGTCAGGACTTCCTTACACGAGGGACGGATTTGGAAACAGTGAAACTATCGGTATTTTCAAATACTTACGTGAGATTGAGCAGGCCCCTGTAGGCTTGGCGTCCCCAACGGGATTCGAACCCGTGTTGGCGCCGTGAAAGGGCGCTGTCCTAGGCCTCTAGACGATGGGGACTTGAAGGCGAGTGGTCTGGTGAGCCCGGTGGGACTCGAACCCACGACCAACGGCTTAAAAGGCCGCTGCTCTACCGACTGAGCTACGAGCTCGCAAATCCAACGAACAAAACCTCCGATGCGCTCTCGAAGGGTGCGGAAGATACCACGCCACGTGCGGAACGGAAGACACCCGCTGCTTATTGCCTTCTGGCGCTCTTCATCCTTTCGAAATCATCGTCCAGATTCCGATGACGATGAAGCCCGCTCCGGCGACGAGCTTCAGCGTGGAGGGCTTAACGAATCGCTCCAATTGCGCGCCAATGAGGACGCCGATCGCCGATGCGAGCACGAGGGCCGAGGCGCTGGCGGCGAAGACCATCCACTTGCTGTTTTGTCCCTCGGAGGCGAAGAGCATTGTGGCGAGCTGGGTCTTGTCGCCGATCTCGGCGAGGAAGACGGAGACGAAGATTGCGGAGAAGGCTTTCAACATGGTGGGGAGTTTAGCTTGGTGGTGCTTTCCGAGCGCGCTGTCATCCTGAGGCGCCGAAGGACACGAAGTGCCGAAGGACACTCGAAGGACCCCCTGATTCCTGCGGGTGCGGAGCGCCGCTCGTCACCCGAACGCGAACGTTCGCATCGACAGGTTTCCGTAGTGGAAGCCTTCGTAGATGGTGGTGAGTTTGTCGGTGTCGCGGGCGGCGCCGGCGGTGACGAAGATTGGTTCGAAGTGCTCGGGGGTGGGGACGGCGAGGGTGGCGTTGGGGGCGAGATCGCGGTAGCGCATCAGGGTCGCGAAATCGCGCGTCTCGAGGCACTTCGCGGCCCAGTCGTCGAACTCGCGGGCCCACTGGTCGACCGGCGCTTCTTTATCGGACAGGTGGATGGCGCGGAGGTTGTGGACGATGCCGCCGCTGCCGACGATGGCGACGCCGCGGTCGCGCAGCGGTCCGAGTGCTTTCCCGATTTGCATCAGATCCTCGGGTGTCGTTGGATGGGGCTGGGCGATCTCCACGATTGGAACGTCTGCGCCGGGGAGCGCGATTCGCAGCGGGACCCAGAGTCCGTGATCCCATCCGCGATGTTCTTCGATCGGCACGTCGCCGAGGAGTGCGGCGATTTCGTGGGCGTGGAGGGGATCGCCCGGCGCTTCGTAGCGGATCCGATAAAGCGCATCGGAGAAGCCGCCGAAGTCGTACATCGTCTCGGGATGCGGGACCGCGTTCACGCGTGGCTCGCGCGCCTGCCAGTGTGCGGAGACGATGGCGATCGCGCGTGCGCCGGCGAGGGTTGCGCCGTACGGGCCGACCGCGCGCGTGAAGTCGTCGGTCTCCAGCGCGATGGACGGCGCGCCGTGCGAGATGAAAAGAGAAGGCATCGGAGCGGTCATATCGATATCATCTCTCGCATGCGTATTCGTTGCCTGCTGGTGGTGGTGTTTCTTATCGCGATGCAAAACGGCGCCGTCATGGCTGCCGAGCCGCACAGACTGTCGACGGGAGCGATGCTCGATCCGGTCGCGCAGTCTCACGGCGTCGGTAATTTTCCTCTGGCGATCGCGGTCGCTCCGGGCGGCTCGCGCGTGGCGCTGCTGCTCTGCGGCTGGCGCGAGCAGGGCGTGCAGATCGTCGATCGGAAGTCGGGTGCAGTGCTGCAGACGCTGCCGCAGCCCGCAGCCTTCATCGGGTTGGTTTTCTCGCCGGATGGAAAAACGCTCTACGCCAGCGGAGGCAACGACGACTCGATTTTCGTCTACCGCTGGAACGGCAGCGAGGCGGTGGCCGACGGCAAGATCGAGCTCGCCGCGAAGCCGGTGCCGAAGCCGAACGAGAAGCCGAAGGCATACGACGGCACGCAGTACCCGGCCGGCATCGCCGTCTCGCACGACGGTCGTTTTCTCTACGCGGCGGAAAACCTCTCCGATACGGTCGCCGTGATCGATCTTGCCAAGCGTAACGTCATTCAACGGATGCGCACCGATCGCTATCCATACGCGATCGTCGCTGACACGCATGGCCAGGTCTATGTTTCGGCGTGGGGCGACAACACAGTTGATGCCTATCGCGCGGATCACGACGGCAATCTGCGCGCAACCGGGCGCATCGTGGCCGGCCGCCATCCCTCGGCGATGCTTCTTCGTGGCTCGCGTCTCTACGTCGCATCGGCGAGCACCGATTCGATTGCCGTCGTCGACACGGTGGGCCGCAAAGTCGTCGCTACGCTGAACGATCCGCCGCCCGCCGGTCCGCGCGAAGGGAGCACGCCGAACGCGCTGGCCATCTCGCGCGACGGCAGCCGGCTGTTCGTGGCCGAGGCGGACAACAACGCGGTGGGGGTGTTCGACATCGCGTCGCGCAAGCTCCTCGGGCGCGTGCCGGTGGAGTGGTATCCGTCGGCGCTGGCCGCGGATGGCGACGATCTTCTCGTGGTCAGCGCGAAGGGACACGGAACACGGCCGAATGCGAGATTCCCGCTGCCGTTGCAGAAGGATTCCCACGACTACATCCTCGGGCAGATCGAAGGCTCACTGCTATCGTTTTCCGCGAACGTCCCGGCGGCGAAATTGTCTGCGCTGACGAAGCGCGTAGCGCACGCGAACGGTTGGGACACGACGCGGGGTGCGTCGCGCTATCCGCCGTTCAAGCACGTCATCTACATCATCAAAGAAAACCGCACGTACGATCAGATCTTCGGCGATGTGAAAGAAGCTGACGGCGATCCGTCGCTGCTTTTCTTCGGCGAGGAGGTGTCGCCCAACCATCACGCGCTGGCGCGGCGCTTCGGCCTGTTCGACCGATTTTTCGTCAACGCCGAGGTGAGCGCGCAGGGTCACAACTGGTCGACGGCGGCGTACGGCACCGACTACCTCGAGAAGACCACGCCGTCGGCGTACAGCGACCGAGGGCGTGACTACGACTACGAGGGCGAGAACCGCGGGAATGTCGTCGACGACGATGACGACGTGAATGCGCCGGCGAACGGCTATCTGTGGGATCTGGCCGTCCGCAAAAAGATTTCGCTGCGCAATTACGGTGAGTTCGCAGGCGCCGGCGACGACGCGCGCCAGGTCGCCGGCAAACAGTCTGTCGGTCTTCGCCGAGCGTTGCGCGACGCGACGTCGCCGGATTACCCGCCGTTCAACATGGACATCCCGGATCAGACGCGCGCCGACATGTGGATGCGCGAGTTCCGGCAATACGCGGAGCGCAGCTCGCTGCCCGCACTGGAGATCATTCGCCTGCCGAATGATCACACCCGAGGCGGTGCAGCCGACAAGCCGACGCCACGCGCCTTCGTCGCGGACAACGATCTGGCCCTCGGGCGCATCGTCGACGCGGTCTCGCACTCGCAGTTCTGGAAGGACACGGCGATCTTCGTCCTCGAGGATGATGCGCAGGCCGGCCCCGATCACGTTGACGCGCACCGCTCGTTGATGTTGATGATCTCGGCGTGGAATCGCGCCGGCGTCGTCCACCGCTTCGTGAACACAACCGACGTGCTGGCGACGATGGAGGAGATCCTCGGCCTCGACTCGCTCTCGCAGTTCGATCACTTCGGCCGTCCGCTTCGCGGGCTTTACGCGGCGGAGGCTGATCTGACGCCGTACGACGCGATCAAACCAGCGATCGATCTCAACGAGAAGAACCCGCCGAGCGAGGCGGCGAAGAAGTCCGCGCTGCTCGATTTTTCACGCGAGGATGCCGTGGATGACGACACGTTGAATCGCATTCTATGGAGCGTGATCAAAGGAGATGCGGTGCCGTATCCAGGAGCGACGCGCGCGCCGGTGGGAACGTTGATGCACTGACGCTTGCGGCGCTACGAGGGAGCTCCAATCGAGCGCCTTGTCCCCCGCGTTTTTCAGCGGGGGAGAAGGTGGCGAAGCCGGATGAGGGGGCGTTTCCTGGCGCGAAACCGTCGCCTGGAATTTGATGCGCTGCCATTCGAAGAACTCGCAACGCACGCATTCGTCGTATCTCCACCCCCCCCTCATCCGCCTTCGGCCCCTTCTCCCCCTGCTGAAAAACGCGGGGGAGAAGGAGATCGATTGGGGGGTCGTGCGAGAGTGCTCCAGAAAGAGCCTCACACGAATGCGCATCGGTTCGAGAGCAATGGAACGCTGGCGTCCTCGCCGGCTGGCCCGGTGGCGTCTCGCCG
>JAXDGW010000083.1:0-6571 GCA_034664845.1 Thermoanaerobaculia bacterium | reverse complement strand
GAAAAATAAGGACCAACTAAGAATCGCCCGGAAACCGTGTCATTAGAAGCGGGCGGGGCGGCGGGGGGCGAAGAATCCCCTGCCGACGCAGCGAGATCGATCAGCGGCTTCGTTTCAGCATTCACACCCTCTAACGTCCCGCCGTTCGTTGCGAAAGAACGAGCCACGCTTCGTCGGCGGGGGATTCCTCGCCCACCACCCGCCCGCCCGCTCGGAATGACAGCCCGAATGACAGCCGGGTATTTCGGCGCCATGCCTCACGACGCAGCCGACGACGCGGGCACAGTCACGTGGTCGATTCTCCTCGCCTCTTCGCTCAACGAGACATCGTGAAAGCACTCGCCGCAGAGAAGGCGGGCACCGACGCGCACCGCGGCGCCGATGTGAAAACAGAGCTCGCAGCGAAGGCGTGAGGGACGCTTCGATCCGGCAACGAGTGGCAGAGGGTACGACGCTGGTCGGGGCATGATTCGGTCTCCGTTTTGATCCACGAAATGGGCGGCGGCCACGCGCCGCCGCCCCGCGTCCGAGGAGGATGAAACGTCAGAACGAGACGGTCGATGTGATCGTGCCGCTCGCGCTGATTGCGACGAGGTTCCGGGTAGGAGTGCCACCCGTGGTCGTAGCCGGAATGATGACGACGGCGTACGTGCCGCCGCTGTAGGGCGTCAGGTCGTTGACGCGGCCGGTGATGTTGAGCGTCCACGCCTGCGCGCCGGTCGCGAGCGAGAGGGCGGTGAGTGTCGTGGTCGGAGTCGACGCACCAGACGCGGTCGTGTCGGTAACTTCGATGACCTGCGAGCCGGAGGTCTCGACACCACTGTGCGGCGAGGGCAGCGCCGCGCTCCACGCGATCGAGCCGTTGCGGATTGCGATGACCTCGGCCACCGGATTGGCAGTCGTGCTGCTGGCCGCGGCGCGCGTGATGACGACCGTGCCGTCGGCGGCGACGCTCAGATGCCCGTCTCCCTCGACGCCGCGTCCCGGTCCACCCGGTCCGCCGGGTCCAGCTGGACCGCCATGCTCATTCGCGACGGCCAGCGTCGCCGCCATCATCAGTGCAAGTACAACAGTGATTGTTTTCTTCATGGGTGTGTCTCCTTGGCCGGGAGACAAGTCCAAGCGAAATGCCATGCGCGCTCAGGGTAGAAGCGGCATTTCGCGGGTCAGAAGGACGCGGGATTGCGTGTTCGATGACTCGGGCGGGGGCGGAAGGACACGGTCGAAGTTTCGCGCGACCATTAAAACCATCTCACGCGGAGACGCGAAGGACGCGGAGAAAACCGCTCCGCGGCTCCGCGTGAAACGGTTCTAAGCCGTCAGTGATGTCCGCCCGGACCTGGCGCTGGCGGTCGTGGCTGCGGAGGCGGGGGTGGTGGTTGCGCGCCGCGGGCGCCGGGGTCGTTGCCGGGGTGGCCGTGATCGTCGGGACCGTTGTGGCCCTCGGGATTCTCGCGGTGGCCTTGGGCGTCGGGGCGGCGGTCGTCGGGGGTGCGCATCGGATGTTCCGGCGGCGGGCCTTGGCGGGTGAAGATCGAGCTCTCGCCGGCGTGCACCAGGAACGGTTCGGGGCGGAACGGCGAGCGGATCTCGACTGTCCCTTCGAACACATCGAGAATCGTTTTGCCTGCCTTGTCGACTTCGATGTTGTATTGCGTGCCTCGGACTGCCAGCAGCGCGCCGGGCGTCTGCACGAGGCGCGGCTCGCTGCCGAGGATCTTGTCGAACATCGCGTGGACGCGGCCGCGTTCGAGCGAGAGGATCACGCCGGGAGCGCCGCCGGCGAGTTGCACGTCGGTGACGCTGAAGATCTCGAACTTCGCGCGGTGAGGTTCCGAGGCGATCAGGGCGTACGAGAACATGCCGGTGTGGACGCGATCGCCGCTCTGCGCCTGCGAGCCTTTCGCGGCCTGCGTTTCCTGCGTAGCGGTCTTGAGAACGACATTCCGTTTGACGGCATCGAAGCGATAACCGATCGACGTTGCCGGCGTCGCCAAAGGAGTCGTCGCCGCGGTCGCGGAAAGCATTGCCAGAGCTGCCAGGAGTGTCTTCATCAGCGCCTCACGAAGGTTCAAGCGAAATATCGAGCCGTTTGATTTTGCGCGCAAGCGTCTTGCGCTCAATGCCAAGAATGTACGCCGCCTGCGTCTGATTCCCGCCGGTGGCGCGGAGCACGGCGATGATGTGCCGCTTTTCCGCTTCATCGAGCGAGACCAACTCGTCGTCGTTGGCAACGGCCGCAGCGTTGATTGCCCCGGGCGCGCGCGGCGTGCCTTCCGCCGACGGCGCGATGTCGCGCAGCGCGCGCGACGCAGCGCCCGCATCGGTGAGCGCGCCCGAGTCGATCACGATGCGCCGCGTGACCTGCTCGAGCTCGCGCACGTTGCCCGGCCAGCCGTGCGCAGAAAACACATCGAGCACGCTCTGCGACGGGCCGGGAATCGTCTCGCGCTTCATCTCGGCCGCGATGCGCTGGCGGAAGAAATCGACGAGCAGCGGAATGTCCGAGGTCCGCTCGCGAAGCGCCGGGACCGCGATCTCGTATCCCGCCAGACGGTAGTAGAGATCCTCGCGAAATCGTCCATCGACGACGAGTTTCTTAATGTCGCGATGCGTCGCCGCGATGAGGCGCACATCGACGCGGTGGCTCTTCTCGGAGCCGAGCGGCGTGACGATTCCGTCCTGCACAAAACGCAAAAGTTTCACCTGAAACGCGGGCGAGATGTCGCCAACCTCGTCCAGAAAGAGCGTTCCTCCATCCGCCCGCGAAAGCGCTCCGCGGCGATCCTGACGCGAGTCGGTGAAGGCGCCGCGCGCCGATCCGAACAGCTCGTTCTCGAGCAGCGAGTCGGGAATCGCGCCGCAATTGATGGCGACGAATGGTCCGGCAACGCGATCGCCGAGGTCGTGAATCGACTGCGCGACGAGCTCTTTGCCGCTGCCGCTCTCGCCGAGAATCAGGACGGGAACGTTGAGCGAGGCGACGCGGGCGATGGCCTTGTACATCGCAATCATCGACGGATGCGATCCGACCATACGCGACGGCGGCCCCGGCTCGATCGCGACTCCCTCCGGCGCGTGATCGCTCAGCGCCGCGCGAACGCGCGCGATCAGCTCGTTCAGATCGAATGGTTTGGCGAGGTAGTCGAACGCGCCGAAGCGCTGCGCGAGTGCTGTCGTCTCGATCGAGCCGCGCGCGGTCATCAGAATCACGCGCGGCGGATCGCGGCGCTCGGAGATGGCCTGCAGCAGCGCGATGCCGGTCTCGCCCGGCATGTAGATGTCGCTGAGCACGAGGTCGACGCGATGAGCCCGCAGCATCTGCAACGCCGCAACGGTGTCGCCCGCCTGCAGCGTCTTCAGGCCCACTTTCTCGAGCGCCATGGCCGCGCTCTCGCGGATTCCGGCATCGTCATCGACCACGAGCACTGTCGCCATCACATCACTCCCGTCTTCGGCTCCGACATCGCACGCGGCAGAGTAACCCTGAAGCGCGAGCCGCCGCTGGGCACGGCCTCGACGACAGCGTTACCGCCGTGCCACCGCGCAATCTCAGCAACGAGAGAAAGTCCAAGCCCGAGGCCCTGAGTGCCGGCGGCGGCCGGGCCGCGAACAAATCGCTCGAAAATCCGTTCCCGATCCCCCTCGGCGATTCCAGGGCCGCGATCTTCGACCTGCAGGATTGCGTCATGCCCGCTGCGCGACACGGTGACACTGACGGTGCCGGACGTGTACTTCAAAGCGTTTCCTACGAGATTGTCGATGACCCGCTCGACCAACGGGGCGTCGGCGCGGACGAGCACTCCAGGCTCCCCGCTCACGATCAGCGTGCGGTCGGTGCTGGCGCGGAGAAAGTCGACGCGCGCCGCAACGAGCGCTCCGAGGTCGATGACGGATGAGGAGACCGCGAAGTCGCGCAGCGGCAGGCGCTCGAGATCGAGCAGCGTGCCCACCATCGTCTCCAGCTTTCCGGCCTCCTGTTCGAGGAGAGAAGTCACCCGCTGCCGCTCCGCGTCGGAAAGCTCGAACAGACTGAGGAGCTGCGTGAGGTTGCGCATCGACGCCAGCGGCGTCTTCAGCTCGTGCGCAAGAACGCGTTTCGATTCGGCATCGCGTTCGCGATGAACCATGTAACGCGCCTCGCTGCTGGCCAGCGCCGCAATCATCGTTTGCGCTTCGAACGCGGCGGCGGTGACGATGACGGAGGCAAGCATCGTCGCGAACGGTACGGCAATTCCGTTGCTGATGAGAAGAAGACCTCCGGCCACGATGATGATGATCGCGGCCAGCGCGGCGATTCGGCGGCGGCGAACGACGGCGAGCGTACCGACAGCAATCGCTGCAAACAGGCCGGAGTTGATCGGCGCAAGCTCGCGAATGACCTCGCCGCGAATGAGCGATTCCGTGGCCGCGGCGTGCACCGTGACGCCGGGATTGGCCGCATGGCGCGAGGAGGTCGGCGTCAGGACGCGGTCGCCGAGGGCGATGGCGACGGGGCCGATGAAGACGAGCTTTCCGCGCAGTGCAGAGGCGCGGGAAGGATCGCGCAGAAGCTCGACGGCGCTGATCATCGGAATCTTGCCGGGACGCGTCCGGAACGCCGGCGCAAGCGTGCGGCCGACCGGAACCGGCGCGCCGGTGACGATTGACGCCGCTTCCACCGAAAGCGCCACCAACGACCGATCCTCGCTCTGTTTCGTGGCCGAGAATCGCCGGACGATGCCGTCGTGATCGATCTCGAAGTTGCCGTGGACGGGCGTCAGCGCCTTTGCCAGCGCAGGAACGGGAAGATGCCATTGACCCTGCTCGTCGAGCGCGGCAACCGCGAGCGTCGGCACGCGCCGCGCCGCTGCGGCGAGCTGCTCGTCGCCGGGCCGCGCGTCGGCGAGCAGGATGTCCAGCACCACACCGCGCGCTCCGGCGTCGGCAGCGCGATTGACGAGCGTCGCGAGTGTGACGCGGTCCCACGGCCACGCGCCGATCGCGCGTAGCGACGGTTCATCAATACCGGCGACGATCGTGGCGCTTGCCGGACGCGCGGGAAGCTGACGCAATGCCAGGTCGCGCACCGGCAGTTCGAGTGCATCGAGAACGCCGAACGCGGTCAACAGAGTGACTACGATCCCTGCCGCGAGGGCGAGGAGAACCGCTGTGCGCATGCGCATGAGTCGTTATGGTACGACGCTGGATCGGCACCGATCGGCGGCGGGACGCCGCCGATCCAGCCGGCGAGACGCCAGCGTTCCGTCCGCACGTGTCAGCGCAAACGCTTGAGTTGACCATGGCACTGACACCACCAACTACCGTCGGAACGCCGCCGTCCCGGCGGCTGGCCCGGCGGCGTCCTCGCCGCCGCGTCAAAGCATCGCCACAAGTTTTGCGCGCAAGAGCTTCCCAAGCGGCGAGCGCGGAATGGCCTCGACTCGATGAACCGCGCGAATCCGTTCGAACGGATGAACACGCGCGTTGAAGGCATCGACGAGCACTTCCGCATCGATCGTCGACGCGAGATGAATGACGTGGCCGAGGCGCTCGTCGGGAACGGCCACGATGGCAGCAGCGTCTCCTGCGAACTCGCTGAGAATGCGATCGAGCCGCCCGAGGTCGACCGACTCCCCGCCGATTTTCACGAAGTCGCCGGCGCGTCCGAAAACGCGCAACGTCCGCCCTTCGACGGCGCCGACATCCTCGGAAATGAACCAACCGTCGACCTTCGGATCGGCCAGTCCTTCATCCGTCACGTATCCGGTCAGCAGAGACGATCCACGGAAGGCCAGACGTCTATCGGGCTCGACGCGCGCATCGAGATGAGGAAGGAGAACGCCTTCGATCGAGATCGTGGAGCAGCATTCGCTCATGCCGTAGCTCGGAAAAATGGGCCAGCCGGCATTCCGCGCGGCCTCCACCGCCGCCTCATCGAACGCGCCGCCACCCACTAGAATCGCGCGAAGCGTGCGTCGCGGAGTCAGCCGCGAAGCGAGGAGGTCATGCACCTGCGCCGGCACCAGCGACGCAATCGTGGCCTCGGAATCCGCAAACGCGCGCGCATCCCACGCCATCTCCAGCGCGCGAGCCCGCGCGAGGTGACATCGCGCATAAACACCGAGGCCTCCCACATGAAAGGGCGGGAGGACGGCGGCCCAGATGTCGTTCTTCGTCACGTCAAGCCGCTCGTTCACCGCGGCGGCAGACGCAAGGATGGCGCGCTTCGATAACGCGACGAGCTTCAGCGCGCCGGTCGATCCCGAGGTCGCAACGAAGACATGCGCATCGAGCGCCGGCACGATCCGCTCCAGCCCCTCGCGCTCCTCGGCAGGCACGCGCGGGTTGAGCAGGAGGTGGGACGCTGATGATTCGAAGTCGATCATGCGCGTGATCGTCGTGGCGCTGCGGCGCTTGATGGTTGGAGTTTTCGCGCTCCACAATCGAGGTGGCGAAGCCGGATGAGGGGGGCGTTCGGTGCGGCGGACTGTGCGATGGATAGCCCGACGATGGAACCGACAACCGCCCCCTCATCCGGCCTCCGGCCACCTTCTCCCCCACTGAAAAGCGTGGGGGAGAAGGGGCTCGA
>JAXDGW010000082.1:0-91294 GCA_034664845.1 Thermoanaerobaculia bacterium | reverse complement strand
GGAGGACTACACGAGCCGCGGAAACATCATCACGCCGCTGAAGGACCGCATCGACTCGCAGATTCTCACGCACTATCCGCAGAGCGTCGAAACGGCCATGCAGATCACGCGGCAGGAAGCGTGGACGGATCGCGATCATCCGGTCGAGATCGAGATTCCCGATTACATCCACTCGCTGGTCGAGCAGATCGCGTTCGTCGCCCGCGGATCGGAGCTCGTCGATCAATCGTCGGGGGTCTCGGCGCGTCTCACCATCGCAGCGATGGAGCTGCTGCAGTCGAACATGGAGCGTCGCGCCGCGCTGACGCACGACAAGACCGTGTTCCCGCGTCTTTCCGATCTGGCCATGCTGCTGCCTGCGATCACCGGCAAAGTGGAGATGGTGTACGAAGGCGAGCAGCAGGGCGCCGAGGTGGTGGCGCGGAAGCTGATCGGCGAGGCGGTGGCGAAACTCTTCTCCACCAAGTACCCGCCGGTCGAGCGGGCAGGCGTCGGTGGCCGCAACGAGCGCAATCGCACGTACGGCGACCTCGGGGACGAGGAGCTGGACGACGCATTCGCCAGCCACCGCGGCCGCAAACAGAAGCCGCCTCCGCGTCAGGAGGAAAAGCCTGCCACCCCCAGCGAGCCGAACTACGACACGATCCTGGCCTGGTTCGTCGAAGGCCACAAGATCACGCTCTCCGACGAGCAGCCGTTCAGCGCCTACTTCGCGGAATTGACACGCGTGCCGAAGCTGACCGAGACGGCGAAAAAGTACGTGCAGCCCGCCAGCGATCACGAGCTGGCGTTCTGGATGGAGATGGTCCTCGAAGGGCTGCACCAGTCGCTGCGCCTTGCGCGCGAAGACCTCGACTCGACGATCACCTTCCAGGAAATGATGAAGTTCAACGTGCTGCGGACGGTGAAGTAGGTCTCCAGACTACAATTCAGCGCATGCCGAAAGTCACCGCCGAGATACCTATCGACTTGTCGCGGCAGATGGACCGCATCATCCGCGATGGCTGGTTCCCGGATCAGGAAGCGGTCGTGCGCGAGGCGCTTGCGCAATTCGTCGATGCCAAGTCGTTCCTTGGCGATACGCCGCGCATGCTCCACCGCTTCGCCGCCGATGCGCTGAACGACTCTAAGCCCGAGGTCGCGCTCAAGTTCGTCAACCGCGCGCTCTCGTTCCTGCCGACGAAGGAGCTCACCGATTTCACGCTCTACCAGAACCTGATCGAGCTCCGCGTCCAGATCCTCCTGGTCCTCGACCGCACCAGCGACGCGCTGACGACGCTGGAGGAAGCGCGCGAAACGCTCCCGAACAATCCGACGATTGCAAAGTGGATCGAGAGGTTGAAGAAGAAGAAACCAGCGGCCAGCGGTTAGCGGCAGAAGCGCCGGCCGCCATGGCTGACCGCTTGCCGCTGACCACTGGCCACTTCCTCCATGCGCCACCGTTACTCCTACCTCGACCCCGATCTCATCCGCCAGCTCCTCGAGGAGATGGGGCTGCGCCGGCTCTTCAATCATCTTCTGCTGCAGAGCGGCGGCGATGTCGACGAGGCGATGCGCTGGATGCGCGCGCTGCAGGACCGCGGTTACATCGATCCGAACGTCGACCTCGATGCCTTCTTCGCGAAGCTGATGGAGGAAAACGTCATCGGGCAGGATGCCGACGGCAACGTCGTCCTCGGCACCGGCGGAGAGCGGCAGATCCGCCGCGATGCGCTCGACGAGATTTTCGGTGGCCTGCAAAAATCGCTCACCGGCTCGCACTCCGTCGCCTCGGCGGGGCAGGGGAGCGAGCGTCTCACGGAGACGCGCCCTTACCAGTTCGGCGACGATCCGATGGCGATCGATTCGATCCGCTCGCTGCAGAACGCCATGAAGCACACCGATCCGGCCGATCCGATTCTGATGGCCGAGGATGATCTGGAAGTGTTCGAGACAGAGCACAACTCGAGCTGCGCCACCGTCGTCATGATCGACATCTCCCACTCGATGGTGCTCTACGGCGAAGACCGCATCACGCCGGCGAAGAAGGTCGCGCTGGCGCTGACGGAGTTGATCCTGACGAAGTATCCGAAAGACTCGATCGACGTCCTGCTCTTCGGCGATGAGGCGACCGAGGTGCCGATCTCCGAAATCCCATATGTCCAGGTCGGTCCGTTTCACACGAACACGAAGGCGGGCTTGGAGCTGGCGCAGCGCATCCTGCGGCGCCACAAGCACAACAACAAACAGATTTTCATGATCACTGACGGCAAGCCCTCGGCACTGACAGAGAACGGCCACCTCTATACAAATTCGTTTGGCCTCGACATGAAGATCGTGAACCGCACGCTGGAAGAAGCCGACCGCTGCCGCCGCGCGAATATCCCGATCACGACGTTCATGCTGGCCACGGATCCGATGCTGGTGAATTTCGTCGAGCAGCTTTCGAAGATCAATCGGGGGCGGGCGTTCTATTCATCGCCAGACCGCCTCGGCGAGTACATCCTGGCGGATTACATTCGCAATCGGCGCAAGTTCGTGCACTAGCAGACCTGTCATTCCGAACCGGCGAAGCACGGAGAGGAATCCCCTCCGATATGCAGATGACCGCTCCGTCGGCAGGGGATTCCTCATCGCGCTCCACCGCTCCCGCCCCACCCTCCGCCCCCGCGGTTCCGCCGATTCGGAATGACATCTTCACTTCTTCGCCAGCGGCGATCGAGCGGTTCGATCCTTCTCCACGTTCACCGCTTCGTTGCACTGGCGCGGTTTCGAAGCGCGCAGCCACACGCTCGAACTCGGACAGGAGGACAGATCCATGTTCGAGACATCCGTTGTTCGCGCCGAGGTGGTTGGGGAGAGGCGGGTGAGGATGTTGACGTTGTCATTCGCGTTTCACGGGCTCGTTGTCATTGCCATCTTCGCGGCCAGCATCCGCACCATCGAGTTCCCTACCCGGTCGCCGAGCGAGTACGCCATTCCGATCTTCGCAATGCCGCTCACGATTCCTCCCGCCCTCGGCACTCCGAACGGCGGCCATAAGCAGGCCACGCCATCGGTGCCCGCAAAGGAGAAGCCGCTGGTTTCAGCGGCCAACCTCGCTCCCAACACAGTGCCGGATCACACCGAAACGGTCGCGGCGACTACCACCGGCGATGCGAACACGAACACGGATAGCACCGGCTCTGATGGGCCGAAAGGTGTGCCCTGGGGCGTGAAAGAGGGCATCGGAGACGGCCCGCCAGCCGCTAACGTCGTGCCTGTCGAGAACGAGGTTCCGCTCCCGGTTGGCGGGGAGGTGAAGGCGCCGGTCGTCATCCAGCGAATGAACCCGCTGTATCCCCGAACGGCTCTTGCGATGCACCTGAACGGCAACGTCGTCGTCGAATGCATCATCGACAAGACCGGCCATGTGCGCGACGCGCGGGTGGTGAGTAGCTCGTCGCCGCTCTTCAATCAGAGCGCGATCGATGCGGTGCTGCAATGGCAGTTCACGCCGGGAACGCTGCACGGAAAATCGATCGATACGATCTTCGATCTGAACGTAACGTTCCGGGTCACTTCGTAGCGGTTGGGGCGTATCGAGGTCTCGGAGCGCTGGCCGAGACCTCGCGATCCTCGAAAAGCGTGTGACGCGTGATACCGAGCCGCGTTCGCAAGGCCTCATATGATCGCGAACCTTGTTCATCCCGAAATCGATTGTCTGTTTGCGTGAGGGTTACACGCGGGAGCGGTTGTTCCGCGATCTCATCGCCGGTGTTGTCGTCGGGATCGTGGCGCTGCCGCTGGCGCTCGCGTTTGCCATTGCCTCCGGTGTGCCGCCCGAGCGTGGGCTCTACACCGCCGTCATCGCTGGCTTTCTGATCTCCGCGCTGGGCGGCAGCCGCGTGCAGATCGGAGGGCCGACCGGCGCGTTTGTCGTCATCGTCTACGGGATCGTGGCCAAATACGGCTACGACGGACTGGTCATCATCACCGTCATGGCCGGCGTCATCCTCGTCGTCCTCGGGCTGGCGCGAATGGGCGCACTCATCAAGTTCATTCCGTATCCCGTCATCACCGGCTTCACCTCCGGCATCGCGGTGATCATCTTCTCCAGCCAGCTCAAGGATTTTTTCGGCCTGAAGATGGAGGCGATTCCGGCGGAGTTCATGGAGAAGTGGACGGCGTACGGCGAGCACTTTCAATCGATCAACATCCCGACGACGCTTCTGGCCATCGGCACGCTGCTCATCCTCGGCTTCTGGCCGCGCGTGTCGCGCATGGTTCCGGCGCCGTTCGTGGCAATGGTGGTCGCGACGGCGATCGTGCAGATCTTTCATCTACCGGTCGAGACGATCGGAACGCGATTCGGCGCGGTGCCGTCGTCGCTTCCGGCACCGCATTGGCCGGCGATTCCTTGGACGCACATGAAGGACTTCGTGTCGCCCGCGCTAACGGTCGCGCTGCTCGCGGCGATCGAGTCGCTGCTCTCCGCGGTCGTCGCTGACGGCATGATCGGCACGCGCCACAAATCGAACATGGAACTGGTCGCGCAAGGCGTGGCCAACATCGCCTCGCCGCTGTTCGGCGGCATTCCTGCCACGGGTGCGATCGCGCGCACCGCGACGAACATCCGCGCCGGCGGACGAACGCCGCTGGCCGGAATCACGCACGCCGTTACCCTCCTCCTCATTCTCGTTTTCCTCGGCAAGTGGGCGGAGATGGTTCCGCTCTGTTCACTTGCGGCGATCCTCGTCGTCGTCGCGTATCACATGAGCGAATGGCGCTCGTTCGCCGGCCTACTGCGCGCGCCGCGCAGCGATCTGGTCGTGCTGATCCTGACGTTCGGGCTGACGATCTTCGTCGATCTCACCGTGGCCGTGCAGGTGGGGATCGTCGTCGCGGCACTGCTTTTCATGAAGCGGATGAGCGATCTCACGGTCGTCGAAGGAATCACGAGCGAGCTTCAGGATGAGGCCGACGATCCGAACGAGATCTCGGAGTCGCGGCGCGGAAAGCGGATCGTGTCCGGTCATGAGATTCCGCGAGGCGTCGAGGTGTACGAGGTCAACGGACCGTTCTTTTTCGGCGCGGCCGACAAAATCAAGAGCGTGCTGACGGAGATCGCCAAACCGCCGAAGGTCTTCATTCTCCGGATGCGCTACGTCCCGGCCATCGACGCCACAGGAATCCACGCGCTTGAGCAGATGGCGAAGAAGTGCAAGCACGACGGGACGACGCTGATCCTGACGGAGATTCGCCAGCAACCGCTGCGCGCCCTCGTCCGCGCCCGCAAGCTCGAAGCGATCGGCGGACGGCGGAACCTCGCGAAGACGATCGAGGTCGCTCTGGAACGGGCGGGGGAAGTGATATCGAAGAGTGAAGAGATCCAGACCGAAAGATGAGAGATCAGAGATAAGAGGTAAAAAAGCAGAGATAAGAAAGCAGCGATAAGAAAGCAGAGACAAGGGATCGGAGATCAGGGGAACCGGTCGCTACTGATTGTTCCTGATCTCTGGCCTCTGATCTCTGCTCTTCTTCACCCTTCCGGCACGATCTCTACCGCCGCGGCGACCGGTTTCGATAGCGACGTCACGTACGTCACGCCGGCGACGCCGCTGATGCAGAGGGCGCCGCCGATCGCGGCTGCGAGCGGAATGTGATCGCCGAGGAAGAGGACGCCGAGGGCGGTGGAAACGAGGACGGCGAGTTGGGAGATCACGCCGACCGTCATCGCATCGACCCATCGCAGGCTGAACGTCATCAGAAGCTGCGCGCCGATTGCGAACAGCGCGGTGGCACCGATCGACAGCCACTCCGCACCCTGAGGCGTCTTCCACTGCGCGATCCCGAGCGGCATGCAGACGAGTGTGCCGATCAGACAGAAGCTCGCGTAGACCGACCACGAGTTCTCGGTGCGCCGCGCGGCGCGGATCGCGGTCACGGCGACACCGGAGGCAACTGCCGAGAGCGCGCCGGCGATCTCCCAGCGGCCGAAGCCGAGGATGTCGCCCGGCGCGGCGTGCGCATGGACGACGAGGAAGATGCCGGTGAGCGCGATCGGAAGCGGGATCAGCACCCGAGCGCTGATCTGCTCGCCGATGAAGAGCACGGAGAACATGCCGCTCCAGATCGGCGCGGTGTAGTTGAGCAGCGTGGCCACGCCGACGTTGATGTGCTGGATGGCGATGAAGTAGAGCAGCACGGCCAGGCCGCCAAAGAAACCGCGAAAGAGGAGCAGATCGATGCGGTTGAAGCGGAGCGCGGAGCGCCGATAGCGAGGGACGAGGAGGCAGGGGAGGAGGCCGGCGGCCATCCGCAGCATCGCCACTTCCGGCCCGGGCAGGCGCGCCGAGGCCACTTTTGCGGAGTAGGCCATCAGGCCGAACATCGTGGCCGAGGCGGTCATCAGCAGCAGCGCGCGATGCGTATCGTTTTTTGTTACTGTCACGGGCGCGAAGAGTAACAGGCGGGAGAGCATGATCGAATATCGCGAAGCAACACGTTCCGACGTCGCCACGATCGTGGAGTTTCAGGTGGCACTGGCGCGGGAGTCGGAGGATCTCGATCTCGACGCCGAGGTTTGTACGCGCGGAGTGACGGCACTATTCGACGATCCGTCGCGCGGGCGCTACTTTCTCGCGGAGAGCGATGGAAGCGTGATCGCCTCGCTGATGACGACGTACGAATGGAGCGACTGGCGCAACGGAACCGTCTGGTGGATCCAGAGCGTCTACGTCCGGCCGGCGTTTCGCGGACAGCGCGTCTACGCCGGGATGTACGCGCACGTGAAAGGGCTGGTCGAAGCAGATGAGTCGCTGCGCGGCCTGCGGCTCTATGTCGATCGCCGCAACATCGTCGCCCAGCAGGTGTACGCGAAGTGCGGGATGAACGGTGAGCACTATCAGGTGTTTGAGTGGATGAAGACGTTTTAGTCGTCGTCGTGGAGAAAACCGGAATGTTGAATGTTGAATGTTCAATGTTGAATGTTGAATGGAAAGGCAGCGACACCCACGTTCAACAGTCAGAATTCAATTGAACGTTGATATCGAATGCAAAGGCCTCGGAAGCCGCGTTTCATTCAACACTCAACATTTAACATTTAACATTCCAGACGAAAAATCGTCCACAGCAGCATTCACCGCTTTCTCTTCCACCGATACTTCGTCAACGACACCCTCCCCGCCAGATCAAACTCCACCCCTTCCTCTTCCAGCAGCATTCGCTGCAACTCGTGCGAGTCGCCGGCGCTGCGCGGGGAGATCTCGCCTTTTGCGTTGATGACGCGATGCCAGGGGACGTCGATGCCGTCGGGGAGGTCGTGCAGCGCATAACCGACCTGCCGCGCGTGACCGTCGAGGCCTGCAATCGTCGCAACCTGGCCGTACGTCGCCACGCGTCCGCGCGGAATGCGCTTCACGACCGCGTAGATGCGCGCGCGAAGTTTGTCGGGAGCGGGCGGACGGCGGTCGAGGAGCACGAGGAGAAGTCTAATCTCGGCAGCCCGGCAACCCAGTCATCTGCTAACATGCACACCCTTTTGGTCACATAAGGAGTCAGCATGCCGCGCCCGTTTGCTTCCGGTCAGATTGCTTTCGGCCTCGTCTCGATCCCGGTGAAGCTCTTCTCGGCCACGGAGGCCAGCGAAAAGATCAGCTTCAACATGATTCACAAGGACTGCGGGAACCGCGTCCAGCAGCAGCTCTTCTGCGCCAAAGATGAGCGCACCATCTCGCGCGACGAGGTGGTCAAAGGCTACGAATTCGCGAAGGGGCAGTACGTCCTCTTCAACGAGGAAGAGCTGAAGGCGCTGGAAGAAAAAGCAACGCAGGCGATCGAGATCAGCGAGTTCCTGCCGAAGGAAGCGATCGATCCGATCTATTTCGCAAAGGCGAACTACGTGGCGCCGGACAAAGGCGGCGAGCGCGCCTACTCGCTGCTAACAAAAGCGATGGAACAGACCGGCCGATGGGCGCTGGCAAAGTACGCGGCGCGCGGCAAGCAGTACCTCGTCATCCTCCGCCCGCTCGGCAACGGGCTCGTGATGCAACAACTCTTCTACCCGAACGAGATCCGCTCCATGGACGAGCTCGACCTCGGCGACGCCATCGTCAAAGACAACGAGCTGAAGATGGCCGTGCAACTCGCCGAGATGGGAGCCGCCGACGAGTTCCATCCGGAGAACTACCGCGATGAAGTGGCCGATCGAGTCAGGGCCACGATTCAACGCAAGATCGAAGGAGAAGAGATCACCTCGAACCTAGTCGAAGAGCCGCGCGCGCAAGTCATCGATCTGATGGAAGCGCTCAAAGCGAGCCTGGCGAAACCGCGCGCGAAGTCGAACACGAAGAGCAACGCGGCGCCGGTGCGGATGACACCCAAGGCGGAGGAGAAACGCAAGCCCGCGCAGTCGTCGGGGCGAAAAGTTGCCGCCAAGGCAGGTTCGCGCTCGCGCTGAGGCTCGTAGTCGGCAGATCCCGCCGGGCAGGGACGCCCGGCGGTAGCAGGCAAGAATGCCTGCGCTACGCAAGCTCCGCTAAACTCACTCTATGTCTTATTCCGTGCGGGAGGTCTCGGCCATGCTCGGGCTCTCCGCGGTGCAGATCCGTTCGTATGCGGCGAAAGGATTTCTGACGCCCGAACGCGATGAGGGCGGCGATCTTCGCTTCGGCTTTCAGGACCTCGTCATCCTCCGCACGGCCGGCGAGCTGACGGCCGCCCACATCCCGACGCGCAAGATCCGGCGCGTCCTCACGAGCGTGCGCGAGCAGTTGCCGGAAGGGCGATCGATTGCCGGCGTGCGGATCGCGGCGGACGGTGAGCGCGTCGTCGTCCGCGATGGCAACGCGGTGTGGAATCCGGAGTCAGGCCAGTCGCTCTTCGACTTCTCCGTCGCCGAGATCGCCGACAAGACGAAGCCGATCGCGCTCGCCGCCGTGCGCGAGGCGCGCGCGCGACGCGAGGACGATCTCGGCGCCGATGCTTGGTACGAGCTCGGCTCGGACCTCGAAGTCAGCGCTCCGGACGAAGCGCGCGATGCCTACGAGAAAGCAGTCGCTCTCGATCCCGCCCACGTCGATGCCCACGTCAACCTCGGCCGGCTGTTGCACGAAAATAGCGAGCCTGCCGCCGCGGAAAAACACTACCGCGCCGCGCTGTCCGCCGATCCCACCCACCCCGTTGCCGCGTTCAACCTCGGCGTCGCTCTCGACGACCTCGGGCGATTGTCCGAAGCCGCCGACGCCTATCGCCGCGCGCTCGACCTCGATCCCGAGAACCCCGACGCCCACTACAACCTCGCCGGCATCCTCGAACGCGAAGGCGACAAAGCCGGCGCCGTGCGGCACTTGACGCGCTATCGGGCGCTGACACGATAGGCCGGAAAGAAGACTCACCACAGAGGCGCAGAGAGCACAGAGTTGCCCGCACCGATTTCTCACGCGAAGACGCGAAGACGCGAAGGAGGCATCGCAAACATCAAACGTTCGCGTCTTCGCGTGAGAAATCGGCGGTTCTCTGTGCCCTCTGCGTCTCCGTGGTGATAGGTTTTAGAGCCTCTGTTACGCTAAACGCATGTCCACTGTCGCGCCAATGGAAAAGACCTCCGAACGCCTTCTGGCGCTCGACGTTTTTCGCGGCATCACCATCGCTTCGATGCTGCTCGTCAACAATCCGGGGAGTTGGGGGGCGATTTATCCGCCGCTCGATCATGCGCCGTGGAACGGGTGGACGCCGACGGATCTCATCTTTCCGTTTTTTCTCTTCATCGTCGGCGTGACTACGCATCTCTCGCTCAGCAAGCGCGATCCGGCCACGCTGACGATGAAGATTGTGCGCAGAGGATTGCTGATCGTGCTGGCGGGCGTGCTGCTCAATGCGTTTCCGTTCTTCTGGTGGGGGAAGATGGCCGGCATCCCCGATCCGACATTTCTCCAGCGCGTCGTGTGGCGATTCCAGCATCTTCGTTTCATGGGCGTGCTGCAGCGAATCGGATTCGCCTACATCGGCGCCGGCCTGCTGACGCTGCGCACCTCGCGCCGCCAGCAGATCGCCATCGTCGTCGCCATACTCCTCGGTTACTGGCTGATCATGACGCTGGTGCCGGTCCCGGGCACCGGCACGATCGGCTACTTCCTCCTCGATCAGCCGGAAAAGACACTGGCCGCCTACACCGATCGTCTGATCCTCGGCACGAACCACATCTGGGTATCGACGAAAACGTGGGACCCGGAAGGCCCGCTCTCGACGTTGCCCGCGATCGCCACGGCGATGCTTGGAATCTTCGCCGGCCGTTGGCTGACGGATAAGAGCCGCAGTCTGCTCGAGCGCATCGCCGGACTCTTCGGCGTCGGATGTCTTGCCATGGTCGCAGGCGAGTTGTGGAGTTGGGTCTTTCCGATCAACAAGAATCTCTGGACGTCGAGTTACGTCGTCTTCACCGCCGGATTCGCCTGCGTGATGCTGGCGACCTGTTTGTGGATCCTCGACGTGCATCAAGTGCGTGGCTGGGCGCGGCCGTTCGTCATCTACGGCGTCAATCCGCTCGTCGCCTTCGTCGGGTCGGGCGTGATGGCGCGCTGCATCGACTCACTCTTCAAGCTCGACATCGGCGGGAAGAAGGTCTCGATCCACCAGGCAATCTACGACGTGACCTTCGCGCCGTACTTCCCCGCGAAGTTCGCTTCCCTCCTCGGCGGACTGGCGTTCGTCGCCCTCTGGTTGGCCATTTTGTGGGTGCTCGACCGCCGCAACATCATTGTGAAGTTGTAAACGCTGTTGTTGCGCTGCTGTCGAATGTGGGTATTCTTCAAGCCTTATCTTGAAAAACTCATGATTCCCGGAGAGACCTTGATGCGGAGAGCGATGGTTACGGTGGCTGCCATGTTATTTGTGGCGATCGGAGCGAGTGCACAGGCGCAGGATTCGAAGCACGATTCGACGATGGCGATGTCATCGGTAGCGCGGGAAGAGCACCTCGCGCATCTTCGCGCTCTGCTCGAGAGCGGTTCCTCGCACGGTCCGGTCATCCCGCAGCCGGCCAGCGTCAATGCCGCGGCAGTCCAGAACATCACGATGACGGCGAAGAGTTTCGACTTCAGCCCCTCATCCTTCACGGTGAATCAGGGCGACATGGTCAACATCACCTTCACGGTTCCCTCGAACGACGCATCGAGCGTCGGACACGGGCTTTTGATGACGACCTACGTCGAGACCGGCGTCGATGTCGCGCGCGGCTCCAGCAAGCTGATTTCGTTCGTGGCAACGACGGTTGGCGTTTTTCAGTACGCGTGCGATATCTCCAGTTGCGGTACCGGTCATAGCAACATGTCCGGCGTGATGATCGTCAAGGCCGTCGCGAACCCGGCGCCTACGATCAGCAGCATCTCTCCGGCCAGCGGAAGCACGGCTGGCGGCACGGTGGTGACGATCAACGGAACCGGCTTTTCGAATTCGACAGTCAAATTCGGCGGGACGTTGGCGACGAATGTATCCGTGACTTCGACTGCGATCACGGCCACCACGCCCGCGCATGCTGCAGGGAAAGTCGACGTCGTCGTCACGAACGGCGACACCCAGTCGGCCACGCTCGCGCTGGGCTACACCTACACGCCGCCTGCTCCGACGATTACCGATGTTTCCCCTGCGACCGGCCCGACGACCGGCGGAACTCCGATCACGATCACCGGAACGTTGTTCCAGAACGGAGCGACGGTGAAGATCGGCACTCTCCAGGCCTCGGATGTCGTAGTCGTCAGTGCAACATCGATCACGGCGCGTACGCCGCTCGGTCCAGCTACCGAACAACTCAGGTCGGACGTCGTCGTTACGAATCCCGACAGCACGAAAGCCACCGCCACCGGCGCCTTCACCTGGACGGTGCCGCCGTTGGCCGTAATCAGCGTGACTCCCAACACCGCCTTGCCCTCGGGTGCGAGCGGCGCGGGACCAGTAATCGTGACGATCTTCGGCGCAGGATTCACGACGGGGCTGGCATCATCGGTGACCGTCGGCGGTGTCGCTGCCACAAGCGTTCAGGTACTCGATCCGGTGACGCTCAAGGCGACGTTCCCCGCGCGCCCCGCCGGTACGAGCGACGTCGTGGTCACGATGGGCGGCACCAGCGTCACCCTGAAAAACGGGTTCTCCTGGCAGAACGCGCCATCAAAACGCCGCTCGGCGAAACCGTAGCCTGCAGGTCAGAACCCCCTCATCCGGCTTCGCCACCTTCTCCCCCACAGAAAGCGTGGGGGAGAAGGCGCTCGATTGGAAAGAGTAATGATTTTGAGTGTGTGAAGTGCGGGCCAGGAGCAACGTAGCGCCGCCGATTAAGCGTCGGTGTTACTTCCGGCCCGCCTCGATCTGCTCGAACACCCGCAGAAAGTTCCCGCCGAGGATCTTCTCGACGTCTCCCTCCGAAACGCCGCGTTCGAGCAGACGCGCGGTGACCAGCGGCAGTCCCGCAGCGGTTTGCAGATCGTTTGGCAACGCAGGGACGCCGTCAAAGTCCGACCCGATGCCGACATGATCGATGCCAGCAACTTCCGCCGCGTGCAGGATGTGATCGACCGCGTCATCGATCGTCGCCTGTGGGCTTCCGAGCGTGTTGAACCATTGCAGGTAGAGATCCCAATCCGTCGCGTCGTTCGGCATCTCTTCCGTGCCGCCGGCGGACTCGCTCTTCACGCGCTTTTGCGAATTGATGATCACCTGCGCCACGGCGTCGTTCAGAAAGGCCGAGAAGAAGTTGATCATGCAGATGCCGCCGTTCTTCGCCAGATCGCGCAGCATGTCGTCGGTCATGTTGCGGGGATGGCGGCAGAGTGCGCGGCATGACGAGTGCGTTGCCACGACCGGCACGCGCGTCGTCTCCAGCGCCGCGTAGTAGGCCTTATCGGAGACGTGGGAGATGTCGACGATCATGCCGAGGTCGTTCATGGTGCGGACGACGTCGCGGCCGAAATCGGTGAGGCCGTTGTGCCGTCCGCCGTCGCCTGACGAATCGCACCAGTTGTTCGTGTTGACGTGGGTCAGCGTCATGTAGCGCGCGCCGAGGCGGTAGAAATCGGTGAGGATGGAGAGGGAATCCTCGATGGCGTGGCCCCCTTCGACGCCGATCATGATCGCGGTCTTGCCATCGGTTTTGGCTTGGCGGATGCCGGCGGAATCCGTGCAAAACGTCAGCACATCCGGCCGCCGTTTCACCTCGGCGTGAATGAGCTCGATCAGGCGATAGGCAAAGCGCGCCGCCCCTCGGCCCGCGTAGAACGGCGGAACGTATGCCGCGAAAAACGATGCGGTGATGCCGCCCTCGCGCATCGACTTCAGGTCGAGTTGCGCCTCGGTGTCGTGCTCGTCGAGATGAAGGTTGTGGCGGAAAAGGCGGTAGGGCGTGTCGCAATGACCGTCGATGATGATGGCCCGGCCATGAACTGCCGGGACGGCGATTGCGGCTTTGGGATCACTCGTGGTTGAAGTAGTCATCGACTCGATCGATCTCTCTCTCCAGCTCTTCGGCATCATCGAAGAGGAATTCTGCCTTGGTCAGTGCGCCGCGCGCGAAACCGCCTGACAGCACTGCCGCGCAGGTCAGCGAAGCGCGATGGGATGCGAGGATGTCGTAGGGTGTGTCGCCAACGGTGAGCGTGTCGTTTGTCTCGGTGCCGAGCTGCTTTAGTGCCGCCTGAAAGATCTCCGGTGACGGCTTCGAAAACCCGGCATCACCCTTCGATGTCGAGCCGTCCAGCAGTTCGCCGACGCCGAGAAGTTGCGTATGGTACTTCACCTCATCCTCGTTCGAAGACGACGCCAGCGCGAGTTTGAGGCCGCGTCCGCGAAGCCTCTCGAACAGCTCGCGGATGCGAGGAAACGGCGTCACCTGCGGCAGGTACGTTTCTTTGTAGAGGTCCGTCCTATACTCCTTCACCGCCTCGCCGAACGCACGCATCTCGCGCGCATTCAAAAGGTCGGGAACGAGAAGGTCGCCGCCCTTTCCGATGTTCTCGTGGATGACGGCGTCGTCAACCTTCTTGCCGAAGTGCGCAAACGCCTCGACCCAGCAAGCCGCGTGTAAGTCGTTGGAATCGACGAGCGTGCCATCGACATCGAAGATGATCGCCTTGAGTTTCACGAAGGGACGAATAGCAAGATCGAAGCCCTGCACGGAGAGTGGGCAGCGATGGCGGCACTTCGCGTCCCACCGCCCGATTACACTACGCGCCGCGATGAACCTTCCTTTGCAAATCGCCTGGCGCTATCTGCGGAGGCCGACGGACCGGCTGGTTTCGGCGGTGGGGTTCGTGTCGGTGCTCGGGCTCGTGATCGGGGTGATGGCGCTGGTGATCTCGATGGCGCTCATGACCGGGTATCGCGGCGATCTGCAGAAAAAACTTCTTGGCGGCAACGCGGAGATCTTCGTCTACTCGGTGGGCGGTCCGATCGAGGATACGAAGCAGGTAGTGACGGCGGTGCGCGGGACGGCGGGGGTGAGCGAGGCGGCGCCGGTGCTGTTTCAGCGCGCGCTGGTTACGACGGAGCGCAACTCCACCGGCACGGAAACGATGCTGAAGGGGATCGAGCCGGCACGCGCGCAGGGCTCGCCGATGATCGCGAAGATCGTCGGTTCGCGCGGGAAGTTCGACACGGCGGCAGGGGAGCGCGGCGTCGCCGTCGGCCGCTATCTGGCGACGAAGCTCGGAGTGACGGCCGGGCAGTCGATCAGCATCACGGTGCCCACGGAGAACGGCGGGAGTTTCATGCCGCGCAGCGCGTCATTCGTCGTCACGAACGTCTTCGACACAGGCTTCTACGAGTTCGATGCGCGCTGGCTCTTCATCGATCTGGGCGAGGCGGAGTCGCTGCTCAACGCTCCCGGCGCGGCGAATCTGCTGGAGGTGAAGCTCGTGCCGGGCGCGGATCTCGATCAGGTCACGCGGGCCATCGAGACCCGCACCGAGCATCGTTACGCGGTCTCGGACTGGCGCGACATGAATCACCAGCTTTTCTCGATGCTGAAGATTCAGCAACTGGTTCTCTTCATCGTCATCGGCCTGATCGTGTTCGTCTCGACATTCAACATCGTCTCGACGCTGATCATGACCGTGCACGAGAAGCGGAAGGAGATCGGAATCCTCTCCTCGATGGGCGCGCAGTCAGGGATGGTGACGCGGATCTTCGTCTGGTACGGAACGATGGTCGGTTTCTTCGGGACCGCCACCGGAATCCTCATCGGCGTGGCGATCTGCTGGCTGATCACGCGGTACCACCTCGTCTCGTTCCCGCCCGAGATCGCACAGGTCTACTTCGTCTCGTCGATTCCATTCATCACGCGGCCTGTCGATCTGACGATCATCGCGGCGTTCTCGCTGATCGTCTCCTTCGGCGCGACGATCCTGCCGTCGCTTCGCGCAGCGAGGTTGAATCCGGTGGAGGCGTTGCGGCACGAGTAGTGCGGTTGCGGGGTCGCGTGGTTTGCGCGGTCGCGGGGCGGCGGTTGCTGAGTTCCAAAAGTGATCGAGTCAGCCGCCGTTGCGTCTTCCACTCAGCAACTCAGCAACCCACCGCGCGACCTCGTAACCTCGCGACCGCACCCCGCGACCGCACCGTATAATCCGCCCGATGCCTACCCGCTTGATCCTGGAAGATGGAACTGTCTACCACGGCGCTGCCTTTGGCGCGACTGCGAACACGATCGGCGAGGTCGTTTTCAATACCTCGCTGACCGGCTATCAGGAGATTGCCACCGATCCGTCGTACCGATTCCAGATCGTCGTCATGACCTATCCGCACATCGGAAACTACGGGATCGAGAGCGCGGTCGCGCAGAACGAAGTGCCGCAGGTGGCTGGCTTCGTCGTCCGCGACGCGATCGCCGAGCCGTCGAACGCGCATTCGGAGATGCCGCTCGGTGAGTACTTCGTCCGCAACGGAATCTCGGCGATTCAGGGGATCGACACGCGCGCACTCACGCGCAAGATCCGCAACGAAGGGGCGATGCGCGGAATGATCACCAGCGAGAGCGCGCGCGACGTCGCCGGCATCGTTGACGAGATCAAACGCGCGCCGTCGATGATGGGGCTCGATCTCGTGCAGCGTGTCACGGCGCTCCGTCCGTACACGTTCGACGAGCGGCCTGCCGAGGTGAAGAAACGGATCGCGCTGTACGACTTTGGCGTGAAGCGCGACATCCTGCGGCACCTTTCGCGGCAAGGCTGCGAGGTGACGGTCTATCCCGCCACGACGCATGCGGACGAGATTCTCGCGCAGCGCTTCGATGGCGTGATGCTGTCGAACGGACCGGGCGATCCCGAGCCGGTTACGTACGCGCAGGAGAACATCCGCCATCTCATCGGCAAGATCCCGATCTTCGGCATCTGCCTCGGTCACCAACTCCTCGGCCTCGCTCTCGGCGGGCGCACCTACAAACTGAAATTCGGGCACCGAGGGGGCAATCATCCTGTCAAAGATCTGCGAAGCGGACGCGTCGAGATCACCGCGCAGAACCACGGCTTTGCGGTCGATCCAGACTCGCTCAAGGACAGCGACGTCGAGCACACGCACATCAATCTCAACGACCAGACACTGGAAGGGTTCCGCCACCGCAGCGAGCCCGTGCTGGCCGTCCAGTACCACCCCGAGGCGGCGCCGGGACCGCACGACTCGTTCTACCTGTTCGGCGAATTCATGCAAATGATCGACGCGTGGAAATGATGCTGCCGTTTCTGCTCGCGCTTGTCACCGCTATCAGCATCCCGCCAAAGCCTGCCAGCTATCTGACCGACCACGCGCATGTGCTGGACGCGGCGCGCGCGCACGCGCTGAACGAGAAGCTTGCGCAGTTTGAACGGGACACGTCGAACCAGTTGCTGGTGTATGTCGATCGCAAGCTGCCGCCGGATACGACGATCGAACAGTTCGCCAACGAGGCGATGCACAAATGGGGCGTTGGACAGAAGGGCAAGGACAACGGCGCCGTTCTTTTTCTCTTCATCGACGATCGAAAGATGCGGATCGAGGTCGGATACGGCCTGGAAGCGGCGCTTACCGACGCGCGCGCCCGCGACATTACGAGCACGATCATCAAGCCCTACCTGAAGAAGCAGGATTACATCGGCGCGGCCGAGGCGGGTGCGAGCGCGATGATGGAGACCGCGCGCGTCGAGCACACCAAGGGCACTGGGAAAACCGTGCATGAGTCGAAGCCTGTCAGCTCGCTGGCGGTAGTCGTCGGACTCACTCTGCTGTCCCTGATGGTCGGACTGCCGATCGTTCTGGTGGTTTTTCTGATCCGCTGGCTCATTCGGCGGCCGCGCACGCCGAGATCCCCGAGGACGGAACCACCGGAATCATCGTCGTCGGGCTGGTCCGGCTGGTCGTCCAGTTCGTCTTCTGACTCGTCATCCAGCTCGTCCGACAGTTCGAGCTTCGACGGCGGAGGAGGAGACTCGGGCGGCGGTGGCGCGAGCGATTCGTGGTGAGCGCGCGCCGGAGGGAAATCCTCGCGTTTGCTCACGCGCTGTGTAGAATGGCCGCGGTCCTGAAAACTTGCCGGAGGTAACACCATGACAGTCGGTCAATCACCCGCCACTTCGACCTACGTACCGCCACCGCCGGTGGGAGTTCCTCCCGCCAAGAAAAGCGGTTGCCTGAAGTGGGGCTTGATCGGATGCGGCTCAGCGCTGGTGCTGTTCGGGATCTTCGCAGTCGTCATCGTCGTGGTCGTATTCGGCGCGATGAAGAAGAGCGATGTTTACCAGGAGGCGCTGCGTCGCGCCCAGGCTGATCCCGCCGTCATCTCCGCCCTCGGCACTCCGATCGAGGCCGGCCTGATGGTGACCGGCAGCGTGAATGTCGACAGCAGCGGCGGACACGCCACACTCGATTTCCCGATCTCGGGCCCCAAGGGCAAGGCAACCGTGCACGCCGTGGCCACAAAGTCGGGCGCCGGTTGGGAGTATTCGGCGCTGACGGTGAAGCCGGATAACGGCTCTCTGATCGACCTTACGCCGGTCAAGCCGCCCACGACAACATCGGAACCGTCGACGACGACGGATGCGACGACGACGGACACCTCAGCGACGACCGGGACCACAGATACGGCTGCGACGAGTACCGATTCGACCTCGACGACATCAACGCAGTAGGACCTGCGCCGGACTTCGTCGATCCGCGCGCGGGGTCAGCGGCGCGGTGACAGGTCGAGCGTTTTCGCGTTTTGCGCGGCGTGGCGTGCGCGCTGACGAACGCCAGCGATCCAGTTCATCACGGTGGTGACGTCGGTGTTCTCGTGCCGGAGCTCGTCGTCCTGACGGTCCAGGCCGGCGTTGGTTTGCTCGATCACCGCGCTGAGGGTTGCCAGGTTGCTCATCGAGCAGAACCCGTGAGCACGGATCGTGCCGGGGTCAATCCAGCGCGATGATTCCGTCGCGCCAGAGCTTGTAGAAGATCAGCATCGCGTCCGTCTCGCGAATCGGCGAGATCTTGATCAGCGAGCCGAGGTCCCACTGGCCGTTGATGCGCGACAGCATGAAGCCCTCGTTCGGCGTGAAGTTCATCTGCGTGATCTCTTCCAACGCTTTCGCGACGCGCGGCACTTTGGAATCGTGCAATCCCTGACCGCGAAGATCGGCGAGGATGGCCGACTCCGCTCCTTTGATTGCGTTCCGCACTCGCGCATGGCTGGGATCGAGGTTCTCCGCCGCTTTGAGGAGGCGCTGCGCTTTCTCGTACTCACGGGAACGGAGCGACTGCTGGGCCCGCGTGATCAGCCCCATGATCTCGTCATCCTCGGACGAATCTTCGAACGGCGCGGTCTCCTCGGGAGCTTTCGGAGCGGCCGCGACGATCGTCGGATCGGTCAGCTTCACGTATCCCTCTCGGGTGAAGTGATAGACCGTCGAGGCGACGTTGAACGATGACGAGCGGCTCTCGAGCACGAGCTCGGCCAACGAGCGGCGGCCATCGATGGCGTTGATGACCGTTCTCTGGGCGTCGTCTTCCAGCTCCTCGGGCGGAATCTCTTTGACCATCGCCGGGATCAGCGCCTCGTGTGCGATCAGCGTGTGGATGCGATTCCACTCATCGACGCGCCGCGTTCCTTCCATGATCAGGCCGGTGACGTCGACGCGCAGCGGAATCATCTCCATCTGCGGCAGCTCATCGTCGAGAAACTGAAAGTCCCCCTCGTTCCAGAGAAAGATGTCGTAGATCTCTTCCTCCGCTTTGAGCCGCATGAGGCGCTGCAAATCCTCTTCGTTGATCACGTCAATCATGACGAGGATTTTTCCGAGGAGGATGCGGGACTGCTGCTGCACTTCCATCGCCTTCATCAGCTCTTCCTCGGTGATGTAGCCGTGGCTCATGAGGAACTGGCCGAGGTACTCGCGAGGATCGTTCGAGGCGGAGGAGATCACGCGGCCGTTGCTGAAGAAGATCTTCTTCTGCACGCCTTTGTTCGTGACGCAAAGCGTGCCGGTTTTCTGCCCGAGGCTCAGCCACTGGAGCAGATCGCCCGGAAGCATCGTTTTCAGGTTGCCGCTGACACTCATGATCGAGGGGTGAGCAAAAGGGAGTGGATTATAAGTGGTAGGGATCAGAGACAAGGGACAAGAGATCAGAGATCAGGGGTCGGTGGCGTCGCTGCCAGAGATTCGAAAAGCGTGCCCTTGAGTTTCACTGACGCCGATCCAGAGACTGCGGCCCCTGCCTTCTGATCTCTGATCTCTGATCTCTGACTCCCCCACTATCATTCACACCATGACCGATTCGAAACTCTTCTTCGACGCGAACGATCTCGCCGGGCGCGGCTTTGATCCCGCCAACGACCTCGGCGAGCCGGGACATTTTCCGTACACCCGCGGGCCGCAGGCGTCGATGTATCGCGGCAAGCTTTGGACGATGCGCCAGTACGCCGGCTTCTCGACGGCAGCGGAGTCGAACAAGCGGTATCGATATCTGCTCGAGCGCGGCACGACCGGTCTTTCGGTCGCCTTCGATCTTCCCACGCAGATCGGGATGGATTCCGACGATCCTCGGGCGCGGGGCGAGGTCGGCAACGTCGGCGTGGCCATCGACTCGATCGACGACATGGAGATTCTGTTCGACGCCATCCCGCTCGACCGCGTGTCCATCTCGATGACGATCAACGCGCCGGCGTCGATTCTGCTGGCGCTGCTGCTCGTCGTGGCGGAGCGGCGCGGCATCTCCTGGAGTGCGCTTTCGGGCACGATCCAGAACGACATCCTCAAAGAGTACGCGGCGCGCGGCACGTACATTTTTCCTCCGGCGCCATCGCTGCGGCTCGTGACCGACGTGTTCGAGTTCTGCACGAAGGAAGTGCCGCGCTGGAACACGATCTCGGTCTCCGGCTACCACATCCGCGAGGCAGGATCGACGGCGGTTCAGGAAGTCGCGTTCACGCTCGCGAATGGACTCCAGTACGTGCAGGCAGCGGTGGAGCGCGGCCTCGACGTCGATTCGTTCGCGCCGCGGATTTCTTTTTTCTTCAACGCGCACAACGACTTTCTGGAAGAGGTGGCCAAGTTCCGCGCCGCGCGCAAGCTCTGGGCAGAACTGATGCGCGAGCGGTACGCGCCGAAGGATCCGAAGTCGCTGTCGCTCCGTTTCCACGCGCAGACCGCCGGCTCGACGCTGACCGCGCAACAGCCGGAAAACAACGTCGTGCGCGTCGCCTACCAGGCGATGGCGGCGGTGCTGGGCGGCTGCCAGTCGCTGCATACGAACTCGCGCGATGAAGCGCTGGCGCTGCCGACCGAGGAGTCGGCGAAGATCGCGTTACGCACGCAGCAGGTGCTCGCGCACGAGAGCGGCGTACCTCGCTACGCCGATCCGCTGGCTGGTTCCTACACGGTCGAGGCGATGACGCTCGACATCGAGCGCGAGGCGCGTGCCCTGATCGAGCGGATCGACGCCATGGGCGGTGCGCGCGCGGCCATCGAGTCCGGCTTCGTACAGCATGAGATCGGCGAGTCCGCGTATCTGGCGCAACGCGCACTGGAGGAGAAGAAAGCGATCGTCGTCGGCGTCAACGAGTTCGTCGACGATGGCTCGGCATCATTGCCGATCTCGACGATGGGCGAGAGCGTGGAGCCCGATCAGGTCGCGCGTCTCCAGGCGTTTCGCGCTTCTCGAAAGGGAGACTTCCGCGGCGCGCTTGCCGTGCTCGATGCCGCTGCCCGCGATGGATCGAACCTCATGCCGGCGATCGTCGAGTGCGTGCGGCAGGATTGCACGGTGGGGGAGATCGTTGGAAAGTTGAAAGAGACTTTCGGAGAGCATCGGGATCAGGGATTCTGAACCGGCGCGGAAGGCGATCCGCAGATGACGCAGAGGAACGCAGATAAAGGCAACCCACATCTGCGTTGATCTGCGGGTCAAGAAATTAGCGATCGATCATCTTCTGCGCGCCCTCGGAGTATCGCGCTCCCTGCACGGTGATCTGCGATGCGGCGTTCGCGATCTCGCGCAGATCGTCGGATGTGAGCTCGACGTTAGCGCCGCCGAGGTTTTCTTCGAGGCGGTGAAGCTTGGTGGTGCCCGGGATGGGAACGATCCACGGTTTCTGCGCGAGCAGCCAGGCGAGCGCGATCTGCGCCGGCGTCACCTTCTTCTTCGCCGCGATCGTGCCCAGCAGATCGACCAGCGCCTGATTCGCTTTTCGGTTCTCCGGATTGAAGCGCGGAACGGTGTTGCGGAAGTCGGTTTTATCGAACGTCGTCGTCTCGTCGATCTTGCCAGTGAGAAAACCCTTCCCCAGCGGACTGAAAGGAACGAAGCCGATCCCGAGCTCCTCGAGCGTGGGGAGGATCTCCTCTTCCGGCTCTCTCCAGAACAGCGAGTACTCACTTTGGAGGGCCGTGACCGGCTGCACCGCATGCGCGCGCCGGATCGTTCTTACTCCCGCCTCGGACAGCCCAAAGTGCTTGACCTTTCCCTCGGCGATCAGTTCCTTGACCGCGCCGGCGACATCTTCAATCGGCACGTTGGGATCGACGCGGTGCTGGTAGTAGAGATCGATCGCCTCGACCCGCAGCCGCTTCAGCGATCCCTCGGTCATGTGTTTGATGTAATCCGGCTTGCTGCTCAATCCAATCTGCTTCCCTTCGGCATCGAACGCGAAGCCGAACTTGGTGGCGATCACCACCTGCCCGCGGAACGGCTCGAGCGCTTCGCCGACCACCTCTTCATTGACGTAGGGACCGTAGACCTGGGCCGTGTCGAAGAAGGTCACGCCGCGTTCGACCGCCGCACGGATGAGCGCGATCGCGTCGTTCTTTTCCGTGGCCGGACCGAAACCGAAGCTCAATCCCATACAGCCGAGGCCTAGGGAGGAGACTTCGAGGTTGGATTTGCCGAGTTTGCGTTTCTGCATGTGCGTCTCCTTGTTGTGACCTCGCTCTTCACACTCCGCGCCGACACGAGGTGACTCCCGCCAATCAAGGACCAGCGGAACGCCGCCGTCCCGGCGGCTGGCCCGGCGGCCTCTCGCCGCCGTTGAGGCACTCCGGCCACTATCAAGATTGATCATCCGCCAGTCCGTAGAATAAGCGCACCATGCGCGACACCAAACGCCCGTACGTCATCTGTCACATGCTGCCGTCGATCGACGGCCGGATCGTCACCCGCGGCTGGGACCTGAAAACGGCCACAGCCGAGTACGAGCGCACGGCCGCGGCGTTCGATGCCGACGCGTGGATCATCGGCCGCATCTCGATGGAGCCGTACGCCGGCAAGGCGCGCGTTCCTGCGCGGAAGAGTCGCGAACGAATTCCGCGCGAGGATTTCATCGCCGAACACGACGCGACGTCGTACGCGATTGCCATCGATCCCTCGGGCAAGCTGACGTGGAGCTCGAGCGACATCGACGGCGAGCACGTCATCACCGTCATCACCGAATCCGTTTCGGATAACTACCTCGCGTTTCTGCAGGCAAAAGGTGTGTCGTATCTCTTCGGCGGGAAGTCGCGCATCGATCTCGCCAAGGTGCTCCGGAAACTCCGCGCTCACTTCGGCATCAAGAAGCTGCTGCTCGAAGGTGGCGGCAAGATCAACGGCTCGTTCCTCGCTGCGAATCTGATCGACGAGCTGAGCATCCTGGTCGCTCCCATCGCCGATGGCAGCATCGGCACACCATCGCTCTTCGATTCCGGCCGGCGCATCCGCGCGCGCAACTTGAAGCTCCTTTCGATCGAGAAGCGGTCAGGTGGCATCGTCTGGCTTCGCTACAAGGTTCGCTGATGGCGGTCTTCGAGATCGTGATCGCGTGACCGGCAGCCGCGCCCATCGAATTGGTGAACCGCCCCGCCGATGTGCGGTATCCTTAAGGCCGTCTTCCCGACATCTGAAGCTACGGCCCATACCGGTTCTTGCGTGCGAGCGGCGGCGTCTCTTTTTTTCGAGGCGATGCTGCGGTGAACGCGGGAAGCGTCCGTCTAACGATGTCGAGAGATGGCGATGGCAGGAGAGGCAACCTTGATGTTTGGACAGGGAAGCTACCGGCGGCCCTCGACCGTGGCCGCGCGGCGCTTGATGGCGACGATTGCGGTGTTCGCGGGAGCCGGGGCGCTCCTGCTGATCGGCGATCAGTCGTCGGTGCGCGAATCGCTCGTGTCTCTTGTTTCCGCATCGAACTTGAGCGAGCGGTCGCTCGAGCCGCGACTGAGCGGCGGATTTGCCTGGGCGCCATTCCGGCCGGGGAGCAGGGAATCGGAGAGCGGAGTTTTCTCGTCAGGCATCGGAACGACTCTCGCGAATCTTCGCGGAGGGTCGACGCCTGTGGCTCGGCACACCGAGGGGATTGCGCAACTGCTCGCAGGACATCCTCGAAGAGCGCTGTCGAGTCTGACGCTGGCGGCGGAACAGTCGAATGATCCGGCGGTCTGGAGCGATCTGGCCGCGGTGCTCCATGAGATCGCGATGCGCGATCAGGCACCGGAGCTTCTTGCGGATGCCCTTGCGGCATCCGACCGGGCCCTGGCCCGAAACCCTGAGCTCCCGGAAGCGCTTTTCAATCGCGCCATCGTCCTGGAGCGCCTCGGGTTGCGAGACGATGCCCGCGAGGCGTGGGAACGATACATCTCCAGTGACTCGTCCAGCGATTGGGCCGCCGAGGCCCGAACGCATGTCATCGCGCTGGCTCCCGAAGAAGCCTTTCTCGAACGGCTCGACCGCGAATACGAGCATGTGAGAACCGATCCGGCGGCGGCGCTGGCGCTGGCGCGAAGCGATCCGTTCGGCGCACGAGGACAAGGCCTCAAAGAAGTTCTTGGCCGATGGGGCAAGGCTTTTCTGAAGCACGACGATATCGACGCCGATCGCCATCGAAGCGTGGCGCGGCAACTCGGCGCGGCCGTCGCCGTCGTCCAGGGTGATCACATGCTCGAGCGCTCCGTTGCTGTGATCGACGCGGCCAGCGGCTCGAAGCGCTCGTTGCTGGCGTCGGCGCATTCTGACTATCGCGACGGTCTGCAGGCGTATCAGGAGCATCGTCCCGGGGACGCCGAGGCACTCCTCCGCCGCGCCGCGAAGGCGTTCGAGACTGCACAGAGCCCGGCGGTCTTGCCGGCGGGTCTCTTCGCCGCGAACATGCTCTTCGAACAAGGCCATCACGACGACTCGGAACGCGAGCTCGAATCGCTCCTGGCAACTGTGTCCCTCGATTCTCCGGGGTACCGCGCTTTGGTCCACAAAGAACTCGCCAAGTGCCGCGTCTCGCGAGCCGACTGGGGCGAAGCAATCACCAACATCGAAGAGACCCAGTCTCTTTTCGAACGCCTGGGCGAGAACGCGAACGCCTCGGAGATGGGGCGAGTTCTCGCATTCGTGTATGACCGTATTGGCGACCCTGCCACCGCCTGGAAGTATCGATTGGCAGCGCTCCACGGCATGGGCGGGCATTCGAGTGCGGCACTCGAGAAGGGTGTGGCGTCGATCGCCGATGCATCGATGCTGCGCCACGAATGGCGGACGGCGTTGTCGTTCCTGACGCTCGAGATTCACATCGCGCAGCGGCTCCACGACGATCTGCAACTGGCGGCGACGCCGCTGATTCGGGCCGTGGTCCGCGATCAGCTCGGCGATGGCGCCGGCGCGCTGGCCGACATCGCCGACGCGAAAGAGGCGATGCCTCGGATCAAGGATCCTGCCTACTCCGCCTATTTGCGCGTCGCGGAATTGCGCGCCTCGGCCATGCTCTCCGGCACGCCGCCGGCGAAGGCCGATGCGCTGCTCACCGAGGCGATCGACTTTCAATCGACGCAAAGCGATCCGCTCAAGCTTCCCGGTCTTTTCCTGCAGCGTGCGCGTGCGCGCCGCAAGATCGGGAACGCTGGCGAAGCGATGGCCGATATCCAGCGCGGCATCGCCGAACTGGAGCAGCAGCGCAAGTCGCTGCCGCAGGGCGAGACGCGCTGGGGTGCGTTTCACGCTGCCGCGGAGTTGTTCGACGAGGGCATCGACATGGCGATGGCGGCCGGCGACGCCGAGCCGGCCTTCCGGTTCGCGGAAGCGGCGCGGGCCCGCTCTCTGCTCGATTCGTATGGGCGCTCGCCCGTTCTCAATTACCGGCAACTGCCGCCCCACACAGTCGTTGTCGAGTACGCGGCGCTGCCGTCGCGGCTGGTCATCTTCACGGCAGACGCTTCCGGCGTTCGTGCGGCCACGGTGGAGTGCGGGCGCGAAACGCTCGGCGCCGAGGCCGATGCGCTGGGCGAGTCTCTTCGTCAGGCGCGGCCGCTCGTTGCCAACAGATCGGCAGCCGCTGTCTATCGTCATCTCATCGAGCCGATCGCCGTGCAGCTTCAGAGCGCAACGACGGTCGTCTTCGTGACGGACAAAGCGACATCGACGGTGCCCTTCGGTTTCCTGAGGGATTCACAGGGCCGGTATTTGATCGAGCAGCACCCGATCGTGCTGGCGGCGAGCGCGGCTGCGTTCGTGGCAGCAACGGAACGAAGGGGAGAGGCGGCCGCTCCGCACTCCGCGCTGGTGATCTCCGCCTCGGAGGCGGGCGCCGACAGCGGCGCACTCACGTTCGCGGACGCCGAGGCGCGGCGCGTGGCAAAGACGTACCGAAGGTCGATCCGTCTCGCCGACGACGCCGCGGAGTTTGATGAGTTGATCAGCCAGGCTCCGAACGCCGACGTCATTCACTTCGCCGGACACGCCATCGGGGACGACCGCGGCATCGAGCCGGCGTCGATCGTCCTGCGGCGAAACGGACATGAGCAACGCGTCGGTGTCGCGGAGATCGGCAAGTTGCGGCTCCGGCCTGCATCGGTGGTCGTCCTGGCTGGATGCAGCACGGCCCGCGGTGAACGCCGTGCCGCCGAGGGCGTGATCAGCGTCGCCCACGGTTTTCTCTCGGCGGGAGCGCCGTCGGTGATCGCGACGCTCTGGCCCATCGATGACGAGGCGTCGTCGATTTTTTTCCCGCGGCTGCACCAGAAGCTCGCCGAGGGGCTTTCCCCCGCCGAGGCTTTGCGCCAGGCGCAACTCGAATCGATTCACAGAGGCGACGTGCCCGCGTCGCTGTGGGCGGCTGTCCAGAACATCGGCAGCTGATGCATTGAAGTCACTCCACGCAGCGAGAGGAGGACCTGATGTACGCAGTCCACTTTGTCGGGTTGAACTATTTCAACGCTTGTAAGGTCGGGCAGAAAGATGTGCTGGTCCCCAACGGGACGCCGGGCAGCGGGAAAGACGACGATCAAATTCCGCAGCACTTCGCAAGTTTGTTCATCGAGGAAGAACAGTGCGCTTCCGATGACTGGTGGCCGGAGCAGAAACACATCCGCCCCATTCAGTTGGAGATCAAACTGGGCGAGTTCCGCACGGTGAACGTGATCGAGTTCCGGCTCCCGGAGAAGCCGTCGGCCACCACGCCGCCGGCGAACGTTCACTTCGAATGCAAGGAGAAAACGCTCAGGAATCTGAATCTCGACCAAGGTCTGCCGAAGCTCCAGACGATGGGCTTCGTGCTCGACGATGAGCCCGATGCGATCGCAAAGGTGCCTCTGCCCGGCGGAGCGCTCGAGGTTCTCCGCTTCGGCGCCTCGACGATCGTTCGGTGGCTGATCCTGGAGCACGACGATCCGATCACGATCACGGCGCACGCCGGTAAAGAGACCAAGCATGTGAGGCTGAAGAAGAGCGACGGGCAGCTGGTATCCGAGATCGTTTTCTCCAACACCGTCGATCTTCTGCCTCACCCCGAACACGACGGCAACGGGGAAAGCAGCGGGCAAGGCACTGCTGTCCATGACGGCGGTATGACCATGAGCGGTGTACGCCACGCGGTCGTTCCCGCTGTGCATGGCGGCATGGCCGGAACGCACGACGCTCCTGCCGCCCCCGGGATGCATGGCCACGACCACGGGTCCGCCGGTCACTTCGTTCTCTACGCAAAACTTGACGAGGAGCGGGATGAGAAAAAGTTCGAAAACCCGAACCTTCCCGACCCGATGCAGTTGACGCCGGCTCCCTTCACGCACGCCTATCTCGCGTATCTCAGCTCGCTGGAAGAAGTTCCCGATCCGCCCTGCTCGGGCGGGTGCTGCTGAGCCAAGGAGGCATTCAATGGATCACCACGCAGAAACAACCCCACCGGTGCCGCGCACACCCATCAACACCACCAAACCCGCCGAGCCTTACGGGCGGCAAGATCTCATGGCGGGCGCGATGAGAAAACTTCTCGACAAGCGGGCCGGCATCGCTCATGAGCTCATGCAGCTCGATTTGCAGCTCGAGTATCTCTTCTACGACCTCAGCAGCACGAAGGACGATCCGGAGGATGTCGAGACCTACGACGGCAAACTCGGTGTCTCACGCGAGTTCGTCAATGACTATCAGGGTCCGATCGGGCAACTGCAGTGGCTCGACTTGTCCGGCAAATTCAACCATCCCGGCGATGATCAGGGGAACCTCAGCGCACAGCGGTGGGGATCAGGCGCGCTCATCGGCGACGATCTTTTTCTCACGGCCGGCCACTGTTTCCAACGGGAGTTTCGCTCGTTCAAGGTCCCGCACCGCAACGGCGTCGCGATCACGTCTCAAGAGATGGCGATGCTCATGTGCGTCTGCTTCAATTTCCAGAAGGACGGTGCAACGGGCGTGGCGCGCATGGAGCGGTGCTATCCGATCGAAGGTCTGCTGGAGCTCTCGATGGCTCCCAACGCTGACTACGCGATCGTCAAACTCGGACGCGATGAGCAGGGAACGCTTCCCGGCAAGGTATTTGGAAAACTCGAGGTAGCGAAGCAGGATCTGACGGTCAAAAACGCGATCCTTTGCATCATCGAGCATCCGAATCGGAAAGAGAAAAAGGTCGAGGCAGGCCATCTGCTGGACATCCGCAACGGCCGCCTGGCCTACAACGACATCGGCACGTGCGGCGGCGCCTCGGGCTCGCCGATTCTCGACGGAAAAACGGGAGAAGTCGTCGGCGTACACGTAAAAGGCGGTTCGGTGCCTCTGGGAGGGTTCAACTCAGGCACGGCCATCGGCGCGATCCGCGCGATGTCCAAGCTCATTACGAATCTGTAGGCGACCATTTCTCGCGGTACTTTTTGCAATTGAGGGCGGAAGAGAGAGCCGATCAGCACAGAGGCACTGCGAGCACGGAGCGGGCCGTCCGCAACGCCACCGCTGTCATCCTGAGACTGCCGAAGGACACGAAGTGCCGGAGGACGTCGAAGGACCCCCTACGCTTGTACTTTTTTGTTGCCGCCACCCGACCCTGCACATGCGCGGGGGGTCCTTCGCCGTCCTCCGCCGCCTCGCCATGCAGCGCGAACGGAGGAGTAAGGATGGCGGCTCCGGCAGTCTCAGGATGACAGCGATTGGGTTGCGGGCACGGCCCGCGCTCCGCTCTCTGCGTCTCTGTTCACAGTTGTTAGAGATTCAGCGCTGAAATGAGATGCAGCTCGTTCAGTCGCGCGAGGATTGCCTGCACGTCCGAGGCGGCGGTCGATGAATCGATCTCGTACTTGCTGACGATGTCGTCAACGATCCCATCGATGCTGTTGCCCTCGGACAACGAACGCCAGATTCGAGCGCCGGTCCCGTTGAGATGGTGATAGTCGCCCGAGGCAAGGTCGAGGAGCATGAGGCCATCTCCCGCGGGGCGGGAGAGAACCGTGCTCGAGGTCTTCCACGTTCCCTCGATCGACGTGGTGGCCGCGATCGGATCGAGGGAACGCGCTTGGAGTGAATCGATTGCGATCGGCTGGGAGAAGAATGTCGACTGCGTTGATCCCGAGTGCGTCCGGTTGCGCGCATGCCACGTCACTACGTAGCTGCCCGAGATGAGCCGGGCGTCGATGGTCAGTTGGAGATCGTCCCCCGCTTCCGTTTCGAGCGGAACGAGGAGCGGAAGCAGCATCGTTGCGTGGACGCTACGCGGAGACCACGGTCCCGAGGCGATGGTGATGTCGCCGGCGAGGGTGGACTCGAACCAGAGCGCGAAACCGTGGACGACACCTTTCGACGGAGGCGTCCATCCGATCGACGCGCTGACGTTTGGCGACGTGATCGTGGCGTAGTCGAGGACGCCCCAGCAGCGAGGCTCGTCGAAGAGATCGCCCGGCGTCACGGGGAGTGCGCGCGGCGTATTCAGCGCCATCGTTTCCGCCGCCGACAGATCGATGTCAGGCAGCGAGCGCCATGGCGCGGTGATGCGCGAGTACAACTCCGCGCTGGAGACCGGTGCGCAGAAAAGACGGGCGCGGGATGGGATGAGAGTACCGCCCGGCGCGAGAAAATGATCGCGTGCATGCATGACTGCCGGGATGTGCTCTTCGAACAGCGGAAGCGCGCCGCTGAGATCGGAGACGATGACGGACGCTTTCTCGGGAAGCGTTATCTCCGAGACGCGGCCTCGAATGAAACGGATGCGATCGGCGACGCGGCTGCGGCGCGCGTTCTCCTCCGCAACGGCGATGATCCCCCCGGGCTCGATCGCATAGACCCTTGCCGCTCCCAGTTGCGCGGCGATGATGCTGAAGGTTCCGATGCCGGCGCCGAGGTCGGCGGCTACGGTGTGGGGGGAGATCAGCGAGGCCAGCGCTCGCGAATACGCTTCGATGCGGGACGGATCGCCCAACATCCAGCCGTAGTCGGTCAGCCCGTACATCGCAGCGCGCCGTTCCGCTCAAAACTACAGGCGGCTTTTGTTCTGCCCGGGGGGAACCGCGCCATCGAAGTTGTTGTCCTGACCCGCTCCGCGTGTGAGATCGGCGATCGTACCGAAGGTTTCGATCTTCGGAGTCTGCCATGGGAGCTTTGGTGATGCTGGCTCGAGCTGATCTTCGGCAGAATCGACCGGGTCGCCATCCGTCATGATGGACAATCATAGCATTGCGGTCCCTGGTTTCACGGCATCCGAGCGGCAATTGATCGGGCGTGCGACGGGCGATTCCGAAGCCAGTAATCGAGTGCGACTGCTCGCAGCGCGGACCCGGCGAGTGATCCTGCGTCGCGGCATGCAGCGCGGAACCGGACGGCATCGATGTAAGGCGCGGCAGCGTCGATCGAGATGTCACGATCGCCGAGGTCCATCGTCCACGGATCGCCTTGCAGGTTTCGTTTCCTGCGCCGGCGAATCGTTTCGCTCACGCGGCCGCGGAGAATCTCGCGAAGAACATGCTTGCCGATCAGCGCGGGGATCGGCTCGACCGACAGGAGAACGTCGGTCACGTGCTGATCGCAAAACGGATAGTGGACTTCGATAGCAGCGCCGGTCATCAGCGGGTGCGCCCACTCGAAATAGCTCGACCAGATGGCCGAGCGGAGCGCGTCGATCGTGTGAGGCCGCAGCCCTTCACTCTCGGCCTCGACCGCGAGTGAACGGCCGCGCAGCCGTTGCGCAAACGACGGATTGAGCCAGTCGGGCAAGGCGGTCGGGTAAGGTGCACCGCTGCTTCGGCGCAACAGATGCCGCAACAGAAAGTAGGGAGGGCGTCGCCGGACCGCTGTGTAACGGATGAGCGCTGACGCGAAGCGAACGAGCTCTCCTCGGCGCAGCAGCCGCATCAGGAACGGGATCATTTCGGCGATCAGCAACGCGTCCGCCGGGTGGCCGTGCAGGGCGGCGGGCGCGATCGATGCGGCGAATGAGTAGAGGTCGCGCGTCATCGGCGCCATCAGCAGCGGCCCGGGCTCCGGCATCCACAATCCTTCGTCGAGCGCGCGAAGGGGTCCGTAGTCATCGAGCGGAAAACAGTGGAGGGGGATGCCGATCGAGCGCGCCGCCTCGACTGCATATCGCTCCTCTTCGTCCGGAATCCTGGTGCGGTAGACGGTCGTCGCTGCCGTGATCTGGAGCCGCGGTATCGACTCATGAGCCAGCGCCGCGAGCGTCGTCGAATCGAGTCCTCCGCTCATGAAGATCACCGCGCTGGCTGAGGGTGCCACGCGATCGGAGATGGCCTCTTCGAGCGCACGCTCCAGGTGCGGAGCGGCGTCGTCACGCAACGGCTCGTTGCCTGCCTCGCGCGGTTGCCAATAGGCGCGAACGCTGACATCGCCGCCCGGGTGAAAGACGAGCATGTGGCCGGGAGGCACCCGCCGGACGTTCTTGTAGATTGTTGCGGCGGCATCGTTTGAGACGCCATGGAGTAGGTAGTCGGCGACCGCGCCGTCGTCCAGTGAATCGGCCTCTGTTTCGGGATGGGCGAGGATCGCTGCCAGCGAGTCGGAAAAGGTCAGGCCGTATTTTGTCTGCGCGTAAAAGAATGGCCTGACCCCAAAACGGTCGCGGACGCAGAGGAGCTCGTGCGCGTCCCCGTCCCAGATGACGAATGAATAGTCGCCGAAGAGGTGATCGACAAACGAGCTTCCCCATCGCCGCCACGCCCGCAGGGTCAGCTCGTAATCGTTCGCGTTGGGCGGTGAATCGCCGAGCTCGCGAGCAAGCGATGCGCGATCGTCGAGGCGGATGTTGCCGGCGAGCGAGGCATTGCCGTCGCGCTCGATCAGCGCCGCCGCGTTAGTGGAGAGGTGCGCAACCGCGGCTACGCCCCAGCTCTGATCCCGCGCGATCACCGGGCTCGAAGACGCCGGCAATCGAATGGTTGCGCCGAGGTGCTGCAAAAGCGCCACGCCGGGCTCGCTGCCTTTCTCCTGCACGACGCCGGCGAACGATCTCATTGCAGATGTTCCGCGAGCGAGCTCTCCAGAAAGGCTCCCAGTCCGTCGGAATCTTCGATCGACGGTGGCGAGAACGAATAGACCGGCACCCGATCGGCCAGCCGCGTCGTCATCGTGAGAATCTTCGCCGACATCGCCGGATCAGGGAGTCGCGCCGTGTACGAGTGCGCCATCAGCCGCTTCCATCCCTCTTTCCGCTCCATCCTCTCCAGCCGCAACGCTCCTCGGTGCTTCGACTCGATCACAAGAATCGCTCCGATCTGGTGTGCAGTATTTTCGCTCTCGCTCGTGCGAATGAGTTTCTTATCCCACGATGGCGCGAGGTCGGGAAGCGCTCTGTCTGCGCCATAAAGAGCGCGCACGCCGTCCGGCCACAAACGGATTGCCGGAATCGACGGCACGGCGCAAAGAGAAGCGCTGATCTCCGTGAGGTCATCCGACAAGACGACGCGATTCTGACGGTGAAGGAGTGCCGCGATGGTCGACTTGCCGTCTCCCGAATGGCCGGCGAATAGCACCGCTTTTTTTCCAAGCAGAGCTGCGGACGCATGGAGCAGCATCGCGCCCTGCATGTGGAGCGCGACCGCAAGCACAGGCCCCAGTGCGTAGGCGGCGAGATCGCCAGCGGTGTAGTGCGCGGGCGCCGATTGCAGTGCGATCGACCGCCCCTGCGCGTCGACGAGGAAGGCAGTTCCGTCGGCGAATCGAATGAGCAGACCGCCGCTTGCCAATCGATCGACGACGATCGAGTGCCCGTCGTCATCGCTCTCGTACCATCGCGTTGCGCCATTCGGACTGGACACCGCCGGCAGCTCGAATCGAAGATCGAGATCGGGAGTGGTGGGAGCGTGAGGAGGAAGAAACGGGATCTCGCATGTCGATGCGGCAACGCGTCCGTGCAATGAGTAGAAGAAGCGCTCGGACAGGTTTGGCATTACGACGGAGGCGATGCGATCAGCGCCTTCTCTCGCAGCTCATCCACCAAGCGCACGATGTCGATTTCCACCTGCGCAGGCGAGACGTCGTGCTCCGCGGCGAGCCGCGTGGCCACCTCGGCGAACGGCAATCCTTCGACGAGCAATTCCCAGATGCGGGCACCCGGCGCATTGAGTCCGTAGTAGACGCCGCGATGAAGGTCGAGCAGTACCAGCTCGTCTCCGACAGGGGCGGCCAGTAGATCCGCAGCCGCGACGATCCGGGTATCGCTCCGCATTTCCATCACCCTACTCCTGCGCAATCGCCGCGACAAGGGCGCGGTTCGAGGTCATCCCAGCGCCCTCGCCTTGATGAGCAACCGGCTGATTCCGCGAAAGCCTCGGGCGAAATAGAGCCAGGGCAGCAGGATCGCGCGCTGGGACTCCGGAGACCGCTGCATGAACGCCACCGGCGGAAACGCAAGCTGCCGCAATCGCGTCAGTCTCGCGCGCCATGGCAAGGCACGCAAGCTGGCCAGCGTCACCGCTCCATACGTCAGCTCGCGATCGAGAAAAATCCGTGACGGCTCGCGCCGTTGCGGCGCATCAATCGACCACTCGCCTCGGCCGAGCCATTCGTCCGTGATCGCGAACGACCTCGCACAAAGCGCTGCCACGCCGCGCTCGATGGCCAGCGCCCGGAAGCGCGCCGATTCTTCCTTCGATAGCCTGGCCCGCAACCGGGCGATGTCGACCAGCCAGATCAGACGATCGTCGTCGTGATGATGGGCGAGCCGGTGAACGCAGGCCAGCAGCAGCGCCTCGACCGGCGGCAACGCCAGCGCGTCCGGACCAGCCTTCGGCAGGCGCACCGGCTCGATCTCGTCGAAGCGCAGCGTGTTGGCGACCAGAGCGGAGTTCGCGACCGCCCAATGAACATCGTATGTGTGCTCAGCTCCGTGGCGGTCTTCGCGGCGGAACATCCGCTGGCGGAGCCCGTGCTCGTCACCGCTGGTGATCTGCTCCTCAAATCCCATGCTTCGAAAGACGCGCCGGGCGGCGCCAAAGGAAGCGAGGTCGATCAAGAGGTCGGTATCGACGCGGGGACGATGGTCCGGTGCGTCATAAAGACCATAGCCGAGGGCCGCCCCTTTCATCAGGATTGCCTTGACGCCGCCCGCGGCCAGCGCACCGAGAACCTCGTGGAGATCAGCGAGCCGCAACGGTTCCAACGCCGCCGCGCGGATCGCCTCGGCGCGCAACTCCGGGACGCCTGCCGTTGCGTAAAGAAGGGGCGCGACGCCATGCGCGGCCAGCGCCTTCGCTTCGTGTCGAGCGAGCGGCGGCCAGGGCACAGGCTCGCCGTTCAAGGTACGGCGCAACGGATCGGTCAGCCGGTGCAAGTCGTTCATGGAGGTTTGTAACCAAACCGCACGTGCAAAGGCATTGCCGCATTTCCCTTCGAGCGGTTGTCAGGAACTATCACAGCCGCGGCGCCGATTCGCTGCGCCTGAACCGAATCGGCATTAATAGTGCTTAGACCGATTCCTGCAGCCTCAGTGCATCGCCCGGCGGTGGTCGTACACAGGTCGCTTCGGGCTGGCTTGATGACCTGAGATCATCGCGCCTTGACGAACGACCCTATGACCGAAACGGATCTCAAACTGAAGACCAGCGAGCTCGGCCTCCTGATCGATGCGATTCAGGACTATGCGATCTTCGTCATCGATCTCGATGGCGTCATTCGCTCATGGAACAGCGGGGCGACGCGGACGATGGGCTACGACGCGGAGGAAGCGATCGGCCGCAACTTTTCCATCTTCTACGAGCCGGATGCGATCGCCGCTCGCCAGCCTCAGACGGAGCTGGAGGTCGCCACGCGGGAAGGACGCATCGAGGACGAGGGATGGCGCCTTCGCAAAGACGGCACCCGCTTCTGGGCGAACACGATCATTACCCCTCTGCGTGATCCGGCCGGAACGATTACCGGCTTCGCCAAGGTGACGCGCGACCTGACCCGGCGGCGTGAATCGGAGGAGAAGCTGCGCCGGAGCGAGGAGACCTTCCGCCTTCTCGTTACCTCGGTCAAAGACTACGCGATCTTTCAGCTCGATCCGACCGGACACATCATGACCTGGAACCTCGGCGCTGAGCGCATCAAGGGTTATAGGCCGGACGAGATCATCGGCAAGCACTTCTCGATCTTTTATCCCGAGGCGGATAAGAAGAGCGGAAAGCCGGACTACGAGCTGGAGATTGCGAAGAGCACAGGCCGTTTCGAAGAAGAAGGATGGCGCCTGCGAAAGGACGGCACACGCTTCTGGGCCAACGTCGTCATCACGGCCATCTTTGATGAACAGGGAGTGCTGCGCGGCTTCGGAAAAGTAACGCGCGACCTGACGGCGCGCCGTGCCGCGGATGAGCAGGTGCGCCAGAGCGAGGAGATGTTTCGCCTCCTCGTGGCCTCGGTGAAGGACTACGCGATTTTCATGCTCGATCCGGAAGGCCGCATCCAGACCTGGAACGCAGGAGCGGAGCGCATCAAAGGCCACGCGCCGGCCGAGATCATCGGCCATCACTTCTCCGAGTTCTACGGCGAGGAAGACAACCGGAATGGAAAACCGGCGCGGGAGCTCGCGATCGCGCGCGCGCAAGGCAGCGTCGAGGATGAAGGCTGGCGCCTCCGCAAAGACGGGACCCGCTTCTGGGCCAACGTCGTCATCACCGCGATTCACGATGCGAAGGGAGAGCTTCGCGGCTTCACGAAGGTGACCCGCGATATGAGCGAGCGGAAACGTGCGGAAGAAGTGCAGCAGGCGCTCATCGAGCAGCGCGAAGCACGTCTTCATGCGGAAGAAGAGCGGCGCCGCGCGGAGGCATCCTCTCGCGTGGCGCAGGAAGCGAACCGCGCCAAGGACGAGTTCCTGATGACGCTTTCCCACGAGCTCCGCACGCCGCTCACCTCCATCCTGGGATGGGCGCGGCTGCTTCCGACGATGCATCCGGGCGAACCGGGATTCGACGACGCGCTGGTGTCGATCAACCGCAGTGCCCAACTGCAGGCGCGGCTCATCGATGATGTTCTCGACGTGTCGCGGATCGTCTCCGGGAAGCTGCGCCTCAGCATGGAAGATGTCGAGATCGAGCGCCTTCTGGTCTCGGCAGTGGCCACGGTCGAGCCGAGCGCCGCGGCCAAGAAGATTACGATCACCACCTCCTTCGACTCGCAGCTCGGCGCGATCGTAGCGGACGCCACACGCCTGCAGCAGGTGGTTTGGAATCTGCTGACCAACGCCGTGAAATTCACGCCGCCGAAGGGGCGGATCGAGCTCAGCGCCAGGCGTACGTCGTCACACGTCCAGATCGCCGTCACCGACAGCGGCTCGGGCATCGACCCACGCTTTCTTCCGCATGTGTTCGAGCCGTTCCGGCAGGCCGAGAATCCTCGTACGCGAGTTCACGGCGGCCTGGGATTGGGCCTTTCCATCGTTCGCTATCTGGTCGAAGCGCATGGAGGGGTCGTGGCAGCGGAGAGCTCCGGGAACGATCAGGGCTCCACGTTTACCGTCACGCTACCAATCGGCGCGCTGACGGCTACGCGTCAGGAGCCGCTCATTTTTCCCACGACATCGATGCTCGAAGAGATTCCGCAAGATCTCGCCGGCTTGACCATTCTGCTGGTCGATGACGATGACGAGAGCCGCAAGCTCGTGCACGCGGTGCTGACCCGCGCCGGCGCCCACGTCATCCAGACCGCATCCGGACCGGAAGCGCTCGAAGCAATCACGGCGAAGCAGCCCGATCTCGTCCTCACCGACATCGCCATGCCGTACATGGACGGCTACGCCCTGGCGCGCAAGATCCGAGAGCAGTGGCCGGAACAGAAAATCGTCGCCCTCAGCGCCTTTCCCGCCGGCAGCACCGCCATCGCCGACGGCCCCTTCGAAACCTACCTCGCCAAACCGATCGAGCCGCTCGAACTGGTGAAGGCGGTGGCGCGCGTGGTGGCGCCTCCGCAAAAGGCTTGAGGCTCCATCCGGTCAACGTGCTCCATGGCCATCGGCCGGTCCAGCACCACTCGGCGACAGGTAGCAGAACCGCTGCCGTAATATCCCCGGGACCATCTACATTCAGAAGCCGTGAGGTCGTTCACCGGCGCGCGCAGATAGGGAACGCTCACCGGCTCACGAAGATGGCGTTGCTCAGCTCCGACGTTACGGCATGGTCGTAGTAGTACGGGTCGAAGGAGTTCGGGATGGCGCGTGTCCAGGTGGCGTTGATCCACTGGCCGCGAAGATCGCCAGGCACGGACGCTGTGATCGTACCGTTGGTGGACGTGCTGGCGTGCACAGTTCCGAGAGGCTTTTCTCCTTCGCCGTCCGGTGCTCCATTGCCGTAGAAGTCGATGGTGCCGAGTTGACCGGGGGACGTACCGAGCGGTGTGCTCTTGATCGAGAGAATGATGAGCGTCCAGTTGTGCGCGGCATCGTAGGTTGCCGAGAGAAGCACCGGCGCATTGGACGGACCGTTCTTGTCGTCGGCATCGACAGGCGAGACGCCGTCGAGGCCCCAGTCGATGCCGAGTCCGCCGTTGTTCTTCATGGTGTTGCCGTGAATCTCGACGTGTGCGTTGCTGCGGGCCACTGCCACGCCCATGTCGCGGTGATCGGAAATGGTGTTTTCCATGATCGTGACGTCATCGACTTGCGGACCGAGAAAAATGCCGCTTGCTCCATTGTTTTCGATGCGGTTGTGATCAAAGGTTACCGACCCATTCCACATCCAGACGCCGCTGTTCCGGTTGCGGCTGATCACGTTGCTCGAGACAACGCCGAGGGCACCGTTGGTATTGAGACCGCGGAGATTCGGCCACGCGGCCGTGCCGGTGGGATCGACGCCGATGTAGTTGCTGGCGACGGCCCGGCGGTCAGGACGATATGGCTCAGGGCAGCCCGCGCCGGCGCCGAACCAGAGTCCCTGGTCTTCATCGAAATTGCCGAGGGCCAGGCCTTCGATGACCGCTTCGCATCGAGAAACGATCCTCAGACCGCGCCGCGCCAGATGGCCGTCGATCGCCACCTCGGGGCCGAGGGGATTCGTATTGCCGGTGAATGCGGTCTGCCGCAATCCTTCGACGCTGATGCGGTCCGCCGTAATCATCGGCAGCGGTTCCATCGGTGTGATCGTGAACCAACCCTCCGGCGGCACCGGCGGCGGAATCTCGAAGACGATGCGGCAGGGACCGGGAGTGCAGTGAGCGTTCGCCTGGACGATGGCATCGCGCAATGAGCCTGGGCCGTCGTCGGCGATGGTGGTGACGGCGTACCACTGATACACAGGAATGCTGATCTCGGTCTGGTTATCGGAGGGCGTCTTCTCCGGCACGTCGCCCGTCGCGCGCATCGACAAGGTGGTCTTCCCCGCCAGCCGGTCTGCGCTCGTCTTCACGGTAACCGTGATGACGCCAAGATCATCAGGAAGCGCGGCGATCGCACAAAGCGCGTTGGCACCGTCGATCGAGCACGAGACCCCGGCAGGCGCATCGATCTTCTCGATCACGCCGTTCGTTACCGCGTAATCGAGACGTACGCTCGGCGTTTTGTTGTTGCGGACGTTGTTGCCGACGTGCGTCCAGAACTCTGCCGTCTGGCCCGGATCGAGCCGTTCGGCAATGATCGATCTGCCGATCCCGACACTCAGATCCGCCTCCAATTTCGTGGTCAGGGTGACGGACGCCGAATGCGTGGAAGGGTTGGGGTCGGGCGTGTCGGAGGAGACCGTGAATTTCACCGTGTAGGTCGCGTCAGCGAACGGCGCCTTGAAGTTTGCTCCCATGTAGTACCCAAACGTAGTCGGAGGAGCGAATACGGGGATGTCGCCGAGCGAGCAACGGACGGGTCGTTGGGAGTCGTCGCAGGGACCGTAGTCGGTGTTGACCGCGACAACCAGCTCGGGCGGGAAGTCGATCGTGAGGACGCTATTTCGTGCGACGTCCGGACCAAGATTCGCGATGGCCATGCCCACCACCAGAGGGCTCTGCACGTTCGCGACGATGTTGAGGTGAGCGGAATCGGCGAAGAGGGACGAGGCGAAGAGAAGGGAGCTGAGCGCGATGATCGGGAGCCGGGACACGGTTGGGTAGCCGGCACAGTACGAGTTATTAATAGTTTTGTAAAGTGGGGTTTGCCGTCTGCGCAGCTACTTCTGCATCGGCGCGGCCACGGGCGCCGGGCCTCGAAAACCTATGTACCAAGCATCGCTCGAGTAGCCCCTCACCGCCCGCCCCTCCCAACCTCTCGTTCGAACGCCGCCAGCTCCGGTGTTCGCCATGGGGTCTGGTGAACCTCGGCGAGCAGGCGTTTCGTGTCGGTGGCGCGGCCTGCTTTCCAGTAGCTCTTTGCGAGGAGCAGCTTGGCTTCCGCGTTGGGGCGGAGGTCGGCGTTTTGTTGGGCGAGGTCGAGAAGGTGAGGGAGGGCCGTGTCGTCGCGGGTCAGAAGGTGGCGGATCAGATGGCCGCCGGCGGCTTCGGGGTAGAGGTGGAGTTGGGCGTCGTAAAGCGATGCGGCTTCAGCGTCGAGTTTCCTGGCGGCGTCGCGGTCGGTGCGGGCCATGATCGTGGCGAGGGCGCCGATGTACTCGGGGTTGTGGGTTCGCTCGATGATCTTGCGGTAGAGCGCGACCGACTCGGCGGTGCGTCCGAGGCGATCGAGTACCTCGGCCATGTGCTCTTCGACGAGCCAGTAGCCGGAGTAGGCGCGGTTGGCGCGTTGGTAATGGGTGAGGGCGGCGGTGTAGCGGGCGTGATCGAAGTCGATGAGACCGCGCTGCACTTCGACCCAGGCGTACGAGCGCATCTCTTTCGCGGTCAGCTCGTCCTCGGCTTGGACGTAGAGCCGGTCGGCTGCGGCCGGATCGCCGGTTACCGACTCGTAGTAGGCGAGTGAGGCGATGCTGTCCCAACTCTGCGTACGGTTGGCGAGGTCGCGGTAGGCGGTACGCGCCGTCGCGTAGTCGCCTTCCTGCATCGCGATCTGTGCTGCGAGCGTCTTGATTGGCTCGCCTGTGTTGCCGTCGGTGAGTTGCGCGAGATCCTGTTTCGCCCGCTGCAGGCGGTGCATCTTGAAATTGAAGCTGGCGCGCAGGAAGAGCAGGTCGGGCGACGGCGCGATGCGGATCGCTTCGTCGATTGCCTTCTCGGCCGTCTGCAGTTCCACGAAGTCGACGGTCATCGACGCGCGCCGGTAGAGGACGGCGGCGAGCATCGCCGGATCGTGATTCGGAGCGGCGCGCAAGTCATCCGCCTGCTTCTGCAGTTTCGCGAGGTCGGTGTCGTAGTCGCTCATCGCGATCGATGCGATGGCGATGAGGAGGAGCAGCAGTTTCGGCAGCAGAGTTTTCATCATGGTTTTGTCATTCCGAGCGGGTGGGAGTGTGGGTGGCGAGGAATCCCCCGCCTACGGAGCGATTCTCGTGCTTCGGCAGGGGATTCCTCATCGTGCTCCACCGCTCCCGCCCACCCTGCCGCCCCCGCGGTTCCGCCGATTCGGAATGACAACACTTTCGAAGGCTTCCAACGAGCCAACAACCAAGGCGAGCGAACGTGGCGTTGTCATTCCGAGCGGGTTGGGTGTGGGTGGCGAGGAATCTCCCGCGTACGGAGCGATTCTCGTGCTTCGGCAGGGGATTCCTCATCGAGCTCGACCGCTCCCGCCCACCCTGCCGCCCCCGCGGTTCCGCCGATTCGGAATGACAGCACGTCGCGAGCGCTTCCAACGAACCAACAGCAATTGCGAGCGAATGTAGCGCTGTCATTCCGAGCGGGTGGGAGTGCGGGTGGCGAGGAATCCCCCGCCTACGGAGCGATTCTCGTGCGTCGGCAGGGGATTCCTCATCGTGCTCCACCGCTCCCGCCCACCCTGCCACCCCCGCGGTACCGCCGATTCGGAATGACAGCGCACCCCTCACCACATATCCGCCAGGTACGGGAAGTGGTCGAGGAACGGTTTGTCATTCTTCAGCGGATTCGGCGGGGTCTTGGGCGTGATCGGCGCCGCGTCCCACAGCTTCTGATCGCCGAGGGTTTCGAGGTTGCAGGGTTTGCCGCCGCAGCCGGCTTTCTGGTCGAGGAAGATCGACAGGAATCGCGTCGCTACCTGATCCTCCGGGCGCCGGCCGAAGGGCCACGAACCGGTCGTATCCATGTCGACGGCGTTGACGTTCGGGATGAAGATCTCGAACGGACGGCGGAGCGGGATGTTGAGGTGCTTCGGGTTCCAGGAGTCGTCGGGCATGTTGACTTCCTGGAAGAGACATTTCTTCACCCGGGGGAAGGCTTCGATGGCGAGCTTGTACGTTTTGTAGACCGAGACGGGCGAGTTGTCGTGATCGAAGCAGGTGCCGAGCCCGAGGGCGCTGATGGAAGGGCCGAAACCCCATCCGAGGTGACCGAAACGCATGACGAAGGTGCGGGCCAGGATGATGTTGTTCGCGCCGAGCTGGCGTTTGTCTTCGCGTTCGCTGAGCGCGGCGTCGGCGAAGGGGAGGCCGTCGGTGTCGACGCGTTTGTACGTCGCCGCCTGCTGCTCGAAGGCGTCGGGACGATGGAATAGGGCTCGGATGCTGGCGAAAAAGCCGAGGGACGGGTTGTCGGGAATCGTCTCGATCTTGTGCGCGGCCTTCAGCACCATGCTCTCGCCCCAGGCGTTGACGATGCGGTCGCGGTCCGGATTCGTGCTGATGAAGCGGTGCGGGATCTCGACGATGACCGTGTTGATGTTGCGGCCGGCCTGCGCGTCTTTGCCGCTGTAGACGAACCGGTAGTTGCCGTTGGCGTCCTTGGCGAAGCGCGTCGGCTTGAAGTCGTACGGACCGGGCGGGAGATCGCGCTTGGTGCCGCCGGGATGGCCCCAGTTCGGATCCTTCGGGTCGTCGTTGAAAAGCGTGTTGCCTTCCAGCTCGAGGAGTGTCTTCGGGATCTTCAGCTCGCGGTCGTCGTACGGAGCGCTGAGTGGCACGTGGTAGAACTGCGGCCCGTAGTTGATCGAGCGGAAGAAGCCGGGAAGATCGTTGAAGAACGCGTCGTCACGACCGCCGACGAAGACCTGGATCGGCGTTCCATCGGGCGCGGTCAGCGTCACCGCCTTGTTCATCGCGATCGTCTTCGAGAACGTCCCGCCCGGAAAGTTGATGAAGTCGACGTGCGCTGTCTGCGTCTCATCGACGCGGACGCGGACCTCCGACCCTTTCAGATGCAGATACTTGGCCGCCACCGCATCGCCGTACGCGAGCAGTTTGGGCAGGTCCCAGCTCTCGCCCGGGGCGGGCGGGGCGGGGCGGGGATTCGAGTTGATGTGGATGCGGTAGAGCATGTCGGTATCGAAGACGCCGCCCTTCGGCACCGGAGCGAACGTGAGCGCGAGGATGACGTTCTTGCCGTCGGCGCTCGGCCAGCCGTACATGTCGTATAGGTCGGCGGCGTTGACGGCGACGTCGGAAAAGATGGAGTTGACGGAGTTCGGATCGTTGTGGTCCGCGGCGAAGAGCGTGCTTCCGACGGGGGAGAGGATCACTGAGAGCGCGAGGACGATTGCGATCCGTTTCATCAGGCGGCTCCTTTTGCGGTTGCCAGGATGGCGTCGCTGGCCTTCTCAGCAATCATGTAGGTCGGCGTGACGATGAAGAATCCGGGGATGCGCGGGAAGACGGATGCGTCGACGATGCGGAGGTTCTGCGTGCCGATCACGCGGAAGTTGCTGTCGACGACGGCGTTGGGATCGTCGGCTTTGCCCATCGGATTGGTACACGAGGCGTGATGGCCCCATGCGTTGTCCTTCACGAACTGCGCGATTTCCGCGGAGCTCTGCACGGCCGGTCCGGGCAGGACCTCCTGTTTGATCGCGGTGTTGTGCTTCGAGATCTTGCGGACGAACTCGACGCCGTCGACGACCGCGTCCACGTCCGACGGATCGGCCGGCGTGCCTTCATCGAAGTAGCGGAAGTTGATGTCCGGTTTGTCGCGCGGATCGGCGGACTTGAGGCGCACTGATCCTGCCTTGTTCGTGGTGTGCGCCTTGAGGATGGCCCAGGTCAGGTAGTTCTTTGTCCGCTCTACTTCCTTTGAGTAGCCGGGGAAGTAGCCGGAGAAACGGCCCGGCAGAGCGAAGATGAAGAGGTCGGGATCGGAGAGTTGCGGCGACGATTTCTTGATGACGCCGAGGACCGCGCCGTTGGTTGCGTAGACGCCTTTGCCATTCTGCCAGTCGATGTAGCAGGGATCGCCGGGAGCATTGGGGAGCGGCGGGGCGAACGTGGCGTTGGCGAGGATTTTCCAGTCGTTCTTCATCTCGGTGACGACGCCGACTTCGTAGCGGTCCTGAAGGTTCGTGCCGACACCTTGACGATCGACGAGACAGTCGATACCGAATTTCGCCAGGTGCTCTTTCGGCCCGATGCCAGAAAGCATCAGCAACTGCGGCGAGTTGAACGCGCCGCCGGCGAGGATCACCTCGCGCTTGCAGTAGTAGCGCTTGACTTCGTAGTCGTCACCCGGCTGCGGGTTGGCGACGACGTTTGGATCGGCTTTGTAAAGATGCTGCCCTTCCCAGCACTCCACGCCGATGGCGCGCTTGTCCGCATCGAAGAGGATTTTCGTGGCGAGGTTGCTCATCCTGATGACGAGGTTCTGCGGATAGATGGCGCGGGTGGTGTCGATCAGCTCGCGCGTTCCCTGCCGGCGGCCGTTGAGCGTCGCCAGCGGCGCGAAGCAGATCCCTTCGAACTTCGGGGTCTGCCAGTCGTTCGGATCCTGCGGGAGCAGATTGAGTCCATCGCCGACGCCCTCTTTCCACGCTCCGATGATCGCATCGAGGACGGTCTGCACCAGCGCTTTATCGCCGAAAACCAGTGCGAGCTCAGGGCCGGTCGTGTTCAGCCACCCCTCGTAGCCGTGCCGCGAAGGATTCGGCTGTCCGCTTGCCGGTTTCTTCGTGTACGTGCAGCGCTCGATCCGCTCAAAGTACGCGCGCATCTTGTCCGACGACCAGCTCGCGTCGCCGGTGAGCTGGGCGATGTGGTCCCAGTCGCTGCCGTGACCGTAGACCGTGATCATGGCGTGGTGCGAGGTACAGCCGCCGAGGGTTCCGGCGCGTGGATAGAAGACGCCGTCCTCGGCGCCGACGAATTTGGAGTCGCGTTTCGACTGCGCCTCATCGCTGTAGTGGCGGACAAAGAACTCCCACGACATCTCCGGGTCTTCGCTGGCGTAGGTGTGAAAGACGGGCACCGGGTACGTTTGCGATTGCGCCTCGACGCCAGCCTCGATGAGGCCGACTTTGTACCCGGCTTTGGCGAGGTTGCAGGCCACAGGACCGCCGCCCGCGCCGGAGCCGATGACGATGTAGTCGAAGTCAGGATTGTTCGGATCGTTCGGCATTTGTATTCTCCTCAGAACGTCTTCATGAACTCGATGAGCGCGCGTTTGTCGGCATCGGGAAGGACGGTGCCGAAGTAGTGGCCCTCGTCTTCGATGAAGTCGGGGCAGGAGTTGAGCGCGTAGAAATCGGGCACCAGTTTGAGCAGCCGCTGCGTTGCGGCATCATCGGTGAGTCCCTCGTCGCGAACCTGTTTGAGTGCCTTCAGCGCGTTGATGAGCAGCGTGAGCTGTTTGTGCGTTTTGCCAAAGCCGCCGAGCTGCAGGTTCGTGTTGGCGATGAGGTTGATCGGAGTGCCCTTGGGGATAGGCCCGACGTGGATGAAGCCATCTGGCTCGGCCAGGCTCTTGAACCACGGCGCGTACGACTGCGGAATCTGCAGCGAGCTTTCCTCCGTCGTGCGCCAGATCGAGCCGGCGCCGTCACGTTTCTCGGCCCAGAGGAGTTTCTCGATGGCGTCATTGAAGGCGTCCATGCGCGAGTCGACGTCGACCTTCTCGATGTGATTGCCGAGGGCGTTGTTGTGGAAGAAGGGGGCGCAGCACCAGACCGATACCAGCGACGGCGGGCGGTAGTAGCCGCGGCCGCCGCCCGGCACGTCCCACGGCCGCGTTTTTCCGGTGAACGGATCCCACACCTGGATCGAGCCGGTCTTCGGCAACGTCTTGTAGGTTTCGCTGGAGAAGTTGTCCCAGATCTGGCCGTGCATCCCATTCGACGCCACTGCTCGCGTGGCGTTCGTCTTTACCTCGGTCACCGGAACGCGGATCTCGGCGCCGAGGAAGTTGTTGTCGAGGAAGTCGGGCTTCATCACTTCCTGCTCGAACCACGCCCGCCCCTCGGGAGTCTGCGGATTGACGCCGGCCGGCGGTTGTTTGCTGGAGTGGCAGCGCGCGCAGTTCAGCGCGAATACCTTCTTGCCTCGGGTGAGCGTCTTCTCGTCGGCCTGGAGATACTTCTCGTGCCCCGGCGCGTTGGCGAGCTTCAGCGGCTTGGCGACGTCGATGAAGTATTGCGCCAGAGCCGGCGAGTGCGACTCGCTCCAGTTCCACTGCGGCGAGAGGCGCTGCGCATCGGCCACGCGGATCGGCGACTGTTTCTTGATCCCGATCAGCGGATGGAAATGCTGCAGCCACTCCTCCCAATACTCGCCGATGTTGAGATAGACGCGGCTGAGCGCAGCAGGCAGCCCGACGGAATCGGCGCCTTCCTTCAACACGCGCGGCGTGAGCTGCGGATCGGTGACGCCTTTGAGCGCCAGAGCGCCGCCGGTCACGTGCTCCGGCACCGCGACGTTCATGCGGCCCGCGAGGCTGAAGATGCCATTCATCGTGCCGGGATTGTTGAGGTAGTCGGTGGCGATGAACGCGGTGTCGAGCGTGCCGGGCCTGTTGCTGTGGAGCAATTGCCAGACGAAGTTGTTTTTCGGCAGGTCGTGCGCAAACACCTCGGAGACTTTGAAGTAGTGCTGCCCGACGTAATCATTGAGGTTCGCGTACTCCGGCTCGTCGGGATTGGCGGGCGGGTTGGTGGGATCGGCGCCGACGTGACAGAAGGAGCAGGCCATGCCGACGACGTACGGCCGCACCAGGTTCTTGTCGGTGTAGTACGCGGCGTCGCTCTCGTAGCGTTTTGGGTCCCACTTCGCCTTCGCTTTCGCGTCGAAGTTGGGATTCGGGAAGAGGCGCAGCCCCATGATTCCGCTGGAGCGGCCGTAGGTGTAGAGGTCGATCTTCGAGTCGAAGTCGTACTTCGCATCGCGGGGAACGTCGATGAAGAGACCGTATTCATCGGGTTGCGCCGGCCGCTTGTAGCCGGGCTGGTTGAAGAGGCCGTAGGTCTCGAAGCGCTGGTTGCGCGGCGAGGCAATGACCTTCAAGAGATCGGTTGTTCCGAACGCATGGGTGGCCAGGTAGTCCCAGAAGCCGCCGTTGTCGCCCGACCAGAGATTCCAGATGATGCGGCCTTTGAGGTCGTCGCTGCTGATCGGTACGTCGCGTCCCTGAAAGTCCATCCCGGGGAACGGGTCGAAGTCGACTTCCTTGAACGTGGCGTAACTCCAGCTTGGCTTCACGGCCTGATGCGCGCAGGCCGCGGCGATCAGGAGGATCGCGATCGAGAGAAGAGCAGCAGCAACGAGTCTTTTGCGTTCCGTGTTCATCCGGTTCTCCTCGATGGATTCAACTACGTTCTGATCTTAGGCGAGGCTCACGAAGGTAATTCTCTACCAGAGGATGACTGATGGTCACCGGCCGCGCAGACAGCGCGCAGCCGGTGACGTCCTGCTGCTCATTCTCGCAGTCTCAAAGCGATCGGAGGTACTCCAACAGTGCTTCGAGATCCTCATTCGTGAGCGACGTTCCCCAATCGTGGCCGGCGTTGCTGTTGCCGGCGATACTCGTGTCGAATAGAAAGCGGTCCGGTCCGGCGGCGGTGTCGAAGCCGACGTTGACCGGATCGAAGTCGCGGCTGCCGACGAAAAACGTCTTCGGTCGTAACGCAGGCTTCATCAGCAGCGCGCGCAAGTTCGGCACGGAGCCGTTGTGAAGGTATGGGGCGGTTGCCCAGATGCCATCGAGCGGACGCGCTTTGTAGGCGAGGCCGGTCGAAGGAGCCGCGGCCGCCATTGACTGCTGCGCTTGTAAGAGATCGGCCTTCACAGGGTCGTTCGTGTCCGCGTCACTCGATGCATGCGTCTTCGATAAGGTCTGGTGGAGCTTGGAGAGCAGATCGTTGCGAAGGTCGTTCTCCGAGCCTTCGCCTTTTCGTGTGGACGTTACCTCCAGAGCGGTCTTCGTGGCTGCTTTGCTGGGCGCGCCGAGGAACCAGTCGTCGGGAATCGGCGAGAGGATCGCGCCGAGGACGGCGTTGAATGTGATCTTGCCGGCAGACGCTGTCGGTCCGAACTTGCTGCCGAGGAGGATGAGCTCGGGAACGCCTTCGAGGATGCCGGTTTTTGCCTGGCGGGTGGAGGCGGCGGTGGCCATCGCCGGATCGGTGCCGGCGTCGGTGAGCGGCGTCATCACGACGTCCTGAAGCACTCCGGGAGTGGCCTGTTTGTGACATGACTCGCATTGGGCGCGGTAGATCGCCTGACCCGCGGCTGCCTTGGTGGTGTCGATGGCCGGGAAGGCGGCAGGCCAGTGCGGCGAGCGAAGCTGCGCCAGCCGGTCCTCGATCTCGAGAAGGTTGATCCGCTTGGCTGTCGATTCGTAATACCAGTGCAGGAATCCCGGTTTGCGGATCTTGATATCGGCGAAAACACCGAGTACTTCCCCGACGTTGCGCGCCAGTCGAAGAATTGCCAGTTGGTTCGGTGCCGAGCCGTCCCACTGCACCTTGTTATGCCACGACGTATCCCACAGGAAGGGATAGCTGACCGGAGCGTTCGGCATGCGGTTGTTGGCGGGGATATTTTTGGCCAGGGACGGAGGAGCCGGCGGTAGATCGATCGCCGTGACGCGGTTGAAGATCGCGCCAAAGGCATCGGCGCGGGCGCGGCCCCAACTCGTCGTCGATGTCGTCGCGGCGACGAAGTCGGCGAAGTCGCGGGAGAACTTTCTGAGCTCGACGTAGAGCGCCGTACGCGACACGAGGTTGTTCTTGCCGAGGCGCTTGGCGAAACGTTGGAACTTCGGGCTGGCCTGGCTGGCGCTGGTGGCGGTGAGCGATTCCGACAGCTCAGCCAGAAAGCTGAAGAGGTCGGCGTCCGCCGGTCCGCCGTCGATGCGATAGGTGGTCCCCTTGAACGCAAGGTCGTTCGTATGACAGGCCGCGCATGTCATGCCGAGGTGATCGACGGTGAGCCCCCGATCCCGGACGAACCCGACCGGCAGGCCGTCGGGATTCGTTTTCTCATCCTTGGCATTGGGAAGGTAGCCGAGGCGTGCCAGGCCATCGGCGAAGAAGAGCGTTTCGTCCGAGGCGCGCTCCAGCGCCAGCGCCCAGTCGTAGCGAATCAGCTTCGATCCCTGCGGCGTGGTGTAGAACCACTGCCGGTCGGTATCGCTCCAACTCTGGTCAAGATACTGCGGACTCGCGGCGTTTGCGGCGACGGTTTGAAGCGAGACGACAACCAGAATCGTTACCAGAACTCGGCGCATGAGATCTCCTTCACATAAGGGGCTTACTTGAGGAGTGTCGTGCGGCGGCGTTTCCCTACCTCGGCGCAGTTGAGGTAGTGAAGATTGGCCGTCGAAGAGCAGCCCGGAGCGTTGGACCCCGGTGGCTGCTCCACCTTGGAGTAGGGATTTGAGCTGCCGAGGCCCATCGTGAGTTAGGCTCTGTTAATGGAATCAGGCGCGTCGCCGCGGTGCCCCGCTGGGACGCATGATTAATCGTCTGCGGAATTGGAATGGAGGAATCGCATGAATTCGATCCGTCGGATATTGCCCTTGGTCTCTCTCTCCGGTCTCATCCTCGTCGTCAGTCTCCTTCTCGGATGCGGAAAGGAGACGACGGAGAAGACAAGCGCTCCCGCTCCTGGCGCGCATCCCGAGATTCTCGCGGCGTCCGCTCCGGGTTCGGCGATCACCATCTCGTCCGCGGTACCCAACGAGCTCAACCCGCCGTTTGCCGCCGGACCGCCGTCGTCAGGCGGTGCGCCGGCGGCGACCTATGCTCAGGCGGCGGCGTTCGCGTGGCAGGAATTCATCGCCGTGAATTGGCCGGCAGGTCCGCAAAATGGGCAGTTGCACCAGCGCGACACGCCGTCGCCTACGTGCAAGTTTGGCGATCCGAGCTGCACAGGACCGCTGGTCTGGGAGACGTTCCGAAACAAGGTGGAGACCTTCCCGGGCACCGGCAATCCGCCGGGATACGTCAACAACCCACAAGCGTCATGGGGATATGACGCGCTGCCGCAGTACAACTACCCGATCGGGACCGTGCCGGCCTGCGACCCGTCGCAGAGCGGCGACGCCGTCCCCTGGATCAACCTCGACGAAACCGACGAGATCGGCGAAGCCAGCATGTACGCGGGCGTAGTCCAGGCGGCCAGCTCGCCTGGAAACGCCGCGCCGCAACTCGTCCGCTTCCTCGCGAAATCGAACCGCGCGCAATACAACTACGTGACGCAGAACAGCGATCCGAACAATGCGAATGCGCAGTGGTGGAGCATGATCCCGCAGTCTGTGGCGCAGGCAACGGCGACCTATCTGGCCGCTAATAAGACGAGCCCACCTGCCGGCAGCTCGACCATGGTCAGCAACGTGAACGGAACGATCGAAATGAAAGCAGGCTGGCGTCCGCTCAATCCGGCGGAGATCAGCAGCGGCCACTTCCACACGCAGATGGTTCGCTTCTATGAAAGCGGAGCGGGCGGAAACGCGTGTTACCGCGACGCCACCTGGGGCCTCGTGGCGCTCCACATCCTCCAGAAGACTCCCTCGGCACCTTATTTCATCTACGCGACGTTCGAGCAGTCGGAGAACATCCTGACTGCCAGCGGCGCGCCGGTCGAGGATGCCGACGGCAATGTGATTGCACCCGGACCGGCCACGAGGACGACACCGCAGGTCTGCCTCAACGATCCGCAACCGCCGACGTCGACGATCGCTCCGCCCGTTCCGACCAGTCAACTTGGTTTGGTCAGCCTGACCGCGGATCCGTCCCAGTGCGTCGCTCTGCCACCTACCAATCCGCCGTCTGCCGCGTACTGCACCAGCCCTGGCGCGCAGCTCTACTACCACAACTCCACCGCAAGCGGCTCACCGCAGCAGGCGCCCGACGGCGGCAACATCTGCGTAAACCGCCGCGACAACGACATCCCGGACTATGTCATCGCTGCCAATCAGCAGGCGCATGCGGCGATGACGCAATATGCAAAAAACAACAGTCTGGCCGCGTCGCCGTGGCTCTATTACAAGCTGATCAACGTTCAGTACTACCCGCACGACAAGGTGGTCCCCACACCACCGACGCCGAACGGCTCGTTGTACACGGCGCAGCCGCCATACACGGCGCAGAATCCGTCGCCGTCGAGTTTCTATCAGGCCAATATCGTCGTTGAGACGAGCCGCGCGCTGCAGCTCTTCAGCGGCGGGCTCTCGCCTTATATCTGCACCGACTGGAACGCCGACGGTACGCCCCACCACAATGTCTACTACGGCGGCATCTTCCACAATCAGGGCGGTTGCATGGGATGTCACGGCAGCCAGGGACAGAACCCGATAAGCCACGGCGTGCCCCGTCCGGGCGATTTCAGCGTGATCCTGGCGAGAGGCCGGGTCAGGAATCCCGAGTTCCCGGCATTGCCGATGAGCAGCGGAAAGTTGACGCAAGTCCCACGAAATCGAAGCATCCATCGCTACTGATCCAGGACGAGCGCCGGGCGGGAAGAACCTGCCCGGCGTTTTTTTGTCTGCGCTCAGCGTGAATGGATTGCCGCGTCCTGCGGCCCCTCGCCGCGAACACTCGCGCGCAATGTCCCTTCGAACGGAATCCGCGTCGTTCGCGCGTCGAGCAACGGCCCGAGCTCATACACGTTGCGGTAGCCGTAGTCGTACAACGTAATGTAGGTCGAGACGTTCAGCGACGATCGCGCGGTCTTCGACGGGAACGACTTCTCCGCATTGACAAAGTTGTTGTTGCAATAGATCAGCACCGGCGTGTTCTTATCGGGCAGAAGAAGCGCCAGGCTGGCGATCGTGATGTCGGGGAATGGGAGATTGACCGCTCCGGCGATGTGAAGCCCGGCGTATTTGTCGCTGCTGCGCGCATCAAGCACCACCACTCCTTTCGCGCCCATCATCGTCCGGAACTCCTCCTCGCCCAGCCTTCGCGACTGGCGATGCTTCGCCGCTTCCGCCGCAATGCGCAGATGCCCATCCATGTCGATGGCCGGATTCTCGAGCGCCGGTTGTTGTGCGGCGATGGTTGATGCGAATCCGAGGATGACGATGAGTAGCGAGGTGCGTGTCATTGTGAAGATCCTCCGCATCGTTGGACGCCCGGCGGGCGGAAACGTCGCGCGTTTCAATGAATCACAGCGCGATCATTGCTAACTCTGTGCTCTCAGTGTCTCTGTGGTGATGGTTTTCTGAACGAGCCGCGATGAAGTCGATCGCCGCGCGAATCACCACAGGATCGCGAAGGATGCGGCGATGGCCGAGTGTGCGGGTGAGCATCAGCGTTGAGCGTGGCCATGCAGCGGCGAGGTCGCGGCCGAAGCGTGCCGGCACATCGGCATCGTCCTCATCGTGAATGACGAGCAGCGGAGCGCTCATCCGCGGTCCGATCGCGGCGCCGCGGAGCTGCGACCAGTCGATCGCGAAGCGGCGCTCGATCGTGCGCTCCATCCGTTTGGCCAGATCGTCGGACAGACCGAGCATCCGCCCGAAGGTCTCGGTGAAGAAGCTGAAGTTCTCGGGAGGGGCGATGTAGACGAGGCGTCCCGCAAATAGCACATCGCGGAGCGCGACGGTCGTCGCCGCCGAGCCGAACGAATGAGCGACGATCGCGGCCGGCTCTTCGTTCTCGATGAGCGCGGCGACGATCGCAGCGAACTCGATGAGATTCGACTGCCGCCCGGGCGAGTCGCCATGCGCAGGGAAGTCGGGCGCGACGACGCGGTAGCCTTCGCCGGCCAGCGACTCCGCAAGCGCGCCGAGCTGCGATCCCCGTCCTTCCCATCCGTGCAGAAGAAGGACCGCCGGTCCCTGGCCCCAACTCCAGATGGCGATGTTCTTCGACGCCACGAGACGCGATTCGCGCGTTGCGCGCTGCCGTGACGCCGCCTCGCTGGCAGGGGAAGGAACGCGCCTCGGCGTGAGAAAAAGCCGCGCGGCGATGCGCGCAGCCAGCGGTGGAGCGATGAAATCGAGAGCGCGCAAACTGCGTCCGATGACGCGGAACAGGACAGGAACACGAACGTTCGTGCTTTTCGACTCGGGGACGGATTTCATCTCGGAGCTCCTCATGAATGTGGTTGCCGGGTCTTACCTGCGCAGACGCCGCTTGGGGCTGCGCGAGGACGCAGTGCTGCGCGCTTTCCCGCCGGTGGCGCGCGCCGATTGCATCAACTGTTCGAACGATCGGAACGCCCGCTCCCGCGCCGCCGGCATCTGCAGCAGCCGCGAAAAATGATGATACGCAAGCAGGATCGAATAGAGATCGTGCGCGAGCTGCTCGCCGTCGACGTCCTTCCGAAACTCGCCCTCATCGACCGCAATGCGCACCGCCTGGCTGAGCGTTCCGAGCCAGTCGCGCTGCGAAGCCACGAGATAGTCGCGCACCGGTCCAGGCTGATCATCGAGCTCGCTGGCCGCCGCGATGAAGAGACATCCCCCCGGCAGCGCGGCGTTGCTCGACCACGCAAACCAGTTCTCAAACAGCGCCCTCACCCTTGCCTCTCCCCTCGGCTTCCTCAGAGCAGGCGCAACTACATCGGCAATAAAGTGCGCCACCGCCGTGCGCAGCACTTCGAGCTGGAGGTTCTCCTTCGACTCGAAATGCGCAAACAGCCCACTCTTCGACATCCCCACCGTCCGCGCCAGCTCCCCGATGCTGACCGCCGCAAGTCCCGAGGTACTCGCAGCCGCCAGCGCCGCCTCGAGAACCGCCTCCCGCGTCTGTTGCCCTTTGCTCACGGGCGAAAAATAGCACGATCGTGCTGTTATGGGAAGGGGGAGTTTGTGGGTCGGTCTACCGATGGGAGGAGGATGTCACTTCAGCCCGGCGATTCGCAGCGCCTGATCGATGACGACATCCGAAAGCCACATTCCTGAAGATCGAAGACCCATCAGCGTCTTTCGTGGGTCATCGATGTTCCCGAGGCGATGGGCGGTGATTACCAGACCGAGGGTTCCCGTAACGTCCAGTCCGAAAGAGCGCGCACATTTTCTGCCGGCGAGATCGTCGAGCACGGGCCTCGCTCCACCTAGTTGTAGACACATCGCGATGACGGCCGACTCGCCTGGTCCGAGGTCCCATTCGATGATCTCCGGAGGAATTGGCACGGTCGGCCCACGCTCGATCCACGCTGCCTCGGCGACCGATCGTGCCGCTCGGTCAGCATGTTTCGAGGTTGTCACCTCATCGAGCACGGACGAGGGAACAACGAATCGCGAGGCGCCGCCAGCGCGCAGGAGCTCGAGTTGGCCGGCGTTCCCGAGAAAAATCAGCGGTGATGCATTGATCACCAGAGTCTCAGGCATCGCGCAGTTCTCGAGCCAGGTCCTCTTCCTCGACAAGAAAGACGTCCACGTGACGGCGAGCCAGCTCCGCGAGGAATTCGGCGCGGTCCAAGCCGGCAAACTCGGCAGCGCGCTCCATCGATATCGCAGCCTGCTGATACCAATGGATGGACGCGGCAACTCGCACCTCGCGCCCTAACTCGTGCGGCGCTTTTCTCAACGCGGCGAACAAGCTATCGGGAAATGTGACTTCAACGCTGGTCATGCATTCTCCTGGCTCAGTTAGGTACGAGTTTACGCCTGCCGGCCTCGCAACGTGCGCCCCGGCGGCCCTATCATCAGCGTGTGATCCGCATCGCTCGACTGACCGTTTTGACGATCGTGCTCATCATCGCCGCGCCGGCGCGCGCCTCCGACTACCTCCCCGATGCCGCTTGCGCCGGTTGTCATCCTGCGAAGTTCGCGTCGTATCAGGGTGTCGGGATGGCGGAGTCGATGCGGCGGCCTCGTGCGGAGGTGTTGATCGAAGACTTTCGCAAGGCGACGTTTTTTCATGCGCCGTCGCAGAGCTACTTCGAGATGGCGTGGACGGGCGGGAAGCTGATGTTCCGGCGCTATCAGCTCGATGGGGCGGGGCAGCACATCAATGACATCGAGCAGCGGGTCGATTGGATCGTCGGATCGGGACATCGTTCGCGTGTTTATTTTTATCGCACGCCCAGCGGGGAGATGTACCAGTTGCCGGTCGCCTGGTACACGCAGGAGCGCGCCTGGGGGATGGCGCCGGGGTATGACCGCGCCGATCACGACGGCATCACGCGGGCCGTGCGGCGCGAGTGTCTCTTCTGTCATAACGCGTATCCGGCCGATGTGAAGGAAGGGAGCGATGCGCATTGGAAGGCGCAGATTTTTCCTGCGGAGTTGCCCGAAGGAACGGGATGTCAGCGCTGCCATGGGCCGGGATCGCGTCATGCCGATATCGCTTTGGGCGGCGGGACGGTAACGGAAGTGCGTTCGGCGATCGTCAATCCGGCGCGGCTGACGCCGGCGCTTCGCGATTCGGTCTGCTTTCAATGTCATCTCCTGCCGGCCGTCAGCCTGATCGGTGTGCGGCGTTTCGACCGCGGCGATTACTCGTTCCGTCCGGGACAGTTGTTCAGCGATTACATGCTCCACGTCGACATCGACGAGCCTTCGCGGCCGCGCGCGCAGCGCTTCGAGATCAACCATCACGCCTACCGGATGCGCCAGAGTGCCTGCTACATCAAGGGCGGAATCACGTGCATTTCCTGCCACGATCCGCATCAGCCGCTGTCAAAGGATCCCCGCCTCGCGCGCGTGACCTCCATCTGCCTCGGATGCCACACCCGGCACGAGTCGAAGGCGCAGAATATTGCCGCTGATGATTGCGTGCGATGTCACATGCCGAGGCGGCGCACGCAGGACGTGGTGCGCGTGGTGATGACTGACCATCGCATTCAGCGACGCCCGCCGCCCGGCGATCTGCTCGCGCCGATTCCGGAACACGATCCCGACATTCGCGCGGTCGAGTTCTATGACCACGATGCCGCTCCGACAGGTGAGATCGGTAAGACCTACCGTGCCGTGACGGTCTTGCGCGCAGTGCCGCGCAGCGCGGCTGCGAGGGAGCAGCTCGCGAAAGGCGTCGGTGCGACGACGTCACCTGTGCCGCGCTTCGATCTGATTGCCGCGCAGTTGCAACAGCGGCAATTCGAGTCGGCGCTGGCAACGCTGGCCACGCTCGATCCTGCGACGGAGAGCGACACGCTTCTGCGCGATTGGCGCGGCATCGCGAAGGTCGGCGCCGGGAAGACGGAGGATGGTCTTGCCGACCTGCGCGCCGCCGCGTCCGCCGTGCCGGATCAGCCTGAGTATCAGTTCAACCTCGCGGCGATTCTGCATCGCACGGGACGCGACGCCGAGGCGCTCCCGTTGCTCACGCGCGCGGTCGATCTGCGCCCGAACTTCGTCGCCGCGTGGATCATGCGCGCCGAGGCGCTGGCGGCGCTGAAGCGGACGGGCGAGGCGATCAGCGACCTTCAGCGTGTACTGGCCATCGATCCGCGGCAGACGCGGGCGTACCTGCAACTTGCGCGTTTGCTGACGGAGTCGGGGAACGTGTCCGAGGCGCAGCGCTGGCTGAGGCACGGAGCGCGGGTTGCGGCGAAGCCGGGCGAGATCGAGACGGCGCTGGCAGCGACGAAGCGGTGACTGATTAGTGCGCGAACAACGACGCTAATTGCGTGTAGTACGCCGCCGCCTTTGTCCGCTCGCCGGTAAGTTGGGCGGCGCGCGCGGCGCCGGCAAGGCCGTTGAGGCGGTTGGGCGAGTCTTTGAGCGAGCGCTCATACGCTTCCAGCGCTTTGGCAGGCTCATTGAGATCGAGCAGCAGATCGCCGAGCATCTCGCGCGCCGGGAGGATGGCGCCGGGCGTTACTGGACTCTTGTCCGTGGAGTCTTCCAGATCGGCTGCGGAACGGAGCAGATCGACCGCGTCGTCATTGTGACGTTCCGCGCGGGCAATCCACGCATTGGCGGCATCGCGCCCGATTGCGACCTGATCCGCCCAATAGCCGTTCTTCTGATCGATAAGGCTCTTACGCAGTTGCTGAAGGCGCTCGACGGCCTCACGAGCGTGTACAAGATCGCCGCTACGCGCCGCACCCACTGCCCTTGCAAAGTGTGTAATGGCCTCGGCGTATGCATAGCGGTCCCAGGGCAGATCTGCCTTGACGGTCAATGCCGCGGCCTCGGCCCAATGGCGACGCTCCAGGGCGGATCGGGCAGGAACTGCGGCGATTGCGTAGTAGGCGGCAAAATTCTCGGAATCAATCCGCTTAATCGCTGCGATCTCGCCAACGAGTTGATCGACATCCTTATCCTGGCCGCGTTGCAGAAAGGCATACGCGAGATAGTCATCGGCGTGCAGATTATCGAAGGACGTCGTACCGGGATGTGTTTTCCCGGCGTGCTCCCGCGCCGCGTTTGCGGAAGCCAGATTCGAGTCGATCGTTTCCTTCCACATACCGAGCCGCACAAAGATGTGCGATGGCATGTGCAGCGCGTGCGGCGAAGACGGGGCGATCTTCGCATAGGCATAGGCCGCATTGAGAGCGAGCGGGGCTAACGCCGGGTAATCAAAACTGTGGATCAGATAATGAGCGATGCCGGGATGATCCGGATGTTTTAGCAAGAGACGATTGAAGATGCCGGCCGCTTTCTTCTGGAATTCGTAGGTCTTATCTGTTGGAACCGACAAACCGTGCGCGACGAGTGACAGGCCATAGAAGATCGCCGCCTCGTCGTCATCGGGAAAGCGCGATGTAAGGCGCTCCATGGCCGCTTCGTAGGCGCGGGCGCGAGTGACGGTGTCGAGTTTATTGGCGTCGCGATAAAAGGTGACGATTGCGTCGATGTAGGCCTGTTCGCGTGGCGATTGCGCGCCGGCGGCCTTCGCCTTTTCCGCCGCGTCGATGCCGCGCGCCAGTTCTGCCGGCGCGTATGGCGAGGGCCAGACCTGGTGGTAATTGCTCATGGCCGCGCCCCACCAGGCGATGCCGCACTTTGGATCGCGCGCCGCAACGGCGCGGAACGCCTTCTCGGACTCCTCGTACCAGAACGAGTGAAGAAGCGCTACGGCGCGTGTGAACTGTTCCTGCGATCCCGCGCTGCACGTAATGGGGAACGAGACCGTGCCGAGGCGCTCGTCCGGGGCGCCCGTGTGATGGTGCTCTTCCATTTGCGCGAGCAGTGGAAGAGGCGCGAGCAGAAACAACGCCATGGCGAGCGGTCTTAGGATTCGCATTCCGCCATTCTAATGAACATCCGGGTGCGTATTCCTCGTCAGCGTTCCCGTAGAAGCGGAGCGCTAGTCGACGCCGGCGCGGAGCTCGTTGACGTGGGCCGCGCGGATAGCCGTCGATTGCGGAGTGAGCGAGTCGCTGAATGCGATCGATGAGAACCCGATTGCGGCACGCGCCTCCGCCAGAGCGGTGCGCATCTCCTGAAGGTCGGAAGCGAGGATGGGATGTCCGGCCACCACGGAATTGGTGTAGGCGAAGGCAGACAATCCGGCAAAGGTGCGCACGCAGCCGATCGCGGTTCTCAGCTCGATGATGTGCTGCGCCTTCATCGCCGTCACCTGCGGCGTGAGTGTTGGGTCGGTGAAGACGATCGAGGTGGCCAGATCAGGAGGACTCATCGGAGAGGCAGCGCCGTTCGTGTCGGTTGCGCTGACTGCGACGAGCCACGTTACGCCTGAAGGCATAGTGGCGACTGCAGCGGTGACGTCTTGTGAATAGGTCACGAAGGGCTGCCATGCGGCGCCGCTGGACTGTTTGCGCCACAACGTGTAGCTGGCCGCCCCTTGTATCGGTGACCAGAGCAGTGCCAGATCGTGGTCCCTACCGGTGGCGAGGATGGCCAGCGGCGTTCCCCACGGTCCGATGTACGTGTTGAAACTTACGAGCTTTGTGACTGGGCCCCAGGTGGAATCTCCCGAGTAGCGCGCCTCGACGTAGTGAAAGCCCCATTGGAAGGGGATCGTCAGGTCTGCGATACCGTTCGTCAATGCCACGGTCCCGCGAAGGACGTTGCCCTCATAGAAGCTGATGCTTCCCGTAATATTGGTGACGCCGTTGAAATACGCGTGGAATGCCATCGGGCCGGCGAAAAGAATCCCCGAAGGAATCTGAATGACCAGCGGCGGCTCGGGTTTCGTGACCACCTGCGTGTAGCTCGCGGATGCGGGCTCGAAGTTCGCGTCGCCCGGAAAGTCGGCGGTGATGACGTGTGTGCCGATGCCCAGCGTGTTCGTATTCACCTGGAAGCGTTCGTTGACATAGGGCACATTGATTGGATTGGCGCCCTCACGTAGCGTGACCGGGCCAGCCGGTGCAAACGGAGAGAAGGAGACGATCGCCTGGAAGGTCCTTCCGAGCGACTGGGGGTTGACGTTGGATGTGAGCGTCATCGCCGTAACGACCTTGGAGACACTCTCGGTCGTCGATGCCGAGGAAGGTTGATAGTTTTCGTCGCCGGCATAGGTCGCCGTGACGGTGTACGTTCCGGGCGTGAATGTCGTCACGAACGTTGCTTTGCCGTCCTTATCGACCGGCACGATCGTGGCGCCCTGACCGTTGATGGCGAACAACACTGCACCCGTGAGAAAAGCCGCGCTACCGCTGACGGTTGCTGTGAAGGTGACGTTCTGGCCGTAGGGTGGGGCTGTGTTGCTGGATGCGAGCACGGTCGAGGATGCAGCCGTGGGGTCGGCGGTCGTACGCGTGAGGATGACATCGACGTCATCACCGGCGCTGAGGTAAACGAGATCGAGGGATCCGTTGCCGTCCATGTCCGCGGCGTTGAACCACGTTCCACTGCCGTTCGTGCGGAGGTGGACCCGCGCGCGAAAGGTTCCGTCGCCGTTGCCGAGGTAGATCGTGGTGCCGAAGGCGACGTCGATCTTGCCGTCGCCGTCGAAATCCGCGGTCACGGCTCTGTCGGCCGGTATCGAAGTGACACCAAATGTGCCCGGCCCGCCGAATGTGCCGTCGCCGTTGCCGAAGCGCACCCGCAGGCCGCCGAGCAGCAGATCGAGCTTGCCGTCGCCATTGAAATCGGCCAGCCCGGCGACGACGAGGTACTCGGACGAAATGGGCGCGCCGGTGAAGTGACCGGTTCCATCGTTGAGGTAGGCCGCGGTTCCGTAGCCGCGGGAGGCAATGTAATCCGGCTTCCCGTCTCCGTTCAGGTCGCCGACGAAAATGTCGGAAGCCTCACCGTTGCCAGTGATCGCAGGACCGAAAGTCCCGTCGCCGTTTCCGTGTCGGAGCTCGTTGCCGGAGTTAACCTGGATGAAGAGGTCAGGAGTGCCGTCGCCGTCGAAGTCCGCGAGGATCGGCTGCGCGAAGACCGTGACGGTGAAGGGAATCGCCGGCCCGAATGTACCGTCGCCATGGCCGAGGAACGTTTCCGCGGTGGGACTGGGGGGATAGTTTGATAGCACCACGGCATCGAGGTTGCCGTCATGGTTTAGATCGGCGATGGCGAATGTGGGGATCCCGCTCCACTCGGGTTTTCCAGTGTCGGTCAGGATCGGAGCAGCGAGCTTTCCAGTGCCGTCATTGAGCAGGACTCCGAGATCGAATGGGAGGACGTCCGGGTGCCGTTGCATGACTACGACGTCAGGCTCCCCGTCATTGTTCATGTCGGCGGTCACTGCGCCGCCCGTGCGGAGTCCCGGCCACAAGACGGGGACTACTGAATCAGTGTGGAAGGCCCGGTAAGTGGCAAACGTGCCGTCGCCGGTGCCACGCACATAGGCGAGCGCGCTTATCTCGGGATCGGGAATCAGAAAGTCGAGCTTGCCATCACGGTCGAAATCCGAAACGACGACCCCCGACGAGTTGCCCGGGATGAAAAACATGGGCGCGGAAAAGGTGCCATTCGGATTGCCGAGAAGAACCGTCACTTCGTTGCCAAGTGATCCGGCAAGTAGAAGATCGGGATTTTCGTCGCCGTTGAAGTCGGCTGCTACGATTGAGCTTGACTCATATCCGACCGCTAGTTGAGCCGACTTTGTCACCGTCCCATCCCCGTTCCCGAAATCGATTTCCAGCAGCCAGGCGTGTGTTTGGCCGTCGGCGATCGCCAAATCAGGTCGTCCGTCGTGGTTGAAATCGGCGATGGCGACGCCGCCCGGAACCGTCGTTCCGCCGGCGGTGAATGTTCCGTCGTTGTTCCCGATCAGGATCCGTGTGGCGTTGTTGCCGGTCACGACGAGATCGATCCTGCCGTCGCCGTTCATGTCGGCAGGAGTGAGTGCGCGGATCAACTCGTTACTGACGTTCGTGACGGGGCCCAGGGCGAAGTGGCCGGTCCCGTCGCCGAAGTAGGCGGTGAGTGTGTTGGTTGTTGAGCTACTTGCGTTGGTTCCCATCGCCACGTCGAGAAGGTGGTCGCCGTTGAAGTCCGCGATGGCAAGAGATCCCGGCGTTGCCGCTGTTGTGAACGACGCGCCCGTTGAGAACGTGCCGTCGCCATTGCCGAGCATGACGGTGATCGTGTGCATGAACCAGTCAGAAACGACGACGTCCAGCTTGCCGTCGCCGTTCACGTCGCCTAATGCCGGCAAGCTGGTGACGTAGAGCATTGGCGTGACGACGGGGCTGGCGAACGGCCCCGTACCGTTGTCGATGAGAACGGCGAGCTCTTTGCCTGAGTTGACGACCAGCACGTCGTCGTGGTGGTCGCCGTCGAAGTCGCCTTTCAGAACGTAGGTTGCCGTGTTCGTTCCCAATGGGACGAGCTGCGGATTCCGGAACAGGGGGGCAGCGCTGAGTGACAGGGCGGCCACCGCGGCGGATAGGAACGCGAAGAGGTATCGGAAAGGGACCAAGGGAACGGCTAGACTAACCGAGCGTCAGAGCTTGCTATTGCGAGTCGGGGCCTCGAGGTGGCGCGAATCGATCGAGATGCGGAGCCGTTCTTGCAGCCAAACGGTCGCGCTATGATTCGCGGCATCGCCAGGAAATGTTCGATTGAATTGATCCGGTGGTGCTGACATGTCGCTTCCCTACGATGCCGCTACGTTGACTCCGGACCATGCGTCGCGGCGGATTCGAAAGTCTCTTGTTCTGGCATCGCGCGGGTCCGGACGGGTGCGTTGGCGCACGCGTGCGTTGCGCGCCGGGTTTTACGCCGAGGCGGTGTCCGCGTCGCTCCGCGCGGAAAAGGGCGTACGCAGCGTCGAGGTGAATCCGCTCGCGGCGAGCGTGCTCGTCACCTTCGACGGCAGCATCGATCTGCGGCGCGTGGAAGAAGTCGTCGTGCGCGCGCTCCAGACGCCATTCCCAACGTCCAACGCTTCGGCGGCGAGGGAAGGCGGAAACGTGGTGCGGACGCAATCGAGTCCGCACGAACATCACGATCACGTGTCATCGCCGCGAACGCTGCGCCGCGATCTGTTCATCGGCGGCATCGCGCTGGCCGGTTCTCTCGCGGCGCGCTGGGCACTCCTTCCCATGGGCGCCGGTGTGGGTGCCACGCTCGTCGCGCTGTTCACGGCGAAGCGGTACTTCCGAGGGGCGTTGGAGGAGATGAGTGAGAGGCGCGCCGGTACCGACGTTCTTGTCACCGCGGGTGTGGTCAGTGCGCTCATGACGGGCGAAGCAATCACCGCGCTTTCGATCGTCTGGCTGTTGAACATCGGCGAGTACGTCCATGCACTGACCTTGCGCCGCACGCGCACAGCCATCCGCAACCTCCTCTCCGCTGATGACGGATACACGTGGCTGCGGACGGATGCCGGCGACGTTCGCGTTCCTGTGGCCACGCTGAAACCGGGCGACGTGATCACGGTTTACGCCAGTGAGCGTGTGCCAGCGGACGGCGAAGTGACCGCGGGCGAGGCGTCGATCGATGAGGCGTCGATCACGGGCGAGAGCACGCCTGTCCTGCGGCGCGCGGGCGATCATGTGAGTGCCGGCACCACAGTGCTGTCCGCAAGCGGCTTTCTTCTGCGCGTCGAGCGGCTCGGCGCCGAGACGGTTGTGGGGCGCCTGATTCAGCGCGTCGAAGAGGCCGAAAGGCTGCACGCGCCGATCGCGCTGATCGGCGAGCGATTTTCAGGCGTGTTCGTCCCCTCGGCGGTGCTTCTCGCACTCGGTGTGCTGCTCATCACCGGAAACGTCTCGAGCGCTGTCACGATCCTGCTGATGGCCTGCCCTTGTGCGATCGGTCTGGCCACACCATCGCCGGTGAGCGCCGCGATCGGCAACGCGGCGCGGCGCGGAATCCTGATCAAAGGGGGGCGGAACCTCGAGGTGGCAGCGTCGATCGATGTGATCGTCTTCGACAAGACAGGAACGCTCACGCTCGGCAAACCGGCCGTGGCGCGGACCTTGGTCTTCGCCGAGGACATGACCGCGGCCGGACTGATTTCGATTGCGGCGCGTGCGATCGGCCATTCTCATCATCCTCTGAGCCGGGCCATCGTCGATCACGCCAGTAACGATGGTGCGCTGGCCGCCCCGCTGGAGAACTTCACCGATTATCCAGGCGAGGGGGTGATGGCGGACCTCGATGGCGCCACGATCCTCGTCGGAAGCGCGCGGCTGCTCGAACGATTCGGAGTGACGGTGCCGGATGTCGAGCTCGAGCCGTTGGAATCGGTCGTCTACGTCGCCCTGGCGGGCTCAGTGGCCGGCGCGGTCACGGTCGGGAATCCGCTGCGTGCCGGCGCGGCGGCAGCGATCGGAGCACTGCGCCGTCTCGTCCCCGATTTCATCATGCTGACCGGCGACCGCGCCGAGGTGGCTGAACAGATCGCGAACAGTCTTGGGATCACCGAGTGGCGTGCCGCGCAGTCGCCGGAAGAGAAGTACGCACTCATCCGCGAGCGGCGCGCGTCAGGCCGCCGGGTGGCGATGATCGGCGACGGCATCAACGACGCCCCTGCGCTCGCCGCCGCCGATCTCGGAATCGCGATGGCCACAGGAGCAGCGGACGTTGCTATCGACACCGCCGGCCTGACGCTCGCGTCCGACGATCTCCGTTCGGTGGCCTCGACGATTCTGCTCAGCCGCGAGACCGTTCGCATCATCCGCCAGAACTACGGGATGTCCTTCGCCATGAACGCTGCCGGCGTGATCGCGGGACTCCTCGGGTACGTCAACCCGCTCATCGCTGCGATCCTCCACAACGCAGGCGCGATCGGAGTGGTGGCGAATTCAAGCCGGCTGATTCGCTACGAACCGGCACGCACCGGTACGATCGATATTGAGAACGATTCGTGTATTCTTTCGGAATTCACGCTCGAATCGAGAGATAACGTGTTTCGACATTCGTAGTCGCGTAAAGGAAGGAGCACCATGCTGCACAAACTCTTTTACATTGCGCTCGGTGGCGCCGCTGTTCTCGTCGCAAAAGCAGTGAAGGGGGACGGCGGAGTGAGGCCGGTGGTGAAGGGCGTCTACAAAGGCATCGCCCGCGTCAATCGCGGTTTTGAACGGGCGGCGGCGGAGATCCGGGAGGATCTCGAAGACGCTCGCCGGGAAGTCGAGCGCGAAGAAGCGGCGCAGCAGCCTATCTAAGCACGCTGCTGCTGTGGCGCAACCCGCAGCGCCTCGGACCACCCTTCACCAATCGTCACGTGCGATGACGGCGATGCGCTCGTCGTCTGGAATCGCGCCGTGGTTCTCACCGGGAGATCAGGAAGCATGAGCAGACAGCTCGACGCCGTTTCCATTCTGCCCGGGAGAATCCGCTGGCGCGTGCCGTTGATCCGTGACACCCCGGCGTTGGCCGAAGAGCTGGCGGTCGAGTTGCGGGTTCTTCCCGGCGTGACCGACGTAACGACGAACGCGACGACCGGCGGTGTGCTCGTGGAGTTTCACGAACATCGCTCGATCGAGAGCGTCGTCGCGGAGGTCACCGTTTGCGTGGAGTCGCTGGCGCTTCGCCCGCCGACTTTCACCGAGCGGAGTGAAAGTCCAGGCGAGCCCGTGCTCGATATTGACGGACGATGGCTCCGCAACGCCGTGCTGGCCACTGCCGGCTTTGCGGCCGCGTCGGCGATTTCGAGCACCCTCGGCTCGATCATGCTGTGGGGGGGCGCCGCGGCGGCAATCGTCGGCGGAGTGAGACGCGCTTCACGCGAGTTGCGCGAAGAATCGACGGTCGATGCCGGAAGCGATCCGGTTGTGGCGCTGTGGCGGCGTTACGGCAAATCGATAGTCGCTCCGACCGTGTCGACGTTGTTCGTGCGCCTGTTCGACCTCGCCCTGCCATTCTGCATCGGGCTCGCCGTCGACATCCTCGCTACCGGCCCTGTGACGTGGATCGCCGCTCTCGGGATCACGACCGCCGGCGGGCAGATCGCCTTCGCCGCCATGCTGCTCATGATCGGCGCGGCGCTCAGCTCCGCGTTCGAATATGTTCAGTGGCGGCTTTGGCGCCGTCTCGGACAGCGGATTCGTATGGACATGCGCGTGGAGGTCTACAACCACGTCCAGACGCTCGACCTCGCGTACATCGAGGGAAAGAGCTCTGGCGAGCTACTCAACCTTCTGCTCGAGGACGTCGACAGGGTCAGCCGTTTCTTCGACCGCCAGGCGATGGAAGCGGCGTCGGCGCTGACCGTGCTCCTCATTCCGCTGCTGGCGCTGATCTTCCTGCCGCCGGCGATCGCGCTGCTGCTCTTCCTGCCCCTCCCGCTCACCATCGTCAGCTCGCGCTGGTTTCGGAAGCGCCTCGGGCGGGTCTACGACGATGTCCGCGCGGTCTCGGACCGTCTTGCGCTCGAGCTGTCGACGAGCCTCAACGGCCTCGTCACCATCAGGAGCTTCACCGCGGAAGAGCGCGTGGCCGCGCAGATCGCCGAGACGAGCAATGTCTACCGGCTCGGCAATGATTCGGCGAGCAGGCTGGCGGCCGCATTCAATCCGGTCATGCGCATGTGGGTCGCCCTCGGCTTCGACCTGGTGTTGCTCACAGTCGGCCTCTTCGCTTCGAAGACGCCGCTGCCAGTCGGCCTCTTCTCGGGAATGGTCTACGCCAGTTTCCGGACGTGGTATCCGCTGACGCGCCTCGGCGATCTCTTCGACGAGCTCACGCACGCGCGCGCCGCGCTGACGCGTATCCATGCGCTCCTGGATACACAACCAACGATTATCGGCGGCAGTGAAGTATTACCCGGCCACGGACGTGGCGCCGAGGTCGTATTCGACTCGATCAGCTTTGAATATGCCGGTGCAGGCGGTGCGATCTCGGACGTCTCATTCCACGCCGGCGCCGGAGAGACGCTGGCGATCGTCGGACCCACCGGCGCAGGGAAGACGACGATCTCGAAACTGCTGCTGCGCTTCTACGATCCGGCCGCGGGCAGCATTTCGATCGATGGCCACGACCTCCGCGATCTCACGCTCGAGTCGCTGCGCGGCGCGATCAGCCTGGTCACGCAGGATGCGTATCTCTTTCACGGCACGATCCGCGAGAACATCGCCATGGGCGAGGAGGGCGCGACGCTCGACGACGTCATGGCCGCGGCCCGCGTGGCTCTCGCACATGACTTCATCATGGCCATGCCCGATGGTTACGACACCGTGGTGGGAGAGCGAGGGATCCGTCTATCCGGTGGCGAGCGTCAACGCGTTGCCATCGCCCGGGCGGTGCTGAAAGACGCGCCCATCCTCATCCTGGACGAGGCGACGTCGGCGATTGACAGCCGCACCGAGGCCGCGCTGCTCGATGCGCTCGCCGCAGCCACCCCGGGCCGCACCAAGATCGTCATCGCACATCGCCTTTCCACCGTCCAAAGCGCCGGTGAGATCGTGGTGCTGAAAAATGGCGCGGTGTGCGAGCGCGGGAACCACGAGAGTCTCCTCGCGCGAAACGGCGTCTACGCCGCGTTCTGGCAACTCCAGATCGGTGCGGGCGTCAACAACGGCCAATCGTAAGTTTTAAGCCGCTGCGGTTTGAAGTCGCAACCTGGAGTCGCCGAGAGTCAGAGGGTGGGCGCAATCGCCAGCGATTGCCTGGAAGCGCACACGGATTTGAACCGTGTGCGCTTCCTCTCGTGCTTGTGGTCGAGTTACCTTCCGTTGTTGCAGCCGCCGCGGTCCGTCTGGCAATTCGGGATGCGGACACTGATCTTGCCGAACGCGGAACTGGTGATCAGACCGTTGCTTACCGAGAAGGAGAACGTGTCGAGGCCGAGGAAGCCGAAGTTTGGTGTGTAGCTCACCTGGCCGTTGGGCAAGTCATACGGAACCGTCGTGATCAGCTGGTTGGCGCTGTCGCGCAGCACGCCGCCGGACGGCAGCGCGGTGATCCGGTAGGTCAGCGGAGCGGAGACGCCGGGGGTGGCGATCGAGAGTTTCGGAATGTCGCTGTCGCTGATGTTCCCGCTTGCCGTCGTGCGCACTTCGAGACCGCGTTGCGATCCGGCCAGGCTCTCGTTCACGCGGCCTTGAACGGCGAAGAATGAGTAGCCATTCTGAGCCGCGTCGCGAATCTGGCCGAGCACGCTGAAGCTGAAGGTGCCGTCGGCACCGACCTGCATCGACGGCGGCACCGGCATGACCGCGTCGTGAATCAATTCGGCCGGAGCTTCGAAATCGGAGTTGGTGAGATTGCCGTCGCCGCTGGCTGCTACCCAATAGAAGGAGGTGTCGGCTGAATCGACCGCGCCGCGATGGGTTGGCAGGATGATCTGCGCACTCTGGAGCGCGGCGGCGGAACCGCTGATGCCCGACATGTCCCACTCGAACTGCATCCGTACGGTTCCGTTCGAGCCGGCGCCGCCAGACTGGTTCACGCCGGCGCTCATGAATACGGGGACCGCGCCGGGAAGCGCATTGGCGTTGTCGCCGAGGTTGTCGTTGTTGGAGTCGGCGACATTGCCCGCCATCGTCACCGGGACGAGAGTGGCCGCAAGAGTCTTGATCACGAATTGGCGTCCCGCGATCAGGGGCGAGCTCTCGCCGAGTGAGAGCAGAACGCTGGTCTCCGGCAACGTCGAAGCTTCGACGTCGTGAGCGATGATCGGTGCCTCGGCGAGCGCCGTCTGCACGGTGATCGAGAACGATCCGGCATCGCAAACGTTGCCGCTGGCGACGGTGCCGCACGCCTGGAACTGGAATGAGTCCGGGCCGGTGTATCCAGCGTCAGGCGTATAGACGACGGTCGCAGTCCGCTCAGGAACCTCCGAGCCTTGCGTGACCGCGCTGAGCGATCCATGGAACGGTCCGGTGCTCGCGACGATGGAGAAGGTCAGCGCGACGCCGGCGGGTGCCGTTCCGCGCAGCAACAACGTCGCGGAGACGCCCGTCGCCGTCTGCGCGGAACTGTCTGTCGCTTCGACGGTCGTCGGGGCGGGTGGCGGTGGATCGTCTGGCGTCTCGTTGATCATCACGACCGCGTCGCCAGTGGCGCCCGCCGGATCAGTCACGCGGAAGGTGAACGAATCGGCGACGCTCGCGGACGTCGGCGTGTAGATAACCGTGGCGCTGCTGGAAGAAGCGGCTAGCGGTGTCGAGAGCGATCCGGCATGCGGTCCGGAAGCGATGCTGAACGCCAGCGCTCCTCCCTCGGCATCCGATCCAGTGAGCGTGATCGTGAGCGGCGACGAGCCGCTTGTCGAAACGCTCTGCGCGTTCGCGATCGGCGCGATGTTGAAGGCGCTGTTGACGGTGAGATGGCACGACTGCGAAACGTGAATGTCGCGCGCCAGGAAGGCGCCGTTTCCATCCGACGACTGATCGAAGACGATCGACCCCGACGTCGCGTAGACGTTGGCGAACACCGCAGTGCCCTGCGAGAAGTGAACTGCCGGAGGCGTCGCGGTCAACGCTCCGTTCGAGCCGTTGATGCCGTTGACCTGGATACGGATGGCCCGCGCCGTGAGCCCCGAGTTGGTTTCCGCCTGGATGACAGAGTTGTTGCCGAGCTCGAGCCGCCCGTTCACCACGATGTCGGACGGTCCAGCGTAACGAAGCCCGCCGTTGTTCTTGAACGTGATCGACCGGAACGAGTAGCCGCCGCCGGTTAGATGCACCGTCCCGCCATTGCCGACGGTGAGATCGCCGTAGGCACCTTCGTCGAGCGTCACCTGGCCGTTATTCGAGACCGTGACGTTGCTCGAACCTGCTGGACGAATGGATACCGCCGGCAGGTTCGCATACACAGGCAGCGCCAGAGGCGTGTGCAGCGCGCCGGTGATCGTGCCCTGATTCACCAGCGTGTTGTAGTAGACGTCGCCGCGCACCACTGCCGAATTGTCGAGATCGACCGAGGTCGCCGCGAGCTTGTACCCGGCCGGCGTAGTGACCGAGTTGTTGAGCGACAACGCCAACTCGCCGAGCACCGGACCGGCCGTGGCGTTGTTGACGATCAGGTCGCCGGAGACGATCACGACGTTGTTGTCGATCTGAATGCTGTTCGTCGCCAGGAGCACGGCATTGCCGACGCCGGGCGAGAGTTGCGTTTGCTGCGCGAACGCTGCAGATGTGCAAAGTAGCGCCGCCAGAAGAGACAAGACACGATGGTTCATCGCCAAGATCCTCAGCTGAATTGTTTACCGTGGTTGGGTGGTTTGGACGTGGCTCTCAAGATACGTCCGGATCGCTCACTGCGCTCGGATAAGACACATAATTGACCACTGAAAATGGTCACTTTCAGCGAAAAGGACCAAAAGGAGCCGATTTCGGCGGCGAGGGGTCAAGCCGGCAGACGAGATCAGAGATCAGAGACCAGAGACCAGAGATCAGAGACCAGAGATCAGAGACCAGAGATAACTAGAGATCAGAGTTCAAAGACTGGAGCTCAGAGGCCGGAGCTCAGAGACCGGAGAGCTCAGAGACTGGAGCTCAAAGACCGGAGATCAGAGATCAGACGTTCGCTAATCGAGAACTTCGCCAATCTCTTGTCTCTGATCTCTGTTTACTGATCTCCCGGACGGCGTGGCGATACACTTCGCCGCATGACGATTGCCGGAGCGATCTTTGCCGTACTCGCTGTCGTATCCCTTCTTCTCTCCGGTCCCGGCACGCGCTGGGGATGGTGGGACTTCAAGGTCGGCCTGGCGCTCTTCGCCGTTGCGTTTCTGGCGGGATTGCTGGCGCTGCTCATCTCCGGCTTCGCATGGTGGCGGACGCGTCCGAATGCAATCGCGTTGGCCTCCGCGGCCGCCGCTGCCCTGATCGTGCTCCTGCCGCTCACGCAGGTCGCCGGCGCGCGAGGCAAACCGCGCATTCACGACATCAGCACCGACCTTGCTGATCCGCCCCGTTTTTCGGCGATCCTGCCGCGGCGCGCCAAGGCGAATCCGGCGCCTGACCGCATCGACGACAAGACCGCGGCCTTGCAGCGCGCCGGCTATCCCGAGCTCGCCACGCTCGATCTGCCTCTGAGCGCTGACGCCGCGTTTGCGAAGGCCACCGAGGCGGCGAAAGCGATGGAGTGGGAAATCGTCTCGTCGCGGCCGTCCGAGGGCGTCATCGAAGCGACGGCGACGACGGCCTGGTTCGGCTTCCACGACGACATCGTCGTGCGCATCCGGCCGGCCGGAGATCACAGCCGCGTCGATGTCCGCTCCACCTCCCGCGTCGGCCGCGGCGACGCCGGCAAGAACGCCGATCGCATCCGCCGTTTCCTCGGGCGTCTGGCTGGAGCGTGAATCCATCATCGCGGGCAATTGTGGTAGTTTTTCGCGTGCGCGCCCTTAGCTCAACTGGATAGAGCATCAGACTTCGGATCTGAGGGTTGGGGGTTCGAACCCCTCAGGGCGCACCAAGGTTTCTTTTCCCAAATACCGGTGTCTCACCTCCAACAATGGAGGACAAAATGAAACACCGGTTCCTGATTCTCGCGATATCACTCCTCGCAACCCAGGCCTTCGCCGCCCGCACCACCGGATTTGCCGTCAACGTTCTCGTCGATGACGTAGCGAGATCCGAGTACTTCCTCGGCGGCACCGTCTACGTCGAAGCCGTCCGCGGCGCGAGCTACAGCCTGCGTCTCACGAACCCGACGCCGTACCGCGTCGCCGTAGCGCTGTCGGTCGATGGCCTGAACACGATCGATGCGAAACACACCGACGCCCGCAACGCTTCGAAGTGGGTGCTGGAGCCGTACGAGTCGACGGTGATCTCCGGCTGGCAGGTCAGCGACCGCGCCGCGCGCAGTTTCTTCTTCACCGGCGAGCGCCACTCCTACGGCGCCAAACTCGGCCAAACCGAAAACCTCGGCGTCATCGAAGCCGTCTACTTCCGCGAACGCCAGCGCGAGCCCGAGGTCTACCGCCATTCGTTCGGCGAAGAGAGAGAGCGTTCCAACGCTGCGGAAGGTGGCCGCGCCCAGGCCCCGCCATCCGTCGGCACCGCCGCCCCATCCGCGAAAGCGCAGCGACACGACACCGCCGACGACTACGCCGCGACAGGAATGGGCGACAAAGCGGAGCACGAGGTCTACACCGTCAACATGGACCTCGACCCAACGCCGCTAGCCTCCGTCCGAATCCGCTACGAGTTCCACCCACAACTGGTGAAGCTGGGCATCCTGCCGCAACACGTCTCACCGCTGGAGCGACGAGAGCGGGCGAGTGGGTTTGGGAGTTATTGCCCGGAGTAAGGTGACACGGGTGGGCTTGTCGGCTGGTAGCACCGGTAGTACCATCGACACGTGGCCTTGGTGGTGCTCGACACCAGTGTTCTCGTCGCTGGTGTGCGGTCCCGCCGCGGTGCTTCGTTTCAACTGTTGTCGCGGTTTGGCACTGGCGCTTTCGACGTTGCTGTGTCGGTGCCGCTCGTTCTTGAATACGAGGGCGTCTTGATCCGGCATTTAGCGGCGGCGAGTCTGAGCGAGACAGATGTGCGAGACATCGTTGACTACATTTGCAGCGTGGCCGTCCGGCAGGAGATTTTCTACTTGTGGCGGCCAATTCTGCGAGATCCGGGTGACGATCTGGTGCTCGAACTTGCTGTTGCGGCCAATTGCGATGCGATCGTTACGCACAACGTTCGTGACTTCGGCGGCTTGGGCCAGTTCGGTCTCCGCCTTCTTTCACCTGGCGATTTCTTGAATGAGCTGGGAGGCTGAAAATGAGTGCTTTGAGTCTGCGTTTGCCTGAATCTCTGCACCGAAAACTTGGCGAGCTCGCCGAGCGCGAAGGCATCTCTATCAATCAGCTGATCAACTCGGCAGTCGCTGAGAAGATGTCGGCCCTGATGACCGAGGAGTACTTGAAGGAGCGCGCCGCACGCGGCACTCGCCGCAAGTTTTCGGTTGCGCTAGCGAAGGTCCCCGATCGGGAACCAGCCGAATCAGACCGACTCGTCAAAAACGGCACCAAGAGGCGACTAAAGCGTGTTGCGCGGCCCTGATTCGAACGATGTCTCCATCCAAGCGGGAGAGATCGTGCCCCGATCGACACGTCCGCGTGAAGGGTGGGAGGAAAGCTTTCGCCTCATGGCGGAGCGAGGTGACGATCGGTTGCTCGACGACACGGAGCCCACCTCGTTCGATGAAGAGGATTGGGACTGGTAGGCGAGAGGAGCCAATGGAGAGGCGATCGAAGGAAGTGCCGCTAACAACCGGCGCGGCCTTCGTTCACTCCTTCGGCTCGGCCGCGGCCTCGTAGAGCTCGCGAACATCGAGCCGCGCGCCGGCCAACAGCTCCGCGGTTGCGCCTTCTCGCACGATCGCTGACCGCCACTGGGCGCCGTCTCCGCGCGTCCAGACTTCCACGGAACGTTCGCGGTGCGACAAGAGGACGTACTGCTTCAGCGACGAGAGCGTTTTGTAGTGCTCGAATTTGTCGCCCGAATCGTATTTCTCAGTAGTCCGGCTCAGGACCTCGATGATCAGCGTGGGATTGGTGACTGCCTGCGGGTCGTTCTCATCGCGTTCGCTCGGCCCGCAGATGATGGTGACATCCGGATACGTTGCCAGACCGGACGGCGTCCGCACGCGAAGGTCGGCGTCGTACACGCGGCAGTTGCCGCCGCGAAGTTGGGCGAAAAGCAGTCCGATCGCGGCGGCGGCGAGCGCCGCATGCTCCGGCGTGCCTCCGGCCATCGCGTAGATCTGACCGCCGAGGAACTCGTGCTTGATGTTGCTCGAGCTCTCGAGAGCGAGGTAATACGCATACGTGAAGTTGCGTTCGGGCATCGATACGAATCATCGCATGCGATCAAACACCTTGAAATGCCGCCAAGGCCTGGCCGAAATCTTCGCCTCGTATCAGCAACGCGCTATCATCGATCCATCCTTCAATTCATCGGGAGACGATCGACAATGAAGAGAGCCATTCCGGTCCTGGTTTGTGCGCTTTCCTTCTTCGCGGTTTCGCTGTTCGGTCAGACCAGCGCGGCGCTCACCGGCGTCGTGTCCGCCGAGGGGCGGGCGTTGCCGGGGGTGATGGTGACGATCTCCTCGCCGGCCCTGCAGGGGACGCGAACGGCGGTCACGGGCGAGAGCGGCGGGTACAGTTTCTCCGCGCTGCCGCCGGGCGAATATGCGGTCTCGATGACATTCGCGGGGATGGAGACGCAGCGGATGAACAGCTCGCTGCGGCTTTCGCAGACATCGCGCGTCGACGCTGTCTTGAAACCGGCGGGCACCAGTGAGTCCATCACCGTCACAGCTCCGGCGCCCTCGGTGATCGAGAGTCCGACGATCTCCACGAACATGACGCTGCCGTTCATCGAGCAGCTCCCGATTCAGCGCAATCAACTCGCCACCGCGCAGTTCGCGCCGGGCGTGAACGGAAACACGCTCGCGAACGGGGAGCTCTACATCTCGGGCGGCCCGGGTTACGACAACCTCGTGCTCGTCAACGGTGTGGCCGTCACGGAACAGACGCGCGGGCAGATGCGGCCGATGTACGTCGAGGATGCCATTCAGGAGACGACGGTGATGACCGGCGCGATCTCCGCGCAGTACGGACGATTCAGCGGCGGTGTGGTCAACTCGATCACGAAGTCGGGCGGCAATCAGCTCACCGGTTCGATCCGCGACTCGCTCAGCAATCCGTCGTGGGTGGCGCAGTCTCCGGCGCTGGAGACGCGTGAGAACAATCTCAATCACGTCGGCGAAGGCACGCTTGGCGGCTTCCTGATTCGCGACCGCCTCTGGTTCTTCGGCGCCGGACGGCTGGCGAAGAACGACACGGCGCGGCAGACGGTCTCCATCCCGGCATCGACGGCGAACCCGATCTCGCCCGCCTCGCCGGCGATCAGTTATGCCGAGGGGAATGATCAGAAGAGGTATGAGGTGAAGCTGACGTCACAGATCGGCGCGCGTCAGACGCTGGCGGCATCATGGTTCGGCGTCAACACGAACGGAACCAACTCGCGCTTCTCCGCAAATCTCTACGACGAAGCCAGTCTGACGACGCGCACCGATCCGGAGTCGCTGCTGGCTGTTCACTACAACGGCATGGCCGCGACGAACCTGCTGCTGGAGGGGCACTACTCGGCGCGCAGGTTCTCCGACCGCACCGGCGCGACGACGACGGACCTCATCGCCGGAACCGTCCTACTCGATCGAAACAACAACAACACGCGCTTCCACGCGCCGACGCTGTGCGAGGTCTGCGACGCCGAGCGCCGCAACAACAAAGACATCCTGCTCGAGGCTCACGATTTTTTCGATGCGAAGTCGTTCGGCAGCCACGACCTCGTTGCCGGCGTCGATCGCTTTTCCGAAAGCCGGTACGCGAACAATCATCAATCGGGGAGCGACTTCTCGATCTTCGTGACGAAGGCGCAATACAGCAATGGTGTGATCTATCCCGTCATCACGCCGTCGAACGCGAATGGCGGCGGCACGTTCATTCGGTGGTCGCCGATTCTCACGCCTGCGAGCTCCAACGACTTGCGCACAGACTCGGCGTTCGTCAACGACACGTGGAGCGCCACCTCGCACCTGACGCTGACGATCGGTGCGCGATACGACCGCAATCACGCCGTCGATGCTGACGGCGTGGTCAGCTCGAACGATTCCAAAATCTCGCCGCGGCTTTCCGCGCAGTACGACGTGCGCGGCGACGGCCGGCATCGCTTCACCGTCTCGTTTGGCGAGTACGCGTCGCGCATCGCCGACAGCATCGCGTCGTCGAATCAGGCGGCCGGTAATGCCGCGGCGATCGACTTCGCCTATCGCGGTCCTGCCATCAACAACACGTCGCTGACCGTGCCGATGGACGAAGCGATCCGCCGCATCTTCGATTACTTCAACAACACGCAGGGTGGTACGGCCAACCGCACCGCGGTCAACCTGCGCGCCAACGGCTCGCGCAGCATCCCCGGCTACGCGACCTATTTCGACGGCTCCCTCGCATCGCCGTCGGTGCGCGAGATCACGGCGGGATACGGCGCGCAAATCGGCAAGAGCGGTTTCGTCCGCGTCGATTACGTGCATCGCGACTGGCGCGATTTCTACGCAGCCAGCGTGACGACGGCGACGAAGAAAGCCAACACGCCGCTAGGCATCCCGGTCGATCTTTCGCTCGTCCGCAACAGCGACAACCTCGAGCGCCAATATCGCGGCGTGCAGTTGCAGGCGCGATGGACGCCGGGACGCTTCGAATTCGGCACGCACTACACGTGGTCGAAGCTGCGCGGCAACGATGACGGCGACAGCGCCACCGGCGCGGTGGCGAACACCGACCCGGCGCTTTTCTATCCCGAGTACTTCCACTACAGCCGCGTTTCGCCGATCGGTTACCTCGCCGGCGATCAGCGCCACCGTGTCCGCGCATGGGCCGGATATCGTCTGCCGCTTCCGGCCGGCTCGCTCGAAGCGACCGTCATGCAGGCTTATGAATCGGGGATGCCGTACTCGATCGCCGGCGCGATCAACCTCACGCGCTACGCCGGCGCTCCTTCAAACCTCGGCTACGCATCGGTTCCGAACGGCTTCTACTATTTCAGCGGCCGAGGAGAGTTGCGGACGGAAGCGACGCGATCGACCGACCTCGCGCTGCGCTACAGCGTCCGCGTCTCCGCGCTCGAGTTTTTCGCGCAGGGCGATCTGCTCAACGCGTTCAATGGCGCCGGGATCTTCGATCCGCAGCGCCTCGGCACCACAGTCACCACAGCCGCGACGTCGACGACGTTCGTACCGTTCGATCCGGCGAAGCAGACGCCGGTGCAATGTCCGACGGGAGCCTCGGCGGCAACGTGTACGGCGATGGGCGCGAACTACCAGCTCGCGACGAATTTCGGGACGCCGCTGAATAACCTCGCGTACCAGACGCCGAGGACGGTGCGGGTCTCGCTTGGGGTTCGGTTCTAATTTCTTAAAAGCCGTTTCACGCGGAGACGCGGAGGCGCGGGGGCACACTCTCCGCGTCTCCGCGCCTCCGCGTGAAACGGTTCTCAACCCCGACTACCGCAGCGCCCGCGCCGCCTCCAGCATCTCCTCCGGCCGTGCGCGGATGCGGAGATCGCCGGTGATGTTGCGCCAGCGCACGATGCCGTTGCGATCGACCAGGAACTCGGCCGGCCGCGCGATGGCGTGTCCGTCCATGCTCTCTCCTTTGTGCAGGAGGTCGTACCGCCGGATGGCCTCGGTCTTCGGATCGGAGAGAAGCGGAAACGTGTAGCCGGCCTTCTTCACAAGATCGCGCGATTCTTCAGGCGTGTCGACACTGATCGCAACCGGTTGGATGCCGGCGGCGCGAAACTCGGCGAGATGTTCTTCGATACTCCGTAACTCGGAGTTGCAGAATGGTCACCAGTAGCCGCGATAGAAGATGAGGATCACGCCCTTCGTCGCCGGCTCGGCCAGAAGTCGCGCCAGCGCAACAGGCTTTCGTTTGATATCGAGAAGGACGAAATCGGGCGCCTTGCTTCCGACCGCCGGCGCGTTCGCCGAAGCAGGGAGCATCCTCGCGCCGATGAACATGGCGAAGCAGAAAAACGCGCAGATCGCGAAGCCAAAGACCGTCACGATCCACGCGACGATCCGTCGCCCCGAGGCGCGCCGGAGTCCGCTCACCAAGAGCACGATTGCAATGGCGAACAGAATCAGCGACGCCCACGGCACATCGCGCGTGACCGGAAACCGAATGAAGACGAGGAAGTAGCTGGCAAACGCCGCCACACTGAGCGCGAGCCCAGACCAAAGCTGCCAGTTGAAACGTCGATTCATGCGAGCGCGAATGATATGCCGTGTGTATGAGTCGCTCTTTTACTTCTTCAGCACCTCATCATTCGGTTGCGCTTCCAGCACCGCACCCTTCGCTTTCATCCACGCCGCCAGCTCCTCATGCTTCGCTCGCAACGCCTCGGCCAGCGGAGTCTGGCCGTTGTCGGCAACGGAGTTCATCTCTGCACCGTGGTCCAGGAGCAATTGGACGAGCTCCTGACGTCCCTCGAAGGCAGCTTCGTGCATCGGGGTGAAGCCTTTTGACTGCCGCACCAGTGCATCCGCACCGTGATCGAGCAGGATCTTCGCAGTCGCGTACTGACCCGAAAGCAGCGCCGTCTGCAGCGGCGTGTTCCGGAACTTCGAGCCTGCGCGCACGTCGATCGTTGCACCCTTCTTGATGAGCAACTCGGTCGTCGCCACGTTGCCTCCGAAGGCTGCCATGTGCAGCAGCGTCCATCCGAAAGCCGTGCGGCTCGTCAGCGCCGCAGGATCGGCGAGCATCGCTTCCAGTTGCGCCGCGGTGCCCAACGCCGCTGTCTGGAAGAGATCCAGCTTCGCGTGCGGGATGAGCGCGTGCAGGATCTCGTTCTTCGCGGGATCAGTGAAGCCCTCGCCGTTGTTGGCGAACAGCGCCGTCGTGAGCGCGTCCGTTCCTTTCGCGTTGCGCGCGTTCGCCAGCGCGGGATCACGCGCGAGCATCGACTTCACGGTGGCGAGGTCGCGGCCGGAGACGGCTTTCAGAAAATCGGCGGCATCGTCGGCGGCCAGTGGAAGCGCGACGATGATGAGAAGCGTGATGCATGCTGTGATGCGCATGGTGAAATCCTCCGCTGCACAAAGTACGCGGCGCGCGGCGTTCGCGCATGTGCCGCTCGGGGCAGCGCACGGCATGTGACTTCCGGCCTATTCACGCGCCTCGGCCGCTGTGTCATTCTCCCTTGATGCCGCACACGCGCATCCTCGGCGTAGCTGGACTGACGGCCTGGCTGATGGTGGGCCTCCCGGTCATCATTCAGGGCGCGAACACGCCCGGAACAATGCCGCGATGGGCAGTCGCATTCGTGCTGTTCGGCGTGCTCTTCATCGCCGACTTGCGGCACCCGCGCCGTTCGTTTCTGGCGATGGAAGTCCTCTGTATCGTCGTGATGGTTCTGCTTCTCTGCGACGGATTTGAAGGCACGCTGCTCGTGCTGATCGCGATGCGCCTCCCCTCGCTCATGGACCGCAAGCGCGGCCTTGCATGGATCGTCATCCAGACGCTTCTCCTCGCCGCCGCAGTTGCGTTTCACTGGAATGGCCGCGCCGCGTTTCTGCTGACTCCGGCCTACTTTGGCTTCCAGATCCTCGCGTTCTTCACGTTCGAGATTCTCGATCGCGAAGTGCGGACGAACGCGCAGCTTCGCGCGATGCAGGATCTCGTCGCGGACGGTGGCCGGCTCGCCGAACGGCTCCGCATCGCGCGCGAGCTGCACGACGCCCTCGGCCACCACCTCACCGCGCTGACGCTGAATCTCGAAGCGGCGCTGGTGCGTACGGACGGCGCGGCTCATGGCGACGTCGAGAAGGCGCAGTCGCTGGCGCGAACGCTCCTCGCCGACGTCCGCTCGATCGTCGCCGAGAAGAACGCCGACGATTGTCTCGAACTCGGGCGCGCGCTGCGCACGCTCGTGGCCGACCTGCCGCGGCCTCGCGTGCAGCTCGAAATCGATCACTCGCTGCGCGTCGAAGCGCGGACTCGATGACTTGCTCCGGGAGCGAGTGCTTGAAGAGGCCGTCTCATTGTGAAGGACGATGTCATCTACCTGAAGCACGTGCTTCGGTGCATCGCCCGTATCGAGAGTATTCAGCTGCCGGAGCGGAGAGCTTCTTTTTCGTCGACGCTGATTCAGGATGGGATTAGAGCCGCTTTGTGAGTCCTGCCTGCTTGAGGACCGCGTTGGCTGTGTGTCGAGACTTGATTTGTTGATCGACGACAAATCGGCGATTCGTGATCGGACTGAACCAAATCTCGTGGTCGCCTTTGCCGTGTCGCTCGAACCGACAATCGTGATCCATCAGTAGCCTCTTGACCGCCGGCGTGAACGACGAGGACATCAGGAAGCCAGCGTCACGAGCTCCTGACGATGGCTGGTCAGCTCGAACGCGATCGAGTCGCTCTGAATGCTGGCGGAAAGTAGACCGTTGGCTTCCAGCAACTCGGGAATCATGTTCCGAAGTTTGTTCGTGAGTCCCTCAATCGTTTCGGCCTCAGTAGCCAATCCCGGGACATCGGCACTTGTGGCGACCCAGACGGCGGCTTCGGGATCCCAGTCAGCCTGAACGTGATAGGTGTGCGCGTTCATCGATGGCAGGATAGCAGGAGCGGGCTCACGGCACCCCATACAGCCCATCCTCGGCGATCGACTTCTTCCTCTCGCCGTGGCTGGAGTAGATCGAGCGATCACGTCCGAGCTGCCCGTCAGCGCATCCCCGCGCCAGCCGAAGATCGTGTTCGCTCGTGCGCGTTTGCAGCATGGTCGGCGGGTTCGACACGGTCCCCTGGCAAGTCTACTGCGAGAAAAGCATCCATCGATCTGAACGTTGGTGAGCAAACAGAAAGGCGGAGCGCCAAATGTCGCTCCGCCTTCTTGATCGCTTTCTTCCGTGCTGGTTGCGCGTCTGACAACGTGCGCTTCAGGGGACCAGCGTCCAATGCCCGGCCACGGGGAGATCCCCGGCGCTGCCGAACGCGAAAGGGAGGCTGGGGCCGTTGCCCAGTACCGTTTCGAGCGAGAAGGTCGCTGTCGATGGGTGGAAGAGCCCGAGTTGATGGCTTCCCGTTCCGATCCAGTCGCCGCTCAGTGGCAGGTCGCCGGCGAATCCGAACGTGGAGCTGCCGTTTACTTCCGAGAAATCATTGCTCACCAGGAAGACGCCCTGATGAAAGACGCCGATGCCGTCCTTGTCGTCGCCGTCCCAGTCGCCCGCCACCGGCAGGTCTCCCAGCGACCCGAATTGGTGCGTGGCCGTGGAGAAAATCGCCACCGGAAGACAGATCGGACAAGGGTTGATGACTCCTTGCGGCACGCGCAGGAGAAACGTACTGCTGCCCGGCCGGTAGACTCCGATGTCGTCGATGCCGTCGCCGTTCCAGTCTCCTGCGATTGGGAGGTCTCCCGCTTGTCCGAACGGGAGCGGATCCAGCTCATCGATGGTCGTCACCAGAAAGCAGTGGGGACATCCGGCGAAGGTTGTCTTCAAGATCCCCCGAATGAATGTGGCATCGCGATAGACGCCGAGATCGGTGCGGCCATCGCCGTCCCAGTCACCGGCGACTGGCTGGTCTCCCGGTTGGCCGCCGAAGGTGAACGTAAGGTTGGGATTGCCCGCGCTGTTCGACGTGCGCAGGAGCCACTGACCGGTGGTGGGGCGGTACACGCCTACCGTGGATTGTAGAAATAGCGGCTGCCAGGCTGGCGCATCGTCGCTCCCGGCGTTGTTCGTCAGCCGGACTTGAGCGCTGCCGTCGAAGTTCATGACGTAGATCTCGTGGTTGCCGTCGCGTTCGCTGGTGAATGTGATTCTGTTTCCGTCGGGCGACGCTGCCGGTAGAGAGTTGGCGCCAGCCCACGTGAGCTGCACGGCATTCGTTCCGTCGGCGTTCATCACCATGATCTGGCGAAGACCCAGGAGGCGGGTAAAGAAAATCTTCGTACCATCTACGGAGAAATGCGGCTCCTGATCGTCGAGCGTATTCACGGTCAGCCTGGATGGGCGCGAGCCGTTTTTTGGGATGATATAGATCTCGTTATTGCCGTCCCGATCGGTGCGGAAGACGATTCGCTGCCCGTCCGGCGACCACGAGGGCGAGAAGTCACCGGCGGCGTTGTTCGTCAGGCGCGTCTGATTGCTGCCGTCGGCGTTCATCACATAGATCTCGAAATTACCGTCGCGGGAGCTGTGAAACGCGATCTGCCTGCCGTCCGGCGACCAGGCCGGAGCGGAATTGATCGCCGTGAACGCCGTGAGCCTGATCGGGTTCGTGCCGTCGGCGTTCATGACGAAGATGTCGAGGCCTCTGGTGAAGGCGATCTGCGTACCGTCCGGCGACCAGGCCGGTCCGAAGTCGCTCGCCGGGTCGCTGGTCAGCCGGGTCTGGCCGCTGCCGTCGATGTTCATCACATAGATCTCGTTGTTGCCGTCCCGGTTGGTGTTAAACGCGATTTTGCCGTTGGCGCGCTTCGGTGCCGCGTCCACTTGACCGGGAACGAATGCCAGACAAAGCACCACAAAGGCAGACCATGACTTGAGCGAACGCATAGGTTCTCCTTCCCTGCGAGTAAGATTGATGTTCGGGTGCTGACAATCTGAGGCGAGGAACGCGCGAAGTCGTGAGACTCGGATGAATCGCCGTTGAAAGTTCGATGAAGACTTATCGCTTCGGCCCATTCCGTCTCGATCCCGCACAAGGAATCCTCTCCGCCGGCTCTTGCGAGATCCCCCTCGGCGGCAAGGCATTCGAGACGCTTGTCTTCCTGGCCGCGAATGCCGGCCGCGTAGTCTCGAAGCGCGAGCTCATCGACCGCGTCTGGCCGGACAGCCACGTCGAGGACAACAACCTCGCCCAACACATCTCACTGGTGCGGAAGACGCTCGCTGTATTCGACCCGAAGACTGAGTACGTGCAGACGATGGCGCGCCGCGGCTACCGATTCGCGGCGGCCGTGGAGACCTCCGCCGAGGTCGAGAGCAGCGCAGCCGCGCAGGCAGTGCCGCAAACGCGTTACGCCCGGAGCGGCGATGTCAATATCGCCTATCAGGTCATCGGCGATGGACCGATCGATCTCGTCTTCGTGATGGGCTGGGTCTCTCATCTCGAGATGTTCTGGGCCGAGCCGTCGTTCGCGCGGTTTCTGACGCGTCTCAGCGGTTTCGCACGGCTGATCGTCTTCGACAAACGCGGCACCGGCCTGTCGGACCGCGTCCCGATCGCGCAACTCCCCTCGCTCGAGGTACGGATGGACGACGTCCGGGCGGTGATGGCAGCGGCGGGCTCGCGGCGCGCCGTCTTGATGGGTGTTTCGGAGGGAGGACCGCTGACGTCGCTCTTCGCTGCGACGTATCCCCAACAGGTTGCGGGCGTGATCATCATCGGCGGTTACGCGCGGCGGCTGTGGGCGCCCGATTATCCGTGGGGACCGACCACGGAGCAGCGCGAGGCGTTCATCATCGGGATGGAGCGCGACTGGGGCGGACCGCTCGGAATCGAGGAGCGCGCGCCGAGCCGGGCGAACGATCCTGACTTTCGGCGCTGGTGGGCCACCTACCTGCGCATGGGCGCCAGCCCGGGCGCTGCCGCCGCGCTGACGCGGATGAACGCGGAGGTCGACATCCGTCACGTGCTGCCGACCATCCACGTGCCGACGCTCGTCATTCATCGGACTGGAGATCGCTGCCTGCGCATCGAAGAAGGACGTTTCCTCGCCGAGCGGATTCCCGGCGCGAGAATGGTCGAGCTGCCTGGCGACGATCACTTGCCGTTCGTCGGCGACCAGGATTCGATTCTGGCCGCCGTGGAGCGGTTCATCGGCGAGCTGCACGATTTTCCCGAGCCGACGCGCGTCCTGGCCACGTGTCTCTTCGTCCGCTCCGACTGCGACAGCGCGCGGCTGGCGGATCTCGATGACGAAGCGCGCCGCGAGATCGAATGGTTTCACGGCCGGAAGTTCGCACACGTCGCTTATGCGCTGGTAGCCACCTTCGACGGTCCGGTGCGCGCCATCCGGTGCGCCTGCGCCATTCGCGACGCGGCGCAGCGCTCAGGCATCCGCCTGGCCGCCGCGCTTCACACCGGTGAGTGCGACACCGACGGCGAAACGATCAGCGGAACGACCGTGGAGATCGGAGCGCTGCTCTCCGAGGCAGCCGCTGCCGGCGATGTGCTGGTGTCGAATACCGTGCGGGATCTCGTGGCCGGCTCCGGAATCGAGTTCGTTCTGCGCGGTCCGGCGTCACTGGGGCTACGCCTCGGCGAGTGGTCGTTGTTCGAGGTCACGTCGGGGCAGTAGATGAACCGGTTCACCACGGAGACGCAGAGTGCACGGAGAAACCTCCGTGTACTCTGTGGCTCTGTGGTTCAAGGTTTTCGGGCAAGTTACGCCGCGAGCTCAACCGCGAATCACAACTCATCAATCGATTTCGGCCAATCGCTGTGCAGCAGGCGGGACAACGCCCGGTCGGCGAGGAGCTTCCCTCCTGTCTGGCAGCGCGCGCAGTAGTTCGTTTCGTTCTCGGAGTAGACGATGTGCTGCACGGCAGTCCCGCAGTCGGGACACGGTTTGCCATAGCGGCCGTGGACGGCGAAGTCGGGGCGGAAGGCCGTGACTTTCTCGGGGAACTTGGCGACGGCTTCGGCCCGCAGGCGGTCCGTCCATTCGGTGAGAGTGCGGCGCGTGGCGTCGTACAAACGGACGATCTCGTCATCGGAGAGATTCGTCGTCATCTGCACCGGCGAGAGGCGTGCGCGGTGGAGGATCTCGTCGGAGTAGGCGTTGCCGATTCCGCTGAAGACGTGCGGGTCGGTGAGCGTTCGCTTGAGCGTGTGGCGCTCGCGGGTGAGCGCGGCGCGGAACGCATCGAGCGACATAACGAGCGGCTCGATTCCGCCCGGATCATGCGCGCGGACCGCCTCCTCGCCGCGCACGATGTGAATTGACGCCCGCCTCTTCGATCCTGCCTCGGTCAGCAAGAGCGTTCCGTTGGGGAAGTCGAACGCAGCCAGTCCCAACTTCCCCGGCAGTTTCGCGCCGGACGGCAGCCATTTGAAGCGGCCGGCGATCATGAGGTGGATGACGATGAAGAGATCGTCATCCAGTCCGATCACGATCCGCTTGCCCATGCGCCGAACGTTGAGGACGCGCTTGCCGGCGATGTCGGATGGTGTCGGATCGACGGTGCGCAGGACGAATGGGTTGCCGAGGCGGAGCTTGACGAGGGGCTGATCGGCGATGCGTGACGCGATCGATTCCACGTAGACGGCGACGTCCGGCAGCTCGGGCACGTCGGGATTATGCGCTGCCTAGAGAGAACCGATCACCACGGAGGCGCAGAGGACACAGAGAAATCCTCTGTGCTCTTAGTGTCTCTGTGGTTGATGGTTTTCATCCTACGAAACCCGCTTCAGCGCCTCGGCCACGTCCTTCTGGTTCGGGTTGAGCTTCAGCGACGCCACGTAGCTGGCCCTTGCGTCCGCTTTCTTTCCCTGCGTCTCGAGAAGGCGGCCGAGCCAGTAGTGGGCGCGGGCGAGAGACGGCTCGTCGGTCTTTGGTTTGTAGGCGAGGTACTTTCGCAGCAGCTCTTCGCCGTGCGCGAGATTTCCGTTGCTGAGAACGGCGAGCTGTCCGTTACGAAAGACGGCGGGCATGTAGGCGGGATCGAGCGCCAGCGCGCTATCGAATTCGCTGCCGGCGGCCTTGTAGTCCTTCTCGGACATGTGCAGGAGGCCGAGGTCGAGGTGGGCGCGCGGCGATTTCGGGAACTCCTTGATCTCCGCCAAGTACTCGGCCTTCGCCTCGGCGGTCTTTTTTTGGTGCGAGTAGATGGTCGCCGAGGCTCGATGTCCCATGAGCGGATCGCGCTTCCGAATCTCGCCAGCCTGCGCGAACGCCTTGTCGTAGCTCCCGCCCATGAATCCGGGCGCCATCGCGTAGTACTGGACGAGTCCCATCCGGGCTTCGAGGTGATTGGGATCGAGCTCGACCGCTTTTTCGAACTCGTCTTTGGTCTTCCCTGCCAGCGAGGCCTGACTGAAAAGGCTCGCTTTCTGCGCCATGGTTCCGTACGCGCTGCCGAGTAAGTAATGCGCCTCGGCGGATTTCGGATTCTGAGCCACTGCTTTCTCGAACAGACCCGACGCGGTCTCGGCATCATTGCGGTTCATGGCGGCGCGGCCCTGGTCGAGGAACGAGTTTTGGGCGAAGAGTGGAAAGGCAATCAGCCCGACAAGGACAGCAATGGTTGAGCGCATGAAACCTTGTACGCGAATTGCGTAGCGCAAGTTTCCCGGGCCGGAAGTGTTGGCTTTCAAATCAACGTGCGTTTTTCGCCCGAGGCTCCTAGAATGCCGCCTCTTTTGATGACTGAATCGACCGAAATCGCCCGACCCACCATCCCGATCTATGACGCTTCCGCCCTCTCGGCCGCGGCGGAGCGTGCGTTGGCCGAAGCCCGCCGCGGGCTTGCGGCGATCGAGAAGCTTCCTATCGAAGCAGTCACTCCTGAGTCGGTTCTCGAGGCGTGGGACCGGATCTCCATGGTCCTCGAAGACGCCTACGGGCCGATCTCGCTTCTCAATAGTGTTCATCCCGATGCTGCGGTGCGGGACGCCGGCGACAAGGCGCTGATCGAAGAGTCGGTGTTCATGACCGAGCTGTTCCAGAACGAGCAGCTGTTCGAGCGCGTCCGTCGTGCCGAGCCGCGAACGCCCGCGCAGAAGCAGTTGAAGAAAGACCTGCTCGAAGCGTTCGAGGACAGCGGTGTCGCGCTCCCGCCCGAGAGGCGCGACCGGTTCCGAGCCATCTCAGAGCGGCTTACCGAACTGGCGCAGGAGTTCAGCAAGAACATCCGCGAGAACAAGACGTTGCTGCATTTCACGCCCGCCGAATGCGCCGGTCTGCCGCAGTCGTACATCGATCGTTCCGCGCGCGACGCGGAAGGAAACATCGTCGTCGGATTCGACTATCCCGACTACATCCCCTTCATGGCCAACGCCGTGAGCGAGGAGGCGAGGAAGCGCTATTACATCGCCAACACGAACCGCGGCACGGCCCGCAACCTGGAGATCCTCGACGAGATCGTGGCGCTGCGCAAAGAGATTGCGGATCTCTATGACTCTCCGAGCTACGCGCATTACGTGACGAAGCGGCGTATGGTCGGGAATCCCGAGACTGTGGCCGCCTTCCTCGACGAGGTACGTAGCGCTGTCGTCGAAGCGGAGCGGAACGATCTGCGGCAACTCGCCGAAATGAAATCGGAGCTGACCGGCGTGGCCATCGAAGACGCCTCGATCGAACGCTGGGACACCGGCTACTACCGCGAACGGCTGCGCGAGAAACGGTACGCGGTCGATCAGGAAGCGCTGCGCGATTACTTCCCCACGATGCCAACCGTTCGCTGGATGCTCGATATCACCGAACGGCTGTACGGCATCCGATTCCGCGAAGCGGCCGTTCAGGTGTGGCACAACGACGTGAGGTACTACGACGTCGAGGATGCCGTCACCGGCGAGCGCATCGGTGGCATCTACCTCGATCTCTTTCCTCGTGAGGACAAGTACAAGCATGCCGCGGCATGGCCGGTTCGCGGCGTCTCGCGCAAGGCTGGGCGCCAGCCGATCAGCGTGCTGGTGACGAACTTCAACCGGCAGGGGCTGGGGCACAGCGAGGTCGAGACGCTCCTGCACGAGTTCGGGCACGTCATGCACGGCGTCCTTTCGAGCACTGAGTACAACCAGCACTCCGGTACCAGCGTCGAGCGCGACTTCGTCGAGGCGCCGTCGCAGATGTACGAAGAGTGGGCAAGCCGGATGGAGAGTCTGGTGCTGATGCGCAACCACTGCACGACATGTCCTCTCCTCGACGAGCCGCTCGTGCAGCGCATCAGTGCCGCGAAAAAGTTCGGCTCCGGAATCGATTACGGCCGGCAGCTTCTGTACGCGAGCTATGACATGGCGTTGTCGGGTGAGGGTGCCGGGGCTCGGGGGCGGGCTGGGGAGGGTGTCGGCTGTCGGGTGTCGGCTGTCGGGGAACAGGAGTCCGGATCTCCGTCTACCTCACCTTCGAGCGAAAACCCCGCCACCCCACTGGCGACACCCGACAGCCCCTCCCTCCAACTCTGGCAACAGATGGAAGGCGCCACTCCCATGGGCACCGTCGCAGGAACCGCGTTTCCCGGAACGTTCGATCACATCGCCAGCGGCTACGCGGCGGGCTACTACGGCTACATGTGGGCGAAGGTCATCGCGCTCGATCTCATCAGCGCGTTTGGCGCCGACGTCATGAACGCGGCGACGGGGCGGCGCTTCCGCGAGCTGATTCTGGCCCGAGGAAGTGAGGAGCCGGCGAGGGATCTGGTGGAGCGGTTTTTGGGGCGGCCGGTATCGAGTGAAGCGTTCTTCGCCGAGATCCGCGGCGAATAGACTTATTCGCACAAATAGTGTATGGTGTGGGTTCTTGAGGAACCTTCCTCATCCTTCAGGCCGCCTGAGCTGAGTCAGCGCTTCTGAACTCAATCTTCTTAGCAAATCAACCTTTCCCCTCCGCGCGAAGCGTGCTGGCGGAAACGGCCAGGAGTGAATCCCCCAATGAAAGTCTATTTCGGAAATCTGCCCAAGGACATCGACGACGCGAAGCTCGGCGAGCTCGTCAAGCCGTACGGAACACCGACCTCTTCGGAAGTCGTGAACGATCGCGTCACCGGCCTGTCGAAGGGCTTCGCATTTGTCGAATTCGCGAATGATGCGGAAGCACAGGCCACAATTAAGGGTCTCGATGGTACCGATGTGAATGGTCAGGCTGTTGTAGTCAACGAGGCACGCTCGAAGAAAGACGCTTCGAAGCCGGCCGCGGCAGTTCAACACTAAGAAGGAGCTTGTCCCATGACGAACGTTCTAAAACCGAAACGCGCTGCGAAGGTCACAGTCTCAGAAAGCAATATCCGGAAGGCTGCTGCGCGCCTGAGTCAGCGTCCCCTGGTCTCGCCTGAGGTCCAGTACATCCAGCGAGTCCTTGGTGCCACGGCGACACAGGATGCGGTCGACGAGAAAGTCATCGCGGTCCGCAAGATGCCGTGGTCAAGCATCGTCATGCCGGAGTAACGCGCTGGGCTCTGCCCCCGTGAATCCTGCACTAGTCGATTTTCTCTGACGCGCCCGCGCCGGTCTCCGGGGCGTGGCGCGTTTTTTCGCGCTCGCCGTGCTGCGTGAGCCCGTTAGCTAGCGAAACGCCTTGATCTCCACCTCGGCGTTTCCCGCTGCCAGCGCGTGAATGATGATGCCGCTTGCGTCGAGCGTCATCGAGTGCAGCTCGATCGCGTCCACACGGCCGCGCATCATGACTCCCGATGCCAGTGGACGCGTCACCGCGTTCGCGATCGCGCCGCGGATCGAATCGATCTGCGGGGCCACCGACCAGTGCGCGGTCTTCGCCAGTTGCGCGCGGAGCGTGTCGTGCGCGAACCGGTCGGCGATCCGGACGAAGAGATTCTTCCTCCGCGATTCGAGCGCGTACTGCAGGTTCTCCAGCGACACGATGCGCGTAGTTGCGTCGAACGCCGGCGTGGCCTCGAGATAAACCGGACCGTTGTAGTGCCGCAGTCTCGATAGCCGGTAGTCGACATTCAGCTCGATCGAAACGCGGCCGTTCGCGGCCGGCGTGATGCGGATACCATCGACGGCCACGCCCTCGTAGTTGCGTTTGCCGAAATTCTCCGTCATCAGCCGGCTGGCTTCGTCGTACGAAAGCTCGACGTTAAATGGAATCCGAATTCCGCCTGCCGTCCCCGGCTGCGACAAGCGCAACGCCGGCAGCGCTTTCGGAGTGACGGCCGGCCGTTCTCCGACGACGACTCTTGTGCGCGCGCTCAGCGTCAGCATGCTGGTCACGGTGAGCCCCGAGCCGGTGATCGGGCCGAGGGATACGTCGGATGGCTCCATGACGAGCCAGGTGCGCGGCGCGATCTCCACCGGCGATTGCAGCGCCGACCACACCTGCCCGGCGGCAGGACGGATGTTCGTCAGCTTCGGCGTGTTCGCGTCGATCGTCTTGAGCGTCTGCTTCAACTGCTCGCGGACGATCGGCGCGATCTTCCAGTCGGTGATGTCGATGTTTGCGAACGTGACCTGGCAACGGTTGGAGGAGTAGTCGACCGGCATCGCCCGCGTCGTGGAGCGGAGGCGCCAGTTGGCGTCCCAGTCGAGATGCGAAGCGAGCGAGATCCAGGCGTCGCGCATCGGCTCGCCGAATCCGCACGAGAGACACGGCCACATCACGACGTCATCGGTGAAAGGCTTCTTCGTCCTGCGGCAGCCCTGCAGCGCGAAGTGAATCGTCGTCGTGGCGTGAATGCCGCCGCCGATGGCGTTGAGAACGATCGGATCGCGGACGACGCGGTACTTCATCCCGAACTCCTTCCGCGGGTCCAGCTCCCACGCGTCCGTCTTCGAAAGGTTCTTCGGCACCTGCGATTCGAGCTGCGGCAGAAGTGGAGCGAGCGAAGCGTGGATGGGAACGACGATCGTCGACAACTCCGCCGGCGGCGCGGCGACGGCCGTGACCGGGCCCTGAGTCGTCGTCTGCGCCGACGCGGCCGAGCAGGCGAGGGACAGGATCAGGAGGAGGATCGTTCGCATGTTTAGGGTTGCTGAGTTGCTGGGTTACTTGGTTGCTGAGTTGCCGACGCGGCCGGGTCGTTCAGCGTGCGAATGATAGAGTCCTCAGCAGCTGGAATCGCGGAACAGATCGCTCAGCACGCGGCCACCGAGCAGATCAACAAGCAACCAAGGCAATCGTAAACTCAGCAACTCAGCAACCCAGCAACTCAGCAACCCAGCAACCCAGCAACCCAGCAACCCAGCAACCCAGCAACTCAGCAACCGGCAACTCAGCAACCCCAAGACCAACAACCCACCACATGAGCGACACCACAACCCGCGGCATCCGCATCCAGGTCGAGAGCATCTACGTCGAGGAGCGCAGCGACCCCAAGGAGGGGTACTACTTCTTCGCCTATCACGTCGTGATCTCGAACGTCGGAGACGAGACCGCGCAACTCATCAGCCGCGAGTGGATCATCACGGACTCCGACGGCAACGTGGAGCGCGTCGAGGGCGCCGGCGTCGTCGGGGAGACGCCGCTTCTCGCTCCGGGCGAATCGTTCGAATACACGAGCTTCTGCCCCCTGCGGACCTCGATGGGATCGATGCAGGGCGCCTACATCATGCGTCCCGCGGGCGGCGAAACCTTCCGGGCGGAAATCGCGCCGTTCACTCTCGCTGTTCCGGGCGTTGTCAATTGAAGGTTTGTCCGTGCGCCGGCGACTCCAGATCTCCTTTCTCTCGGTTTTTCTCACGCTCCTGACGGTCGCGTTCGCGGCCGCACTGGTCGTGCGTGTCCGCTCGTACTCGGGGAAAACGACGACTGAATCGACGACGAACGTCCAGACCGCTTCGAGCAGTTCGTCCGCAGGTGTGAATCGCAAGGGTGGTGGGGTCGTCGATGAGGAGCCACTCACCGAGAGCACGACCGCGACGATCGTGGATGCATCTCCGAGCGCGCAGACTTCCACCCTCTCCCGCGCCCAGCGCTTCCGCGAGCTCCTCGCCCTCGGCGCCCCGAAATCGGATGCACCCGCGCCACAAGCGCAGGTCCAGCCTTCCGTGAAAAACACACCGGCACCGCCTTCGTCGAAACCGCAACCTCCCATCACGCGGCTCGCTCAGCCGCCGTCGAACGCATTCCGCGGCGCCGGATCGGGAGCGTCCGTCGGGGGCGGCCAACCGCAGCCGGCCAACAAGCCCAACACCGGTACGAACGATCCCAAAGATCCCAACTCCGACACCGTCCCGCCGCAACTCCTCTCGGTCAACTTCGATCCCCCCGCGGTGCAGGACGGTGGCGACACGACGCTCATCATCGTCGCCAACGACGACCTCTCCGGCATTCGCGGGATCTCCGGCACGCTGACGAGCCCCAACGGCAAAGCGGTGCAGGGTTTCGCCCAGCAGCGCGAGGGCGAGACGATGCGCTACATCAGCCGCATCCACATCCCCGAGAAAGCGGAAGAGGGGCTGTGGAAGATCAGCTTCCTGACGATGAGCGACCTGGCCACGAACTCCGTGACGCTCAGCGCCGCGCAGGGATCGCTCCCTCCGACCGCGGTGCTCAAGGTTAGCTCGTCGGCATCCGACTCCACCGCGCCGACACTTCGCAATGTATGGCTGGAGCGCGGAGCGATGCGCGCCGGCGAGCACAACAAGCTCTTCGTCGACGCGCTCGATGAAAAGTCGGGAGTACATCTCGTCGCTGCCGTCTTTCTCAGCCCCTCCAAGCTGGCGCGGTTCGGCGTCGGCTGCACCACGGGATCGGACAACACGTGGGAGTGCGACGTCTTTCCGCCGCAATGCCTCGACTGCGGCGACTGGACGCTCGAGCAGGTGCAACTGCAGGACAACGCCAACAACTTCGCCACGGTGCGTCAGGAGAATCCGGCGGTCCAGTCCGTCCGGCTCAACATCACCGGCGACACCTGCGACAACCAGCCGCCCGTGCTCCAGGGCCTGGTGCTGAGCAAAACCCAGATCCTGATGGGACGCGAAGAGCCCGTCATCGAAGTCACCGCGCAGGTCGCCGACGACAGCTGCGGCATCGGCGGCGTCAGCGGACAGATCGTCGGCCCCGGCGGAAACTCGAGCGGTACGTTCTTCTCGCTCCAGCAGCGCGACGCCATCACCTACGTCGGCACGATCCGCCTGCACGCCAACTCGGCGCGCGGAGTCTGGCGCGTGCAGTCGCTCACCGTTAACGACAAAGGCCAGAACCTGAAGATCTACTACGCCAACGATCCGCTGCTGGCGCACGCGCAGTTCGTGGTGAAGTAGAGACGTGCCGACGCTGCGTTTCAATTAACTCTTCTGGAAGAAACCCGACTACCACAGAGACGCAGAGAGCACAGAGAAAACCCCTCTGTGTCCTCTGCGTCTCTGTGGTTCATGGTTGTGAGAAATGCGGGCTAACTAATCGACTAATCCACTAATCGACTCACGCACGAACCCAGCTACCTCAACCCGCTCCACGTCTTCGACAGCCTCTCCTTCGGCACCTCGGGGACGTCGCCCGAGTAGTGCGACGTGTCGTTGAAGAGCGTGAGGCGCGGCGAGGTCAAATCCTTGAAGTCGAGGATGTTCAGCGCGCAGGGGCTCTGGTCGAGGCGGTCGCGATACTTGCGCGGATCGAACCCGAGGAGGGAGCTGAGGAGGAGGCGGATG
>JAXDGW010000081.1:0-20468 GCA_034664845.1 Thermoanaerobaculia bacterium | reverse complement strand
TTCAAAAAGAATCTGCGAGTGACCAACATCCAGTTCGCGGAGCTTATGGCCTTGATACGCTCGGAGCTTCGTGACGCCTCTACGCCGCGAGCCTCGCCGCAGATTCAGTTCGTTTCGCCGAGCGAGTTCACGACAGCGATCGAGCGCATCGTTGAGGGCTTGGGTAGCATGGCCGGACCCTCGCTTCCCGATCGGATCACCGAGTTATATTGGCCACTAATCGAACGTCTCGTAGTTATACGTCCCCTCTTTTCATCAGCTCTCGTTTTTGTACCGCCGCATCTCAACCTCGATACCGCGGCAGTCTGTGGGTATTCCGGCTACGTTCACTCCTGCGGGCCACGTGTTTACGCGCGGAGAATCGACAAAGCTACGGCGCCAGAATTCGAGGCGGCATTGCACGACTACCTTGACACGCGCCTGCGCCTCGCGAGCGGCGAGCGTCTGATACTAGCGCCTTACTCTCACGAAGATTATACGGACTTCGATCGAGAGTTTGCCGACGATCTTAGGTCGGGCCTAGACGAGGTGAAGCTCCATGTAGAGAAGTTCTTCATTGGCAAACAAAGACTTGTCTCCTTCATAAACGCGCTCGGAGCCTCCGAACCACGGATTATCATCCCACCTCCGGGTAACTTCAAGGAAACACTCGCCGCACTTCGTGAGACGCCAGGCGTTCGCAAAGACCGTACTGCCTGGCTAATACTGGATCATTCCATCTCAGAAAGCCTTCGCCATCCAGGTCAGCACAAATATTTTATCTGTTACGACCAGGAATTCAAAAACGATAACCCCTATCACGTTTTCGACGAGACGAAACCCGCATGGACGGCACCGGTCACAATTCCACATACGCTCGCTGGCGCGATGATCAACATCGCGCGACCGGATATCGATCCAACGGATGCGACCACTAGATTTTGCGATCCGTTCGTCGGAAGCGGAACAATCTGGCTGGAGGCCATGAAGCATCCGGAACTGAACACCGAATGCACCGATCTATCTGAGATCTCACCTCGCTTGTGCTTAGACAATTTGCGATTCTTTGCACTCGACACTCTGGAGCTTAAGCAGCTCGAGCAACGCATTTCCGCAGTGGTTGTAAGCTTGGGCGACGGCGCATCTGAAACAGACGAGCGGTTACGGGACGCGCAGTCACGGTTTCGCTCACTCACGAATGTGCACGATCTCGTAAGTATGCATGACGTCACGTTCAGCAGGGATTTCGTAGCGGCCCTACCAGTGTCTCGCTTCGAGCGGTTGCTCTTCTATTTGGTAGCTCGCACAACGGCCAGGAACTTGTCAGCGTTCATCCGGCGTCAGTCAACGTCGGCCGAACTATTCGATATGGAGTGGCAGCGTGCCTTTGTGTCTGAAGCCAATAGCTTCGTGCGCGCCTTGCGCCAACTCGTTGATCTGCGCGAAAGGTCGGAGAAGTCTCTTTCTTTAAACATCCGACCGAACCTGACGGTCAGCGATGGTGAGTTCTCGAAGAGCTGTTCGCTGTCCCTTCAGCGCGGCGATTGGACGACCTACCTAACGGGTGTGGCTGACGCGTGTAGGCTTCACGAGCGAGGACAGACGGATATGATCGTCACAGATCCCCCGTATGGCTTCAATACCGAGGAGGATCCCGTAGAATTCGCTCGCTTCTACGCCACTATGATTCCCACTCTGATTCGTGCGCTTCGTCCGGGTGGACAGCTGGTTCTTTGCCTTCCGGATCTGTCGCTTAATGGGCGAAAGATGTTCTTTTTTGCTAAGAAGGAGCTCGTCGTTCAGCAGGTCTTGCGCGCTGCTGAAGACCTGAACCTCCACGTATCGGTACCGGGATTCTCTGTGCCCGAACCGGTGCAGCTGTTCCGGCCACCGTACTACTGGGAGTCCGAAAGAGCGCTCCGACGTGCGATCTTGCATTTCAGATTTGAGCCGGCACCGACACGTTCCAAAACGGTGGTGGACGATTCGTCTCCGGCTTCCACAACTGATGTCTCCAGGCAGGAGCGCGTTCCCTCGTAGTACCTCGATACCACGCAAGAACGAAGTCATGTCCTACAAAATATTGATCGGATCGACATCCACCGCCACCTCCACCCCCTTCCACTTCTTGCCGACCATCACGCCTTCTACCGCTTTGCGTAGTGCGCCTCGATGGGGGGAGCGGAGGAGGATCTGGTAGCGGTAGACGCCTTTGATCCGGGCCATCGGGGCGGGGGCGGGGCCCTGGATTCTTGTGCCGGGGAGGGGTTTGAGGGCTTCCTCCAGTTTGCGACCGCATTCGAGGGCGGCGCGATCGACGTCCGCCAGGAGCTCGCCGCGGAAGAGGATGGCGATCATGGACGTGACTGGGGGGTAGTGGAACGTCTTGCGGAATTGGATCTCGGACTCGTAAAAGCCTTCGTAATCGTGGCGGAGGGCGTGTTGGATTGCGTAATGCGTCGGAAAGGCGCTTTGGATTAGAACGGTTCCGATCAAGTCGCCGCGGCCGGAGCGGCCGGCGACTTGCGTCAATAGATAGAACGTCTTTTCGGCGGAGCGGAAATCGGGGTAGCCGAGGATGGAGTCGGCGTTGAGAACGGCGGTGAGGGTGACGTTGGGGAAATGGTGGCCTTTGCTCAGCATTTGCGTGCCGATCAGGACTTGCGTCTGATTGCGGCGGAAGGCGTCGAGGATGCGGACCAACTCCCCTTTCTTGCGCGTCGAATCGCGGTCGAGTACGGCCACGCTGATATCGGGGAAGTCGCGGCGGAACCGCTCCTCCACTTTTTCGGTGCCGAAGCCGATTGGTTGTAATACCTCGCCATTACAGAGCGGGCAGCGGTCTGGGATCTTCTTACGCGCACCGCAGTAATGGCAGATCAACAAACCTTCGCGGCGATGGACCGTCAGCGTCACGCTGCAATCATTGCAGCGGAATTCATGGCCGCACTCGCGGCATAGGAGATACGGCGCGTAACCGCGGCGATTGATCAGGATAATGACCTGCTCCCCTGCGGCGAACGTCTCTTTCAATCGCTCTTTCAATTGATGGCTGAAGATTACAAAACCCTTGTCCTCTTTCTCCGCGCGTTCTTTTCTTAGATCGATTACGTCGGCGATTGGGAGCGGGCGCGATTCGACGCGTGACTGCATTCTGATCAGCGTGTACTTGCCGCGGGCAGCGTTTTCGCGCGATTCGAGCGACGGCGTGGCGGAGCCGAGGACGATGGGGATGCCGCGGAGTTGGGCGCGGACGACGGCCAGGTCGCGGGCGTTGTAGCGTGGCGACTCGTCCTGCTTGTAGGCGGCGTCGCCTTCCTCGTCGACGACGATCATGCCGAGGCGTTGGAAAGGAGTGAAAAGGGCGGAGCGGGGGCCGATGGCGACGTCGACTTCGCCGCGGCGTGCGCGCCACCATTGATCGAAGCGTTCGCTGGCGGAAAGGCTGCTGTGCAGGATGGCGATGCGATCGCCGAAGCGCTCTTTCAATCGCGATGCGAACACCGGCGTGAGCGAGATTTCGGGAACGAGCAAGAGAGCCTGCTCCCCTCGCCTCACCGCGTCTCTCATCAACTCGATGTAGACCTCGGTCTTGCCGCTGCCGGTGACGCCTTCGAGCAGAAACGGCGCGAAGGTACCCATTTTTTCGCGGATGGCGGCGATCGCTTCTTGCTGCTCCTCGGAATGACGGATCTCACCGACGCTAGCGGGATCGAGTCCGGCCAGGAACGCGTCGAGGGTGTGGCGGCGCGCGCGGCGTTCGATGCGGATGATTGCTTTCTTCGACAGCGCGCCAAGGACTGCGGTGCTGACGCCGGCGACTTCCATCGCGCGCACGGACATTTCGCCGCTGCGTGTGGCGAGGAGGTCGATGGCGTGTTGCTGTTTCGGTGTAAGGGCGTGTTTCGCTGTGTCGGCGGGGGATTCCTCGCCCACCCGCCGCCCCGCCCTCTCGGAATGACAGCTCGCTTGAGCATGGCTCTCCGGCACGCTCCCGAGAATCACGAAGCGGTCGTAGCGGACGCCTTTCGCGTCCGTTACGCGGTCGCCGACGGTGACGATTCCGGCGTCGCGGAGGCGATCGATCGTCGATCGCGAGCTTGCTTCGAGCGCGGCAGCGAACGGCAGCGGGCGGCGGCGGAGCTCTTCGATGAGAGGAAGATCGGCATCGAGAATCTGTTTTGCTTCGAGCGCGGCGGCGATCATCGCCTCGTCGCCAACCAGCGAGACTTCGCGCTTTCCGCGTGCGGACATGTTTGCGGGCAGCGCGACGCGAAGCATCTCGCCGAGGGGGGCGATGTAGTACTCGGCGGCCCAGCGGCAAAGGTCGATGATCTCCGGCAGCAGCGCCGGCTCGTCGTCATCCAGCACCGCGTGGATCGGCCGGACCTTTCCGCTTTCCGGCGGCTGATCCGTCAGCGCGACGACGAATCCGGTGTTTCGTTTCGCACCGAACGGCACTTCGACGCGCGAGCCGAGGCGCACGGCGTCGCGCAGCGCGGGCGGGATCGCGTAGGTGAACGTGCCGTGTACCGCGACAGGGACCGCCACCTCGGCGAATTCAGAGAGACCGGCTGGCATCGACGCCTATTTTCTCCGCCAGACGATGGCGATCACCACCGCGAGTGCGATGGCGATGTAGACCGCGGCCTCGGGGGCGCGAATGCGCGTGCGCGGCTCGGACGCGAAGCTCATCTCGTACGCGCAGCCGTCCTGCGAGCCGGTCACCATCTGCGTTCCGGCGGCGATGATGCGGCCCTCGCCGTTGACGCCGCGCACGCGGATGACTGCCTGATCGAGCTTCACGTTCGGAAAGAGGTCGCGCGTGTCAGCCGATACGTGCTCGAAGCGGTCGAGAAAGATTCGCTTCTCCGCGCGGGTCTGGCCGTGGAGATCTTCGATCGAGACGGCCACGGACAGCGCCGCGCCGGCAGTCTCCACCACGTAGAGCTTGTAACGCGCGTCGATCGAGCTATCGCCGTGCAGGATTGCGGACTGGCCGTTGCCGACTCCGAGCCGCGTGGGGATGCCGGTCAGCGCCATCGACACGGCCGACGCAGCTCCCTCGGCGGGGAGGTATCCGTAGATTCGCGCCGACGCGACGATGTTGGCGTTCGACTCGATGCGCAGCGCGCCGATGCTGTTGATGCTGGTAAGAATCGGCGGGCCGAGGGGATCGAAAACGCGTGTCTCCCTCGGCGCGAGCGTGACCTTCCACTGGCGCGGCGACGTATTGCCGTGGCCACTTTCCAGGTACGAGAACGTGATCGTGGCCGGATCCTCGTCCGCGTTCGTGATCCAGAGCGTGGTCAGAAAGAGGCGGCCGCCGGCGCCGGTAGCGCGGCCCACCACTGGGATGAGGAGGTCGCGGTCGGCATACGCACCGAGGAGCGGATGAGCTCCCGCGAAAAGCAGAATCAGAAAAACGAGCCGTCGCACCCGCCAAGTATGCCGTGAGCGCGCGTACAATTTGCGACGGAGTGGCCCGCTTCGCCACTCGTGCTCCCGTGCCCGCACTGCTCTACCTCCTGTCAGCAGCCAGCAGTCTCATTCTCGTACGCCGCTTCGTGACGCTCTCGCGCACGGTCTCGGCGGCGCTGATTCTGCTGCCGCTTTGCCTCACGGGACGCGCGCTCGTGACGGGAAACGTCTACGCGCCGATCGATCTGGCCTATCACTTCGACCCGCTCGCATCGATGGCGACGAAGGTGGGCGTCGACCGGATCGCCAATCCGCTGCCGTCTGACGTGGCCGTGCAGTTTCTGCCGTGGAACGCCGCGCTGCGCTGGTCGGTAGCGAATGGCCAGTGGCCGCTCTGGAATCCGTTCGAGCTCGGCGGCAACGTGCTGGCCGCGGCGTCTCAATCGGCGCCGTTCCACCCGGTGACGCTCCTCGGCCTGTTGCTTCCGATGCAGGATGCCCTCGGGTTCATGGCCTCGATGACGTTCTTCCTCGCCGCGCTCGGGATGTTTCTTTTCCTGCGCAACCTGGAGCTTCGTTCGCTGCCGTCGCTCTTCGGAGCTGCGGGATGGATGCTCTCGACGTACGTGGTCACGTACACGCACACCGCGCACGGAAACGCCATCGCGCTCCTGCCACTCGTCATGCTTGGCGGACGTGCGGTGGCGCGTCACCCGGGCGTGCGATCGGCGTCGCTGCTTGCTGCCTCCCTCATCCTGCTCACGCTGTGCGGTCATCCGGAGACGTCGCTTCACGTCGTCGCGCTCGCCGCGCTCTACGTCCTTTTCTCCGCGGGACAGAACATGGTGCGAGCGATGGTCAGCGGCCTCGGCGCCGGAATCGCCGCACTCCTCCTCACCGCTTTTTTTCTCGCCCCGATGCTCGACGCGATCCCGCAAACGCGCGAATACCTTCACCGGCGTTCGGGTGCCGAGGGGTTGAGCGCGTCGTGGAGCGTGGTCGCGCACGTCCTGACGATCGATCTCGTTCCATTCGCAGACGGCACGCCGGGCGTGGAGGAAACGCGGCACGTGGGATCACTGCGGCATCGCTCGATGGGAAACGCGTATTGCGGCGCGATGCTACTCGCTCCGGCGCTCCTTGCTCTCGTCCGCGCGCGGGGCCGCGAGAAGTGGTTTTTCGCGGTCATCACGTTGCTCGGCCTGCTGGCGGGTGCCGAGGCGCCGGGTGTGACTGAGCTTTTCGCTCATCTGCCGATCTTCAGCCTGGCGATCAATGCGCGAATGATCTCGTTTGCCGCGTTCGGCCTTTGTACCCTGGCAGCAATCGGCTTGCAGGTCTCCATCGCCGAGCGCGACCGACTGGCGTGGCTGTTTCTTGGCGTTGCGCTGACGATCACCGTTTTCATCGCGCTGATCGCCGCGCCGAGCACGCTCACTCCCGATTTCCTGCGGGCCAACGCCATCCGCGAAGTGGTCCCGCTGCTGCTCGCATTCGCGCTTCTGCGCGCTCTGCGCACGCACCCCTCGGCGATGATCGGCCTGCTCGGGCTCCTCTTGATCCAGCGCGTCACGGAGATCGGAGGGTTCATTCCGACGGTGGATCGCCGCGCGTTCTTTCCGCCGATCGCAGGCTTCGAGAATTTCCCTCGGGGCAACCGCGAGCCGTATCGCATCGTGGCGCAGGGGCCGCTCTTCGCGCCGAACATCAGCGCGCTCTACGGTCTGGAGGATGTACGCGGCTATCAGGCGATGACGTTCGCTCCGCTGGCGGAGACGTTTCCGCTCTGGTCGATCCCGCAGCCGGTGTGGTCGAACCGCGTCGACGATCTGACGGCACCGATGCTGTCGCTGATGAATGTCCGCTACGCACTGGCGCTGCCGGCGACGGCGCTTCCGCCGATGTGGCGCCTCATCGGGCGCTATCCCGGCTATCAGCTACTCGAGAACAGCGCTGTCCTTCCGCGCGCCTTCGTCCCTCGGGTGATTCACTCGGGCACGACAGATGTGGTGTCCGCAATGCGGGCCTGCCGCGACTTTGGATCCGAGGCGTGGATCGAGACGGAGGGCGCGCCGGTGAGTGCGAACAACGGGGCCGGGACCGTTACCACTCGAGCGCTGGGATCGCGCTTGATGCTCCACGCATCGATGCAATCGCCGGGATGGATCGTCGTCTCCGAAACGGCGTGGAAGGGATGGCGCGCCACGATGGAGCGGCAGCATCTCAAGGTCCATTTCGCCGACCACGCGTTTCTTGGGGTTTACGTTCCTGCCGGCGAGCACGACATCGAACTGGCCTACGGGCCGAACGCAGTGACGACGGGCGCGATGATCAGCGTGGCTGCCGCAGCGTTGCTTGGTGTGCTCGCGATCGTGCGAAGGCGTAGAGCGAAGCAGCCGCCTCCATCATCGCTGTCATCCTGAGGCCGCCGCAGGACACGAAGTGCCGTAGGACGCCGAAGGACCCCGAAGGACCCCCTGATCTTGTTCGATGGTTTTTCTAACTCCTCCACCGGCAGAAAATCAGGGGGTCCGTCGACCGTCCTTCGGCGGCTCAGGATGACAGTTGCGATGAGAAGCCGCTACCCATCCATCCCCAGTTCGGCGAGCACCTGCTTCATGTCCGCCCACACGTCCTTCTTCGCCGACGGCGTCCGCAGCAGGTAGGCGGGATGGTAGGTCGGCATCACTCTCACGCCGTTGTACTCGAGCCATTTGCCGCGCACCGCGGTGATTCCGTATGCCTTCTCGGTCAGGCTTTGCAGCGCGAATTTGCCTAACGTGACGATCACGCGCGGCTGGATGATCTCGACCTGCTGTCGGATGTACGGCCGGCACGCATCCAACTCCTCGGGCTCGGGATTGCGATTCTCCGGCGGGCGGCATTTGACGACGTTGGCGATGTAGACGTCGTCACGCGTCAGCTTCATCGCTTTGATGATGTCGGTGAGGAGCTGACCGGCGCGGCCGACGAACGGCTTTCCCTGCTCGTCCTCGTCGCGGCCGGGCGCTTCGCCGATGAACATGAGGTCCGCGTTCCGATTGCCAACGCCGTAGACGACCTGCGTCCTCGTCTTTGCCAGGTTGCACTTCACGCAGACGCTGGCGATGGCCTCCAGCTCGTCGAGAAGCGTTTTCTGTGCGGTGCCCCCGGCGCCTTCCTCGACTGCTGCCGGCGCTGCGTTGCGGAGATCGAGATGGGTGAATCCAAAGTCGCGAAGCAGCGTCAGCTCGATGCGCAGTTCGTCGTTCATCTGCCTCGGATTATCCCCTATACTCCGCGCCGGTCCAGGATTCCAAAAAACTGAGGTGCACCATGCGAAAGCTCAAGGTTCTTCTGCTTCTTGCCGTTCTCTTGTTTCCTCTCGCCGCGACGGCTCAACGCCGCCACGGAGCGAGAGTCAAAGTCATCAACCAGAGCAAGTGGGAGATTCATCATCTCTATCTCTCGCCCAAGGACAGCAACGACTGGGGCCCTGACCAGCTCGGCGAAGATGTTCTGGCGACCGGCCACTCCATCACGCTGACCAACATCCGTTGCAACCACTACGACATCCGCGTCGTCGACGAAGATGGAGACGAGTGCGTGATCGAAGACGTGTCGCTATGCCGCGATGAGTCCTTCTGGAAGATCACGAACAAGGCGCTACTCGACTGCGAAAACGCCGAGTAACCGGGGTCAGGCCAACCGCGCCCTCATTCGATCGACGATGAGATCGAGGATGCGGTTGGCCACCACGCTCTTCGGCGCGCGATCGATGTTCGTCGTCGAGCCGTCGCGGGCAATGACAGACACGGCATTCTGATCGGAGTCGAATCCGATCGAAGTGTCTGACACATCGTTCGCGACGATGAGGTCTGCGTTCTTGCGGACGAGTTTTTCGCTGGCGTTCGCTTCAACCGAGTCGGTCTCCGCGGCAAAGGCGACGACGAAGGGCCGCGGTGATGCCGCGCCGATCTCAGCCAGGATGTCGGGCGTCTTTCGCAGCGTCAGAGTGATCTCGTCCAAGTCAGCCTGTTTCTTGATCTTCTGCGCGGAAACGGTGACGGGCGTGAAGTCGGCGACCGCAGCCGCCTTGATCACGATCTGCTGCCCAGGAAGCGCTACCATCACGGCGGCGTGCATCTCCGCGGCAGTCGTGACGCGCGTGATCGAAACACCAGCCGGCGCCTGCAGCGCGGTCGGCCCCGTCACCAGCGTCACGTTCGCTCCCCTCCTCCGTGCTGCCTCGGCGATGGCATATCCCATCTTTCCCGACGAGCGATTGGAGATGTAGCGGACGGGATCGATCGGCTCGCGAGTCGGGCCTGCCGTCACGAGGATCGTCTTCCCTTCAAGGTCCAACGTTGCGAACTGCTGCTTGACGAATTCGGCGAGCAGGGGCGGATCGGGCATCCGTCCCGATCCTTCATCGCCGCATGCGAGCAGCCCGCTGTCGGGATCGAGGACCGTCACCCCGCGCTCGCGGAGGGAGGCCATGTTCCTCTGTACGGTCGGGTGCTGGAGCATCGAGGTGTTCATCGCCGGCGCGATGACGATGGCGCCACGATGGGCGATCGCATACGTGGAGAGCGCATCGTCAGCGATGCCGACGGCGAGCTTGGCGATGATGTTCGCAGTGGCTGGAGCGATGAGGAGCAGATCGGCCCAGCGCGCCAGCTCGATGTGATCGACGCCGCCGCGCTCGGAGTCTCCCCACTGCTCGATGATGACGCCGTATCCGGAGACCGCCGCAAGCGAGAGCGGCGAGACAAAGCGCGCCGCGTTGGGCGTGAGGATGACGCGAACATCGGCGCCGATGTCGCGCAGGCGCCTCACGACGTCCGGCGCTTTGTAGGCCGCGATGCCGCCGGAGACGCCGAGGACGATATGCATTTGCGGTTGCGAGGTCGCGCGGTTGTGGGGTCGCGAAGGTGAGTTGCGGTTGCTTGGTTACTGAGTTGCTCGGCCGTTTACGGCAGGTTTTTACCCAGCAACCCAGCAACCTGGAACACGCGCAACTTCACAACCGCGCGACCACGCCAACCGCACGAAGCTACTCCGTTTCCAGCGCCGTCGTCTCTTCTTCCGGCGGAGTGAGCTGCCACTTCACCTGGTTCTTCTCGATCTCTTCCATGGCGATGCGCGTCGGCTTGGCGTGCTTGCTTCTGCTCTTCGGCATGGAGCCCTGTACGAGCTGCTCGGCGCGTTTGGCTACGAGCAACACGTAGCGGAATTTGCTGTCAATGCCCTCTGGTAAACCTTCCATCTCGTTCTCCCTTCAGACGCTCGGCCATCGCGGTGATCGCTTCGAGCGCTGTCTTCGTCTGCAACTTTTTTGCGATGATCGCCGCCTTTAAACATTCGGTGGCGACACTCAACTCATCGTTGATGATGACGTAGTCGTAAAACTCTTTTCCGGCGTCGATCTCGTCGGCCGCTTTCTGCAGGCGCGTCTGGATCTCGTCTTCGCTGTTCAGGCCGCGATCGCGAAGACGCTGATCGAGATGATCGAACGACGGTGGAAAGATGAAGATGTTGAGCAACCGCGGCTTCAGTTCGGCGTCTGCCGAAACCTGCCGGGCTCCCTGGTAGTCGATGTCGAGAATGACGTCCTCGCCTCGGTTGAGCCGCGCCAGGACTTCCGCCTTCGACGTTCCGTACTGCTGCTCATGAACGAAGGCCCATTCGATAAATTCCCCTCGCGCGGCCATGGCGGCGAACTGCTCGGCGGGGACGAAGTGATAGCTGATGCCGTCGACTTCGCCCGCGCGCGGCTTGCGCGTGGTGTGCGAGACGGAGAAGTAGAGCCGGATGCCGATCGGTTCGAGTTGTTCTTGAACGGTGTTGATCAGCGTCGTCTTTCCGGCACCCGACGGGCCCGAGACGATGAACAACGTCCCATCGGGGTGAAAGTTACTCGACATTCTGTACCTGCTCGCGTATCCGCTCGACCTCGGTTTTCAATTCTACAACGAGCGTCCGGAGCGCCGCGGAGCGCGATTTCGAGCCCATCGTGTTCACTTCACGCAGCATCTCCTGCGAGAGAAAATCGAGCTTCTTTCCCGCGGCGTCGCTCCCGCTGACTGCCTTCTCCGCCTGCTCGACGTGATGCGAGAGCCGCGTCAGCTCTTCGGCCACGTCGCCTTTCTCCACCATGATCACGACTTCCTGTGCGATGCGATCCTGGTTCACTTCGATGCCGGATGCCTTGGCGATCTCCTGCACGCGCTGCTGATACGCGGCCAGCAGCTCGGCGCGGATCTCGTCGCGATGCGAGGCCAGCCGCTGCTGCAATTCGCGGATCGTCTGCAGGCGCGCAACGATGTCGGTGCGGAGCGATTCGCCTTCGCGGTCGCGCATCGCGCCCATCTGCGCGAGCGCAGAGCGGACGATCCCGGCCAGCGCTTCACGCTCCTCGTCGGTGATCTCCGTGTCGATCGCTTCGACCTGGAGTAAATCGGGAACGCGCAGGAGGTCGCCGCCGCTGAACGTCGAACCGAGGCCGAGCTCTTCGGCGATGGCGCGGAGTTGAGGCACGACCGTGTTCGCGATCTGCGTGTTGATGCGCACGTTGTAGTCGGGTTGGGCAGTGCGCTGCACGCGGATCGAGATGTCGACTTTCCCTCGAGCGAACGTGTCCGAGGCGATGCCGCGGACCATTGCTTCCGCTTCCCAAAGGTATTCGGGGATGCGCACCGAGGTCTCGAGAAAACGGTGATTGACGCTCTTGGCCGTCACCGCGACAAAGTAGCGCGCCGAAAGCGCGCCGGCAGCACGGCCGAAGCCGGTCATGGATGTGATCATTCGTTTACCAGCCGTTCTGCGTCATCCGCAAGTTTGTTCATCGATTCTTCCACCCGCCGCCGCCACTCTTCGATGTCGCCGTCGCGCGGGACGAGCATCGGCTCGCCGTAGAGATAGAGCGCACGCGAGAACGGCATGGGGAAGACCATCCGGTCCCACGAGCGCAGGAACTTTTTTTTTTTGCGGCAAATGCGAACGGCACGATCGGAAGCCCGCTCACTTTTGCCACGTAGATCACGCCGTCTTTCACGATCCCGGCCGGACCTTTCGGGCCGTCGGGAGTGAAAGCAATGTTCTTCCCTGCGCGGATGTCGCGCAAGATCTCGCGCAGCGCCACCTCACCGCCGCGCGTCGACGAACCGCGCGCAGTCTCCGCCCCGTAGAGATGCAAAACACCGGAAACGATCTCGCCGTCCTTCGACCGCGAGATGATCGCCGTGGTCGGCTTTCGCCAGCGTGAGTGCAGCGAGAGCAGGACATGGCGGTGCCAGAACGCCAGGATGTATCGCGGCTGTTCGTCGAGATTCTCTTTGTTGATGTGGCGGACGCGCAGCGTTGCGTGCAGAGCGCGGATGAAGAGGTAACCGAGCAAGGACAACATCTTCATGCGATCGCCCCCACGGGAACCGCGTCGTCGGCAAACTGCAGATCGTAGAGCTTGCGATAGACGCCGTGCCGCGCCAGCAGGTCGTCGTGGTTGCCGGCTTCGACGATTTTCCCCCTGTCGAGGACGACGATTTTGTCGGCGCTGCGAATCGTGGAGAGACGATGCGCGATGACCAGCGTCGTCCTCCCCTTCATCAAATGCTCGAGCGCTCCCTGCACGAGCCGCTCCGACTCGGTGTCGAGCGCGGACGTCGCTTCATCGAGAATGAGGATCGGCGGATCTTTGAAGAGGGCGCGGGCGATGGCCAGCCGTTGCCGCTGACCGCCGGACAGAAGCACGCCCGACTCGCCGATCTCGGTGTCGTATCCCTGCGGCATCGCGGAGATGAAGTCGTGCGCGTTCGCGGCCTTTGCAGCATCGATGACGCGCTCCGAATCGACGTCGCCGCGGCCGTAAGCGATGTTGTTGCGCACCGTGTCATTGAACAACACGACTTCCTGCGTGACCAGCCCCATGAGCGCGCGAAGCGAGGAGAGCTTCACGTCGCGGATGTCGTGGCCATCGACCGTGATCCGGCCGCCGTTGACGTCGTAAAAACGCGGAAGGAGATTGACGAAGGTCGACTTCCCCGCGCCGCTGCCGCCGACGAGCGCGACAATCTCGCCCGGCGCAATCGTCAGATCGACCTCGGTGATGACCGGATCCGCTTCGTAGCGGAACGAGACGTTTTCGTACCGGATCCCGCTGCCGACCGCGGCGATCATCGGCGCGCTTGGCTTGTCCTCTACCTCGTTCGGGATGTCGAGCATGCGGAAGACGCGCTCCGCCGCGGAGAGCGCCGTGTTCACGGAGAGGTTCACCTTGTTCAACTTCTTGATCGGCTGGTACATCGCGGCCAGCGCGGCCATGTAGGCGAAGAGGCTTCCCATGCTCAGCGTGCCGTTGGCAATCCGGCGATTCGCGTAGAAAAAGATCGCCAGCGCGCTAAACCCGGTGACGAGATCCATCACGGGTGACGAGAGCGCCTGGATCTTCTGCGCCTTGAGGTTCGATGAGAGATGGCGCTTGGTGGCATCGCGGAAGCGGCCGATCTCGAAGCGCTCCATTGCGAATGCTTTCACGATGCGGACACCGCGGATGGTCTCCTCGAGCAACGTGGCCATGTCGGCCATCCGCTCCTGCGAGCGATGCGTGGTCCCGCGCAAACGCCGGCCGAAGTGAACGACGGGATAGACGAGCACCGGCGCGGCGAGGATCGTGACGAGCGCGAACTCGGGGTTCGTCCAGAAGACGTAGCCGAGGAGGAACAGGAGCGTCAGCGATTCCTGAAAGAGGTCGCCCATGCGCGTCGAAACCGCGGCCTGAATGGCGTCGGCATCCGACACGACGCGGCTCAACATTTCTCCGGTCGATCGCTCCGAGAAAAAACGGTGACTCTGATAAATGAGCCGCTCGTACAACTGATTGCGAAGATCGCGAACCGTTGAGAGTCCCACCTTCTGGAACGCGTACTCAGAAAAAAACGAGGCGAAGGCACGCAGAACGATGACGATCAGCAGCGCCAGGAGGATGTAGCGGAACTTGGTCTTGCGGGTGGCCGGGTCCCACCAGGCGCGAAAGTGATGGTTGATCTGGTCGGCATGATTGATGATCCAGCCGCGTTGGCCTTCCGGCTTGTCGCGACTGAGAAACAGATTGACGATCCAGTTCTTCGTCACCTCTTCGCGCGATGCATGCGCGGCCGCTGGGGTTGTGTCCGCGGAAGGCGTTGTCACGTGAGCCAGCGCGGACTGGGGTGTCGGGGGCGGCGGCGTCAATCCGATGTCCACAACCGGCTGGAGCAATCCGATCATGGCCGTCTGCGTCACGGCGAAGATGATCATCGAGCCGAATGCCAGCGCCGCCCACGCTTTGTAGTGGCGAAGGTAGCGATAGAGTCTGGGCAGGACGTTCATCGGTGCACCGCACTCAGAATTGCTTCGGCAGCGCGGCGGCTGGCGCCGCCTGCGCCGAGGAGCGTGCGTACGGCGGCAAGCTCGCCTCGTACGCGCGCGTGCTCGTCGCGTTGCGCCAGAGCGCGCACCTCCGCGGCCATGCGATCACCGTTCACGTCGTGCTGCAACAACTCCGGTACGACCTTCTTCCCGGCCAGGATGTTGACGAGGCTGAAATGCCTGAGGCTCACGAGGCGCCGCGCGAACCAGAGCGTGGCCGCGGAGAGGCGGTACATCACGATCACCGGCACGCCGACGACCGCGCATTCGAGCGTGGCCGTGCCCGACGACGACAGCGCAACGTCGGCCGCGGCCAGCTCCGCGCCGCCGCCGTGGGGCACGATCCGTACGTAGATGTTGGCGGCCTGCATGATCGCCAGTAGCTCTGCCGAGGAGATCGTTGGCGCCTGGATCACGAACGCGTCCATCTCGCGCTCGTTCCGAAGATTGGCAACAGCGTCGAGCATTGGTGGCAGCAGAACCGAGACCTCGCCGCGGCGACTACCGGGAAGTAGCGCCAATCGAAGAGGCGAGCCCGGCTCGTGATCGCCACGCGCGACGCCAGCCAGCTCGTCGATCAGCGGATGGCCCGCGTAGAGGACGGGCACGCCGTGCTCGCGGTAGAACGTCTCTTCGAACGGGAAGATGACGATCATCAGGTCGACGATCTTGGCGATCTTTCTGACGCGTCCCTGCCGCCACGCCCAGACCTGCGGAGAGATGTAATAGATCACGCGGATGCCCGCCGCTTTGCAGCGCTCGGCCACGCGAAGATTGAACTCGGGATAGTCGACGAGCAGCACGGCGTCGGGCCGCTGCCGCAGGATCTCGTCGATCGTATCGGTGTAGATCCGCCGGAACATGCGCAGGTGGCGCAGGACGTTGAAGAGGCCGACGATCCCCATCTCCCTCGCGTGATGCAGCAGGCGCACTCCCTCGGCAGCAAGCAGGTCGCCTCCGATTCCGAATGCCTCGAGCGAAGGATCGAGAACTTTCAGCTCTCGAACGACTTCGGCGGCGTGAAGATCGCCGGAGGCCTCGCCGGCGATGATGGCCAGTCTCATCGCAGCGGAAACGGATACATCATCCAGGCGAGCGCGATACCGCCGAGGAAGAGCGAGAGAAACACGAGCAGAAAAAAGCGGATCCGCTCGGCGCGCGTCTCTTTCCACAGCAGCGCGAAGAAGACTCCCGCACCGGCGGCGTAGAGAAACATCAGGACGATGTGATTGCGGAGAATGCTCATTCCTTGCGGCCCTCAGCGATGTCGAACGCGTCGAGGATCAGAAGGAGATTCATGAGCCCGGCCGTAATCGTGAAAGCCGTGCCGTGCTCGAAGGTGATCGAGGTGACGTCGCCGTGGACTCCCATGCCTGCGGCGATCCAATAGATCAGTCCTGCTCCGAGCGAGCCGAGGGCGGCAAGCAGGCGCAGGATGGAACCGCCGGTGTGACCGAGCATGTAGAGATCGCCGTCGATGGAAACGCCGATGACGAACATCAGCGCGACGATGCAAAAGAAGGTGATGGCGCGTGCGCGCCTGCCGAGGTAGAGATGTCCGGCGCCCGGGATGAGGTACGCCAGCAGCATCGCGAAAATCGTGCGGCCTTTCATTGGATGGAGAGAGATTCCTTTCGAATTTCCTGGAAGCGCGGCAGGAGGCGGTCGTAGGTTACATCGAGGTTTTCCGGCACCAGGCGCGTGCCTGCGGTGACGGTCATGAAATTCGAATCGCCGCCCCAGCGCGGAACGATGTGCATGTGGTAGTGATCGGCGACGCCGGCGCCGGCAACCTGGCCGAAATTCATACCGACGTTGAATCCTTCCGGGCGATAGACGTCGGAGAGGATGCGCTGCGCCTCGGCGGTGAGTCGGATCAGAGCGCGTAACGAGTCGTCCCGGCTCTCGAACAGAAGCGCGTCGTGCGCGACGGGGGCAACCATCAGATGGCCGTTCGTGTAGGGGTAGCGGTTCAGCATGACCAGCGCCTCGGCGGTCCGGAAGAGCGTATGAGTCTCGCGGAGGTCGTTCGATTTGACCGCGTTGCAGAAAATGCAACCGGACAGGTTCTCGCTTTTGGGCGAGGTCAAGTAGGAGTACCTCCAGGGAGTGAACAGGATTTCCATGAGGGGGAGTTTGGGTCGGGCATTTGACCCTTCTTATCCGCAGATGCCGCAGATGGACCCAGATGAAAAGCCTTTATCTGTGCTGATCTGCGTCATCTGCGGATAAGCCTTGTCTTACGCACCGCCGCTACCATCCGAAGACGCTGCACTGTCCGGCGCCACCGCAACTTCCATCACCTTGTTGATCAGCTCTTTCAGTTCTTTGCCCGGCTTGAAGTACGGAATCTTTTTCGAGGGAACTTCCACTTTCTCGCCGGTCTTGGGATTGCGGCCGGTGCGCGATTTGCGGCTGCGCAGGCGGAAACTGCCGAAGCCGCGAAGCTCGATTTTCTGTCCTGACCGTAGCGACTCGACGATCGAGTCGAAGACGATGTTCACGATCGTCTCGGCCTGTTTCTTGGTCAGCTGGACGACGCTCGCCACTTCATCGACGAGCTCGGCTTTGGTCATCACGCCCGCTTTGTCCGCGACTTCTTCTTCGGGTTCCATGTGATCCAAAGGTGCCTCCTCACTCATGACGCTCACCACTGGTAAAGAAAACGCGGACGGCGGCTGAGAATCCTGCCGATCGCAGTCTCGGTGTCGGAGTCGTCGCTCGACAGAACGTCAAACAGCCCGCGCGTTCGTTTCTTCGGAAAGATGGTGCCCGGCCGTCCGCTGATGCCACCCAGCTTCCCGGCCACACCGACTGCATCATCGAGATTTCCCAACTGATCGACGAGTTTGAGCCCGAGCGCCTGCTCGCCGGTGTAGACCCGGCCGTCCGCCATCTTCCGAACTTCGGCCTCGGACAGTTTTCCTTTGCGACCAGCGGCGACTGCGCGGACGAACTGCGAGTGGAGCTGCGTGACGATGTCCTGAAAATACGCACGCTGCTCGTCGGTCAGATCCTGGTACGGCGAGCCGGCCGCCTTCATCGGGCCGCTGGTGATGGTCTCGGGCTTCAACTTCGCCCACGCCAGCAGGTCTTTCGTCTCCATCCACTGCAGGATCACGCCGATGGAGCCGGTGATCGAGCCGGGATTGGCGACGATGCGGTCGCACGCCGAGGCGATGTAGTAGCCGCCCGACGCCGCCACGCTGTCGAGTGACGCGATGATGGGCTTGCCGCTGCGCGCCCGAACGTTGCGGATCTCTTCGTAGATCTCCTGCGACGGCGCAATGGCTCCGCCCGGACTGTTGATGCGCATGATGATCGCTTTGACGCTGGAGTTGCGGGCGTAGCGGTGCAGCGCGTCGATCGCCTCGCGCGACCCGAGGATCTCGCCATCGATCGGAATGATGGCGACCTTGTCGCCGAAGACGTCACCGCGCGACGTCGTGTCGTTGCCTGCCATCGACGCGATCACGACTCCCAGGATCAGGATTCCGATGACGACGACCAGACATCCGCTGAACGCGCCAAAAAAGAAAATGCCGGCACGCGATTTACGCGGCGGTGGCGCCGCAATTGGCTCACCGGCTAACGGTACGGGATCGAGTTCCGACATGGATCAGCCCTGCGGCGTCTTCTCCGGAACAGGAGTTAACTCTGGCTCTGGCTCTGGCTCTGGCTCGGACGCGGCTTCCGACTCCGATTCCGGATGCTGCGTATGGGATTCCTCGGCCACCTGAGCGGTCGCGGCATGGTGCGCCATCTCTTCGTCAGTGAGCGGCTCGACGTCACGCGTCGACAGGCCGATCTTCTTGTCCGTCCAATCGATCTTGATCACTTTCGCGCGCACCGGCTCGCCGGGATGAAACGTCTTGTCGAGCTTCGCCTTTGGATCGCGCGAGATCTCGGAGACATGCGCGAGACCTTCGACGCCTTCAGCAACGCGGATGAAAAGACCGAAGTCGGTGATCTTCGCGACCGTGCCGATCAGCTCATCGCCGACGTTATGCGACTTCGCGAAGTTGTCCCACTCGTTCGGAAGGAACTCTTTGATCGAGAGTGACAGCCGCTGGTTCTCGCCGTCGACGCTGATCACGCGCGCCTGCACGGCGTCGCCCTTTTTCAGCACTTCGCTCGGATGCTTGAGCCGGCGGTTCCACGTCATGTCGGAGATGTGGATCAGTCCATCGATCCCGTCCTCGACTTCGACGAACGCACCGAAGTCCGTGAGATTGCGGACCTTGCCGGTGACCACGGCGCCGATCGGATAACGCTCGGCGATGGTGTCCCAGGGATTCTGCTCGAGCGCTTTGAGCGACAGTGAGATGCGGCGGTTTTGAATGTTGACGTCGGTGACGACGGCATCGACCTCGGCGCCGATCATCAGCAGCTTCGACGGATTGCGGACCTTCTTCGTCCATGACATCTCGGAGACGTGGATGAGACCTTCGACGCCTTCTTCCAACTCGACGAACGCGCCGTAGTCGGTCAGCGAAACGACGCGGCCATGAACCTTCGAGCCGAGCGGATAACGCTGCACGACATCGGTCCACGGATCCTGCGTCTTCTGTTTGTAGCCGAGCGAAACGCGCTCGGCGCTGGGATCGAACTTGAGCACGACCACTTCGATCTCATCGCCAACATTGAAGTACTCGGAGGGATGATTGACGCGGCCCCACGAAACGTCGGTGATGTGCAGCAGTCCGTCTACACCGCCGAGGTCGACGAAGACGCCGTAGTCGGTGATGTTCTTGACGGCGCCGTGCGCGTGCTGGCCTTCCTGCAAACGGCTGAAGGTGTCGGCCTTCGCCGCGGCCTGCTCGACTTCGACGATGGCGCGCCGCGACAGGACGATGTTGTTCCGCTTCTTGTCGAAGGAGACGATCTTGAATTTGTATTCGTGCCCGCGCAGCGCATCGAGATTTTTGACCGGCTTGGTGTCGATGAGCGATCCCGGAAGGAACGCCTTGACGCCGCCGACGTCGACCGCGAGTCCGCCTTTGACGCGCTCCACGACGCGGCCGCTGATCGGCTCGTCGGCTTTGAATGCGGCTTCGATGCGGTCCCAGACCAGCATCCGTTCCGCTTTCTCGCGAGACAACGCGATATAGCCGCTGTTGTTCTCGAGGCGCTCGATGAAGACGTCGAGCTCGTCGCCCGGCTTGACCGTTACCTGGCCGTCGTAGCCTGTGACCTCATGGACGGGAAGTACGCCCTCGGACTTGTAACCGATGTCGATGACCACCTCGGCGCCGGACACTTTGAGGACCTTGCCACGGATGATGTCGCCCTCGGCAAAGTTCGACATTTTCCGGTCGTACATGTCGAGAAGCTCGTCCATGCCCATACCTTCAAGGTCGTTTGTCTCCCCCCCTTTTCGGAGCGGTTGTTTACTGTTTTTCGGATCGTCACTCGACGGCATGAAACGGGATACCTCCTGGAATTTCCGGCGCAGCTGCCCGGGGGCGCATCTAGGCGTAAATTGTTGATAGTAGTCGAAATGCGGAGTTTAGCGGCGCGGCTCTCGATCAGTCAAGGAATTACGGGCGGAGGGTGGGAGAACTGTCATCCTGAGCCGCCGAAGGACGGTCGAAGGACCCCCTGATCTTTTGCGCGGTTTTTTGCCACCGCCCGATCCCGCACAAGATCGGGGGGGCCCTCGACCGTCCTTCGGCGGGTCA
>JAXDGW010000080.1:0-11125 GCA_034664845.1 Thermoanaerobaculia bacterium | reverse complement strand
CACTTCGTGTCCTTCGGCGGTCTCAGGATGACAGTCGGCTGGCGGTCCAGGAACCACGCCTGATTGCCGCGCCATGCCTGCGCCGGATACGATCGGAGCGTGTCCACAACACTGGGGCTCGCCCTCTCCGCGACCGCGCTTTATCTGATCACCGCGGTTGTGTTCGGATTTCTGGCCATGCGGCTGGTGGGACGGCCGATGACGAAGACAGCGGCTTTCATTCTGCTGCTTCTTCCTCTCTGCTTCACCGGCCGCGCGCTGCTCACCGGCCGCGTGTACGCACCGATTGATTTGCCCTATCTCTCGCAGCCGCTGATGTCGTTTCGTGCCGATTTCGGGGTCACAAGTCCTCACAACGGGATCCTCAGCGACGTTTATACCCTCAACATTCCCTGGAAATACGCGGCGCGACAGGCGATTCTGCGCGGAGAGTGGCCATTGTGGAGCCCGTATGTCGCGACGGGCGACATTCTGGCGGCCGCCGCACAACCGACTCCCTATGAACCGCTTTTTCTAATCAGCCTTCTGCTTCCTATGCCGGCGAGCCTGACCTTCCTCGCCTCAATGACGTTCTTCCTCGGCGCGTTGTTGATGTTTCTGTTTCTGAGAGAGATCGCCTGCTCCGAACAGGCGTCGCTCGTCGGAGCCGCGGCGTGGACGTTTTGCATGTTTCTGGTTTTCTTTCTCGACTGGGTCATTACCCCCACCAATATCTGGTTTCCTCTCGTCCTCCTCGGCGTTCGACGAATGGTGCGCGCACCTGGCGTGCGTGCGGCCGCCATCCTCACTGTGGCTTTTGTGATGATGCTGCTCAGTGGCCATCCGGAGAGCGCACTTCATATTGTGGCCGTCGGCATCGTGTGGGCGGCGGCTGAGTTGTGGCATATCCGGTTTCGAAGAATTACACGGTCCATACCGTTGGCAATCGGAAGCGGTGTGCTGGCGCTCGCCATTACGGCGATCTATCTCCTGCCGATTATTGAAGCGATTCCGCAAACGTCCGAGCATCGATTCCGCGAGAATGTTTACGCGCACGCGCCGCGATCGGGCACGCGCGACGTGGTGATGCAGCGATTATTGCGCCAGTTCGTGCCGTTCATCGTCGGAGAGCCTCACAGAGAGTGGCACGCCCGCGACAGTGATCTCAACGTCGTACCCGAGAGTTCCTATATCGGCAGTGCGGCGCTATCGCTGGCGCTTTATGGTCTGTGGCGGGGAAAGTGGCGTGGCAAGTGGCTGGTCGCGGTGTTGGCGCTGGCTGGTTTTGTGGTGGGCATCCAGCTTTGGCCCTTCGGCGAGATTCTCGCCAAACTCCCGCTCTTCGACATTGCAATCAATGAACGTCTGATTATCGTCACAGCGCTGGGATTGTGCGTTCTTGCGGCGCTCGGGTGTGACGCCATCGTCGCCGAGCCGATGCGTCGCCGGCCGGCGATTGTTTCCATTGGCGTCTTTTCATTTCTTGTAATCCTTTGTCTGGCCCAATATCCCGGAATGCGTGCGCGGGGCCTGACGGCGGGATATTTGGCCGAGGCGATTGCGCTTCTTCTAATACCGGCGATTCTCGTAGCCGCGGCGTGCTCTTTGCGCCGGCCTGCCGTCCTGGGTCTCGCGCTTCTAACAATTGTGGTTGGCGAGCGCACATTGCAATCGGGCGATTTCCAGCCGGCGCTTCCGGCCAGAATGTTTTTCCCTGTGATCCAACTGTTCGGCCATCTGCCACGCGGTGGGGATCCATTCAGAATTGTCGGGGTCGGTGAACAGCTTCCTCCCAATATGGCCACCATGTACGAGTTGGAGGACGTTCGCGAGTACTCGGCAATGACGTTCACGGCCAATTATGATCTTCAGCCGCTATGGTCGAAACACCAGCCTGTCTGGTCGAATCGCGTCGATGATCTCACCGCGCCGTTTCTGTCGCTGATGAACGTCCGGTTTGCCTTTGCCGACCGCGACGTCGTTCCGCCTCCACAATGGTCCGTCGTTGCAGCCGACCGCGGATCGCAGCTACTGGAGAATCATGCGGTTCTTCCCCGCGCCTTCATCCCCACAAGAGTCATGATCGGCGACAACCCGCTCGTGTCGTTTGGCGAAGGAATCAAAACGCAACGGGATTTCGGCGCCCTGAGCTGGATCACGATCCCGGGTGAGGTTCCGCGCGAGGAACAGAACGGCACAGGACGATTGACGATTCGTAAGGTCGGTATGGGAGCCTTCGCGATCGAGTCGCATCTCGACTCGGAGGCGTGGGTGATCATTTCGGAGACGGCGTGGAAGGGATGGCGTGCATACATCGATGAGAAGCCCACAAAGCTGAGAATCGCGGACGAAATGCTTTTAGCGGTGCGGCTCCCGGCCGGCGTCCACAATGTTCGCCTGGTCTATTGGCCGCGGTCATTCGTCATCGGCAGAGCGATATCGGCAACGGCGCTATTACTTTGCGGCATCGGCGCGGTGATGGTGCTGCTGCGGCGCCGAGGGGCAATAAGTACAGCGGACGCAACTCAGCGCGACGCCGATTCCAGAAGCCACGCGCCGTAAGCGTCCGACGTCGACGCGACCGGCAGCACGAGGAACTCCGCCACCTCGTATGGATGCCGCGCCAGGATCGCGTCGCGCAAGGCATCGACATTCTCCTCGAGCGTCTTGATGACGAGGAGTTGCTCAGGGTCCTCTTCGATGCTGCCTTTCCAGCGGAAGATCGACATCACGCCGGGGACGATGTTGACGCACGCGGCGAGGCGCTGTTCGACCAGTTCGCGCGCGAACGGGCGGGCATCGAAGTCAGCGGCGACGGACGTGAGAACGATGACGGGAGCCATGACCGCGCATCATAGAATTCGCGGGCATGTTTCGCCGCATCCTGCTGATCGTTGTCATTGCCGTCATCCTCTTCGTTGGCTACGAATGGATCACGTTTCCCGATGTCGCCGCACTGGCGGCGAACCCGCCGGCGACGACGGCGTTCATGGAGCGGCGCAAGTCGGAGTTACGTGCGGAAGGGAAGTCCGACGTGATTTCGTACAAGTGGGTGCCGTACGCGCGCATCTCGCCGTATCTTCGGCGTGCGGTGCTGGTGGCCGAGGACGATACGTTCTTTGAGCACGACGCGGTCGATGTGAAGGGGCTGCAGGAGGCCATCCAGAAAGACTGGGCGCATAAGAAACTGACGCACGGCGGCTCGACGATCACGCAACAACTGGCGAAGAATCTCTATCTCTCGCCGTCGCGCAATCCGTTCCGCAAGGTGAAGGAGTACTTCATCGCGCGCTCGCTGGAAAGTCACCTGACGAAGAAACGGATCCTCGTTATTTACATCAACGTGGTGGAGATGGGCGAGCGCGTTTACGGCGCCGAGGCGGCGGCGGAAGCGTATTTCCACGCGTCGGCAGGCTCACTGTCGGCATCACAGGCAGCGCTGCTGGCGGGTTGCCTTCCCAATCCGCGGATTATGAATCCTGGAACTCCCAACAAACGCCTGCGCTGGCGGCAGCGCATGGTGCTCTCGCGGATGCGGCGGTGGGGTTATCTGTTCGAGAAGGAAGTGCTGACGGAGAAGAAGCCATCGCCCGCGGCGCCGGTAACGGAGACGACCGCAACCGTCGATACGGCGTTGCAGCAGGTGCCCGCGACGGATACCGCGACTCCGGAGCCGGCGACCGACACGACGCAGCCTCCAACACAGACGGCGCCAACGGAGACAGAGCCGCCTACCGAAACTGCGCCGCCGCCGGAGACGACGACGTCGGGTGGCGAGTGATCGGTCGACTGTCATCCTGAGGCCGCCGGAGGACACGAAGTGCCGGAGGACGCCGAAGGACCCCCTGATTGTTTGCGACGTTTCAAAGCCGCCGCCCTTCCCTGCAAAGAATCGGGGGGTCCTTCGACCGTCCTCCGGTACTTCGTGTCCTTCGGCGGCTCAGGATGACAGTTGCTTTGGGGGCTCGAGATGATGCGTGTCCTACTCCGCTATCATCGCGAGCGTGATCCTACGCAGCCGCAATGTCGTGACGCCGCAGGGCATTCGTGCGGCGACGATTCATGTGCGCGGCGGTTTGATCGAGCGGGTTGGCGACTTCGACGACGTTCCCGATGGCGCCGCAGTCGACGACTACGGCACGCTGACGTTGATGCCAGGCGTCGTCGATTCGCATGTGCATGTGAACGAGCCGGGGCGGACGGAGTGGGAGGGGTTTGAGACGGCGACGCATGCAGCGGCGGCGGGGGGCGTGACGACGATCGTTGACATGCCGCTGAACTCGATTCCGCCGACGACTTCGGTCGACTCACTGGAGACGAAGGTGAAGGCGCTTTACGGCAAGTGCCGCGTCGACGTCGCGCTTTGGGGCGGCGCGGTGCCGGGCAACGCGGATCAGTTGCGTCCGATGCTCGTAGCCGGCGCGCGTGGCTTCAAGTGTTTTCTCGTCGACTCGGGCGTTCCCGAGTTCGGGTTTCTCGATGCTGCCGGTCTCGAGCTGGCGCTGAAAACGTTGCGCGGAACCGGCGCGCCGCTGCTCGTACACGCGGAGTTGGGAGAGCATCTTCACCCGCATGACGGAGACGCCGGCTCTTACGCCAGCTATCTCGCCTCGCGGCCACATCACGCCGAGGATGAGGCCATCGCGCTGGTGTACGCGAGCGTGCGCAAGACTGGAGCACGCGCGCACATCGTTCATCTCTCGTCCGCGAACGGTCTCGACACGATTCGTCACGCGCGTGGAGCGCGAGTGCCGCTGACTGCCGAGACGACGCCGCACTACCTCTATTTCGACGCCGAGGACGTTCTGGATGGCGCGACGGAGTTCAAATGCGCGCCTCCGATTCGCGAGCGCGCCAACCGCGATGCGTTGTGGCGCGGTATCGAAGAGGGACTGTTCAACGCCATCGTCAGCGATCACTCGCCCTGTACGCCGGAGCTGAAGCGGATGAATGAAGGCGACATCGCCGGAGCATGGGGCGGCATCGCATCACTGCAGTTCGGACTCTCGATCGTTTGGACGGAGGCGAAAGGCCGAGGTGTCGCGTTCGAGAAGATTGTCGAGCTGATGACGATCGGGCCGGCGACGTTGGCGGGACTGGACAAGCGGAAAGGGAAGCTTGCCGCCGGATACGATGCGGACATCGTCGTCTTCGATCCTGAGGAGCGATTCGTCGTCCAGACGGAGCTCGTGCAGCATCGGCACAAGGTCACGCCGTATGCGGGCGACACTCTGACCGGCATCGTCAAAGCGACCTTCGTGCGCGGCCACAAGGTGTGGGAGGATGGCCGGCATGTGGGGGAGTCGATTGGGGAGTGGGTGCGTTCTTAAAGGGCCGAATGTTAAATGTGCAATGTTGAATGTTCAATGTTGAATGAGCTCTGGCAGAACGTCGGCATTCATTCAACATTCAACATTCAACACTTAACATTCAACATTCCTCGGTCTCCCAACACTTACAGGAACCCAAAGAATCACAAGAATCAAAATGACCGATACAAACACATTCCAGGACCGACTCGACCTCGCCTCCGAACGCCTCGGCGGGTCGGTGCTTTACGCCACAGACGACTACTTTGCCGAGAAGGAGAATCTGCTCAAGCCGGCGAAGGCGGTCTGGAAGGAGCACGAGTACACCGACCGCGGAAAGTGGATGGATGGGTGGGAGAGCCGGCGCAAGCGCACTCCTGGCCACGACTTCGCCATCATCCGCCTCGGGCTTCGCGGCGTCGTGCGAGGCGTGGTCGTCGATACGGCGTTTTTTCGTGGCAACTATCCTGCGCAATGCTCGATCGAGGCGTGCTCGACGCGGGCCGAGGCGGATGTCGAGACGCTGCTAGGCGATGGTACGAACTGGATCGAGATCCTTCCCAAGTCTGATCTGGAAGGCAACTCTGAGAATCTCTTCGCGATCGATTCCGCGTTCGCCTTCACGCATCTTCGTTTGCACATTTATCCCGACGGCGGCGTGGCGCGGTTGCGCGTTCACGGCGAAGTCGTTCCGGAGTGGCGCCGCGAGGGTGGACTGTCGATCGAGACCGATCTCGCGGCAGCGGAACATGGCGGCGATGTGCTGGCGTGCAGCGACATGTTCTTCGGGCCGAAGCACAACCTGATCATGCCGGGACGCGCGGTGAACATGAGCGACGGTTGGGAGACGAAGCGGCGGCGCGGGCCGGGGCACGATTGGGTGATCGTACAACTTGCAGCCGAGGGTGTGGTGCGGCGCATCGAAGTCGACACGAATCACTTCAAGGGCAACTTTCCCGATACCTGCTCGATCGAAGGAACGCGCGCGGTTGACAGCAACGAATGGTTCGAGGTTTTGCCGCGAACGAAACTGCAGGCGCACACGAGGCATATGTTCGTCGACGAGCTTGCGCAGAACGGACCGGTCACACATCTGCGGCTGAACGTCTATCCCGATGGTGGCGTGAGCCGGCTGCGCGTGTTCGGCGTGGCCACGGAAGAGGGCCGCGGCAACGCGGTTGCGAAGTACGTCAGCACGCTGACCGACGACATTGCGGCGGTCGAGTTGCGGAAGTGCTGCGGCTCGTCGGCTTGGGTGGATCAGATGCTGGCGGCGCGTCCATTCGAGACGGGCGACGCTCTGCTGAAGACAGCCGAGAACATCTGGAACGGTCTGACGCCGGACGACTGGCGCGAAGCATTCGCCGCGCATCCGCGCATCGGCGATCGCTCAGGATCGCGATGGGCGCGCCAGGAGCAGTCGGGAACGGCGACCGCGTCGAGCGAGAGCATGGATGCGCTGGCCGCGGCGAACCGCGAGTACGAGGCCCGCTTCGGCTACATCTACATCGTCTGCGCCACCGGCCGCAGCGCGGACGAGATGCTGGCGATGGCGTGGCAGCGGCTCGAGAATGCGCCCGATCACGAGTTGAACATCGCCGCCGCGGAACAGATGAAGATCACGAAACTGCGGCTCATGAAATTGGTTGGCTGATGGGGATCTCAACGCACATTCTCGACACGACGAAAGGCCGACCGGCCGCTGGCGTCGCCGTGGTCCTGAGCCACGGTCCGTTTCTCGCTCCCGCTCGCGAGCCGCAGATGGATCGCGAAGGATGGGTGATCGTCGCCACTGGATCGACCGACGCGGATGGGCGGTTGAAGCTCGCCGAGGAGATGCCGGAACCCGGCCTGTATCGGATTTCGTTCGCCACTGGATCCTACAATCCCGAGGGCTTTTTCCCGCGGGTGGTGATCGAGTTCATGGTTGAGCCGGGCGCCAAGCACTATCACGTGCCGCTGCTGCTGAGTCCGTACGGATATTCAACGTATCGAGGGAGTTAGCGGCTGCCCGAATGGGCCGGGACCTTGCACTTCCTATGGGCTTGGAGGTGCAAGCATGAACATCAACAGAACAGTACAGGCAGGCATCCTCACGTTGTGTCTTGCGGGTACGCCGGCGGCGATGGCCACTCCGCAGCACCACCGCGATACGCAGGTCGTCGACGTCAACGCGCACGCGCTGCCGCCGGGACCGCCGCACGCAAAACACGTGATCGTCGTGAACAGCGCGCAGCACGCTCGCCGCCATCACGGCGTGGCGGGTATGTTCCAGCGTCTTCACCAGTGGCACATGCGCCAGCGCGCGAACGTCTATCGCGCGGTGACGCCGAGGTAGCAAATGAGCGAGGCCGGATCGGGTCCGGCCTCGCTCACAATCGTGTTTGAACGGAAGAACCGATCACCACCGAGCCCCTGAGAGCACAGAGGTTTTCAGTGCAACTCCTAACAGCGAGTCCGACGCGCCACAAAGTTCGCTGTGTCAGGAGGCGAGCCTACATCCGTGAACGTCCGCGCCTTGCCGTTTAGATTGCCTGTGTTCCGATCGACGTTCGCAACCGCTTCGACGCCAACGAATCCTGTGCTCCACACGAGTGTCGCTTCGCGAGGTCCAGACAGTTGCCACGCCGAATGAAACTCATGCTCCGGATCAGGAATCAGCGGTCGGATCGTATAGAACGCCTCGTTACGCGGTGCGGAGACATGTTCGAGCGTCAGCTCGAAGCGCGCAGGTGGTTGAAAGAACGGTTCTTGCGCCTTCGCCATGGGCGGCCGCCAGGACAACTTCTGAAGCTCGTAACATCCCGCGAAATCGCGTGCTCCGACCTGCGCCAGCTCCGGCCGCGGTGGTGGTGGAGCGGTGGAACTAGCGGACGGCTTCTGCTTGCACGCGGCGAGAAGGAGCGCCGCTGCGAGTAGCACGATTCCGGCAGGAGCGACTCTTCTCAGCACTCGTCCACCCTCTACGCGTGCGCTCTCCGCCCCTTCATGATCTTCACGAACGATCTGCTGCGCAGCTCATCGAGCGTCAGACCAGTGGCCAGCGCTTCATCCTCGGTGATCGCGCCGCAGTTGAGGGCGCGGAGGAAGTAGTTGAGCAGGCCCTGGCCGGTGGCGGCGTCGTCGAAGACATCGCCGACGAGCGTGGCTTGGCCGGCTTTGTCGATGAAGTTGTGGAGGCGGTCGGTGGCGGCTTTGAGGCCTTCCAGAAAGAACGAGTAGACCGCGGCGTATCGCGTCGGGAGTTGGGCAGGATTGAGATCCCATCCCTGGTAGTAGGCGTTGATGAGCGAGTGGCGGATGTGATCGACGTGCAGGCGCCAGGCGCGGTGAACGACGTTGCGGTTCTCTTCCACCTGCTGCGGCGTGAGCGTCCCGCGATGCGGCGCGATCGGCATGATGTTCGTGGCGCCGTCCGACAGCCAGAGTCCTGTGCCGGCGTAGGCGACCTGCATCATGTGCCGCGCGAAATCGCAGGCGGGATGGTCCATGCGCTGATGCTCCGCGGTGATGTTGCAGCTCGCGGTGTAGTCGTATGTTCCGAAGTGCGCGGCTACGGCGCGGCCGCGCGCGGCATCGAGGAAGAGCGGCAGATTGGAGACGCCATTCTCGCTGAGGATAGCCTGCGTCGTCTCGATCATGAACTCGAAGCGGAGCCCGTGCTTGGCCAGGCCGAGCTTCGGCTCCATCTCGTCGAACAGATCCGCAAGCGCGGTGACCTGTTGCGGGAGCTGGATCTTCGGCAGCGTCACGACGAAGTTTGGAGGAAGCGCGCCGGCGGCATCGATCAGCGTCGTGATGAAGATGTCCATCGTGCGCATGGAGCGCGGCATCAGTTCCTGCGAGAACTGTTTGATGCGGATGCCGATGAACGGCGGCAGCGTGCCGTTCTTCATCCCCGCGGCGACTTCCTTCGCCGCCGCCTCGGCATGCCCGTCCTCTTCGGCGTCCGCGCGGTTTCCGTAGCCGTCCTCGAAATCGATGCGGAAATCTTCGACGGCTTCGTGGCGGAGTTTCTCGGTCACACGCGCGTAGACGACGTCGCGAAATCTCGGGTCGAGTCCGATGGCATCGCCGAGGGTGGCGGCGTCGGGGGCGTATTCGTCGAGCGCGCGAAGCGCCAGCACGCCGAGCTTCTGCGTCGTGTCGCTCTTGAACAGATGCGCGCCGCCGTAGACGGTGTGTACCGGCTGCCGCGCTCCCGATTCGCCAGGAAAGCGGGCCATGAACTTCGTGAGCGCAGGATCGAGCTTCGCCGCGGACGCTCGGAGCTCTTCGTCGGAAAACGTTCGTTTCATTCGATTGTCTCTATCTCGTGCGGATGATTGTCGCCACGCCCCATCCAACCAGCACCAGCACCGGCAGCACGATCCAGTTGTATTCGTTGCCGTAGGTGGCCACGGGGAAATGATTGCTGATCATGATGAAGACTACTGGGAGAACGATGAACGTGTTTTGTTTGGAGCGTTGCTTGGCGAGATCGGCCAGACGCATGTCCGGCTCCGTTCCTTCTTTGACCGCTTTGATGAGCTGCCGCTGCGCCGGAAGGATGCGCACCCAGACGTTCAGCGCCATGAAGCTGCCCATCATCGCCCCGATCTGCATGTACGCAGCACGTGACGCAAAGAGATGGATGACGCCGTAGATCGCGCCGACGAGCAGCACGTACGAGATGATCGCGCCGGCGACTTCGTGATTACGCAGCGGCGAGATCCAGAGGAAATCGTAAATGAACCAGCCGGCCGCGATGAGGCCGAGGGAGAGTCCGGCGGCCTGCCAGGCGGTCATCTTCATGATGCTCTCGTCCACCATGATCGCGCCGTCGTAGTAGACCAGCGCGAGCAACACGAATCCCGACACGAGCGTGAAAAACGCTTCCCACTTGAACCAGTGCAGCGTCTGATTGAGCAGCTCCGGGCGCTTCTGTTTGTCGACGATGTAGAAGCCGCCGCTGTGAACCATCCAGATCTGTTTCTCGCCGTGGAAGGCGTGATCGAGCCACGTGAAGAAGTAGGTCTGCCCAACCCACATGATGGCGGCGAAGACATGGGTCCAGCGGACAGCGAGATTCAGCCACTCACGTACGACGTAACTCATCGATGGACCTCTGTTTGGTTTGGAGCGCGAATGTAGCAGAATCGCGAGCCATGCGAGAGATCGAACGCATTCTCGACCAGTTGAACCGCTCGTGGGGCGGCCCATCGTGGACCGGTGTCGACATCCAGCCGCTCCTCGACGGGATCACCGACGAGCAAGCCCGCGCCCGTCCGCTGCCAAACGCGCACTCGATCTTCGAGCTGGCCGCGCACATGTCCACCTGGATGAACGCCGTCGCCGATCGCCTCGGCGGCTCGACTCAGGAACTGACCGACGCCGAAGACTGGCGCGACGTCACGAATCTCGCCTGGCCCGACGCCATCACGGCGATGGAGAACGCCCACAGCCGCCTATCCGACGTGATCGCCCGGCTGACCCCCGACGATCTCGACAAGAAGGTAGCCGGCCGCAAGTACACGATCTACGTGATGCTCCACGGCGTCATCCAACACAACCTGTATCACGCGGGGCAGATTGGGTTGTTGAAGAAGGTGGGGTGAGGGGTTACCCGCGGATCAGTCTCTTGTACTCTTCATGGAGCCCGATCCAGAACCATAACAAGCCTTCCGGAGCTTCAACGGCGAGTGCCCGATGAGTGCGCCCGATGCGGACGGACCAATAGCCTCCGACACGCTTGAAGTGCAGCGAAGGATGCCGCGGATCCGATTGGAGAAGAGCGAAATTCTGCCGGGCGAGCGCTTGAATCTCCGACGGAAGCGCGTGGAAGTGCTGCCAGAATC
>JAXDGW010000079.1:0-50245 GCA_034664845.1 Thermoanaerobaculia bacterium | reverse complement strand
GGCCGCCGGCCCCCACGCCGCGACGGAGGTCGCACTCGCGCGTCCGCGGAGGAAGAATGGGCTTCTACCTGCACAAGAGCGTTGCCGTCGGGCCGTTCCGTTTCAACCTCTCCGGCGCCGGCGTCGGGATGTCAGTTGGCGTTCGCGGACTTCGCGTAGGCACCGGGCCGCGCGGCAACTACGTTCGCATGGGCCGCGGCGGCGTCTACTACCAGCATACGTTTCATTCGCCGGCCGCTCCGCGTTCGGTGCCGTCCGTTACGCCACGCCTGCTGCCGTCGCCGCAGCTGCCGGATCGAACGCATGCGCCGCTGCAGGAAATCGAGTCGGGGAATGCTGCGCAGATCGCCGACTCGTCGTCTGAACAATTGCTCGCGGAGCTTCGCGACAAGCGGGGAGCGATTTCGCTCACCCCGTTCGTCGCCATCGGATCCATTCTTCTTACGCTGCTCGCTGCGGCGATGCTGCCGGGATGGGCATTGCTTTTACTTACGATCGCGGCAGCCATCGCGATCGTGGCTGCGCGCCGCCGCGACATTCTGCGCAAGACCACGGTGATCCTGTACGACTTCACGCCTGACGTGGAGGAGGCGTATCGAACATTCACGCAGTGGGCCGACGCGCTCACGTCGTGCGGCCGTATGTGGCACGTTGCCGCTGAGGGACGTGTTTATGACCGGAAGTACCACGCAGGCGCGACGTCGCTCCTGCAACGCAACGCGACGACCGTGCGCAGCGCTTCTCCGCCCTTCGTGCGGACAAATGTGCCGGTCCTGAGCATCGCTGCCGGCCGCCAGACGCTCTACTTCCTGCCGGATCATCTGCTCGTCTACGACGGACCGGCAATCGGCGCCGTCAGCTACAGCAGCATCGATCTCGCGGTCGCACGGCAGCGTTTCATCGAAGACGGCGGCGTGCCGGGAGACGCCACCGTCGTCGATTACACATGGCGATACGTGAACAAGAGCGGCGGTCCCGACCGCCGCTTCAACAACAACCCGCGCATCCCGATCTGCCTCTACGACGAGCTGCACTTCCGCACCGCGTCGGGCCTCAATGAGGTACTCCAGGTCTCGCGGAGCGGCATCGGCGAAGGATTTGCGGCGGCTGTGCGGCATTTGGGAACGATCGCTACTTAAGCGCTACATGAGCATGGCGCCTCGCTTCACCAGCGCCTCGCGGGAATCTCCCGATCTACCGGCGTCAGCCCTGCTTCCGCCGAGCATAGCGGCCTGACGCCCTGCCTTCGCGGTATCGTGGAGCAGCGCCTTCATGCCTCCTTTCGATCTCTTCATTAGCTATGCACGCTCGGATGTCGTTCGCGACATCGGCGGGAAGCAGGTCGGCGTGGTTCGCGAGCTGAAGCGCCGGCTGGAGACGCACACGCATCCCGACGATCGGCGCAAGCGCTTCCGTGTCTGCACGGACGTCGATGATCTCGAGCTCGATGGCACGGTGTCGCAAGCGATCGCCGCCTCGATCGCGCAGTCGGATCACCTGCTCGTCCTCTGCTCCGAGTCGGCTGCGTCGCGGCCGTACGTTGTCGAGGAGATCGCGGTGTACGGCGCGTCGCATCCTGCGGCGAAGCCGCTGGCCGCGTATCTCGACGTGCAGCCAGAGGTCGCGTTCCCGTTGCTCTTCGAACGCGGCACACTCGCCGCCGATCTGCGGCCGCAGCCGGATTCGACGCTCCGATCGTGGCGTGCACAGCTCGAGCGCGAGAGCCACAAGATCGTCGCACGATGCTGGGATGTTCCGGTCGCACGCGTCTTCGACCGCTTCGTTGCAGAGCGCCGCCGTCAGCATCGCGGCGTCGCCGCCGGTATCGCCGCGGCGCTGCTGGTGACGTGCATCTCCATCGCCGTCGCGGCCGGCGACTGGGGATTGCACAAGGTGGCGACGCTGCCGCTGCCGGAGCGTGTCGTGCTCCCGGCAGCGGTCGGTCTGGCGAACGGCGCGAGCGAGGCGGTGCTCGTGGGAAAATCGATTTGGCGGTGGCGATTGGGCGATAGCCGGCGAGCCACGCGCACAGCGGCCGCGCGTTACCCGCTCGACGCTCACGTCTACGAGGACGGCCGCGTCCTCGTTCTGGAGCGATCGGGCCTCACACTCTTCCACCGCGACGGCTCATCGCGCACGATCGCAACGCCGCGGCCGTACGAGCGCCTCACGGTCGGCGGCGCCGGCGGTATTGCGCTGACGTCGCAGACCGGCGACCTCACCACGGGCGATCTCGACGGCCGCTGGGGCGACGCGCCGAGACCGGTGACGACCTCGCTTCGCTGGGCCCCTCCCGTGTTCCAGGAGCGCGGCCCGCTTCGCTACGGCGAATCCGCGGTCTGGAGCGCCGACGGCACATGGCTCGCCACGGCGACCGCGACAGGGCAGTTGACGATCGTCCGTCCGCGTGACGGGCATTTCCTCAAAGGGACCGATCCTGTCGTCTACGAGACGCGCGACACGCGTCCGATTGGCGGCATGGTATTCCTGGAGAATCCGGACCGGCTCCTTTTTGTCGAGGGAACTCTTGGCCTGCGCGTCGTCGACATGACCAATGGTGTCGTAAAGCCGCTGTCTCTACCGCAGCTACCACTAGTGAGGGACTTCCAACTCGATCGGCGGCACGGCATTGTGATCGGCACGACAAGCGAAACGATCGAGATCTTTGCAGTCGACGGCTCCTCGATCCGATGGCTGCGGCGCGTCTCGATCGCGCCGAAGTCGCTGCCGCGCATGGCCCTCTCGCCGCGCGGCGACCTTCTCCTCCTCGGCTACTTCGACGATCCGCCGGACCTCTTCCGCTGGACGTGGCGGCTCTTCGGCGTCGATCTCTGGACGCGCCGCTGACGCCGTTTTATCGCAGCGTCATAACCTCTTCACAAGAGCCTCGATGATGCCTCTGTCGAGTTGCATGAGCGTGTTGCCATCGACGAGCGAGCGAAGCTCTCACGCGATCGCGGCGGGATCCGTCAGGCGCGGCGCGAGGCATCGGCGATCGTGTGGCGCAGCGCGGAGGCATTCGCGGCCGCCAGGCGTTTGGCCGCGCCGAGATGCGTGTCGCTGCGGAATCGCCGTCGCTCGCCTCCCGCATGCGTGCACGATTCGGCGTCTCAGGAAGGCTCCCTTTTGGATTGCTCGAAGGGAAGACACGAAGAGGTTTCTTTTGTGGGGTGATGCCACAAATCCATTCGCCTGGTGTCATCCTCCCAGCGTGAAGAGCTGGAAACCGCTGGCTCTCGGAGGATTGCTCCTTGGCGTCGCGACGGCGACGGTGGTGCCGTTCGCCTCGCGCAGCGCGCGATCGGTGCGCGCGCTGGGCGAACTGCCACGGAGCGCAAGCACGCTGTTCGATCGACGACAGTCGGCGGCGCTGTTCGTTGGTGTGCGCCAATTCACCAGCGAGTCCGTGGCGGAGGTGCCGTTCGCTGTCGACGATGCGATCGATCTCGCCTACGTCTTCGCGCTGGAGCGGCGCGTCGCGCTGGTTCCACCACGACGCGTCGTTTTGCTCCTCTCCGGCAGAGCGCCCGTGAAGGGGGAGACGCGCGCGCGGCTGCGTGCTTTGCGCGATGCCGGCGCCGAGGTCCGTTTCCGCGCCGAAGCCTCCGACGTTCGCGCGGCGCTGCGCGAACAGACGGCGCTCGCGGGCCGCGACGGTCTTCTCGTCGTCTCCATCGCCACGCACGGCTTCCTGCGCGAAGGCAGCGGATACATCCTCGGCGCGTCGTCAGTCTTCCGCGATCCGTCCACGATGCTTCCGACCTCGGAAGTGTTCGAGACGATCGCGTCGTCGGCCGCACAACGCTCGCTCGTCTTCGTCGACGCCTGCCGCGAGCGGATGGCCGGCGGCACGCGCTCGGTGCTGGGCAACACGACGAGCGCCGCGCCGCTGGTGGGACGTCTGAGCCGAACGCGCGGCCAGGTCGTCTTCTATGCCGCCGCGGCCGGCCAGTGGGCGTACGACGATCCCGCGGCACACAACGGCGTTTTCACGAAGGCGGTGATCGGCGGCATGAACTGCGGCGCGGCGAAGGTGCGCGGCGTCGTAACGGCGGAGACGCTCGCCAGCTACGTCGAGCGGAGCGTACACACGTGGATTCGCGACAATCGAGATCCGAACGTCGGTTCCGCCACGCAGGTGAGCATGGATGGGGAAGCGCGCAACATGCCGCTGGCGCGATGCTGGGGCGATGCTCCCGGCTCGGGCCCCGCGCGCGTGACTGCGAGCGAGACGACGGTAGGCGCGTTTTCGGACAAGAATCAACCGCTCTGGCAGCGAGATGCCGGCGGCGTAGTGACGCATGCCGAAGCCGTCGATCTCGACGCCGACGGCAGCCGCGAGGTCGTCTTCACTACGCCCCAGTCAGTCGCCGCGCTCGATGCGGACGGCAAGGAGCTCTGGTCCGTGCACGAAGCGATGACGCCGACGACGTTCGTCACCGGCGATCTCTTCCGGCAGCACACGAACGAAGTCGTCGCACTCTGGAACGATGAGCATTCTTCTGCGTCCCGCCTCGCTGTCTACTCTCCCGACGGAAAGCTCCTCGGCGCGTTCGACTCCAAACGCCGCCTCGACCGCGTCACGATCGGCTGTCCAACGAAGCGGCATGCCCCAAAGATCGTCGCCACATCCGGCAACCTGCTCCTCGTCTTCGACCCAAAGAAACTCGCCGCCGGAAAGCTCCTCTGGTCCGGCCGCATCTCGCCACGCTCCGGCAAGATCGACTCCATCCAGATCGTCGATTGCAACGGCGACGGAAAACGCGACATCGCGATAACGACCAACAGCGGCGCGAAAGTGTTCATCGACTTCAGCGGACACGTGATCCGCGCTGATTCGAGAGCGCGTTTCGAGCGAGTGGCGCCGAAGCGGGGACGCTAGCTGTTCGTCGTAACGCGGTCGCGTTCGATTGACGGGGATCTCTTCGATCTCCCGCGGCAGGCGGCGTTGCCTCGTTGTCGGCGTGCCTTATGGCCCGAACGGTGTGAGGCATTACACTCTGCTTGTAGATGACCGAGCCGCCATTCACACTCGCTGCGATCGAGGCGATGAGCATCGCCGAGATGGATGCGCTCGACGCCGGGACGATCAACGCCGCAGCCGCCGCCGTCCCGTCGCTCGACGCGGAGGCGCTGGAGGAGCTCATCGCCGCGCTCGATTTGCTGAAATCGCACAAGGAGTACGCTGCGGCGGACGCGTACCACGAGGGTGACGTCGAGCTATCGGACCAACTCACCGCTGCGGCGAAGGCCGCGATCGCGGCGCTGGCTGCGGCGAGGGCACAACTTCAGGAACGCTGACCGGAGAGCCAGTCTCCGATACGCGGCTGGATGGATGCCAGCAGCGGATCGCGCTCGACCCAGGAGATGACCCAGACCTCCATCCGCACGGTCATGCTGCGTATCCACCATTCAGCGTCGGCTTCGTCGCGGATAACGGTAGCCGACGCGGCCAGATCGAGGGTCCCCATGGTCAGTCCCTGCCACTCGATCTCTGGATCGTCACGGCCCGCGGCGCGGCGCTCGTCGACCAGCCGTGCGGCCTCGTTGCGATTCGCTTTTGCCCGCGCCGAGGCCTTGGAAGCGCCTGGGCGATCGCCGCGGAATACGCAGACCAGTGCGCGCACGCCCTCGCATTCGATGAGGAAGCCGAGGTCCGTGCGGCCAAATGCGAGCGTCCGATCGAGTAGCGCCTCCGCGTCGTCGAGTAAGCCGGTGCGCGCGGCCAGGCGCGCCTGCATGAGGAGGTCGCGATCATTCCAGACATCGGAACGGTTCCCGCTGGCCCCTGGAAATCGCGACCGAGCGTCGGCAAACCGGAGGTCGCGATATTCGACCATTCCCTCCAGCCAGCGAATCGATCGCAACTGAGCGTCGTCCGGATTCTTCGTTCGAAGAGCAGTGAGAACCGCGCGGGCGTCGTCGAACTTCGCGTTGCGGTAGTGGCCTCGCGCCAGATCGATGCCGGCATCGACCTCACCGGGCGGCGGCTCGAGATCGGAGCCCCAGACCATCCGGTCTCCGCGGGCGTGCTCATAACCCCATCCCATCGCGTTGTAGAGCCAATACGTGTTGCGCAGCGCGCGCTTCGTACGCTCGGAGTCGTTGCGGAGGCGGTACCGCTCGAGGCGTGCGGCCATGTGATGGAACGCCTCGCGCGTCGCCCAGCGGCCGGCTTCTTCCAGCGAATTTCCGGGCCAGCCGGTGACGACCGTGCCGGGACGCGGGTCGCCGGGGAGATGAAACACCACCGGTCCGAGGCGGGCCAGAAACCATTCTGCCATCGCGAAGGCCGCCTTCGACAGCTCGTCTTTCGTGAACGGAAGCTCAGCGACGGCTGACAATCCGTCGGTAAGGGTTACTTTCGTCAACGGCGACGGCGGCGTGCGGACGCATAACGAAGCCACCTCGACATCGATCGGCGCGGAGGCGGCAGGAACGCGACTTCCGTCCGGAAGGACGAAATCGTAGGCGTCGCTCATCTGCTCCTGGGCCCCGATGCGCAGCGCGCGGCGAAGCCGCCGGATGTGGTTCGCGGCCTGTACCGCCATCTCCTCAACATTCATGCGATAGGACTTGATCTCGATCACCCCGGCGATGCCGAGCCGCGGGCCTTCCACGACCAGCAGGCCGTCGGCTCCCTTGGCCCAGACCAGGCGAATGGCTTTGAGTTTCGGTTCCGCAATCTCCCAGCCCGACACGAAGCGCACGGGGAATCCGAGGCGCTTCGCGAAGCGATGAATGGCCGGGCCAGCCAGCAGCTCGGCGAGCTCTCCCTTGAAGTTGTTGACGACCGAGGAGTAGAGATACTCGACCAGAGGCGGGATCTGATCGTCGAGCAACTCGCGCTCGTCCTGAAGCAGTTGGATGAACTGATGCCGGAGCGGATGGGACTCGAAGTCCCGGGCGACTCTGCGCACCATGGCGGCGAACTGCTCGCCGCGCGGCCCAGCGCGTTCCGCTTCGTCGCCGGTCACGCCGGCGGCGTCGTCCAGGCCTTCGAGGAGCAGCCGCGCAAGTGTCTTCCCGCGTGGCCAGTGCGCTGGCTCGAAGAGCTGATGCAGCAACCGCCGCACGTTCCGTTCAGCGGTGGGTAGCAGGGCGCTCACTTGGGGTCACACCTTCGTCTTTCTGCGCGTTTTGTAACTCATCGAAGTGCAAGCGCGCCGAAGATCGCAGATTGCCTCGTCGCTGTGGGGCGAGGGACGCGCCTCGCGCTCGCCGCCGGGTCAGCCCCGTCCAGCCAGTGCCTCGCGCAGTTCCTGCGCCGCCAGCCGCATCTCCATCACGTTCGCCTCGTGTTCGGCATCGGCCGCGTCCAGATTTGTTCCGCAGAAGGCGCAATCCTCCAGGCCGTCCACGCACACGAAGCGCCGGCAACCGCGGCATAGGCGCAGGGGAACGGGGATGCGGCCACTTTCAGGCATTGACTACGATCCGTTCCGCGGCGCTCGCCGGCACCGGCTCGACCACGATCTCGAACTCGCCATGATCGAATGAGCGGCCGGGGGCGTCCTTCACCTTGACCAGCCGTTCGCGCAGGCCCTGGCGGTCCATCTCCAGGGCGCGGTGGTGGCACATCGGATTGTTGCCGGCCCGGCCCATCAACGCGTGTGAGGTCCACGTGCAGCCGCCCATGCATGTTTCGGCGTAATAACAGGTGCGGCAGAACCCCCACAGATCGTCGACGGTGCGGCGGCGATTGAACGCGATCGTCTCGGACTTCTCCCAGATCTCGCGCAGCCGCGTCTCGCGGACGTTGCCGCCGGCATAGGCGCTGCCGAGTCCGGGGCAGGACTTGATCGTGCCATCCGCTTCGATCCCCATCACCGTGTCGCCGGCGTTGCAGCCGTGAAAGTAGATCTCCGGGTCGAGTACGTTGCGGATGACCGATTCATAGGGGCCGTAATAGCCGATGTTGCTCGCCGGCTGGAGGAAGAGCCCGCGCTCGCGGCCCTCGACCGCGAGCTCGGCGAGGAGCGGCATCACCTCCAGCATCTGCCAGGGCTGCAGCAGCATGTCGGGGTGATCGGCGGCGTTGCCCATTGCGGTAGTGATGGCCAGCTGCCAATTGGTCGCGCCGGCATCGATGATCACGTCCATCAGCTCGCGCAGTTGCGGCAGTGTATAGGCGTTGATCTGGCTGTTGACGGCGGAGGAGAGCCCGTGCGCGCGGACTCGGCGCAGCGCCGCGAGCGCCAGCTCATACGAGCCGGACACGCCCCGCAGCTTGTCGTGGGTCGTGCCGATACCGTCGAGCGAGATTCCGACGCCGCATAGTCCGGCTGCGGCGGCGCGGGCCACGCGCTCCTCGCTCAGGTTGCGGCCTCCGGTCTGCAGGTCGCAGCGCATCCCGGCGGCTCGGATCGCGGCGACGATCTCGAGCCAGTCCTTCCGCAGGTAGGCCTCGCCGCCGATCAGGCCGACATCGCGCGCGCCGAGCTCCGCGATCTGATCGACGAGGTCGAGCGCCTCGGCGGTGCTTAGCTCGTCGCGCCGGCGGGTGCCCGCGCGCGATCCGCAATGGCTGCAGGCAAGGTCGCAGGCGAGCGTAATCTCCCAGACCACGCTCACGGGTACGCGGTTGACGATGTCGTCGAGCCCGGCGTAGCGGACAGGCAGTGCGTCTGCCCGCCCTGCGTCCATTTACTGGGCCTTCTTGGCGGCTGCCTCGAGCCTGGTGATAAGGCCGTCGATGTCGCCATATTTGGCTTTGACGTCGCGCGCGCCCTTGAGCAGCGCCTGGATCTCGACAAGCTCGCCGCGCTTGAGGACGTCATCGACGGCTGGGCGGTAGAAGACACGGCCCGGGTCTTTCAGCAACTGGATGAGTGACTCGCGAGTGAGCGCCTGCGGGGTGCGGCTGGCCATGGTTTCTCTCCTTAATGGTTGGGTGGTCGCGCTTAAATTATCTAAGGAAGGATGCTCACTCTCCTTTCGATTGTCAAGGGTTTCGGCGACGAAGCGCGCTGCCCTGGATCGCGAGCCAGACGTCGATCCGATCCTCCAACGGCAGGAGGCCGGCGGGACTCGACCCCGCGACCTCCGGCGTGACAGGCCGGAGGTCGCTTGTCGTTGCACTCCCCGAACGGCAAGTATGATTTACCCAGCGTTCCCAATCAGGCTGGTGCGCTTGTGAGCGACGCGTCGTGCGCTCCTTCGGGAACATCGATGAGGATGCTTCCCTCGCCGCCGAAGCGGGCCACTCCCGGTTTGGCAGTCGGAGTGAGGCACTTCTTCGTGCGATGCTCGTCGAGCAACGCCTGCAACTGCGGCCGCACGTCTTTGGCCTCCGGCGTCTCGAGCTCCGGCCAGGCGAGATTGAACTGCTCGATCGGATCGGCGGTGAGGTTGTACTGCTCGTACTGCGGCGGTACGTCCTGCGGCGGAAACATGCTGGCCAGATTTGGATTGGTGATCAGTCCCTCGTATGGTGTTTTGTATTTCTGCGTGTAGATCGAGAACTTCCACAGAGTCTCGCCAAGTTGCACGACGATGCTCTCGACCTGATTCGGCGTCGTGACCGATTGCCACTGCCGGTTGCCGACGACCTGGCTGAGTCCCTGGCTCACGTCGTCATAGGTCATGAAGAACACCGGGTCGTTCGGGAGCGTGCTTGTGCCGCGCACCACGCCGGAAAGATCGCGGCCTGGCAGCGGGCGCGTTTCGGTGTGCGACAGCGACAGCGTCTTCGCGGCCGCATCGACGTCGACGCCTGCCAGGCCGAGGAGCGTGGGGAGGAGATCGGCGTGGGAGGTGAGACCCGACTCACTGCGCGGCGTGGTGCCGAACAGCGGGCTGGTGATGATCATCGGAACGTGGATCGTCTCCTCGTACGCGTTGTACCACTTCTGATGCATGCCGCCGTGCGCGCCGAGCATGTCGCCGTGATCGGTCGTGAAGACGACGATCGTGTTGTCGAAGAAGCGTGAGCTCTCGAGCCGCTGGTACACCTGTTTGATGTACTTCTCGACGTTGATCTGCAGGAAGTAATAGAAGCGCCGATAGAGCTCGATCGTCGGCTGGGGGAGGAACATCTGCGGATAGGTCGCGACATAGCTGGCCTGTGCGGTTGGCTTTGTCGAGAGGTCTTCGTTCGCGGTGGGCGGCGGCGGGATCTGCGGCACCTCGTCCGGCGTCGGATAGCGCAGGCCGAACAATGCGGACCAGGCCAGGCCGAAGAAGACGATGTCGTGAGGATTGACGAACGAGTTCACGAGAAGCCACGGCTGATCGTCGTTGCCCGCTTCCAGCTCGTCGATCTGCGAGAGCCCCTGATGTGCGTAGCCAGGATCGCGGATCCAGCCGGAGTTGGCTTTCGATGCGCCGTGCGGCTCGGGTCCGATCCAGCCGCTGAAACCGAAGTCGTTCAGACGATCGGCGGCCTGGTAGATGTCGACGTTCTCGGTGATGGGTTTGCCGCCGTCCTCGGTGGTCATCAGCGATTCGTGCGAGCCCGGGATCTCGATGTCGGCGTGCGAGATGTGCCACTTACCTTTGTAATACGTGCGATAGCCGGCGGCGCGGAACCAGTCGCCCATCGTCGGGACCGTGTTCGGATCGAGCCACGACATCCCGGGATCCCACGCCGTCTTGCCCATGCCATCGGTCTGCGACACGCCGTGCAGGGTGGGGTACTGGCCGGTGAAAATGGATGTACGACTCGGAGCGCACGCGGAAGACTGCACGTAATGACGGTGGAACTCGAGCCCTCGCTCGCGGAACAAACGCTGCGCGACGAGGTTCTCGGCCATCCACGCTTTGAGCTCCGCGTTGTCGTAAACGGTGGGATACCGCAGCTCATCAACCATGAAGAGAAGGATGTTGGGTGCTTTTTGCATACTGGAGGAGAGGCGCCAGCGGGGAGAATCCCTACCCGGAGTTGGCAGAAACGCCGGTTCCGGGAATGCGCCATTCGCGCGCCGCGGCGCGACTGACATCTCTTAACGCAGCCCGCCGAAAACGCGAAAGCCGCCTCGCGGCGGCTCATCGGAGTGCTTCGAAAATCTGGCGGGGCCGACGGGACTCGTATTCGTACAACCTTCGACGGCTCAGTAAGTTGTTGAAAACACGATACGCCAAACCGGCTGAAATCTCAACTTTGGGCTGGTGAGGGTACGTATTGAGGACGTGGAACTAGTTGCTCCAGCGACGTGCCCATCTGCGCTTCTCGATTGAGTACCTGCCGAGTTCTGCCGGCTGTTTCTGCGTACATCCGCTACAATGTCCCTGTCCAACTTTCATTAATCCTCAAACAATAGGGACTCCCATGCGCCTGCCTACGACGCTTCTGGCCTTTCTCATTTTTGCCGCTGCCGCGACGACCGCGAGCGGCGATCCTGCTTTTCCGCGCATGTCCTCAAACGTCCGGCATCTCGGCGTGGTGGTGTATGGGCCGATTAAAGGCGACGCAGCGACGTTCAACGCCACGATGGCGAAAATGGCCACCTTCGCGAGTCTCATCAAGACGACGGTCCTCGGCAGCGCATACGCGCCGACGAGCAACACGACGGGCGCGCAGACGACGCAGCTCTCGATCGGTATCGAGTGCGGGCTCGATCAGTACACGGCGCTCGATGAGGCGACGTTCAACGCGCGCCTGCACACGATGCTCGACTTCTGGCTCGGGCAGGGCTTTGCGGTGCACCTGTTGTTGCCGCTGCACTACCCGCCTGCCATGGCCTGGAACGGCATCCCGACCTCGGCGAGTTGGGTCAATCACGTGTCCTGGACGGAAATCGGCGGCGACTACATCCCGTATCCGCCTCTCCCGAATGCCACCGGCCCGTACGACACGATCTCGCAGCTTTTCCAAGTCAAGGTCATCAACGATCTCGTGGCCAAAGGCTACGCTGCCCGCTTGGCGGTGATCTACGTCGCCAATGAATTCGACCTGAACAGCAGCAAGAACCTCGACGCGGCTGGCTGGCCGGGCTGCACGACGGTGCAATGCAAGAAGGAGACGATCGCCTACATCACCAACCGCGTCATCGGCAACGCGCGCGCGGCGGCGAAGGGGATCGTGCCCGTCGGCATCAAGTTCCACACGATCGGCGCGAACTCGGCGTACCGCGATCCAAGCAGCCAGATGGGGTTCATGCTCGGGACGGTGATGAAGGAGAAGGACGTCGTCGGCGCCGACATCTACTGGGACTATCGCGCCTACGACCCCGACACCCGCAATGCGATGTACTCCTATCTCGCGTATTACGCGAACGGCCGGCTGGAGCTGTCGGAATGGGCGAGGCTGCCAAGTGCCGGTTACACGACGGACACGGACGGCATCGGCATCATGTCGGGATGGCCGGAGGCGAAGGGATTCGCGCTCTTTGCGTTCAACAGCGGGGACAAGTACGCGATGTACAACTCGGCGACCGGCTTCTGCAACGGTGGGGAGACGGAGCTGCGCCTCCTTCGAGCGCAGATGAAGACGCTCACGTCGCCGCTCAACGTCGCCGTGCAGAACGGCGAGAACGGCGCGAACGGCTGGGATCTCGGCGGTTTCTGGATCGATCCCTCTTATCCCGCCTCGGGCGCGAACCGTCTGCGCTGCGCCGCCGGAACGAGCTGCACGCTCGCCTCGCCGCTGATGAACCTGACCGGCTACACGTCGCCATGGCTGACCTATGCATACAAGCACGACCTCCCGGCGGGCGCCGTGCTGTCGATCGAGGCGCAGACGGGAGGCGGGGCGTGGACAACACTGGCCACGCGCACGGGGAAGTCGCCGGGATGGGACAGCTGGGCGACGCAGACGCTTTCGTTGGGCGTGTTCGCGGGGAAGACAAACGTGCGCGTCCGCTTCCGCTACACGGCAAAGACGTCGACGCTGTTCGGCATCGCTCTCGATGACGCCCGCGTCTACGCGAACTGAGGGCCGCGGCGCAGGTATGATTCGATTGCAGTTTAGATTGGCGGGGCGGCCCGAGGATTCAGAAATCGTCATCAACGTCTGGCGGCCGCCCGACGCGGACCCTGCTGGACGGTTGCATTTCCTTGCTTACGCTCAACTGACCCTGCGCCGCAAAGGGTCCGCCTGAGTATTGCGAAGGCAAGAACCCGAGATAGTACGGTGTTGGTCCCGCGGGCCGAACGGATAAAGTGATCTCGTCGTCAAAATGGACGACGTTGCTGCTGAGGGCCTTCGTAGCGTCCTTGGCGATCTTCGTGCTTTCGTCGCGCAGTATCGCGATAGCGCGGTTCCTCAGTTGATCGTCAGTTGTTGCCAGCGCCTGTAGTGTTTCCCGTCTCTGGCTGTCTACCCGCGCCAAGTCCTCTTGTAGCCGGCCAATTTTGCCTTGAGCATCACGAAGCTGATTCGAGATGCCTATCGCCGCATGGAGTACGTTGTATGCCCAGGGACCGCTCAATCCCAGGGCAAGAGCCACGATACCCATGACGTTTCGCCAAGTCGTGAGCTGCGCTATCTCTTTTTCCATCAGGAGCAACTTTGCCGCTCAATTCATTAAAGGCTGACTCGTCGAATGCCATGCCGTCCTCCGTAGCTATTGGAATCGTATTCGAGTATAGGTTGTCCTCCCGTGCCCCGGTGCTCACACTTCACTAGTCGGCCTTTCACTTCACGCCATTTCTGAGGTCGATGATGTGAACAGCCTTTATGGCTGTACCTCCAACGGAAACTGTCGGATCAGCATAGGAACGTAGGCCCAATCCGAGCAGCGCCCGAGCCTCATCAAGACCTGTGCGCAGGTCTATTAGATGCTGCCGTAGTACCGGTGTCGCTAACGTTGGAACTGGCGCGGTGAACTCAACCGCGCTCAATCCGGCGAGAGCGCGCACAGCATTGACGGCCGTAAGCAGTTCGGAGAAGTGTGCGCGTTTCACGAAGGTGCCTGCGGCGGTAATGGCAGCGTCGGTGAAGATGACCGTGGTCGCTAGGTCGGCGTTGCTATCGATCGATTCAGCACTCCCGAGGGTACGCACTTTGTAGAGATAGGCTGCATTCGGTGCGGCAGAGATGTCCTGAAATGTGTTGCTGCTCGGAGATCCTGCGAGAGAGTACGTTAACGCATCGCCACTGCGATAAACGTGGTAGCCCGCCGCACCTGGTACCGGGTTCCACGAGATCGTCACGGTTGTGGGTCCGCTCGCAGTCGCGACCACATTTGTCGGAGGCTGCACGGCGTCCGCGATCGTCACTGTACCGAATGCGGGCGATCCGACTCGATAGTTTTGGCTGCTTACGATCGACAGAATGACAGGTTCGTCACCCTCAGCAATGCTGTCGGCGACGGGAGTCACGATGACTGTAGTCGACGCTGCGCCGGACGGGATTACTGCAGTGAGTGGCAGTTCCGCGTAGTCGAAGCCGTTAGTCGCTGTTCCACTCAACGAGAAGGTAATTGTCAATGTCTCGGATGTCGCACCCGTTCGTGTAAGCGTGAAGGTTCCGGTATCCGGCCCGACCTCTGACGCTGCTGAATCGGGCATGCTTACTGTGACTACCGCATCGTTGTCAGCGATCGAAACGCTCGCGGAGCCAGAATCGCCGATGGAGTAGGCCGGCCCGGTCGAAAGATTCAAAATCACGGTCTCGGCGCTTTCGAGATCAGCGTCATCAATTGGCGTGACGGCTATAGTCTCCGTAGCCTGACCGGCCGGTATCGTGACTATTCCCGCAAGGTACTCGTAGTCAACGCCATTAGCTGCTGAACCGCTCGCGCTGTACGCAATCGTGAGCGGTAGTGCGGTAGATCCGGTTCGGCTGACCGTAAATTGTCCTGGGTCTGGCCCAGCTTCGCGGCCACTCGGGTCGGAGGCGCTGGTCGTCACGGTTGGTTTAGGTGTCGTGACCACAGCCGCGCGCTTCACCTTCCCCGTGCCCGAAGTACCGTCATTCTCGACCCAATACACGTACGCTCCGTCAGTCGCGATAGCCACGGGATGAGACACATTGTCGGCGAGAGTCATGATCATGCCGCCGTCTACGCCTACTTGCTTTACCGCACCGTTCGACCGGTCCTCCACCCAGTACACATTCGTGCCGTCTGAGGTCAGGTCAAGAGGATTGTCCAGGCCGGACACCAAGGCGACCAGGCTATTGCCGGCGACCGGCGCCTTGCTGATCTTCGCATCGTTCGAAGTGAGCTTTTCGGTCCAAAAAAGATTTTGACCTTGGACGACCAAGCTGGGACTCTTGCCATATGGCCAGACGGTCGTCGTCGATCCACCCGAAAGGGGCGCCGCCATGATCCTCCCGGCGGATTCCGATTCCGACCAATACACCGAAGTCGCGTCGAGCACAATGCCGGAAGGCGCGTTCAGCCCACTAGAAAGCACAGTCACCGAGCCACCGGCGATTGGCGCCTTCCGGACACTACCTCCGTAGCCGTCCGTCCAATAGACATAGGACGAGTCAGCGGCAATTCTCCAGACGGACGGCTGACCCGAGGCGAGTGTCACTACGCCGCCGCCGTTCTTTGGCACACGTTTCACGCTTGTTGTGTTGATGCCGGGGCTGTCGGAAAAATAGACATACGAGCCGTCTACGAAGAGAGCCGGTCGATTCAAGCCGCTCGCGAGGGTCGTCACGGCTCCTCCGGACTTGCTAACTTTCTTGACAGTTCCCGTATCGCCCCAGTTCTCCGTCCAGTAAACGCTGCTGTCGTCCACGGCAACATGGTTGGGAACGTTTAGCCCCGCAACCAACACGGCAGGATCGCTCGGCGTGAAACTGATGACAAAGTCCACAGTCGATCCCACTGGCAACCCCTGCGTCGCCGATGGTGTAATGCCGCTCACCATATGGCCCGCAGGCCCTCCAGAAAGGTAACTCAGGGTGTACGTCCCGGGCGCCGGCAAAGCTACGCTCGTTGGCACGGATGCAATGTTCTGGACGCTCGAGTTCGGGCCGGTCAACGTGAGTGTCATGGCACCCGACCAGGGCATGCCGTCGCTCACTGCGCTCACGTTGATCGTACCGGTCGTCGTCGCTACGGCAGCGAAGTTGGCCGTCACGGACACACTCCCACCGCCGGTGACGGTGCAGGTGGTGGTGACCGAATTTGAGCTGGCGAGAGTGCAATTGGATGGAGTCCAGTCAGTAAAAATGTACCCGGTGTAGTGGATCGCCGTGATGCCGATGGCCGTGCCATTCGTGAAGCCGATGTTGTTGCAGTTGAACGGCGTATTAATCGCGGGATAGCCGCCTGCGGTCGGATTGCCATACGCCGTGAGCGTGAAGCAGTTCGAAGGCACACTGCCTTGCACCGTCGTGAAGGCCTCGTTGCTGTACTTCGAGCAGCCGGCATTGTTGCAGGCACGAAGGCGCACGCCATAGTTCGACCCGGGATTGAGAGTGCTGATCGTGGTGGACGTAGCGTTCTTTGCGACTGTCTTTATCTCGTCCCACGCTCCGTTCGGAGGCTTCAGCTCCACCGAGAAGTAGGTCTCGTCTGCGCTCGCGTCCGTCCATCGGACCACTATCTGCCCGGAGGAAGGTGAAGACGCAACGACTGAGGAGGGTGCAGTAGGTGCCGCCTGCTGTACCTGGAGCAGAACGTGAGCGTCGCCGCCGTTCTCGTAGTACTCAAGCTTGAGGTCGTGGGGCCCGTCGGACAATGTTGCATTGACGGTCGAACCTGTCGTGCCCGACTCGTACCAAGCGTCCAGTTTTAGAGCGTCATCAATCCAGAACTTAACACCGTCATCGCTCTTTACAAAGAAGCTATGCGGCCCAGCAGTGAAAGCGGCGCGCCTCGCCCAACGAACGCCGAACTGATCGTTTCCAATACCAAGGCCTGGGCTTTGGGAGCCCCAGGCGAAGTTGATCGCAGTGTCACAGCGTACATAGCGCGCCAGGCGGCCGTCGAAGATCGTGTCGTTGTAGTATTCGCCACGATACATGCTGCTGGAACACGTCTTCTCGTCAAAACCAAAGCTCTTATCCCAGTTGTATGACCACGACGCATCAAGGTCGAAATTAATACGGGAGAACAGCGGGCTCGTCGCGCTTCGATCGCGATAGAAGCGAAGGTCGTTGCTGCTGAAATCAGAAAAGATGCATGCTCCGGACGTGAGGGGCTCGGGAGCCAGGACCCAACAATAAAGGCGTTCACACGCTCGGTTCTCCCACGAACCTAGAGCGGGATGAAGATACAGCGGCCGAGGCCCGCGCGACGCATTGACCGTCTGGATTGGTATTCGCACAAAGTAGGTAACTCCGGCAGACACTGTTGCTGGGTAGCTGCCGATAGTAAAGTCAGTGTGAGGTGGGTTGTCGAGATTATCGAAAGTTGTGTCATCGCGATATGGGTTTGGAAGGTTTGTGGCCCAAGTTCCAGGTCCCCACTTCACAAAGTCCTCGAAGCCGTTACTGACAACAATGTCGTGCTCGTACGACACTTTGCCGTGCGAAGTTGTCCATGTCGTGTCAGCCCAAGAGAAGTAACTCCAAAGCTCCTTGGCAGACGCGTTGTATGAAACGTATCCCGTCGGTGGCACGAAGGTCGAACTTGCGCTTGGCACCGTGGCGCCGTCGCTGCAGTAGTTGTCGGTGGGGTGAACCGTACCTTCTGCGACGGGTTTGCTTCCGGCTTCATGTGTGGTGGAACGCACGCCTCCAGCGGCGAGGAACGCGGCCAAGTCTTGCGGATCAGCGCTGCCGGCAGGAACTTGGACACCGATGTCGTGGAATACTAGCGTCGGAGAAGAGGCGTAGGTCGATGCGCTGACCATGTTCGCCTTCAGAAGGTCAGCGCGGATGTGTTCAATGTCCGTCGCAAAAGCCAGCAGCGCGTCCTCGGCGCTTTCTCCATCGTGTGTTACGTAGGTTGCCGTGAACTCGGGTAGCGATGAACTGATAGAGACAAGCGTGACTCTGGATGTTCGGAGCGCCGCTAAGAGTCGTTCTCCGGTGACACCTTCGGGGAAATCAATCCTGGTTTTCAACTCCGGAGGTACGACCGCGATGGCGGACCCAAGCGCAACGTTCAGCTCACGCCGATCAGTGGCCGAAGGCGGGAGCGGTGTGCTCGCAAAGGCGAAATGGGTTGCGGAAAGTACAATTGCGAGCAGCACCACATCGCGGCGTGACATCATGGCTACCTCTGATCGAGTACGGAAAGGCCGCAGGACGATCGATACCTACATTACCGCAAGGGTGGCCGGGGTATTCCGATTAGGCGGCGTAGCGCTAGCGCGAGGAGAAAGCCCGCGGAAGCCGCTGCGAGTACGGGGAGAGCGTGAAGGACTAAGATCAAGCGAAGAGCATATATCGCTTCGCTAGCGCTGCTCGGCAGCCGCGCAATTGGAGGGAGGCCGAGCGTTGGCGATAGCCAGACTTTCCCCTCCCATGGATTGACGTGCAGAACCGGTATACGAAATGCGTATACCAATACGTTCAGTGAAAGAAGAAGGGCCGCGAAGCAGATACTCGCGGCGAGAAGCGCACGGCCAAAACGGGCGCGACGCATGAGAGTCCACAGAGTCGCAACAATTAGGGCGAGCAGGAGTGCACCGCCGAGGGCTGAAAACTCCGTAAAACCGATGGGGTGTCCGGACCAGTCGGCGCTCGGATTGTCGCTCGCCCACCACAATCCAGCTCCAGAAGGGTGAATGTCAAGTTCGTGCTGAATACTAATACGGCCGAATATCGCGAGTGCGACGCCAATGCCAACAGCAAGCCCTGCTATAAGGCCAATGGTTGTGCGCAGAGACGCTGGCAGTCGGTTCGTGTCGCCAATACGCAGTTGGCGAAAGATATTCATTGTGGTGTGGAGTTGGGGTTGCTAGAGCGACTCAAGGCCGGCGGAGGAATTGACTAGGATTATACAGCTAAGGCGAAAGGCGGACAATCTACAAGAGGATGGAGGTCATTCGCAGATTCAAGTGGGTGGCTGCCATAGCCTCGACGATCGTTCCTCCATGCCTCCGTGTCCTCGGAACCTTCACGATGACCGATGCAGTGGCCTCGCGGGCTGCTTGTGTTCGTAAAACCAGTGTCCGCCTTCAGCGAGGCCGCAAAGAACACGACGAGGATCGCGAGTTTCTCGTGACAGGGCGGATCGGGGCATTTGTTCTGCTTCAGAACTGTGTTCGCGGCGTGCACCGCGACGCGTGCGGTGCCGGCGTAGTCGATGACCGAGAACTCAAACGTTTCTCCGACCACCGGCTCGCGGGTGTATTTGATTTCCATGATGGCCTCTCCTAACTATAGGAGGGCCGGTACACCAGTTTTCCTATCCCCAGCGAACCTCTTTTCGGCGACCCGTCGGCTCGGCCGCGTTTCTCTCATCGCAAGTCGGTTCTTCGAGCGTGCCGATGCTCGGATGCAAGCTGCCTAGGCTGGTGATAGTTCTGCCAGCTACCCCTTCTTCACGGCGGCTCGCGCCGCGCTGATCGCGGCTTTGATGCCCTTATCGGCTCGAATGGCCGCGATTGCCGCATGCTCGGCTGCGGGGATGGACCGGAGCAGGACAGCCAAGGTTCCCGCGATGCCACGCGGATGCCCGGAACCCTTCTTCGGGAGTCCCGGTTTACGTTTCCCGGTCTTCGGCGTCGCGCTCCGTGGCGGCGGCGAGGTTTCAGGGGCGTTGCCGGCTGCCTCTCGTAGGCTGGCCAGCCGTCGCTCGAGATCCTGGATTTCGCGACCGATGTCTGCCACGTACCGCTGAACGTCGTGCTGCGAGATCCGGCGATCCGCCAACAGCCGTTCGAGAATCCACTGCGCCTGTCCTGCTGTCACGGTCTCCATGTCTCACCTCGTGACCGTCATCTTAACGCCGATGTCACTCGTCCGTGGAATTCGCGCGGGATCCAACATCAACGACCGTAGCGGAGAACACCCAAGCCGTGAATCTGAGAATTGTGATTAGCAAGGCGATCCGCCGATTGGTGAATATCGTGAAGCAGTGCGATGTCGAAGGCGCCATTCGGAGGCGGATTGCCCATCCCGCAAGGGTTATGGCCTACGTATGCACAAGCCAGACGAGCGGCCACGCCTGATGCGATCGCAGCGCTGAAACTTGTCCCAAAGAGCGCCTTTCCCCAGCCCGTTTGCCCGAATGGCCTCGCGGAATCACCGCCGTCGGCGAGCACGAAGCGACCAGCTGGCACGCGGGAGTACCGCGCATACGCAGGGCGGTCTCGTGCCGTTTCATCGTACGCTCCGACGGCAAGAATGGAGTCGCATCGCGCCGGCAGAAGCAATCTGGAGTCGTTGCCCGCAGCTGCGACGATGAGCGGTCGAATGGTCATCCAATTGTGAGCGAGCGACTTGAAAAAGGCGTGGATGAGAGCCTCGGGGAATTGTTGTCCGTTCGGATAGCCGCAGTTCTTGCAGCGATCCCGCACTGCGTCGAGTCCAAGGCTGAGGTTGATCACGTGTGGCTGGAAGGCCGCCATCGCAATTTGAAGGCCGATGATAAGGCCACCGAGCGTGCCGTTAGGGAAGACTTTGACCGAGAGAATCGAGGCTGCTGGAGCGATCCGCTGGATGATCGCAGAAACCACGGAGCCGTGACCGTCCGGGTCGTGTGGACGCATCGAAGCGGCGGGACTAACGATGTCATATTGGGTTGCGCAGGTCGAGACGATGGCGGGATCAATGCCCGTATCGAGTACCGCGACGCGAACGCCCGAGCCGCAGACGGGAGCCCCAGCTTGGGCGTGATGCCGCTCGATCGCCCTATCGATCTCTCGATTGCTAAGCGTGGTGGCGGGCGTGATCGCTACATTTGGAATCGCCGCTCGTACGCGCTTGTCAGTCGAAAGCTTGAGCGCGGTCCGATGCTCCTCGCCCTCCCGCACGCGAAGGACGAAAGGTTGTGAAGGAAACCGGTCGAGACAATCCCATGTCTCTTCAGGAATGCCCCTCTCGTCACGCATCTCGGCGTAGTGACGAAGTATGGATCGCGCTGAGTATGCGATTTCGTACCGTTCGTTGCTGAACTGGCTTGCCCCGCCTTCCCGCGGCAGGACGAGCACTTCGCCTGGAGTCTCGCACGAGCAGTGCATGGCTCAAGTCTCGACAGCCCAGTCCCACTTCGCTTTCACCTTGAAGTTCGTCTCGACGCTGCCCTTTGCGAAGAAGGGTACGCCGCCCTCTCCTTTGATGCCTATCCCGAACTCGATTTCCAGCTCCTTTGGTGTGAGCTTGTCGGGCTTGATCGCAGAGATGAGGAGCGTCGCCATCCGATGTATCTCGGTACCGATCTCCTTCAGCCGTTTCTCGGAAATCTGCGCGAAACCCTCCGATGCGGATTGGGGGTCCATGCCATCGACTTGGGGTTCGATCTGGATAAGGAAGGTCATCGGTCCTCCAGCGGGCTTATATATGGAGCCCTCATCATTCTAGGAGTGACAAATCTCGGACTTTCCCTACCTGTACCAGGGAAATAGTCGGAGTCACTTCTTCGTCTTCGCTTCCTTCGAAATCCGGCGCTCAGGAGGATGTTCCTTTTTCGCTGTGTTTTCCCGATAGACCGACCCCAGCGCGGCTTTGGGCAGCAATGTCTGGCGCGCGCGCCTTATCCTTCCCGGTCCGGTGGCAATGTGTACGTGCTTACCCTTCGCCGCGGCGTATTTGATCGCACAGGCAAAGAGCAATAGTTCGCGGGTGGAGCTGCCGAACGACGCCTCGTGAAGGACGATGGACTCCGCGTCGTCGGCGTCGCAGGCCTGCTGCCAAGCCGGCAGGTGCCGGGCGATCAGTGATCGGAGTTCTGCTTCGGAAATGGGTTCCGCGGAATCCGCGGCGAAAACTTCGGGCATGGGAGGAGGGGTGTTAGAAGAGAAACCTTACCTTGAATTCTAGAACCGCGAGAAGCGTCCGTCAAAGGATGGACACGGCTAGGCGACGGCTCGCAAGAACGGCCCGGTCAAGTCCCGTCAAGCGCTGGTCGGAGTTGCCGTGGATCACGGAAAGGTGTCAACGTTATACGTGGCCACAGCCGTGATCGGAGCACGCACATTTGCTGCGATCAATAGCCTATATGCACGATCAATCGCGGCTTTGCCGTAGAAGCTAAACACATCTAGCTTCATTACATTCGAGTAGCGACAGCCAGAAAAGACGTGCGTGCCATCCGAACTCTGACGCAGCATCACCAGGTAGAGATGAGGATGGAAATCGGGGCCGACCCAAAGGCGAAATTTTTCACGGAGCGGGATTCGATCGCGAGAGGCGGCAACTACGCGCCAACCGTCATTCGATAGTAATCCAACTGATGTCGCGTGGTTTTCCTTTAGGAAGTTCAGCACGGCAACCGTCGTATCGAGCGTCAAAGGCGTTGCCGCATACATCAAAGACGGTTGTTGATATTTGTTGACAGATGATCGCGCAAGTTCGTGATGAGTGAGTTGTGCAACCTTTGTAAGCCCTTTCCCGAAGCTGTACTCGGCTAACAGTTCCTGGAACCTCTCCCCCGCAAGCTCGACACCAAGTTTTGTGAGCTCCTCGCCCGTCACGTCGAAAAGTATCTTTACGAGCTCATGCACACGTAGATTGCCCCCTTCACATGACCTGACAGAGGTAGGTAAGCTGCGCGGAACACCAGCCTGGCCAGACGACGGAAATATGGAGTTGATGTTATCATCACCGAGATCAATACCGAAGGCGCTTACAGGAGGGTCGGACCGGCGTAGTTAGTCGCCCACTCCGCCTGGCATGCAAAAACGGACATTGTGGACATTGGTGACGTTGTACGAAGGCGTACAGGAAAACAGAAACACCCCTTTCGGGGTGTTTCTGGCGTCAGGCCGCTTCCGCTATTGGTAGGTCTCTCGGCGCCAGTGCGTCGAGGATTTCAGCGGCCTCGGATTCGTGGGCGTTTGCCCAGGCAATGAGCGCTTCGGCGAGGGCCGTTAGGGTTCGAGGTTGCACCCCATTGGGGGCACAACATCTGAATCTTCGAACTCTGGCAAAGAACTGCGATTTCTCTACTTCTGGTAGAAAGCTCCGGCGGAAAACTGTCAAGTCACCCGCAAGGAATCGAACAATTCCGTGCTCGGGCCCTTCCGTCCTGACATCCGGTTATCGGCGAAACTTCTATCGAGCGGTCGGAAGGGAAATCCGCATCCGACGCTGCTACACTCTATCCATCGATGGCCACCACGGCGGACGCTATAGAGAAACGGATTCTCGCGATGCATCCCCTCGATTTCGAGGAGCTATGCGCTGAGCTCGTGACCGAGCTGGGGTTCATCAACGTTCGCAGACAAGGCAGTGGGACACAGTTCGGCCGAGATATCGCTGCGGACTTCGCGGCAAGGCGTGCTGAGCCGTGGTTCTTTGAGTGCAAACGATACTCGCGCCCTATCCCGCTGAAGGAGATCTCCAACAAGCTTCTGTGGGCAGACGCGCAAGACCGGCTCGACTATTTTGTGATTGTGTCGAATGCCGACGTGAGTAACGACTTCCAACAACTCATTGATCTCCCTTCCCGGCGGCGCTACAAAATACTGACTTGGACAGGCAGCACGTTTCGGCGACTTCTGGCCACATGTCCTCGGACGGTTGGGGCATGGTTTACAGGTAAGCAGATCGAGCCACCACTGTCGGCAATCGAATTCATCTCGGAGCAGCGCGGAAATGTCGAACGACATGGCGGTACGTCGTCAGACGTTACGGGTGGCGTTACGATCACGATCAAGAGATCAATGAGAACACCGGCTGACAATCCCTGCTACGCCGTGATCACCGACTACGATGGCAACGTGCTCGCAAAGGTCACACTCAAACGTAACGCCAAGATTCAGGTCACCTTGCCGAAGGAGGCCCTCGGCAAGCCAGTTCGTATTTTGTATGACTTCGAGCCACATGCATGCTTGGGGCGCCATTACCCCGACACGGAGAACGTGCTCTTGACGTCGGAACTGTCGCTGCCATCGGAGCATTTGAAAACGCGTATGAAAGCCGTGATGAGAGTGCCGATGGACGAGTGGCGTCAGTACACAGGCACCTTTTATCGTGGCGCGGAATGAGCGAGGCGAGGTATCAGCACGGAAGACATTTGTTAGGGCCTTCGAGTAAACCCAATCGTCATCACGACTTGGTCTTGCATCTATTTGACGCCAGGTGATACTACGCAGTAAGGTAAACGAGTCAAAATAATATGTGGTCAGACAACGAATCGCAGATTGATCTGCTTCAATATGCATATCTCGCGTCGGCAGCCGTTCGCATCGTAACGAATGCCGACCTCTCGCCCACCACGATTGGTGTATTCGGAGACTGGGGCGGAGGAAAGTCGACCTTGCTGAAGCTCGTCCAGAAAGAGCTCGAGAAACAGGATGGTGTCCTCGCAGTTAGTTTCAACGGCTGGCTTTTCGAGGGGTACGACGACGCGAAAACGGCTCTCATGGGCACCATCCTTGACGAGATCGAGGATCAGATCGCGGCAAAGCGAACCCTTTCCGAAAAGGCAAAGGAGTTGTTGAAAAAGCTTGTCGCGAGGATCAACTGGATGAGAGTGGCGGCCGTCACCGGCAAGTACGTCGTCCCCCTTCTTCTTGGTCAGCCCCACGTAGCCGCCGCGGCTGCTGGTAGCGCCATTGTGGCACCAAGGGAAAAGGAGACGCCAAGCGTCGACGATCTTGAGAAGCTCGCAAAGGCAGCGCCTGAGGGTGAGGCAAATCTGCGCCGGAACATCCGTGATTTTCGCCGAGATTTCGCCGATCTTCTGATCGCGGCTGAGATCAAGACGCTCGTCGTGTTTATTGATGATCTCGATCGATGCCTGCCGGACACCATCATTGAGACGCTGGAGGCGATAAAGCTGTTTCTCTTCGTGCCTGGCACCGCGTTCGTCATCGCGGCCGATCCGCGCATCGTGAAGTATGCAGTACGGCTCAGGTTTCCCGAGCTTCCCGGAACAGAGACTGAGGTCGGACGAGATTATCTTGAAAAACTCATCCAAATCCCGCTCGCCATCCCTCCCTTGGGCGGCGCGGAGATCGAGTCGTACATGAATCTGCTGTTCGCACAAAAGCGGTTACCCGGCGCTTCCTTCCACACGGTGTGTGAACACATCGCGGGCTTCAAACCCACGACGGTCTCGGATCGCGCGTTTGACGCGACCGTGTGTCGCACCGTGTTAGTTGGCCAGCCGCTCCAGACCGAGTTGGAAGAGGATTTCAACCTCGTCCTGCAGATCGCACCCGTTCTGACAAAGGGACTGAGCGGGAGCCCGCGGCGCACAAAGAGATTTCTGAACACTCTCCTGCTCCGTCTGGATCTTGCCAGTGACCGCGGCCTTCATTTGGACCGGCGAGTGCTGGCGAAGCTCATGCTCCTCGAGTATCTCCGCGAGCCCTTTTTCCGGAAGCTTGGATCTCTCCAGGGTGGCGAAGGTGGTCGCCCGGCGGAATTGGCCGCGGCTGAACAACGATTCCGGACGGCAGTGGGAAGCATCGAAGAAGATGTGCCAGCCAAGGAAGACGCCAAGGCGCCAATTCGGAAGCGCGCACCGGCAGCGATCAAGGCGGAATCAGGCGATGAGTCGGCCCATCTGGACACAGAGGTGCTCGAACAATGGGGTTCGGATCCGTGGATGAAGGAGTGGCTGAGAAGCGATCCTCAACTGGCGGACGTGGACCTCGGGCCATACTTCTACGTAGCTCGCGAGAAGGTGGGTGACATCGAGTCGCCGCTTCGGCTCAGCCCTCACGCCATCGATGTCCTCAACCGCCTTCTCGACGCCGGCGAGATCACGCAGAGCCGCGCCATGAACGAGGTGAGCGGCCTCACCGAAGCGGAAGGGGCGGCAATTTTTCAGAATCTTGTGCAGCGCTTGCGGCAAACGCAGGTGCTCGACAAGGACTCCCTCCAACCGTTGGTCTTCAGATACGTCCAAAAACGGCCAGAACTACTTCCGCAACTCGTTGCGATCTATGGAGACATGCCGGAGTCGAAGCTCACGACCGGAAGCGTTCCCGCTCTCTGGAAGGTGTCGAAAGATACACCGGCAGAGGCCGCGGCGCGTACACTCCTGACCCGATGGTCGACATCGGCACGCGCCGATCTCGCGGGGGCAGCGAAAGCGGTGCTCGGCACAGCAACACCTAGAGTTTGAGAATGGGTACTTCTTCATCATTCAAGGGTCCAATCGGCCGGAACAACCTGCTGCCGCCCTGGGCGCCACCGCTCCCCGAGCCTCCGCCGCCCCCTCCACCCACGCCTCCTCCTCCAACGGACGGCGACGCGCCGGGAAGTCCAGTGGTTCCGGAATCGTCCGAGCCCACCCCTGGAACCACGCCTACATTCCTAGGGCCCGCGGTGTCCTGGCGAGGTCCGAAGTCAGCGTTCTCGCATTTTGTGAGCGGCCGTACCGACTCGCCTCGATCGGCATTCAGATCGTATGTGCGGGCCCACGGTGGCTCGCGACAAGCTGCCCATTCTGCGCTCTCCTCTCGCCGCTCCACAACGCGTCTCATGGCGTTTCTCTCGGATGTTGCCCGAGGAGGGATCGTCGAGGCTGCTCGGCGTTTGGGTATTCAGGATTTGGTTGGCCGCGACGTGCAATTTGTTCTGGCGTCGCTCATCGATCTTCTCGCGCCAACAGGCTCATTGCTCGAAGAGGCGGCTGCCCGGGCCGCCATCATCGATACTCTTTTTGAATTCTGTGACCACTACGATCTCGCGGGAGAAGGCGTCAACGCGTTGAACGCCATCTCCGCGCCAGATTTGGGCGAGGCATTAAAGCTCACCGTCTGCAACGTCGTTGAGTCGCGTTTCAAAGAGGAACTGACGAGCCGCGTCGAACGGGGCGATGTCTCCGAACAGAATGGAGATCGTATTTTTTCCGAGATCGGCGAGTTTGTTCGCGAGATGATTGATCTTCGTTTAGACGGCCACGACCTTCTCTCAATGGACTGGGGCGGAGACGAAGGAGCTGCCTTCGTCGAACAGCTTTACGCCGATGCGTATTTAGTATTGGAAAATAAATGACTTGGAAGATTGTCACAATCGCGGGCCAGCAGGACACGTACGAGGTTCCGCAGGGAGCCAAAGACAACATCCTGCGGGTACCGTTCAATGTTCCGGGGGATCCTGATCGGCTGCAATCGTCGATCGCTGAGCAGTTCGCCCGGTTTGCTCTCTCGATGACTCCGGCAACGGAGGACCTGCTGAATTTCGCAATCGCGGCATATACCGCAGACGTGCGTGTATCTCGCCATGATGGCTTCGATTCCTGGACTCGGGACTTCGAACTGCACCTTTTCGTACATGACGTAGCTGCCTGGGAGCGCTGCCGGACCGCAGCTGAAGAACTCCTGTCATTTCTAACCGGCGATCATTGGATTCTGAGCTTGCGGCCAACTCCCGACACGTATGCACGGGAGATTCGCGCGGTGGACGAGGCTACGCCAGTCGCGACGGACGTGGTCAGTCTGTTTTCTGGAGGTCTTGATTCCTTCATCGGAGTACTCGATGCGCTGGACAGATACGGAGCTGTGACATTGGTCGGCCACCACGCTCAAGGTTCGGGCGCAACCAGTAAATCGCAGGCGGACGCGATTGGCTGTCTCCGGAGAGCCTACGAAGCCGACGCGACTCCATTCGTCCAAGTGTGGCTATCGCCGCCCAAGGGTGAAACGCGTGCGGCGGAAACAACCACGCGCGGTCGATCGATCTTGTTCTTGGCACTGGGGACAAGCGTCGCTGCCGGAATGAATGCGAAACGATTGATCGTGCCTGAGAACGGTGTCATTTCGCTGAACGTCCCGCTAACTCCTTCCCGTCTAGGAAGCTTTAGTACCCGCACGACTCATCCTCATATGATTGAGCTGTTCCGAACATTGCTGCGTGAACTCGCTGTCGACGTCGCAATCGATCTGCCGTACCACTTCGCGACCAAGGGTGAAATGGTGCGAAATTGCAAAGACCAAGAGACCCTTGCATCGGCTATCCCTATCACGATGTCATGCGCGCGTCCGGCGGCTGGAAGATTCTCCGGCTCGCCGAATCGGCACTGCGGCCGGTGCGTTCCCTGCATCATCCGCCGAGCGGCTCTCCTCAGCGCCGGTGTGTCCGACCCCACAGAATACGGTGTGACGGACGTGCATGCCGAACTCCCCGGGGCGAGTGGCGGCGATATACGAGTGATGCGCCTTGCACTGGAGCGATTCTCAAAGCAGGCTCCCAGTATCCGAGATGTTTTGAAATCGGGTCCGCTGGCCGCAACCGATGACGAATTGCGGGAGTACGTCGCTGTCTTTGCGCGCGGGCTGACCGAGGTCGGTAACCTTCTGCAATGGACCGACTAATCCATGCACGACGCCCACTGCCACATCGATCTATATGGGTCGTACCAGGAAGTATTAGCATCCATCGCGAATGCAAAGTTGAGGACGATCGCTGTTACCAACACACCCTCCGTATTCAACGCGATGGAGAATCTTGTCGTAGATAACCCGTGGGTCTATCCGGCGATAGGCCTGCATCCGGAACTCGTTCCGGAGCGGGCGCATGAGCTTCCCTTGCTGCTTGAAAGGCTGCTGCGCGTTCGGCTAGTGGGTGAGATAGGGTTGGACTTCGCAACACGAGGAGCTGACAGAAACGGCCAAGCGCGGGTTCTGGAACAGATACTCAGTGCCTGCGCACGGGACCGGGGCCACGTGCTCTCTTTGCACAGCAGGAATGCGGCAGCCGACGTTGTGCGTCTCGTGGGTCCGAACTTCCCAGGTGTTCCGATCTTGCACTGGTTTTCCGGCTCGCTGAAGGTGCTGGAGCAGGCTCTTGTCTTCGGTTTCTACTTTTCGGTCAACCCTGCGATGACGCGTTCCGATCGTGGTCGCGCCATTCTGGCTGCATTGCCGCGCGAGCGTGTGCTCACGGAGTCTGACGGTCCTTTCGTGGATATGCAAGGCGTGCCCGCACGTCCGGCGGATGTGAAAATTGTTGTGAGCTATTTGGCAAACCAGTGGAAGATCTCGGCCGACGATGCAGAAGTAATTTTGGATACAAATTTCGACACGGTATTGCCCGATTTGCCTGGATAGCAGTCAAACCTATTAGGATTCAAGCGCAACGTTTCCTATCCATGCGGCCGCGACAGCGTCTCTAGAGGCGGCACTCGTTTTGTACTCACTCCATGCCTGCATCACGATCCTCACGTACCACCGCGCGTCACTCTCATGAGCGAGCGGCGCCTCTTTCGCTGCGACGAATGGCTCTCCCTCGGTCACGAGGCGCCGTTCCGTGAAAAGCATGATGAGTTCACGCTTCAGATTTGGCCACGCGAGCGAAAAGACGGCTGCCGGTGAAGCAAGGATCGCCGCTGGAAGAGGCCCACGCGCAATCCCGGTGTCCGAGTCGCTCGCCTCTACGTCGCGGAGCGATTCCTTCACGCGTTCGCGGCTTTCGATGATCCGTGCGCGGTACGCTTCGAACTCCTCCTTCGGCACGTCGTGCATCACATAGACATCCGTGAGGCGCGTGAGCCGGGCGTCCGCGAACTGGATGAGATGGCGCAGGGATGCGATCTGCGCCCGCCGCACATCCGCGTCGATCGCCTGCTGTTTCGGGATCAGATTCTCCAGATACTGAAGCTGCGTTCCGTCGAACGGGATGCTGTCGAGCGCCTGCTGGATCGCTTCAGTCAAACGCTCCTCCCGTACGGAGTTCGTGGGACAGCGCTGCGTCTGGCAGCGGTAGTAGACATGGCCCTTGGCGATCGAGGCGATGAGCGAGAGCCCACAGCTCGAGCACTGGAAAAGACGACGGTAGAGGTAATCGTGCTTCGACTTCCTGACCACGGTCTTTTTGCGGAGCACGCGCTGCACCCGCAGGAAGAGCTCCTTCGGGATCAAGGGTTCGTGGATACCCTGGAACGTCTCGTCGGTTTTGAGGAGGCGGATGGTGCCGGCGTAGAAGGGATTGTTCAGAAATTTGGTGAGCGCGGTCATGGTGAGCGGCTTGCCATGCTTGTTCCAGAGCCCCATGTCCTCGGTTGCCTGCCGCAGTTCCCGGAAGGAGTAGCGGCCGGTGGCGTAGAGCTCAATCGCCCGGCGCACCAAGGGACCTTTGACGGGATCGATCTCCTTCACCTTCCCACCCTTGCCGCCATCGAGATAGCCAAGCGGGGCGCCGAGCGGGTAGAGGCCCTGCTTCAGGCGGCCGTAGAAACCCTTCTTCGCCTCGTCGCGATTGTTGCGGATGAAGTCTGCGGCGACCACCGCAAGGATATCGGCGGAGAGCCGTCCTCCCCGCGAGGTGAGGTCGAGCGGCTCATGTGCGAAGCGAACCTCGATACCCTGGTCGATCAGTTCCCCGATATCCGCCCAGTCCTTCAGGTTCCGCGCACTGCGATCGATCTTGTGGATCACGACGCCCACAGCTTTGCCGACTTTGAGGAGACGCATCATCTCGCCGAACACGGGGCGCCCGCGCTTCGCAGCCGTCTCCTTCTCTTCGAACCATTGGACGATACGCAGGCCCTCTTTGGCTGCGTACCGCTCGATCGCGGCCCGCTGTTCCTGGAGCGAAACACCCTCTCCCTGCTTGGTGGTGGAGACGCGGATGTAACCGAAAAAATCTCGTGGATGACTGAGCGACATGGAGAAAAGAGTGCCGGATTCCGAGCGACCGGGCGAGACGGCATAAGTACAGCGACGCTGTACTTTTATTGTGGTGACACCCGGTTAAGAACGGCTGAAGAGCGGATGCCGTGGCACCACGGCCGCGCAAAGACGGACGTTAGAGACATTGGGGACGTTGTTCGGAGGGTTATCGAGCACGCGTCAGCGAGTTGCGTCGAAAGAGCCTTCACCTCGTCCGAGGGCAAGGTATGAGCCAGAGTGAAGGTTAACTCTGTTTCGCCGGCTTCTTCGTCTTGTCTACTATGCTATCGCCATTGACTTCGATTACGTGCCCGTCGGGATCCAAAACGTAAAAGTGTGGGTACCGATCGTCTTCGATATCCTCATTTGATGTGGTGTGATGCCCCGCCGCCTTCACGCGTTTCCGAGCCACCGAAACGTCGGGAACCCGCAAGGCGAAGTGGCAATCGTTAAAATCTATAACGTTGCTCGCGCGGAACGTACCGCTCGGATTCTCGAGCAAATGCAGCTGTTGCTGGCCATTGGGGAGTTCGAACCAAGCTCCGTCAATACGAAAGAGAAGATCGCCTGGCCTATCTCTCGGCGGTAGGCCGATTACGTCCCGATAGAACGCGACGGACTCCTCAAGGTTCCTAACTGGCAAGCTGACGTGGTGAAGCAATGAAGGGTTGGCTCGATTGGCTTCTGGAGGTGATTGTGGCAAATGTTTTTGAACGAGAGCTAGGAAAGCATCGACCGCGGGCTGAACGATGTCATGCGCAGGCTTCAGATTCGGGACGCGCTCGGCGAGTTGCATGACGAACCGGGTAACCTCTAATGGATCGTCAGGACAGTTCTGGAATTGCCCGAATGGTCCCCCCTGAGTTACCTGCTTCATGGGTATCCCTAGGACGAGCCCATGAACGGGTTTTCCAAGTTTGCCTTTCGCATAACCCGCCTCATAGTAAATCCAGGGGCGGTGATAGCTGCGAGGCGTCAGAAGACACACGACGTCAGACGCAGCCTCCAAGTTGGCGACTATCTCGGCATACCATTCGGCACCAAATTGAATACCCTCAGCGCCTGCGTGGTCAGATGAACGGAACGACCGGACCATGCCAAGGGTCGCCCGATCCAGTAACGCTGCGAAGCCGCTGGCTATCGCCTCGTCACGCGCGTCATGACTGATGAAAATTAGAGGGCGTGTATCAGCGTCGTTATCTTTCACGGAGGTTCCTAAGCCGCCGGTTTCGCAAGATCTGATGATGCAGCGCTCGGACCGGTGGAATCACGTCTTACCACACTAATGTGCAATAAGCGGACCGGCTGCCGGTACTCAGGCTCTTGCACTTCGCCTTTGTCGGGAATGCAAAGACGGACGTTAGAGACATTGGGGACGTTGTTCGAAGGATTCCCCAACACAACCACCCCGCCGGAACGGGGTGGTTGTGAGGCTTAGGCGGCCAGGGCGTCCGTCTCTGGTGCAGGAGGCCAGAGCTTGTCCGCGAGTTCTTCAGCCGCAGAGCGATGCTCCTCTGCCCACTTCAGCAGCGCATCGGCGAGCCATTCAGATGTTCGAGGTAGGGGGGCACTGGGTGCACAACATGCAGTTTCTTGCGCGCTCGCGAGGAACAGAAACGGTTCAGGCACTGCTATCTCTACGTTCTTGCCGCTGACGCGGCGGTTCGAGGTGGCCACAGACAGGATTCGACGCTTCTCTTCGTCGGTCCCGTTTTCGTACAGCAATTCCGGGCTTCGGGCGAGTTCGAGGCATTTCTCTATCACGGCCCGCTGGCGGTCGGGATTGCTCGCGACACCGGCAATTCGCTCGCGCGCCTCCTGCCTTTCGAGGACCAGCGTTGTGCGCCGCTCTTCGTAGGCCGCTTTGTCGATTTGGCCCTCCAAGTAGACATCGGTGAGCCGGTCGAGGCGGCTGCCCACGGCGCCGATCACGCCTTCGAGTTGTTTCCGAGTCGCTTCTTGGAGCGCGTCTGAATTCGCAAACGCCAAGTCCACAGCCTTCACGCAACGGTCAACCACGTCTCCGGGGACGGTGATACTTCGGAGCGTCGCGGTGACCGCGGCATCGAGAGCCTCTTCCCGCACGCAGGTCGTGGGGCATGCCGCATTTTGGCAGCGGTAATACACGTGGCCTTTGTGGCGCGAAGCGATGAGGCTGAGGCCGCAGGTCGCGCAGGCGAAGAGCCGCCGGTAGCGATAGTCATGCACTTGCAAACGGCGCGGACGCTTGCCATCGAATACATCTTGGACACGCCGGAAAAGCGCGGTCGAGATGAGCGGCTCGTGGATACCGTCAAAGGATTCGTTGGTGCGCCGGAGCTGAATGACGCCGGTGTAGAAGGGATTCCGGAGGATGGTCACCAGGCCCGTCAACGTGAGTGCGTTGCCGCGTCGGTTCCGCAAGCCTTTCCCGTGGAGTTCTTCGAGCAGCGCATGGAGACTGACCTCGCCCGTGGCGTAGCGCTTGAACCCGTGGTGCACGAGCGGCCCCCGCACCGGATCGATCGCTTTTGGCTTTCCGCCGCCTTGGTCGAGGTAGCCGAGCGGAGCATTCAAGGGATAGATGCCCTGCTTCAGGCGGCCATAGAAGCCCTTACGAGTTTCTTCTCGGTTGTTGCGGATGAAGTCTGCGGCGACGACGGCAAGGATGTCCGCCGACAGGCGGCCCCCGCGGGACTTCAAGTCCATCGTCTCGTTCGCGAAGTGCACGTCGACTCCCGCATCGATCAAGTCTCCGAGGTCGGCCCAGTCCCGCAGGTTACGGGCGCTGCGGTCAATCTTGTGGATCACAACGCCGTCCGCCTTGGCATTTCGGAGCGCCTTCATCATGGCGTTGAATACGGGCCGTCCGCGTTTTGCGGCAGTCTGGCGCTCTTCGAACCATTCGACGATCGAGAAGCCGAACCTTTCCGCGTACCGCAGGATCGCGTCTTTTTGCTCCTGCAGCGACACGCCATGCTCGCCCTGTTTCGCCGTGGAAACACGGGTATAGCCGAACAGTCGTTTCATTGGGGTATTAAGTTGTGAGGTGCTTGGGGCTCGACCTCCGACCCCGCAGAAACCGTACCTCCCGTTTTCAGAGCTGTCAAAGGGACGGCCTTACTACCCGCGCCTTCCAGGCGCGCGGCGATTGCAAAGACTATTTCGGCGTATTGCCTGACGCACTCCTCCTTGGGGAGCGCTTCGAGGGAGGACTGTTTGCGCATGCCGTTCGTTATACGGCGACTTCAGAAATTCAACGAGACTGTAGAAGTACAGCGCCACTGTACATATGCCGTCTCGTGCGTTTTAGAAAGCGCGCGTACCGTTACGCGCATGTTCAAATCAATCCTTACCCCGCGCGCACGCGCGGAGCGGTATCACCGCTTCCTGCCGGAGGAGATCCGGAGCTATCTCAAAGGTCGAGGGATCCCCGCGACGCTCATCGAGCGGCATCTGCTTGGCTGGAACGGCGAGCGGATCACGATTCCGGTCTTCGGCCCGGAACGCGCGGTGCTTGGATTCCGCTACGCCAAAGCGCCGACCGATATCTCCAACGCTCCCGAGGTGATCTCCGATCCGAAGTTCGGGCCGGAGCTCTACGGACGTGATCTCTTGGCGCGGAAGCCGTACCGCGTGGTCATTTGCGACAACGAGTTTGATCGCCTTGTCTTGGAGGCGAACGGGTTCCAGGCGGTTTCCTCGACGGGAGGACGAGAGACATTCCTTGAGGAGTGGGTGCCGCTCTTCGACTCGGTGAAATACGTCTTCGTCTGTTTCAATCGCGGCAAAGCGGGTGATGCGGCTGCCGAGAAGGTGCAGGCCGTCATGCCGCGCGCCCGCATCGTGAAGCTGCCGGCCTGCGCCGGCGACGTGACCGAGTTCTTCGTCTGGCAGGAAAAGACCCCTCTCGATTTCGAGATTCTCCTCGCCGCTGCCGCGGCAGGTGCCGACAATCCTGCCGATCCGTCCGACACGCCGCCTACGGTGCGGGCATTCCAGCCGCTCCACAAGTCCGTCCGGAGCCGGGCAGAGGGCCTGCGCAAGTCCGTGAAGCTTCACGAAGTCGTGGAGGAATACGCGACGCTCCGCGCGGAGGGGAAGCGCCTCGTTGCGCACTGCCCCTTCCATGATGATCGTGAACAGTCTTTCAGCGTCTACCCGGAGACGAACACCTACGCTTGCACGGTCTGTGGCGTCCGAGGCGATGTCGTGCAGTTCCTCATGGACAAGGAGTCGATGACCTTCGGCCAAGCGCTCGACGCGCTGGAGCGCTTCCGATTCACCAATGAAATCTATGGCACCGGCTGAACCGGAGAAAAAGCCAGCAGAGAAGCAACTCCTCATTCCGACCGCCTCGGCTGTTCTTTCGAATGGCGAACTGGTGGAGATGGTCTATGACCCGGCACTCCGCAAAACGCAGTTCGTCGTGGGCACGGCCGAGGCGTGGGGCTATGAGGCGAGTGCCGACCTTTCTCCAGCCGAGCGCCTCGTGCCGTACTCGGCAACGAACAACCTCGTGAAGCACGGTGTAGTGCTCTTTCCGTCCGAACCGGCCGAATACGGCACGGTCTCCGATCTCGTCTCCCGTATCAGGGACTTCGTGCATCGTTTTGTCGAGGTATCGGAAGACTTCGAAACGATTGCTATCTACTACATTCTCTTTACGTGGATCTATGACGCCTTCCACGAAGTCCCCTATGTCCGTGTTCGCGGCGGCTACGGAAGCGGCAAGACGCGTTTTCTCCTGGCAGTCGGGGCGCTTTGCCGCTTCCCGATCTTCGCCTCTGCCGCGAGCACGGTCTCGCCGATCTTCCGGATTTTGGATTCCTTCCGCGGGACGCTCATCTTGGACGAGGGAGACTTCCGTGCCTCGGACGAGAAAAGCGAGATCGTGAAGATTCTGAATAACGGGAACGCCAGAGGCTTTCCGGTCCTCCGCACGGAAGTCTCCCCGAAGAAAGAGTTCGACCCGCGGGCGTATCACGTCTTCGGCCCGAAAATCGTCGCGACCCGTGGCTTCTTCCAGGACCGGGCGCTCGAGAGTCGCTGCCTCACCGAGGACATGCGCGGAGGCAAGCTCCGGCACGACATTCCGCTGAACCTCGACGACTCGTTTCACGAGGAGGCCCGAGCACTGCGCAATCAGTTGCTGCTCTATCGTCTGCGGCACTTCAAGGACGCGCGGGGGCAAACCCGCGCGGGCGCTCGCGATCTCGAACCGAGGCTCCAGCAAATCTTCGGGCCTCTCGTTTCGGTGATCGACGACGTGTCTGCGCGAGAGTGGATCATCGGCGTCCTCGGCAAGTACAACGAGGACCTCTTAGAGGAACGCTCGGAGACTGCAGAAGCGCAACTCCTCACGGTGATCCGCGATCTCGTTTCGAAGGGACCGGATGTCCGGCTCGCGATCCAGGACATTACGACCGAATTCATCGCCCGGTATGGCGCCGAGTACGAACGCCGCGTGACGCCACGCTGGATCGGCTCGCTCGTTCGCCGGCGACTGGGGCTTAAACCCTCGCGTTCGACGGGACTCTTCACCCTGGGACCGGAAGATGTGGCGCGCCTCAAGGCGCTCTACGTGCGCTACGGACTTGAACCTGCAGAAGTGAAGTTAGCGGAAGCGCCTCCGGTCGAGGAGACGGAAACTACGCGCCCGGTGCATGAATGAAGAGCCGCTTACCTTCATCGGCATCACGAATTGGCGCGATCTGAGGAAGCCCTTCGGCAGCCGGCCAGGCGACCGGCGCGCGCACATGTACGTGATCGGGAAAACCGGCACCGGCAAGTCCTCGCTCCTCGAAGGCATGATCCGGCAGGACCTCCTTGCGGGACACGGCCTCGCGCTCTTCGATCCGCATGGTGACCTTGCCGAGCGCCTCAATGAGTGGATGCCGGAGTCCCGCAAGCGGGATCTCATCTACCTGAACGTCCCCGATCCTGATCAGCCCTTCGGGTTCAACCCGCTGGAGGGCGTCGCTCCGCTCCGGCGCTCGCTCGCCGCAAACGGGATCGTCGAGGCACTCAAGAAAATCTTTGACGATGCCTGGGGCGTCCGCCTCGAATACATCCTCCGGAGCGCGCTCCTCCTTCTCCTCGAACAGCCGGAAGCCACCCTCGCGGATGTCGTGCGGCTCTTCCACGAAAAGGAGTTTCGCAAGGCGGCCGCGGAGCGGGTCACGAACGAACACGTCAAGCGTTTTTGGACCGTCGAGTTCGAGAAGTATGGGAAGGATCGTGCGTCGGCGGTGACCCCGATCGAAAACAAGCTCGGGAGCCTCCTGGTCGATCCGTTCATCTCGCGAATTCTCACCGTCTCGAAGAGCACCTTCAATCCGCGTGACGCCATGGATGAGGGCAAGGTGCTTCTCGTGAACCTCGCGAAGGGGAAGATCGGCGAAGCGCCAGCGCAGCTTTTCGGCGGCCTGCTTGTGACGGCACTCGGACTTGCAGGACTTGGCCGGGCCGACGTCCCGCAGGAGAAGCGGCGCGACTTCTTCATCTACATGGACGAGTTCCAGACCTTCACGACGCTCGCGCTCGCGAACATGCTCGCGGAGCTCAGAAAGTACGGCGTAGGACTCATCCTCGCCAATCAATACATGGACCAGATTGAGGCCGAGATTCGAACCGCGATCCTCGGAAACGCCGGCACGCTGGTGGTCTTTCGCGTCGGAGCGGTAGACGCGGCGAGGCTCGTGAAGGAGCTGAATCCCGCAATCGATCCCTATGAGCTCACGCTGCTGCCAAACCGTATGTTTTGGATACGGCCGCTCGTGAATGGCGAGTCGATCGAACCGTTCACCGGGAAGACGATCACGCTTCAGGAACCGAAGAAACCGACAAGTCAATGAATGGGCCTGTCAACGAACTTTACCGTCAACACAAAGAGGGTATATCGTTGCTTGCACGTGGCGAAAACGCCGAGTGCGGTCCTGCCCTCGAATGCAACTCAACCGCCACGGGTCTTAGTCGTTGACGACGACAAATCCATCAGAACATTGCTCACCGCAGTCCTCACGCGGAAGGCCTTTTTGGTTGAGGCAGCCCAAAACGGGGATGAGGCAATCGGAGTAATCGCGGAGCGCGAGTTCGACGCGATTGTTCTCGACCTCATGATGCCGAAGGTTGACGGCTTTGAGGTCATCGAACATCTGGAACGCACCATGCCCGATCGCCTCAGACGATGTGTCATTGTGCTGACCGCCGTTGCAGACAGGGATCTGCGAAAGCTCGATGAAAAGCAAGTCTTTCGCGTCCTGCGAAAGCCTTTCGACTTGGACGAGTTCGTAGAGGCCGTGACCGAGTGCGTCAATAGTCAATCTGATTAATGCTATGGGTCTCCTTTTACGCTCTTTTATCGCCCTTAAGCATGCTCTTGACGACTTCGCCAATATGTGCTTAAGTTAAGTGTCCCCGCTTCCAAACAAACCTCAATGAAGGGCCGCAGTTCGCAAGGCTTTACGAGCATCCCTCTGCTCACCGCCTGGAAAAAAGTAACGACGAGACTGTACTTATGCCGTCTCGTTCGTTCGTTTAAGGGTGTTTACCATGTACCGCAATGGCTACAAGACTCGTTCACTATCTCAGAAATGAACGGCGCCGTGCCGCCCTCACCCAGGCGGATATTGCCGCGCTCCTTGGCGGCCCGTGGGCGGGACGGGTTTCCTGGTATGAGCGCGGCGCAATGCCTCCGACCGAGGTGGCGCTTGAATACGAAGCAATTCTAAAGAAGCCGGTCTCTGAACTCCTCGGCGGCGCATACGACCGGGCCGCGTTCGTCGTACGCCAGCGGGCGCGCGACCTTTTGAATAAGGATGATCTTGCGAACACGGCGCGGCGGCTGCGCCGGCGAAAAACCCTCGAACGCATCGCCGCATGACGCAGATCGCTGACCAACGTTCCATTGTCGGCGTCGATCCCGGCTCGCGCGGGCTTGCGTTTGTATTCTTCGAACGCGGCACGCTGCTCGACTGGGGAACGAGACGGAGAGACGGTGATGAACTCGCCCTCTTGAACCAGCTCCTCGACCGCTGTAACGCGGAGGTGCTTGTGCTCGAAGATCCTGATGCGGCGCGATCGGAACGGAGACCGCGCGTCCGCCGTTTGCTGCGACTCATGGCCCGGCATGCCGCGGAGCGCGGCGTAATTGTGCAAACCGTCTGTCGCTACGACATCCGGCAAGCCTGGGCAACGCACGGCAGAACGAGAAAGCACGCGGTTGCCGCCGAAATCGGGGCGATGTTTCCAGAGATCGAGCCGCTCGTTCCGCGGATACGGAAGGTCTACAACGGCGAGCAGGCCCGCGCAGATATTTTCGACGCGGCCTCGCTTGTCCTCCACGCCTTTCCGGCAAACCCGCCGATCGCGCAAGAGCGCGAAATCGCGGCCTAATAAGCAGCGACAAAAAGTACAGCGCCGCTGTACATATGCCGTCTCGCGGAATTCGAGGTCGGCGCGTAGGCTGACACTCAGTCCATTCCCAAATCCAAACATAAGAAGAACCACGAAGGCGGAGCGTGAGCTCTGTCCGCGCGGAGAGGAATGGCAAACCAATTCAGAGAAAGGAGGAACCCCTCATGTCCGAAGCGCTCGTATTCACGATTCCGTGGAGCATCCCCGGCACCTACGCGGCGACCGATGATGAAGACACGGTGACGTGCATCTCGTGCCACGTTGTAGCAACCGATGCCACGGCCTACGAACAGGGCTGGCAGTTCGAACCGCCGGTCTGTCCGGACTGTCTCCGCTGGGAAGCGGTAGACATCGACTGCTGCTAGGCAATTTCGTTGTGTTCCCCGGGAAAAGAAAGGAGTGCTATGGCCATCCGTTTTGAAAGGCGCGGACGGAATTGGGCCGTGTACGAGGACGAAACCCTCGTCTGTCTCACGGTCTACAAGAAAGGCGCGAAAGAAGTGGCGAGTCGTCTCGCCAGAACCTACGCGCGCAACCCACAACGCAGCGAAGCAAAGGAGAAAGCAGTATGAGCAGCGCAAGCTCTGTCCAAAGTAGCAGTACGTTGTTCCAGTTGATCCCGCTCGGAAAGCTCGGCGAGTCGCCGACGAACCCGCGCAAGCACTTCGACGCCGCAAAGCTCGAAGAGCTCACCCGAAGTATCAGGGAGGTCGGCGTCCTCGAACCGCTCATCGTTCGGACCCATACGAACGGTGACGGCACGGCATTCCAAGTCGTATGCGGCGCGCGGCGCTACCGGGCCTCCAAGCTGGCCGGTCTCGCTGAGGTGCCCGCGACGATCCGTGAGTTCACGGACGACCAAGTCCGCCTCATCCAACTTGCCGAGAACGGCGCGCGGGAGGACCTCTCGCCCCTCGACGAAGCGGAAGCCTATGCCGCACTCGCGGCGGACGGCCGCGACGCATCGGCGATCGCGAAGACGCTCGGCAAGAAAACGCGCGAGGTCGCGCGCCGGCTGCCGCTCGCGAAGCTCGTAAAGAAGGCCAAGGAGGCCTTGGCCTCGGGCCTTTTGCCGGTCGGTCACGGCGAATACCTCGCTCGGATTCCCGACCCGAAGCTGCAGGAAGAGGCGCTCGAACGCCTCCTCTACGACGCGAACGAGACAGGCCAAGGAAAGGCCATCATCGCCGCGGTGCCGCTCGCACTCGCGAAGCGGATCGTCGAGGAAGAGTTCATGACCGCGCTCTCGCTCGCGATTTTCGACCCGGAGGACCCGTCGCTCTCACCCCTCGGCGCCTGTTCCAAATGTCCGCATCTCGCGGGCAATAACCCTGATCTGTTCGGCGACGTGAAGGCGAAAGCCGTCTGCACGAACCCGAAGGATTTTCGCCTCAAGGTCGAGAACCATCTTACGAAGCTGCGGGAGTCCGGCTACACCGTGCTCGTCTCGAAGAACGACCTGAAGCGCGCCTTCCCGTATGGCGGGAGCGACGAGCTCGGGAAAGAGTTCATCGATCTTGAACGGATGTGTTTCGATGATCCGAAACGCCGCAGGTACGAGGAACTCCTCGTCCGCGGCGAGAAGCTGAAGACGGTCTTCGCCCTGAAGGACGGCCGAGTGCGGAAGCTCTTCCTGGCGAAAGAAATCCGGGCGGCGCTTGTCGCCTCCGGCCACTCCTTCGCCAAAGAGAAAAAGCCGCAGCAGCCAAGTAACGGTAAGGACGCCGGCCGCTCAGCCGCCAGGCTCGAGGAAATCGGGAACGCGGCGGTAAGCCGCGAGCTGGCACTGAAGCTCAGGAGCGTGAAGCTCACGCCCAGCGGCTGGATTGAACTTCTCCTCCAGATCGTGGTCCTTGTCCAGGACTGGCGCGTTGAAGACGTGATCCGCCGTCATGGGTTCGAAGGCACCGTCGAGGAGTTCAAGAAAGGCCGGGAGCGCATCGTTCCGGACCGGATCGCCGCGATGACCGAGGCCGAGAAACGCGCCTTCCTCGTCGATCTCCTGATCGGCGATTGGATACGCACCATCAACAAGGCCGAACAGAATTTCGACCGCCACGTGCTGAAGCTCGCGGGCGTCAATTTCGTGAAGGTCGCGAATGCGGCGGTCGACGCGGCGAAGAAGAAGGCAACGGAGTCGAAGCAGACTTCGAAGCCGGCGATCGCCGCGAAGACCGTGCGTTCACCGAAGAACCAATCACACTGACACGCGTCCTTTAGGGCTGCGGCAATTCCCTTCCTCTCGCGCCATCTCCGGCGCACCAACCCTCAACCAAACGAAGGAGACATTCAGCATGACTGAACTCGCCATCGCTCCACCGAGGCCGATCGCCGGTCTCATCTCCCACTGCGGTACATCGCTCATCGGGCGTCAGGATCTCCTCGGGCTTTCGACCCCGGATGCGACCGATACCCACAAGCCAATCGCGCACGCGTCACTCGTCGGCGCCCTCATCGAAGCCCTCGGGTACCGCCGTCTCCAGGTCGTCGAGGACCAGTACGCGGTCTCGCCGGACGGCATGCGCATGTTCGGCGTCCTCGCGCTCGACATTGAAGAGAACGGCGTGCGCGTCTCGATCGGCATCCGGAACTCGCATGACAAGTCCTGCTCGGTCGGGATCACGATCGGCTACAAGGTCTTCGTCTGCGACAACCTGGCGTTCCACGGCGACTTCCAGACCCTGACCCGCAAGCATTCCAAGAACCTCGTGATCGAAGACGTGTTCGCGGTCGCGATCGACCGCATGCACCGGCAGTTCGCGCCGATGCTGAATCAAGTGAATGCTTGGAAAGGCTACGAGCTGCCGGATGCCGCGGCGAAGCTCGTCATCTACCGCGCCTTCATCGAAGACGATCTGCCGGTACCGAAGCACCTCGCGAAGGATGTGCACCGGCACTACTTCGAGCCGGAGTACGACGAGTTCCGTGATCGCACGATGTGGAGTCTCTCGAACGCGTTCACTTCTGCCTTCAAGGAGCTCGACCCGGTGCCGCGCTTCAGAGCCACGGCCAAGCTCGCGCCGTTTCTAGCCGGCATGCAGGACTTCGGCGTTGCTTTGCCATCTGTTTCAACAGCGCTGCCGTCATGAGCGCCGACGACGGTTGCCCGCTAATTGAAGCGAATGCGCTCTACGCAGAGTTGAAGCAGTTCACCGGTTCGATGGCGCTTTACCGGCACTGGCTCCCGCGTTTCTACTACACCGAAGGCGTTCGCTTTCTTGCCGAGCACACCCGTTGCTACTGGCTCATTGATCTCATTGCCATTCTTCAACTCCGAGCCTGGAGAGACGCTTGGCTACGGCAGTTTCAGCTATGGGAACTCTTTGTCAAGAAGGACGGCAGCGCGATCCTTGCCTGCTCCCGTGACAGTGACGAGGTGGCGTTTCGGGAGGTCATCGAAACCACCGACTTTCCGATCGCCTATGTGCATCTCTACGTTCACGACGGCGTGCTCATGCTGCCCTCCGAGCACTGACAGGGAGGCCGCCATGTTCAGCCTCCAACGCATCGTAGTGATCTGCGTCTGCACGCACTCAAAACGTGAGCATTGGTGCACAAAGTCCAAACCGCGGGGTAGGTGCCTCGTATGTTCTTGCGAAGCCTTTACCCCCGAACCCGTCTGCGAGTGCGGCCACGGAAAGAAGGCTCACTCCAAAGGCCGCTGCCACGAAGGCGACGGATGCAAAGAGTTTCGACCGACTTCAAAACGACAATCGGGAACCAACCCGCTTGCCAACTGAGAAAGGAGACCACACGGAACTCCCTGAGGCCGCCAAGGCCTGACCGATCATTCACCCCGACCAATCCTGGTCGGGGCTTTTTTGCAGCCGCCATTGGAAAACTCAACCATGCGCACTAAGAGTGCGTGCGACGGCAGCACTGCGCGAATCGGATGCTTTGCCGACAACTCCTACTGCACTGATATCGACACGAGCTGTCCGAGCATTGCCTCCAACTCCAAAAGTACATGCCAGGGCGGCGTTGGGCTTAGAATGCGAAACGTATTCAACATCCCACATACCATATGGTTCGCATGTCCCGGGAGCACTTGCGGACGAACACAATCGAACTTTGAGCATTGGAGTGCCGAGAGGATGACCGACAATCGCCTCCACGCGAGGCTGCATCTGTTTTAGGTGATCGGCCAGCGCCCGTTCGCTGTTTGGCGGATATTCCGCCAAAGACCGCGAGAAATCCGGGGACATTTCGCGTGATCTCCTTCCGGACTGCATCCAGCTCCTTGCCGTGGAATGCCGTCTCGCCACCGTAAAAATATCGATATACCCGTCTGCACGGAAGCGAACGTTGCCGCCGCGTTCGTTGACTGCTGGAGCTTTCCTCTCGTCCTGCCCCGCAGCGACCGTCCACGAATAGTCATTGACCGATCCGTTGGACGAATCAAACGGTGTTTCGAGACGGATCTCGCGATGCGTCCCCGGCAGTACCGGCGGGAGCAGGCTCCTTACGAATCGATAGAACCCTGCTCCGCAACCAAGACGAGCGATCTGCGTCGTCACGGATTCGTGAGGAGGCGAACTACACGCCGCTGTCAAAATACCGATGAACTGCGCTCAGTGCGAGGAATTCGTAAGAGTCTTCATTGCAGCTTCGTGGTCTAAGGAGCCGGGTACTCGGCGCTCGCATTGAGCTGTGTGTTCGAGAGCGCCGTGCCGTAGACGACGCCGGAAGGTGTTGCCCAGGTCGGGACTGGTTTTCGCTCTCTGCACCGTGAGGAACGCGGTGGCCGTCGCCGAGTTGTAGTTCGGCGTTTCGGCGGCGCACGACATGGTCGCGGAGGAGCGTCGTCGTCAGCGAGGCTGGTGCCGGCATCTGGACCGTGACCGTGACACTCGCGCTGCCCGCAACGAGGCCTGGGCCCAAAACAGCAATACCCACGTCGCCGCGCCCCGGGACCTCGTTCGCCAAAGCTTTTAACCGAATGCCACCGCCTCATGACTGCTAGTTCGCAAGCGGTAGTCGCACGTCCAGCGGAGTGTCCAAAGCGGACTGCTCGATCAGTATGCGCCCAACTACAGTACCAAACCCCACTGCCGAGGCCCGGAAGCAATACCGCCCGGGCGGTAAGTCCACCGGAACAATAACACCTCCAAGAGTAATACGTCTCCAAAGTCGCGTTCTTCTATTGTCTAGTGACCACATCTCAAGAATCGGCCGATTTTCGGCTAGCCAGCCTTCAGTCGATATCGGGTTCACCGTGCCGGTGATACGTTGACTCACTACAATTCTTGGTAGAAGCCGTATCTCGGTCTCGTTCGGTCGGATATCGAAACGACAATTCCAGCCCTCGGAGCCGATGACCGCCGGTGGAGGCCGGTGGGAACAGCACACTACAGTAAGGGAGATCAAAATACCGACTACGAACATTACACAGCGCAAGCTGCGATGGCGCTTGACAAGGTCGCCATCCAACAAAACGCGTGAGATTGTCTCTAGATTAAGGCTGTGGCGTAACAATGTAAACCCCAGACCCGTGTGAATACTGGTTGAGCTCAGGCCGCTGAACTCGCAGGAGATTCTCTCGTGTGATCGCATTCTGGTGAGATTCAACGTATTGTTTGGCCTTGTCGGTTCGGTAATAATTCTCCGCCAACTCGTGAAAGAGTAACATCGACATGGATACTGGGAGACCGCCTTTACCTGTCGCGATAGAAGAGAATCCGCTGTAGATCCCAACCGCTCCGTCGAATCCCGGAGGAAGAGGCAGATTCATCCTTGAGGGTATATCGGTTCGGGCGGTAGTGCTAAGGTTTATCACCGTGTTATCTCTCTCTTGTGGCCCTAATGGAAGACTCGCATTGCCACTCGGCATTGAATTCCCCACCCAGGCCCCATATTTGTTTTGCGATTGCACCATATCGTTGACTAGATTGAGTGCCTCATTTGCCTTTAGCTCATCTGCGGTAGCTTTGACAGTAACGGTTCCATCTTTCCCAATCTGCACATGATCGGCGCATTGCGAACCAACCATCTTGCAAAGCTCTCGGCCGGCGGCAGCGGTCATGACACGCAGTGTCAGACCAGTAGGATCCGTGCCTTGGAGAGTAGCGTTTCGTACATAGGCGTAGACATTCCACGACTGTGGGATGTGGGTGTCACCCGGAATCGGATCAACCTCCAAGAACCTCCCCAAACTCCCGTTGTAATACCGAGCATGCATATCATCGAGCGTGTGCCCATCCCCAGCCACGATGTCCCGCTCGTGGCCGGTGAACTTCATCGCCTCCTCGGTGGATTCGTGGGGAGTGAGATTAATCTCGGCGCCGAAGGGATAGTAGACGTGCTCGGCGACCTTGACGCCGCTCGTGTCCGTGATCAGGCGCGGGGTGCCGAGGTGATCGAGGTGGTAGTGATAGGTCACGGTGCCGGAGTTTGTCTTGGCCACTGAGGCCAGCAGCAAGCCGTCGCGCCAGACGTAATCCTTGATCCACTGGCCGCCGGCGGTGGGAAATCCGGCCGAGTCGTTGTTCGGCTCGGCGCTGGTGAACTCACGCAGCACCTTGTTGTCCAGGCCGCGCACCGTCCAGGTCCACGACACACCCTGCCGCACGGCGATCCGCTCATCGTCGGCGGTGTAGACAAACTGCCGGTCATCGCTCCCCACCGTGGCCTCGATCATCATGCCGGTACCATCGTACGTGTAACTGCCTCCGGTGGCTGCGGTGATGTTGCCGGCGGCGTCGTACGCAACGTTCGCCGTCGTGCCGCTGCTATTCGTCGTCGTCATCAGACGGTTCGTGCTCGGTTCTACCGTCAGCGGGGTCGCGCAGACCGTCTGACCGTAGCAGTTGGTCTCGCCCGTGGCGGTCTTCCGGTTCCCGAACGCGTCGTATGTATAGCTTCCGGTGACGCCGCGGACGACCGCCGTCACCAGCCGCCCTTCCGCGTCATAGACGAAGGTGTCCGTTCCGATGGCCGTGATGTTGCCCGAGCCGTCGTAGGAGTAGGTGCCGCTCTCGCCAGTGTCGCCAAAGCCAAGAGCCTGCGGGCGCTGCACGCCGCTAAGGACTGCGGGGATTGGAGTGGGCGTTTTGCGCGGAGGAGCGGGCGGCGGCTCGTAAATTGATTGCGAAACTGCATTGATGGCAGCAGTCAGCATCATAATCAAGAATACGACAATAGAACGTTGGCGTCGCATCATTTCACCCCCGCGCGAAGCTGCGTGTATTGATAGGCGTAAATGTTACTGCCGACCGCCGGCGTCTCGCCAGAAAAGGTCACAGGGTGACCGAGGGCTGCAGCAGCCTCGCTCAGCGCAGTGCGCATGGCCAGCACGTAGCTGGCGTATACGAATCCTGTCTGGGCGTTGTAATTCGACCATCCGTTGCTGTAGGTGGGGGTCATGTACGCGGGAAGGTTGGCAGCGGCGCGTAGCTTGTCGATGGCCAAGCGGATCTCCGACACGTGCGTACCTTTGATCACTGTGCTGCCTGAGACGAGATTCTCCGCGAACAGCACGTTCGCCGTCGTGGCGTAGTCGAAGGGACTGGCCACCGACTCTGTTGTTCCGCTGGCCGTGGCGATCACGTGATAAAGCCAGGCCTCGGGCAGCGTGGTTGCAGGGGCGGTGTAGTCATAGCTGTTCGTACTGATGGAATTTACAATCGTCGGCCAGCCGCAGCCCCAGAGGCAGGGCGATCGTTCCAGCCGGTAGGTGACGCCTGTCCCCGATACGGCTGCCCATGTCACGCGCACGACATGGTCGCTGAGGAGCGTCGTCGTCAGTGAAGCTGGCGCCGGCATCTGGACCGTGACCGTGACACTCGCGCTGGCCGGTCCTGTATTGCACGGAGCGGCCGAGCCGTCAGAGACCGCAGTGATCTGGTACGTCGTTGTCGTCTGCGGCGAGACGGGTAGATCAAAGGAACCACTCACGGTCTGCTGTGACAGGTTCGACCACGTCAGGGTCCATTGTGAGGTTCCAGTGAGCACAACGTGCAGCGTGGTGCTCGAACCTCTGGTGATCGTCGTCGATCCAGTGATCGTCAGCGTTGCTGTTGGCCCAGCGGCTACCGTCACGTTGCGTGTTCCCGCCGGGCTGGTGCCGCAGGAATTCGTCGCTACGGCCGAGAGGGTCAGTGTGCCGGTTCCACCTGCCGTGTATGTAACCGTGTTCGTCGTGGCGCCGGCGGTGATCGTCCCTCCCGTAATGGACCATTGGACATTTCCGCTTGCCGTCACAGAGGCGGTGTTGCCGGCCGAGCCCGCGCATACAGGCGAGCTCGCGGCAATCACCGGTGCGGACGGTGCGGAACAGGTGTTCACGTTCTGGAAGGCGATCGAGGACGGACGGGACATTCCGTTGGATGTGTCCTGGCGGTAGAGATCGGACACGCCACCCTGGTGATCGATCTGCGAGAGCATGTTGCCGGAGTAGGAAAGTGTCGCATAGTTGGGAACGGCAATGAGCGACCCATCGCGGTACAAGTAGGTTGCGCCAGTAAGCGCAGTCAGGTCGTTGCACAGGGCGGCCGGCTTGCAGACGGGATAGCCGGGTTTCGTGACTGCGCCAAGGTCGTCATACTCGAGGTCCTGTGTGTAGTCCTCTAACGTCGTGTCTCCATTCTTGACGATGGTCTCCCGCGACGATGCGCGGCCGGATGTGCCCGTGTACTGGTAGTTTTCGGTGACCGTAATGTCGCCAGCCGCGAGGTGGTTCGTGCGCACGGCTTGCGTGAGTTTGCCCTGCTGCTTGTTGGTGCCTGCGTTGGCAGTGGCGAAGTCGAAGTGCTTGAGTTGCCTGAGGCTGCTGCCGTTGTCATAGACGTCGGTCAGACGCTCGCTCGCGTCGTACGCAAAACGCAGGTCGAAGGTGCCATTTGCCGTTCCGGTGGTCTTGATGTGAGCATGGCCTCGGGCATCGTACTTGTATGACGTCGTCCCGTTTCCGCTAGTGCCGATCTCGGGATGCACTTCCTCGCCGAGGAAGCCGCGGTTGTCGTACGTAAACGAACGCGTCTGGGTAGTTCCGTCGCCGATCATCGAGACGCCCTGCAACCGTCCGCCAACATCGTATGAATACGTGGAAATCGTATTGTTGCCGGGCTCGTTGACTTGATGAAGTCGGCCGTGCAGGTCGTAGGTCTCCGTTGTCGTTGCGCCGGTATCGTTGCCGCTCGCCGTATGAATGTAAGCGGTGCGAGCTATCTGGCGCACACCTTGGTAGCCGAATGTTGTGGTTTTGCCATCGGGCCTGGTGATCGTGCCCGGACGCCCGAACATATCGAAGCCGGAGGAGATCGTGAAGTGGGACGGCGAGCTCGATTCCTCCCACTCGGACACCTTCGTTTTCCGGCCCATGGCGTCGTAGACCGTTTTCTGGCGCGTCCAACGAGTCGCTCCGCCGAGGGTTGATCGCGGCAAGGTACGGCTTTGCAGGACGAGCCGGCCGAGCCCGTCGTAGTCGAACGAGGCCTGTGGCGTGCCGCTCGCCGCAGAGGTCTGGTCAATCGTTACGTTTGCGCCGGCCGAGGATGTCGCGTTCGTGTAGATATAGTTGATCTGGGGATCGGTGCCGGTCTGTACGGACTTGAGGCGGAGGGATGGGTAGTACTTGTACTCGGTGTCCACTTGCGCGGTATCCCGCGAGTGCAGGGTCAAGCCGGTGTTTGGGTCAACGGTCAGGTCGAGGAACTTGAAGCCGGCCGTTGTGCCACTTGAGTAATATTCGGACGTCACGCGCACTGCGTGATCGTACGTATGACGGATATCGTAGCCGAGGTCGCCGGGGGTGCCATCAACGGTAGCGCACAAGGCCTGGTTTGCACTCGACGTCAGGAGATGGATATCCCCCCCGTAGTACTTTTCGGAGTTAACGGCGCCGTTCGCATCCTTTCCAAAGATCGCAATCACGTCCTTGCTGGCGCGGCTTGCGTCAGCTCGCGTGCGGATGCCGCTGAGAAACCCTGTGGTCTTGTCAAAACAGGTCTCCTGGACGGCCGGCGATCCGGGCGCTCCGGTCTCGCTTGTTGTCGTGGTCGGATACAGGCTCAGCACCCACTTCGCGGTGTTGGGAGGGGGGACGAATGGCGAACTGCCAGTGCTGCAGGACTCGTAGCAACCTGTTGCCAGCGCGTCGGGGTTGACCAGCGAATCGATCGTATTGTAGGCCGTGGTGCTGGTGCGCGGGGAGCCGAAGAGATCACCACTAATCGTCTTCGTTCGATAGTGGCCGACGCCGTCGAAATCGATGAAGCTTGTATCGGTGTAGTGCTTATGAGCGGGACTGCCGACTGTCTCGTCATCGTCGAACACCGTGCGGCTGCCGGTCATACGGGCATTGAACTGATCCGAGTAGACGGACGGCGGGTCCGATGTATAGGAGAGATAAGTCGACCTTAACAGCGTACCCGATGCGTTCAGAACTTCGGTCGAGAGAAACCGCGCACCCGTCGAATCAGGATGGATGCGTGAGAATGGCAACCCGTAGTCGTGCGCCGTCGTCGCGTTGTCGTCGGCGTTTTTGGCGTGGTAGACGGAGAAATAGTAACGAGTCTTCTGCGCTACTGACTCGGCAGCCGTGCTCACGGTAACGGTATTGATGTACTCAGAGGCGCCGGCGTCGCGATCACCGTCCTGACAATGCACGCGCCCGTTCAGATACGTGAATCCGTAGTGCGAATACGACCAGGTCTGATCATTGCCGGTATTGAACGGATCCTGAACGGTCCGAGTCTTGATTCCCGAGGACTCAGCCATGGGATCGTCACCGCAGGGCAACGCCGGAAGGTCGTACAAGTCGTATTCATAGGAGATCTTCGCCTTTGTCGGCAGTGTGACGGATTCCAGGCCGCCGGAAACGCAAGCAGGAAATCCCGTTGGAAGGTCATCCAACGAGTCAGCGATTGGGCCTGTGTAAGTGAAAGAGTACGTGGTAAGGTCCGGAAGGGTCAGCGACGTCAGGAGCGGCAACCTGTAACCAACTGGCGTATCCGGATGTGGAACAACGCAGGCGCCGGTCTTCACCCATTTATCTTGAAACGAGAACTGGTAGGTCGCCGTGCCGCCGCCCGTTGTGGGGACATCGATCGAGCTGACCTGCTGAAGATACTCAGCGTCAACATCCGCGTGCGCCGAGAAATGGACAACGGTCTTTCTACGATCCGCGCCCGTCGAGGAGGAGTCTGTGATAGTCCACTGCCCTGCGGTGCTGTAGTCGATGTCGATGTGGTTGTCGAAGCGGTCGCTAATCTTTGTCAAACGCCAACGTGTATACGGCGGACACGTTGCGCTACCGCACGTTGTGTTTGGGATCGTATCCGTGTAGGACTCAAACTCCCGTCGAGTGCCGTCCGGTGATTCGATGATT
>JAXDGW010000078.1:0-123240 GCA_034664845.1 Thermoanaerobaculia bacterium | reverse complement strand
AACCGGGCGGGGGCAACTGGCCGGGGGCGATTGGCGGGGGGTCAACCGGCCGAGCAATCGGGCGAGCAATCGGGGGGCGATGCAATCGGGGGCCAGGCCTTTGATCCCCAGTCGGCGGCAATCGGGGCAACTCAACCGGCGGGCGCAACCGGGTCACACCTTTGATCCTTGAGTGCCAGCGAGGTGCGACTCGAAGAGTTGCGCCTCCGGGTGGATTCTAGCGAGGGATCGAAGAACTCAGACGATCTCGCTGTCCGCCAATGCGTTCGCAAAAGGCTGATGAGAAGTGGCGCCTCGATACTAGTCTTGGCTGTCGAGCCATCCCGAGGGCACAAGTCCGCCCGAGCCATCACCGTGAACAGCCGGCCGAACCGACCGATCTTCAGGTCCGCAACGCGACGAGAGCACGGTCGTGATGATCGAGTAGTGTGGCGCTTTCGGAAAACGCCTCTTCGCATCGCTTAATCAGATTCGAGATGTGGCCTTCGCTTCGAAGCCGGAGCGAGGCCGCAATCGAGCGCAGCGTCACCAGACCTTCATGCCAGCCGAGCCATGCGACCAAGCTTCGCAGGATGTGGCTTAGGAACGCACCCGGTATGCAGTAAGTCGCGGCTCGAAGTCCGGTGCAGCGCAGAGTTGGGCGGCTATTGCCTGGGAATGGGAACCACCAACCGGCCTTTGCCGGGAACAACCGTCAGGGTTGGGACCTCGCGAATGACCACCTGCTTCCCGATACCCGTGCCGATCATCGGACGGAGTTCTGCGATGACGAATGCTTCGCAGCCCGGAAGGCAAAGCGGGTCTTTTACGATTTCCGTTCCGTACCCGTCGCACATTGACTCGGAGCCTTCGGGCTCGGCGCACGGTGTCATGGTGCCACTACTCTTCGAACCCTTTTGAAGTAGTGTGAACTCGACTTCATCTCGGCCGTTCTCACGAAGAGCAACTGTAGCCGTGAGAGGTTCTGAATGAACGGTTGACAGTGTCTTTCGGGGCACCGCGGCCGGACTGGCTACCTGGACATCGATGGTCCATTCGGCGCCCGTCGCAGGTGCTGGAATGCGCCAGACCGTGACACCAAGAATATCCGACAATTTGCCGACGGTGAGATTCCCCTGGTTGCGGCCCGAGGCGCATCCGAGTGCCAGAGCAAGGGTGGCTATTGTAAGGACTTGCTTCACTCTCACCTGCGGCCTAACGGATCTGCGGGTCTCTTGCACGAACCGCGACGCGAAGAATTGTAGCCTGACAATGCAGCACGCAGCGGTTCCGTGCCGTGTGTAACCGCGAGTTGGGCGGTGAGCGATGACGTTCGGGGCGCCACATAGTGGCCCAACCGTGATGGCCCCCCAACGCCCGCTCCTCAGCCCGAAGGCCTGGCCCTCCATGACCAGGGCATGACCAAGGCAGACTGAATCGTCCATCACCTGTCAGGCTGCGGCGAATTCGCCGGCCGCTGGCCGGTAGAGCACCGCAGCATCGTGATTAATAGTGCTTTGACGCGAAATCCAAGGTCTGGCCGCCGTCCGAGCGTCCGGAGGACATTCCGTCTGCCTAACGTCTTGCAGTTCACAGGCGCCGAGTGCGACGCGATGAACGAAGGCCTGACACCTCTCGCTCCCCCCGGGATCTCCACGTCCAGGACAATAGCGCAGGCGGTTATTTTCGTCCGCCGCCACAATAGAGAGACGCTCTCCGAACTCGACGGAAATGAACGATCACGGCTACCGTGAGCCCGACGTTCGCGAGCAGAAGAACCGCGGTCCAGTCGCCGGCGATTGTCCGCGTCTCCAACGTGCTATCTCCAGTGCGAAGGGTTCCTGCGTGCGCCCTTACACCGGCCAGTCGTGCCGAAGACGCAACACCGAGTACGGCGAGACACGAGAGAAGGAGAAGCCCGCAAAGAGCGCTTGCGAGGATCGCGAATCGACGACGAACAAAGATCACTATCGCGACCAGCGCAACCGTCGCAAGGCTGGGGTAGTGTCCTAATTTGACCGGCTCAGTTCGTTGCGGCATCGAGGGTGCTCCTGATCCATTCGGAAACGTTCTGATTGTTCGCCTTCGCTGCCTTCTCGATTCGCCGGAGCAAGTCGGGATTGAACCGCACCGGGACGATGTGCGCTTTCGCGTGACCCTTCGCTAACTTCGGGCGACCGACCTTCTTTGCTTTAGGCTGGCTCAAGGTGCTTGAACTCCTGCACGATGGCGGCTCGCACCGCTTGCCGTGCTGACTCGATTGGATGGCTGTGCAGCACCGTGACGTGTCTCCGGGGCGCGGCGGGATCATCGGTATCGTGCGCCCATGCGTAAACGCGGCTGGCCGTTGGATGACCGTGAAGGTCGAACACTTCCACGACGCCATCCCAAACCGTCTTACCCCTGAATGTCTCTTTGACCGGCACGCTCTCCACATGCGCCGCGTCCGCGCCGTGAAGGCGTCGGATCACTTCGCGCAACTCCTCCAGATACGTCATGCGGTCGCTACCTCTACCAGTTGACGAACGGTCCACGGCGACGGCACGACCTCGGCAGCCATCGCAGGCGTGCAGCGGAGCGTGTCGTGGCGCTTCACAAGGTTGTAGTACGCGAAGTGCAGAGCAACCGCCGCCTCAAAGTTCTCCAGCTTCTTGCTGAAGGCGTGAGTGAGCCGGGTCAGGCGGCGCATGTGCTGCCGCGTCGTGGCGTTCAGGCGTTCAACGTAGCTGGTGTTCGCAGCCTTCATGTCGGGATCGCCCTGTACGACGCGTTTTTCGATGGTGAGAACGTTCGCTGGGCTGTAGCGCCGCTCCGGGGTGTTGGAGTTGTCCTGCGAGTAGGTCTTGATGATCTGCGCGTAATCAACGTCGGCACCGAACGCCAGTTCCACGGCTTCAACGTACGCGGCGAGTCCATCGGTGGAAAGCTGCACGCGGTTGCGGAGGCGCGGGGCAAGGTTCGCGAGAAATGCGTTTGCCGTCTCGCTGTCGCGCTTCCCGACCTTGAACGCGGGGACGAGTTTCGTTTCAGAATCGATCGCACAGAACGTCCACGCATCGCCCATCGAAGGATCATCGGACGGCGCGACGTGGCGCTGCTTCTTGCCGATGTATCCCCAAATCTCGTCCATCTGGAGATGCGTGCAGGTCAGGTCGCGCATGATGGCGTCCTGAACTTTCGCGCATCCCTGCCCAACCTTCACGCCTAGGCGCATGATGGTGTCGCGGTGGACGCCGGTCATCCGTTCGATGGAGCGGATGCTTGATCCCTCGGCGAGTGAGCCGATGATGGTGACCTGCTTGTCGAAGTTCAGTACGTTTGCCATGCGAGATAGTGTATTACAGCAATTGGCTACTGTCTACCAATTTTGTGTTACCAATTTGCTACGGCCCCGGTCGGTCCAGTTCTGGCTATGATCGACCTCGTTACTCAAAAAGGACGATCATCGATCGGCGAAATGCGCATCTGTACGACGTATGGTTTGTCGTCCTTATACTCGTGTGAAACAGCCCGCGTACCAAACTCGATGAGGCCGGGGCTGCCGTCTCCGAAATCCCAATTCACCCAGGTACTAGATGCGAACTCCGGTGGGGATATCGACGGGGTAAACACGTAGGCGTGCGGGATGTGGTGACCGTTCAAGAAAAACGGCTCCACTTTGTAATCCGCAGTCGTGATGGCAGGCGTCAGCGGACGTCTTTTAGAGAATCCGTGTGTGGGCGACGTTACCCCGACAATCTTTACGATAGTTTGCAGTGACTGCGCTTGTTGATCTAGCTCAGAGCGCTGCTGTTGGATACTAGTTGAGATGCCATTGCTCTTATCAAGTAAGGATTGCAAAAGTTGGACATTGAGGTGTTGAGATCGCTCCCCGTTAGCGTTGGACTTCAAGAGCGCTTGGAAGGTCGTATCGAGTTTGCCTTGCGAGGCGGCCAGCCTCTTATCGCTCCGGCGCTTTGCGTGTGCCGCACGAACAACCTGCACTCCGATCAGCGCAAACAAGCTGACGCCTAGCACGATAAAAGATACCTCGGCAAACCGTCGCTTCCGGGGTTCCGTGTTGACCGGTCGCGTGCTCACGAAGTACCCCAGCGCAGCCATGAGAAGCGTGATGAGTCCCTGAGCAAGCGTAATGGCGGCATCGGCGTCCCATGACATCTCGCTACCCTACTCCCGCTACTGGCGAGCTGATCGGAAGTTATTTGATGGCGTCGTAATTGGTGGGAGCATCTAGGTGCGTCACGTCTAGAACAGCTCGGCCGGACTGACTCCGAGCGCGCGGGCGATCCTGCCGACAACCAGATAGCTCGGGTTCGCCGTGCCGCCCTCGATGCGGCGGACGTGGTTCTCGTGGATGTTCGCGAGTTCGGCGAGTCGCTCCTGCGAGAAACCGCGTTCGTTCCGTAGCTCGCGGACTCTCTTCCCGAGGGCGCGAAGCATGGCAGCGTCAGAGGCCATCGTGTCGGAAGTGAGGAGACACGATTGTGTTGGTGAATGACAGACAGTATGCTGTCGCTTGTCATGATCGAACGAAGGCACGATTCCACCATCCAGGTCACGCTTCCGGCGTTCATAGTCCGCATCCTCCAGCGCCGCGCGGAGGACCGGAAACTGACGGTGTCTGTTTTGGTCGAGGAATCGATTCTCGACGGCATCATGCTTGACGAAGTAGGGCGTTTGGCGGAGCTGTCGCCAGACTTCGCGCGAATCGCGCGAGCGTGGATACGGTCGGAAGTCGCGAAAGGGCAAAGGGGCGAATGATGTTTGAGTCGGATGATGCGCAAACGGCAGTTCTGACCGCCGTCTTTCTCGACGACGACGACGGAGGAGTCACCGGCTTCATCGAAGAGTTCTGGGGTGTCACCGTTCGCGGAAAGAATCTGAAGGACGCGCGCAAGCAGCTCAAGGAAGCGGCGCAGACGTTCCTTGATGAGAACCGCGAGGACATCCTCCGGCGGATGGACTGTGACGGTCACGTGACGCGAGAGAAGATGCTGTTGGAGATTTAGAGAAGGGCTCCACCGGGTCAGGAGTGAGGTAGCGGTATCATCGCCCCATGCTTCGTGCCGTAGCGGTTTTCGCTCTCCTGTGGGCTGCGGTCGCATCAAAGCCACCATCCCCAACTCCAACTGAAACTGGTCAGGCAAAGCAGGAGCAAGCTCGCGCCGCACAAGGAAAGCCCCAAGCCAATAACCAGCCAGCCAAGAACCCGCCGCCCGCGGTCCATCAAGCGAATCCCGAAATAGCAGTGCGGTATGAGCAAGACTTCGGTGATCAGCGCAAGAATGCCTCGGCGTGGCGCGACTGGCCAGCGTGGGCTGTCGCCGTATTCACACTCGGACTCCTTATAACCGCGATTTTTCAATGGCTCGCTATGCATGGACAGCGCAAGCTGATGGCTGGTCAACTGGAGGAAATGAAAACTACCAGCGCCGATACGGGCGCGCTGGCCGCAGCCGCCCAGCAACAAGCTCAATGGGCGGAGGTTAGTACTCACGCGCTGAACAATCAGGCGGACGCCCTGACTAACCAAGCGAGAATCATGTTGACGCATACTGAAGCTGCTGTCATGGCTGCGGAGGCCGCGAAAGGCAGCGCTAGCGCGATGCTTAGGCAGTTGGAGGCGTACGAGCGTCCATGGCTGACCGTTTCCTTCGAAGGAACGAACGCTGACTACGCGTATCTCGGGTTTTTCCCTGATGGGCGCGCGTACATGACCTTCTACCCGGTTGTGAAGAACATCGGCAAATCGTTGGCCACTAACGTTTCCATCAGAACGAGTTTGATAGCCGTGGAGCGAAACGCCTCGCCTGTCGCGTTCATTCGACAATTGCCATTGCGGACGTTCGAGCCGGATTCGGAAGAGTTCACGCTGTTTCCCGGAGAGGATAACGACCGTCTTGAAATAACCAAGCACACGCCGAAAGAGGAGATCGCTGCCGCCTCCTTCGACTATAGGTCTGACATACCCGACCGGTTTGTCATCATGGCGGTTGTCGGTGTGGTCCTCGACGACTTTGCCAACTCCGACGGCACGCATCATACGGAGTTCGCTTACCTCATTCAGCAACGAAACTCCCCGTCCCCGATACCTCAGGCCCTCACCCCCGGACTGCCGCTCTCCGGGAAGGAGATCACTTGGGTTAAGTTGCCCGGCAACCATGCCGACTAACGCCATCACCGCCACGATCGCCAGCGCCAGCCCGACCGTGACGAAACCGGCCTGAGCCGGTGCCGGGCAAATTAGGACACTACCAAGGATGGAGACCGTGTAAATGGGCAGGCCAGTGATGATCGTTTCCCCGTTGTACGGGCAGAAGCCCTACCCCGTCATCCCCGCGATCTCCTCGAAGTACTTCACGAATGCCACCATCCCGCCGCTGGCTTGTTGCCAGTCGTAGTTCTCGTTCGGGGCGTGGTAGCCGTGTTCGGGGAGGGAGAGGCCGAGGAAAAGGACGGGGGCGTTGAGGACCTGTTCCATCGAGACGACCGCGCCGATCGAGCCGCCTTCGCGGACGAAGACGGGCTCGCGGCCGAAGGCGAATTTCATCGCGCTGCGCACGGCGTCGGCGAGCGGACCGGAGGTCGGCGCTTTGTACGCTTCCATCGATGCCTCGAAGTGGATCTTCACGTCGGGATTGTGCTGCTTCACGAAATCGCGAACGAGTTTCTTGATCTTCTTCGGATCCTGATTCGGCACCAGGCGGCAGGAGATCTTGACGGTGGCGCGCGGCGGGACGACGGTCTTGATGCCGGCGCCGGTGTAGCCGCCGACGAGGCCGTGAACTTCCATCGTCGGCAGCGCCCAGATCCGCTTCATCACTTCCATCGGATCTTCGGTGCGGATCGATTTGAAGCCGTGGTCTTTCTTGAACTTCTTGATCGTGAAGCCCGAGTTCTTGAAATCGTTCAGCTCTTTTTTCGACGGCAGCACGACGTCGTCGTAAAAGCCTTTGATTTTCACCTTGCCGGTCGTGGCGTTGTACATCTTCGTCACGAGTTTCATCAGCTCGCCGATGGGATTGCGCGCCGCGCCGCCGACGACTCCGGAATGCTGGTCTGTTTTCGCAGTCTCCAGCGACAGCTCGAATCCCTGCAGGCCACGCAGCCCGGCCGGGCACGCAGGCCGTTCGCGCGAGACCCAGATCGTGTCGGAGACAAGCACGGAGTTGGTGGCGAGCTGCGCGGCGTATTTCACCATCGCCGCTTCGAAATTCGGCGAACCGATCTCCTCCTCCAGCTCCCAGATCACGTGAATGTTCACGCGCACGCCCGCCTCGCGCGCGGCGCGAATGCCGAAGAGCGCGGTGAGCGCGGGACCTTTGTCGTCGGTGGTGCCGCGCCCGAGGTAGCGGTCGCCTTCTTTGATGAACGTGAACGGCTCCGTCGTCCACGGCTCGGTCTCGCGCGAGGCCGGCTGGACGTCGAGGTGGTTGTAGACGGTGACGGTAGGAAGGGCGGGATCGAGGTCGAAGCGACCGTGGACGATGGGGTTCCCCTCCGTTTCGAGGATCGATGCCTCGCCGCCGAACTCGCGGATCTTCGCGGCAGCAGCCTCGGCGCAGCGCCGGATATCGCCGGCACGCTCGGGCTCCGAGGATACCGAGGGGATGTCGACGAACTGCTGGAGCGTGGATTCGAATTCGGCGCGATGATCCTGCGCCCAGGCAAGGAGCGATTTCTTATCGAGATTCATAGGGGGCGGATTCTATGTCAGTAGCCAACCGCCGCGCCGTTGCGGCGGGCATCCGACCCACCCTGGCGCAGTCCGGTCTTCGGATCGATCATGACCGCGTTGGCGTCGGAGATGTGATCGAGCCCCTTCTCGCGGAACTTGTGCCCCATCTTCTCGAGGATCCCTCGGGTATCGGGATTCGTTCCGTCCGGCTCCCAATAGATTTCATCGGGCATCCATTGGTGATGAATCCGTCCGCCATCGACCGCCTGCTGGATATTGATGCGAAAGTCGACGACCGCGAGCACGATCTCGAGCACCGTGCTGATGATGCGCGGCCCGCCTGCGGCGCCGACGGCGAGCCACGGCTTGCCATGGTCGAGCATGATCAGCGGCGTCATCGACGAGAGTGGCCGCTTCTTCGGCGCGATGGCGTTCTTCTCACTCTGGATGAGCTGGTAGTCGTTCGCGACGCCCGGGCGCGACGTGAAGTCGTCCATCTCGTTGTTCAGCAGGACGCCCGTTCCCTTCGCGGTGACGCCGCTGCCGAACCAATCGTTCAGTGTGTAGGTGTTGCTGACCATGTTGCCGTCGGCATCCACGATCGAAAAGTGCGTCGTGTCCGTTTTCTCGAACGGCGCCGGATCGCCCGCGCGGATGTCTTTCGATGACGATGCCTGATTCTGATCGATCGTTTTCCGCCGCTCCTCGGCATACTTAGCCGAGGTTAGCGCCGCGATCGGCATCGTGTTGAAATCGGGATCGCCGAGGAACTCCGCCCGATCGGCGAAAGCACGGCGCATGACTTCGGTGAGCAAATGGAGATACTGCGCCGACTGCCAGCCCATCGACTCAAGGTCGTAGTGCTCGAGCATGTGCAGCATCTCAATGATGGCCACGCTGCCCGACGACGGCGGCGGCATGACGATGAATTCGTGGCCGCGATACGTTCCGCGCAACGGCTTGCGGATCACCGGCTTGTATTCGCGCAGATCCTTCATCGTGATCAGGCCGCCGTGCGCCCGCATGTCGGCGACGATGCGCCGCGCCGTGACGCCTTCGTAGAAATCGCGCGGATTGGTCTGGATGCGCGCCAGCGTCGCGGCAAGGTCGGGCTGCTTGAACCGCTCCCCCATCGTGTAGATGTGGCCGTTGCGCAGAAAGATCCGCCGGCTCTCCGGCCACGGATTCATCTTCTTCAACGTGTCCGGCTCGTGCAGCACCCCATCGAAAAACGGCGTGACGATAAACCCCTCGGCTGCCAGTTTCCGCGCCGGTTCGACGAGCTCACTCCACTTCAGTTTTCCGTGCCGTTTGTGGACGAGCATCAGTCCAGCGATCGTGCCCGGAACGCCGATCGCTTTGTAGCCGTCGATCGACGCACCTTTGATGACGTTGCCGCGGGCGTCGAGGTACATGTCACGCGACGCCGCGAGCGGCGCACATTCGCGATAGTCGATCGCTTCGCTCGTGCCGTCGGCCATGCGGATCAACATGAAACCGCCACCGCCGAGGTTGCCGGCAGCAGGCCAGGTGACGGCCATGGTCAGCGCGACCGCGACCGCGGCATCAACAGCGTTGCCGCCCTTCTTCATCACGTCCGCACCGACGCGCGATGCGATCTCACTCGTCGACGCCACCATCCCGTGACGCGCAACGACGGGATCGCGCAAGACGGCAAACGCGCTGGTGGTGACGAAGAGGAGGAGCGTGGCGAACAGTTTCCGCATGGTGCGGAAGAGTATCGCTTCTAAATGCCCGTAGCGTCGGCGACCTCGTTGGAACCGCCAGCGAGCCGCTGGCGATACAGCCGACGAGCCATCGGCGCTACGCATTCACGTCAGCTTCGATAGTCCGTATTCAGCGAGATGTAGTCGTGACCAAAGTCGGAGGCGAGGATGATCGTGCGGGCGGTGCCGCCGCCGAGGTCGACGATGATGGGGACGCGCTCGCGGGCGAAGACTTTTGCGGCGTCTTTCTCGCGATAGTCGGCGGGGGCACCGTCCTTGACGAGTTGGAAGCGACCCGCCCAGAGCGCAACGCGCTTGACGTTGAAGCGCGCGCCGCTGCGGCCTAGGGCGGCGAGCATGCGGCCCCAGTTCGGATCGCCGCCGTGCAGCGCGGTCTTCACGAGCGGCGAGGTGGCGATGGCGTGCGCGGCGAGTTCGGCATCGCGCTCGGTTTTCGCGCCGCGTACTTCGAGCTCCATCACGCGCGTGGCGCCTTCGCCGTCGCGGACGATGAGCCAGGCGAGATTGCGGCAGACGAGGTCGAGGGCGCGCTGAAAATCGGTCGTGTCGGCACGCGGCGTGTTGCCGAGTTTTCCGGAGGCCATCACGAGCACGGTGTCGTTCGTCGATGTGTCCCCGTCGACGGTGATGGCGTTGAAGCTCTGATCGACCGACGCACGCAGCGCTTTTTGCAGCGTGGCAGGATCGAGCGAGGCGTCCGTCATGACGAAGCCGAGCATCGTGGCCATATTGGGATGGATCATGCCCGCGCCTTTGGCCACGCCGACGATGCGGCCGCGCTTGCCGTCGAGCGTGAACGTTGCCTGCGTCAACTTCGGCCCGACGTCGGTGGTGAGGATCGCATGCGAGAACGCATCGATACCGCCGGATGAGAGACGCGTGATCGAATCGGGGAGCGCGTCGCGCATCTTCTGGTCGGGAAGAACGACGCCGATGACGCCGGTCGAGGCGATGAACACTTCCTCGGCGGGGCAAGCGAGCAGTTCGGCGGCGCGCGAGCGAACGCGTTTCGCGGCGTCGTGGCCCGGCTTTCCGGTCACGGCGTTCGCGCAGCCGGCATTGACGACGACGGCTTTCAGGCGTCCGCCAGTTCTCTTCAGCGCGTTTTTCGACAGCGTGACGGGCGCCGCCTGAAATTGATTCTTCGTGAAGACGGCAGCCGCGTTCGCGCCGTCAGGCGCGACGATGAGGCCGAGGTCCGGCCGCTTCTTGCGGATGCCGGCGCGGATGCCGGAGGCGAGAAATCCTTTAGGTAGTTTCATGACAAGGAGTGCGGGCGTCTCGCCCGCGGGCGCTCGGGCGTCCCCGCCCGAGCGCGTGTGACACGGCGCGGCATTGCATCCGCTGCTTCCATCTCAAGTTTGGCAAGTTCGAACCACTCGGGCGGGACGCCCGACTGGCCGCGGGCGAGACGCCCGCACTCCTTGGTCATCGGCCACTTCCTTCGATCGCGGCTCTCGCTGCAGCGGCGACTCGCTCCGGCGCGGTTCCGCCGAGGGTATTCTTTTTCGCCAGCATTCCGTCGAGCGTGACGCCGTGCTCTTTCGCAAGCGATCCGAGATTCGCCAGATTGCGGCTGACCTGATCGTGCGCTTCGCGGAACGGCATCCCGGTCGCGGCGAGTGCGTCGGCGACGGCGGTAGCGATGAGCGCATCACTCCCCGCTGCGGCGCGCATGCGGTCGCAATCGAGCGACAGTCCGGCCACGAGCTCGCGTAGCGCGGGAACTAGTGTGGCGATCACGCGGCGCGTGCGGAAGAGTGGCTCTTTGTCGAGCTGCAGGTCTTTGTCGTACGCGAGCGGAAGGCCTTTGAGCAGCGCCAGGAAACCAGTCAGCTCGCCGATGCCCCGCGCCGCGTAGCCGCGGGCCAGCTCGAGAACGTCGGGATTCTTTTTCTGCGGCATGCGCGAGGAGCCGGTGGCCATCGCGTCGGGAAGCTCGGCGTACGACGCTTCGTCGCTGGTGAAGAAGATGAGGTCCTCGGCCATGCGCGAGAGGTGGGTCAGCATCAGCGACGCGGCGAAAAGATACTCCGCCGCGAAATCGCGATCGGAAACGCCGTCGAGCGAATTGGCGGTTGCTCGCGCGAAGCCGAGGGAGCGCGCGAGGGCATCGCGATCAATCGGGAGCGGTGTTCCTGCAAGCGCGCCGGAGCCGAGTGGGCACTCGTCGCCGCGCGTGACCGCGCTTAGGAAACGCTCACGATCGCGGCGAAGCATCTCGACGTATGCGAGGCACCAATGCCCGAACGTGACCGGCTCGGCCTGTTTCGAGTGCGTGTAGCCGGGCATCGGCGTGGCCGCTTCTTCGAGTGCGCGCGTGGCCAGCGTCGCCGCAAACGCCGTCACGATCTCGATCGCTTCGTCGCAGGCGCGTTTGAGCCAAAGCTTCAGATCGGTCGCGACCTGGTCGTTGCGCGAGCGGCCGGTGTGGAGCTTTCCCGCGCCGGCACCGACTAGCTCGTACAGCTTTGCTTCAACGTACGAATGAACGTCCTCGAAGTCGTTGTCGTCGGAAGGCGCGGCAATCCGAACCAGCGCGCCGAGGATCGAATCGAGCTCCTCCTCGGACAGAACACCGGCGTCGGCGATCGCGCGCGCCCAGGCGATCGAGCCTTCGACATCCTCATCGAACAACTCGCGGTCGAACGCAAACGAATCGTTGAGCCGCCGCAGCAATTGCGATGGCTCCGACTCGAAGCGCCCGCCCCACAGTTTCTGCGTCAACCCGCCGCCTTCCGCAGCCGCGCGGCGGTCACTTCATCGCCGGGGTTCGTTTCGTCGAAGCTCTTGCGGGGCTCGATGCGATAGCGGCCACGCGTCGGCAGTCCGAACACGCGGATGAATCCCGCGGCGTCCCGCGCGTCATATCCCGTCATGTTGAAGCTTGCCAGCGCCTCGGAATAGAGCGAGTTCGGCGACGTGCGTCCGATGACGGTGGCGTTGCCTTTGTACAGTTTCAGCGTGACGGTGCCGCTGACCGCTGCGGCCAACGCATCGACGAATGCATCGAATGCTTCCTTGAGCGGCGAGAACCACTGGCCGAAGTAGACGAGATCCGCGTAGCGCGTGCCGATGCGCTCCTTCTCGTGCGCGCTGTCGCGGTCGAGCGTGATCGACTCGAGCGCTTTGATGGCGTTGACGAGCAGCGTGCCGCCGGGCGTTTCGTACACGCCGCGCGACTTGATGCCGACGAGACGGTTCTCGACGATGTCGATACGCCCGACGCCGTGGCGTCCGCCGATCTCGTTCAGTTTCATCACAAGCGCGGCCGGCGTCAGCGCCTGACCGTTGACTGCGACCGGCACCCCGGCAGCGAACGTGATCGCAACGTTCTCCGGTGTGTTCGGCGCTTCGATCGGATCGACGCTCAGCTTGAACATCGACGCTTCCGGCTCGAACGACGGATCTTCGAGGGGCCCGCCTTCGTGCGAGAGGTGCCAGAGATTGCGGTCGCGCGAGTAGGGATCTTTCTTCGTCACCGGCACCGGAATGCCGCGCGACGATGCGTAGTCGATGGCGTCTTCGCGCGAGATGATCGACCACTCGCGCCACGGCGCGATGACGGCCAGCTCCGGCGCGAGTGCCTGATATGCGAGCTCGAAGCGGACCTGATCGTTTCCCTTGCCGGTGCAGCCGTGCGCCAGGGCGTCGCAGCCGGTGGCGAGCGCGATCTCGACCTGCTTGCGTGCGATGAGCGGCCGAGCGGTCGAGGTGCCGAGGAGGTAGTCCTTCTCGTAGATCGCGCCGGCTTTCAGAACGGGGAAGAGATAGTCGCGCGCGAATTCTTCGCGGGCATCGATGAGATGGAAGTCACAGGCGCCAGTCTGATACGCCTTCTCCGCAAGACCCGCGGTCTCCTCGGCCTGGCCGACATCGACGGCCACGGCGACGACTTCGCAGCCGTAGTTCTCTTTCAACCAGGGAATGATGATCGAAGTATCGAGTCCGCCCGAGTAGGCGAGTGCGACTTTCTTGAAGTGAGTCATTGCGGTTTCCTTTGTGTATCGCGAGTCGTACCGAAGCGGCGGCGGGACGCCGCCGGGCCAGCCGCCGAGACGGCGGCGTTCCAGTGTTCAGGCGACCTTTCTTTCTAGTTTTCCGAGGATCTGTTCGAGCGTTTCGATGAATTCGACGAACGCCTTTTTCGGCGTGATGTACGGCGGAAGGAGACGGATGACGTTTTCGCGCGCGCTGCCGACGACGAAGCCTTTCGCCAGCAAGTCGGCGACGACGGGTTTGGCTGGGCCATCGAGCTCGATGCCCCACATGAAACCGGAGCCACGCACCTCGACGATCGATGCGTTGCGCGATTTGAGTTTGGCGAGCTGCCCGCCGAACCAATCGCCGTATGTGTTGATCCGCTGGAGCAGCGCCGACTCCTCGATCTCGTCGAGAACGGCGAGACCGAGGCGGCAGGCGACAGGATTGCCGCCGAAGGTCGTGCCGTGGTGTCCCGGCTTCACGAGCCCTTCGATCGCGGGACCGGTGATCACAGCACCGAGCGGCAGACCGCCGCCGAGCGGCTTGGCCAGCGTAATGATGTCGGGAACGATCCCGCTCTGCTGGAACGCGAAGAGCGTCCCGGTGCGTCCGAGACCGCATTGGATCTCATCGAACACGAGAATCGCGCCGGTGCGGTCGGCCACGCGGCGCGCGGCAGCGAGGAAGTCGTGCGAGAGCGGGATGATGCCCCCCTCCCCCATCACCGGCTCGAGAAAAATCGCGCTGGTGTTTTCATCGACCGCCGCTTCGAGTGCGGCGATGTCGTTCGGCTCGACGAAGGTCACGCCCGGCATCATCGGCTCGAATGGTTTGCGATACGCCTCGTGTCCGGTCATCGAGAGCGAGCCGAGCGTCCGGCCGTGAAAACTCTCATTCAGTGCAACCACTCCGGCGCGGCCGGGATTGGCGAGCCGCGCGAACTTCAGCGCCGCTTCATTCGCTTCCGTTCCGCTGTTGCAGAAAAACGCGCGGCAGAGCCCCGACGCGCGCACGAGCCGCTCGGCGAGCAGTCCCTGCGCTGGGTGGTAGTAGAGATTCGAAAGGTGGAGCAGCGCGTTCGATTCGTCACGCAGCGCTTTGACGAGGCGCGGATGACGATGGCCGAGGGCGTTGACGGCGATGCCGCCGAGCAGGTCCCAATACTCGCGCCCCTCGGCGTCTGTAATGCGCGCACCTTTTCCGCTGCGCGGATGAAACGGCGTGCGAGCGTACGTGCCGAGGATGAAGGCCTTCTCGCGCTCCTCGACGGCGGCGGGCGATTCGTCAGGCAGCAACAAGGTGCGTTCCTCCCTCTTCTCCGATCGTGATGCGCTGCACGCCTGATTCGAGCGCGTGCAGCGCAGCCTGCAGCTTCGGGCGCATGCCGCCAGTCACGACTTCGCTGACGAGCAGCGCTTCCGCTTCCGGCGCGTGCAGTTCGGGGACGACGTTGCCGGTCTCATCGAACAGTCCGGCGACATCAGTGATGAAGACGAGTTTCTCGGCGCCGAGGGCGATGGCAATCGCAGCGGCGGCCGTGTCGGCGTTCACGTTCAACAGCGTTCCGTTCGGCCCCTCGGCGACCGACGAGAGCACGGGCAGGATGCCGGCGTTCGCGACGGCTTTGATGAGAGTCGGATCGCCGCCGGTGACTTTTCCTACATGCCCGAGGTCAACGCCATCGATCGATTCGTGCGGCTCGGCGATCAGCGTCGATGCATCGCAACCGCTGATTCCGGCAGCGCGAACACCCATCGCTGCCAGCTCCGAGACGAGCATCTTGTTCACCGATCCAGCTAGCGTCGATACAACGACATCGAGCGTCGCGTCGTCGGTGATGCGCAGTCCGGCGTGTGTGCGTTTTGCGATGCCGAGGCGCTTGAGGTTCGCATCGACGTGCTTGCCGCCGCCGTGAACGAGCACGATCTGCTCGCCGCTCTTCCAGCGTTTCGCAATCGCGCGCAGCACCTCGTCGCGCCGCGTCGGATCATCGAGAAGGCTGCCACCGAGTTTGATGACGTTCATCAGGCCGTTCATCAGATCAAGGCCTCCGTTTCCGGGAAATCGCACATCCGGTTGAAGTTCTGCACCGCTTGCGAGGCGGCACCTTTGAGCAGGTTGTCGATTACCGAGACGATCACCGCGCGGCGGCCGCCCTGCAAGAGCTGGAAGCCGATCTCGGCGCGCGGCGTGTTGACGACGTTCTTCAGCTCCGGCAGTTGTCCGGCCGGCAGCACGCGAACGAACGGCGCGTTTTCATAAACCCGTGCATACGCCTCGGTGATCTGCTGCTCGGTCATGGCGTGCGTGAACCCGACGTGCATCGTCGAGAGGATGCCGCGATGCACCGGCAGCAGATGCGCGACGAAAACGAGCGGCGCGCGGTCGCCGAGGTGAAGCTGCTGGCGGATCTCCGGCTCGTGGCGGTGATGACCGACGCCGTACGCCTTGAAGTTGCCGAAGAGCTCCGCGAACGAAAAGTTCACGTCGGCTTTCTTGCCCGCGCCGGAGACGCCGCTCTTCGAATCGCAAATCACCGGCTGCTCGCGATCGATCGCGAAGTTGAGCGGCCGCAGCGCGAGCAGGATCGAGGTCGGATAGCAGCCCGGATTTGCGACGAGGCGCGCCTTCTTCAACTCGCCGTTGCAATACTCGGTGAGGCCGTAAACCGCTTCACCGAGAAGGTTCGGGCGCTCGTGCTCGAAGCCGTACCACGTCGGATACATCGACGGTTCCTCGAGTCGGAACGCGCCGGAGAGATCGATGACGGTCATGCCGAGGTCGAGCAGCTTCGGCGCGAGGTCGGCGGAGACTTCGTTGGGCGTGCAGAGAAACACGACCTCAGGCGTCGCCGCGATCAGCGCATCGAGCGAGAACGGCTCGGCAATGAACTGCGGAAGGGTGGGCGTGACTGGGCCGCGCGCGGTGCTGCTCGACGAGAAGAGCGCGACCAGCTCGACGCCGTGATGGCGCGCCATGATCGCGGTCAGCTCCGCGCCGGAGTAGCCGGTGGCGCCGACGATGGCGACGCGCTTCTTCGTCCGAGGCGCCGCAGCAAACGGGGCCGTGACGGCATCAACACGATCAGCAACTTGAATAGGTTCGTTCATGGCAATCCCTTGGGAAACGTTCAACGGACGTTGCGGCGGCTGACGCCGATGATGCGGCGCAGGCGCCCGGCGAACGCCGTGGCGGCGTCGGTGGTGCGGAAGGCGACAAAGATCGTGTCGTCGCCGCCGATCGTGCCGAGGACGCCGTCGATCTGCGCGCCGTCGATGGCGATGGCGACCGGCTGCGCACTCGCGGCCGGCGTGCGGATGACAACGAGGTTGCCGGCGGTGTCGGCGCCGGTCACGTATTCGGCTACAGCCTGCTCCAGCCGCGTCTCCACGACTTCGCGCGGCGCGAAGGCGACGACGGCGCCGCCGGCAAACGCGTCCTGCGTGACATAGCCGTTCGGCGACTTGGCCACGCCGAGCTCGCGCAGATCGCGGGAGAGCGTCGGCTGCGTGACGCGGAAGCCGCGCCGCTTGAGCAGCGCGAGCAACTCGTCCTGCGAATGGACGGACTGCTCGCGAACGATCCGCTGGATCTCTTCGCGTCTCCGCAGTACGTCGCCGTGTGCATGATTATTCATCGGCCTGAATTTTTATTCATTCCTCGGCGGATGTCAACAGCGCTGTGGGGTAGGTATTCCGAATGTGGAAGTGGGAGAGATTCAGGGCTGGAAGCTTCTGATCTCTTCGAGCGTCATCGATTCAGCCGCGTCCGGGCCACCTTGCTCGATGGCTCGACGCAACTGTTCGAAGTCGTTGGGCGCGATCGACGGTGGCGGAGGATCGATCGTGACGGTCACCAGCGATTCGTCGGGTTGAGAGGCTCCGCCGTCGGAATCCTGCACATCGCGTATCCAGCCGCTATCGCTCGTCTGGCGTGACGCCCTCCGCGGTGCGTCCTCGCTGTCGGAAGCGATGTCGAAATTGACCTCACGGTTTCTGACGACCGCCGTCACCGTTTGCGGCCAACGCGGACCGAAGTGGAATACCGCTGCGTACATGATCTTGGCTGTGACGATACTGACTCCCGAGGCGATCATGGCGTTGTAGAAGACTTCGTGAACCGCTTCCCACGGCTTCGTTTTCTGATCGCAGGCGACGTCATGAATCACCGAGGCGTTTCGATACTTGCCTTCGAAAGGACCGCCGATGATCGACCACGCGAACTTCGGGATCGAAGCGCCATCGACGATCGATTCCTTCGTCGCTTCCCAGACATTGCAGGCGGGGTCGATGTATTGCAGCGTCTGCAGCAGCTTCATGCGGCGCCCGTCTTCGAGCCATTCGGTCTGAACGGTTCCTACATACCGGTTGCAGTTCATCACACACCCCCTGCTGCACGCGCGTTATCGGCAGTGCGCCAATTGTCTCATCGGCGCGGCCGGCAACTATCATTCGTCCATGCGCACATTCATCCTTGCGTCGGTCTTCGTGTTCACCGCACACCTCAGCGCGCAAACGCCGGAAACGCCGATCGGATTCATCCCCGAGGCGATCGCGTTCAAAGACGCTCCATCCACGCTGCCGCCGGGTTCGAAGATCTCTGTGCTCGAGGGCAATCCCAGCGCCGAGGGGATGTTTACGATGCGGGTCCGCGTGCCTGCCGGATCCGCCATTCCGCCGCATTGGCATCCGCGTCAGGAGCGCGTCACCGTCCTCATCGGCGCCGTCGACCTCGGGTTCGGATCGGTCGCAAACAAAAACTCGGTGACCCGCTATCGCGCGGGCAGTTTCTACGTGAACCCGCCACGCGTGATGCACTACCTCTTCTTTCCGGAGAACACGGAGATGCAGATCACCGGCGTCGGGCCGTGGGAGTTGATGACGACCGATATCAGCGAGAGTGCTAGCCCGATCCCCACGGCCACGATCCCGACGGCCACAGTCACCGTGCGAAACATCACGCCAACGCCGGGAAGTGAGCTGACGCCGCTCGTCGCGATCAAAGCGACCGTGGACTACAGCATCCAGAACTTTCAGCCATCCACGTACTTCATCGACATGCTGTTCGAGAGCACCACGCCGAAAAAAACGATCGGCGTTACTCGCGTAATCAGCGGAGGTGCGCAGCCACCGCCTCGCCCGAGTTTCGTGATCGGCGCCAGCGGAACCGTGACACTCACTCAGGATCTCGATCGCCTGCTCAAGCTTCCCGAGCTCAAACACCCCATCCGCATGCGCATTTTCGTGCACGAGCAGCGCTCCCCGACCTCGAATCGCGTAGTCGGAACGAGCGACTGGATCGAGTTCCGCTGATTCGTTTGATCCGCAGCCATCTCGCTATACTTTCGCGATGCAGAGCAAAGCGGCCACGGTTGAGGAGTACCTCTCCTCGCTGCCGGAAGATCGAAGGAGCGCCATCGCGCGCGTGCGCGAGGTCATCCTCGCGAACCTGGACAAGGACTACGAAGAGGGGATGTCGTACGGCATGATCGGCTACTACGTGCCGCATCGCGTTTTCCCCGCCGGCTATCACTGCGATCCAAAACAGGGATTACCGTTCGCGGCTCTTGCGTCGCAGAAGAATCACATGTCCGCCTACCTCATGGGTTTGTACTGCGGATGCGTGGAGGGCGTGAGCGACACGGCGCTGGTGCGCTGGTTTCGCGAGGCGTGGGCGAAGAGCGGCAAGAAACCGCTGGACATGGGAAAGTCGTGCATTCGATTCAAGAAAGTCGACGATCTCGCGCTCGATGTTCTGGGCGAAGCGATCCGGCGGATGCCTGCGAAGACTTACATCGATCTTTACATGAGCGCGCGGCGCGACATCGAGAACGCCGGCGGAGCTCGGAAGGCAGCGGCGAAAAGGCGGCAATCAGCATGAGAACTTTGGTACGAATCGCGGTACTTGTTGCGCTGCTCTTCGCAACTCTTGCCCACGCCTCCGAACCGGCGAAGAAGCCAGCGCCCTGCACCACGGTCATCGTGGTCCGCCACGCCGAGCAGACGGACCCCGAGGCGGCTGATCCGCCGTTGAGCGAAGCGGGGGCCACACGCGCGAAGGCCCTCGCCGCGGCTCTCGAACACTCCGGCGTGCAGGCGATCTACGTCACGCAGTTCAAGCGGACGAAGGACACCGCGGCGCCGGCTGCTGCGCTGCTGCACGCGCCGGTGACCGAGGTGGCGGTGGATCGCGCGAAACTCGCGGAGCACGCGCCGGCGCTCGCGAAACGAATCCTGGCCGAGCATCCCGGCGGAACGGTTCTCGTCGTCGGCCACAGCAACACGGTTCCCGCGATCGTGGAAGCGCTCTCCGGCGCGAAGATCAAGGCGATCGATCGCATCGAGTTCGATCGGTTTGTCGTGGTCAGTTGCGATCACGTGCTTCAGGCGCAGTACGGGCACTGAGTTTTTCACGCGGAGACGCGAAGGCGCGAAGAACCCCCCTTCACCTCATCTTCACAACTACCCGTACGATAGAGCCGTGCGCCGCGTCCTCATCGTCGATGACGATCCGAAAGTCTGTGAGACGCTCGATCGCTATCTCGCTCATGCGGGCTACACGACGGCGTCCGCGCTCGATGGGGCGAGGGCGCTCGAGCTCGTACAGACCTTCGCGCCCGATCTGATCGTGCTCGACCTCATGCTGCCGCGCGTCGACGGGCTCGAAGTCTGCCGGACGTTGCGCGCCGGCTCGCAGGTTCCGATCATCATGCTCACGGCGAAGACGACCGAGCGCGACAAACTCGCGGGCCTTGCTCTCGGCGCTGACGACTACCTGACGAAGCCGTTCAGTCCGCGCGAGCTCGTGGCGCGTGTCGAAGCCGTGCTGCGGCGGTCGGGATCGTCGGAGAAGACGGCGTGCATTTCCGCAGGAACATTGATGATCGATTCGGAGCGCTGCGAAGTCACCGTCGGCGGTGCCCCGGTCACGCTGACTGCGACCGAGTTGCGCTTGCTGCTCTCAATGGCGCGCTCCCCTGGCCGCGTCTTCCGACGCGACGAGCTGGCCCGCCTCGCTCTCGGCGATGACTTCGAAGGGATGGATCGCACCATCGACGCGCACATCAAGAATCTCCGCCGCAAAGTCGGCGCGGAAATCATCGCCACCGTCTTCGGCATCGGCTACAAACTGGTGGCGTGATGCGGCTGTTCTCCACATTGCGCGGCCGACTCATCGCCATGGTCGCGGCGCTCGTCGCCGTCATGATCGGCAGCGTGGCCGTGATCTCCACCCGTGTGGCGCACTACGAGATCCGCAAATTCGACGTCGCCGTTCACACGAGCGAGCGGAGTCCGCGCCCGCTTTCGGTCACGACATTTCGGAATGACGGACTGGCGCCGTACACGCCAGTGACGATCGCTGCGTACTACCGCGAGCGCGGCACATGGGCCGGAGTGCAACCGGCCGTCGAACAGATGGCGAAGAGCGCGGGAATGGACGTACTTCTATTCGATCCCGACAGGCAATTGATGGCATCGTCGAGTGAACAGCTCCGCAATGCAAGGCTCCATCTCACGGCCAGCGGCATGCTGACCATCGAGCGCACGATGCCGTCGGGCAGCACTCATGAACTGATCCGTGGACCGCAACTGGTCCTGCGCGACTCCAAAGGGGGCGTGTCCGGCTACCTTTTCCTGCTGCCGCAACGAAACATACATTTGGAGCTGCCGCCGATGCGCTCCCTCGACCGTTCGTTCTTCTGGATCTTCCTCGGCGCGACCTTTGTCGGCATCGTCATGGCCATCGCCATCGCCCGCGCCGTCAGCAGGCCTGTAGAGCGGCTCACGGCGGCAGCGCGGCGCATGGAGTCGGGCGACCTGAGCGTGCGCGTCGAGCCGGGCGGCGGCGCGGAGCTCGAAGAACTGGCGCACGGCTTCAACGCGATGGCCGCTGCGCTCGACCGCAACGAAGATCTGCGGCGAAGGATGGTTAGCGACGTCGCGCACGAGCTGCGCGCGCCGCTGACGAACATCCGCTGCGAGCTGGAGTCGATGCAGGACGGACTCACGGCGCCGACACCGGAGCGGATCGCATCACTGCACGACGAGACGATGCACCTCGCGGATCTCGTCGACGACCTGCAGGATCTCGCGCTCGCCGAGGCAGGCCGTCTCGATCTCGATCCGCAGCCGATCGCCGTTTCTTCACTGGCGCGCCGCGCCACAGCGGGCATGGAGCCGCGCGCACGCGAACGCGCCGTGACGCTTCGCTGCGAGGGAGATGACGACATCATCGTCCTGGCCGACGCCCGCCGCGCCGGCCAGATCCTGACGAATCTCCTCGCCAACGCCGTTGCTCATGTGGATGCGGCGGGCAACGTGCGCATCACCTGGGAACGGAGCGACGGCGAGGCGATCATCCGCGTCATCGACAATGGCGCCGGCATTCCGGCCAGCGAGCTGCCGCACATCTTCGAGCGCTTCTACCGCGTCGATGCTTCACGCTCCCGCAGCACCGGCGGCGCCGGCCTCGGTCTCTCCATCGTCCGCCAGCTCGTCGCCGCGCACGGCGGGCGGGTTTGGGCGGAGAGCGTGCTCGGCGAAGGCTCCACGTTTTCGTTCACGCTGCCGACATCAAAGGCATCAACCACAGAGACACAAAGAGCACACAGTTGATCTCTGTGACCTCTGCGCCTCTGTGGTTAATGCCTTTGACTTCATCACCCGTTCACAACTAACCCGTACCTTGCTCCTCGGAGGCACTGATGAAAATCAAACTGCTACTCGCCACACTACTGATCGCCGCGTCAGCCATCGCGCAGAACGCGACGACCGATGAACAGCGCGCCGCTCAACTCACGGCCGCGGTCGACAAAGCCGTCGCCGAGGACCGCTTTTCGGGCGTCGTGATGCTCGCGAAGGACGGCAAACCGATCCTCACGCACGCCGTGGGCATGGCCGATCCCGAGAAAGGAATCGCCAACCGTACGGACACGAAGTTCAACCTCGGATCGATCAACAAATTCTTCACGAAGATCGCCATTGGACAGCTCGCCGCGGCCGGTAAGCTCTCGCTGGACGACACCATCCGTAAGCATCTCCCCGACTATCCCTCGCCCGTCGCGGACAAGATCACCATCCAGCAACTCCTCGAACACCGCTCCGGCCTCGGCGACATCTTCGGGCCGAAGTTCATGGCCTCGCACGCCTCGCTTCGCAAGCTCTCCGACTACCTGCCGCTCTTCGCCGACGCGCCGCTCGAGTTCGAGCCTGGCACGTCGCAGCGCTACTCGAACGCCGGCTTCGTGGTTCTCGGCCTGATCATCGAGAAGATCTCCGGCCAGACCTACTACGACTACGTTCGCGACCACATCACGAAGCCGGCCGGCATCACCGACACGGCGTCGTACGCCGTCGATGAAAACGTCCCCAACCGCGCCCTCGGCCTGACCAAACGCGGCCCCGAAGGTCCGCTGCCGCAACGCCGGGCGAACACAGCCACGCTGCCCGCGCGCGGCAGCTCGGCCGGCGGCGGTTACTCCACCGCACCCGATCTTCTCCGTCTCACGCAGGCGCTTCTCGCTGACAAAATCCTGTCGAAGGATTGGACGGACTGGCTCTTCACGAACAAAGTCGGCTCCGGCGGGAAGCGTGGCCTCGGCGTCGCCGGAGGCTCGCCCGGCGTCAACGCAGTCCTCGAGATCGCGCCGCCCTACACGCTCATCGTTCTCTCCAACTTCGATCCCCCCTCGGCCGAAGAAGTCGCGCGCGAAGGACGGAAGATCGTCGGCATGGGCGGCGAGATGAAGGAGCGCCGCCGTGGAGGGCCGGAACCTCCGGGCGAGATCATGATCGGCGCACCCGTCAAGATTCCGATGGACCTCACCCATCACGTCCCCGTCATCGAAGCGAAGATCAACGGGAAAGGACCGTTCCGTTTCGGCGTTGACAGCGGCTTCGCCGGCATGCTGAACGTCAGCCACGCGCTCGCGGAGAAGCTGTCGCTGCCGGTGATGGGCAAGGCGATCTCGGGCGATCCAAGCGGCAAGAATCAGAAGACGGTACGCGTCCTCCACGTCGAGTCGATCGACATCGCGACACTGCACCTCGGCCAGGTCGAGATCACCGAAGCATCGCCTGACGGTCCGCAACGCGACGTCGACGGCATCATGGGACTGCCGCTCTTCACGTCGCTGCTGGTCACCTTCGACTATCCAAACAGCCGCTTCGAAGTCGATGGCGGAAAACTGCCCGCCGCGGACGGAAACAGCGTTCTCACGTACAGCGCCGAACACGGCGTCCCGACGATCGAGATCGACGTCGCCGGCACGAAGGTGTCGACGGACATCGACAGCGGCAGCCCGGCACTCCTGTCGATACCGCTTTCACTCGCCAAATCGCTGCCGCTATCCGAGGAGCCGCGGGTGGTGGGACACGGAAGGACGGTGGGCAATGAGTTCGACATTTACGCCGCGCCGCTGAAGGGCGCAGTCCACGTCGGCGCCATCACGATCAGCGACCCCCGCGTCGATTTCGTCGACCTCTTCCCGCGAGCCAACGTCGGATTCCGCTTCCTGAAGGATCTCGTCGTGACGTTCGATCCGGCGAATAGCAGGGTGAAGTTCGTAAAGCCGTAACAATGCGGAGCGCCGCCGTTTCTGCGGCGGCGCTCCGTTGGTAGCATCATTCCCTCATGTCCTCCCGCACGATCCGCGCTCGATACCCATCTCTCCGTGACGACATCGGCGATCTCCACACGTGGCGGCCATTGCCGAACGACCAGATCCAGCAGATCGATCCGTTTCTTTTTCTGAACCATCATGGGCCGCAGGTCTATCCGCCGCACAACAGCGGGTTGCCGTTCGGGCCGCATCCGCATCGAGGGTTCGAGACGGTGACGTTCATCGTCGAAGGCTCGCTCGTGCATCGCGATACTGGTGGTCACGAGAGTGTGATCGAGGCTGGTGGCGTGCAGTGGATGACGGCGGGGCGCGGATTGGAACATGAGGAAGTGTCGCCGAAGGAGTTTCTCGATCGCGGCGGGCCGCTCGAGATTTTGCAGCTCTGGGTGAACCTGCCGTCGCGGCTGAAGATGACGACGCCGGGATACACGGGGCTTCAAAAGGATGCGATCCCGTCATTCGCTGCGGACGACGGGCGCGTCACAATCAACCTCATCTCCGGCGATTGGGAAAGTCATCGCGGACCGATCGCATCATTGATCGACGTCCACATGATGACCGTTGCGCTGGCTGCCGGCGGACGCATCACGCTGCCCGCACCGCGCGGCCGTAACGTCTTCTTCTACATCGTCCGCGGCAAGCTGACGGCCGGCGACGCGTTCCATCTCATCGAGTGGAACGATGACGGTGACACGATCGAGGTCGAAGGGATCGACGACTCGCTGATCCTCTTCGGTCACGCCCAGCCGCTAGGCGAGCCGGTCGTCGCGCATGGGCCGTTCGTGATGAATACGCGCGAAGAGATCCTTCAGGCGATTCGGGACTACCAGGCGGGGAAGTTCAACGTAGGTCGGACTCTCTAGTCCGACATGACGCCCAGTCGGACTGGAGAGTCCGACCTACGTAACCCGAATCACCGCGTCACGTTTGCGATCGAGCCTGCGACCTTGCGCAGGAACGCCGAGGTCGAGAGCCACCCTTTGTCGGGGTAGTACGCGAACACGGGACTGCCGCCGCGAATCGTATCGATGATCTTCTGTGAAATCTCCGGACGAACCGCCGGGCATCCCCAGCTCCGTCCGAGACGGCCGAGGACTTTCACCGCTTCCTGGCTGACATACGAGGCGCCGTGCAGAACGATCATCCGGTCCCAGGCCATATCGTTCACGCCCTCTTCCAGCCCGCGCAGCCGGAGCGAGTAGCCGTTCCCGCCGTTGTAGGTGTCGGCGGTGACGAAAAGGCCGAGGCTGGTGGCAAGACTGCCGGGCTCGTTGGAGAAGAACGAGGCCAGATCGCCGCCGCTCGCTTTTCCGTGCGCTACCAGCTCGCGGAAAAGAAGCTTGTGCGCGGTCATGTCGAAGATGAAAAGGCGCGGCTGCGACGACGGAAGCGAGTAGTCGATGACGGTCAGCAGATTGCGGCGCGGAACGAGGCCGCGATCTTCAGCGCGCGTCGCGGCGTCGAGCGCCAGCTTGAGGACGTCGGCGCGAAGGCCCGGCGCCTGCGTCACGAGCGAGGCGACGACGGCATCCGATGAGTCCGCTGCGCGCATCGGCACAGCAAACGCGGCAGTAACAGCGAGAGCGAGGAACAGTCGTTTCATTTGGATCCGGGAGACTGGATTTTGGACGGCGATGATAACAAATAACCTCGGAGAGTATTGCGTGAAAGTTTACCCAACAGGGCGAGACGCCCTGTTGGCGGCGGGCGAGACGCCCGCACTCCCTGGTTCACCCGTTGCACAGGGGCGGGGGCATGACACGTTTTCTCCCCGCAGTGATCGTGATGCTCTCCCTGGTAACGGTGCCGGCGCGCGCCGACGTTGTTCGCCTGCTCGAAGGTGACCGCGACGGGATGCAGGCACGCGTCGACGTCATCCAGCAGGCAAAAAAAGAGGTCAACGCGGTCTACTTTCTTGCCTATGACGACCGCATCACGCAGACAGCGCTCGGACTTCTTCGCGATGCCAGCCGGCGCGGCGTGAAGGTCCGCGTGGTGGTCGACGCGAACTTCCAGCACATTCCGCGTTCCGTGCTCGCCCATCTGCACGACGAGAAGGTCGAGGTTCGCGTCTATCACCCATTCACCTTTCGAAAGCTGGGCTGGCTCTTTCACCGGATGCACGACAAGGTCGTCATCGTCGATGGCAAGAGCTACATCACCGGCGGCCGCAATCTCGCCGAGTCGTACTTCGGCCTGAAGAAGCGCAACTACATCGATCGCGATGTGTACGTCGAGGGGGCGTCGGCGGAGGATGCGCAGAAATATTTTGAAGAGCTGTGGGCCAGCAACGACGTCCGTGACCTCGATGACGTTCGCGTTTCGCCTGCGGAAAAAGCGAAGGCCGCGCAGATTCTCGACGAGGCTGCGCTTGGAAAGAAGCTGGAAGGTTTTGTCACGCTGAACACCGGCCGCGATTGGTCTGAGGGGCTGCACGACGCCGGCCCTGTTCGCTTTCTTCACGACCCGATCGGGTTCGCGAAAGGCGTCCGATTGGCGGTGCGGCTCGGCGAGGCAATCGACGGAGCGAAGAGCTCCGTGATCATCGAATCGCCGTATCTCGTGCCCTCCCCCGAAGTGCTCGAGCTCCTTCGCAGGAAGAGCGCCGAGGGGGTGAATGTGCAGATCGTGACGAACTCGCTGCGCGCCTGCGACGGCGTCCTGCCATACGTCGCCTACATCAAATATCGCCGCGGGCTGCTGCGCGCCGGCGTCGACATGCGCGAGTTCCGCGGACCCGACACGCTGCACTCCAAGACGCTCGTGATCGACGGACGGATCGTCCTGGTCGGCTCGTACAACATCGATCAGCGCTCGGAGAATCTGAACACTGAGGTGATGGCGGAGGTCGATGACGAGGCTGTGGCGAAGGAGCTGCTCGCCGCGATCGGTCATCACATCGACAACTCCTGGGCCGTCGGCAGCAACGCCCGCGGCCCGCATGCGCCGCGCGCCTGGCGGGTGCGCGCGTGGATGGCGCGGCTGCTGCTGATTCCGTTCGTCGAGAAGCAGCTGTAGTTCGGCGAGCGTGGTTTAATCAGCCCGCCTCATGTACGAAACCCTACGCGACGAACTGCTGACCCGCGCGCAATTCACCCTGCGTGTGCTTTGGCACCTCAGTGCGGCGATCCTCGCTTCCGGTATCGCCCTTCTTATCGGCGTCCTCGGCTACCGCTACCTCGGCGGACTGAGCTGGGTCGATTCGCTGCTCAACGCTTCGATGATTCTCGGCGGGATGGGACCGGTCGATCCGCTGAAGACCGACGGTGCCAAGATCTTCGCCTCGTTCTACGCCCTCTTCTCCGGCCTCGTCTTCATCGGCCTCCTCGGCCTGCTTCTCGCGCCCTTCATCCATCGCGTCCTGCACAAGCTCCACCTCGAGACCGTCGCGGAAGAGAAAAGCGCGAAGGACGACGAGTAGGGTTCAAGGTCCTTTCACTCTTCACACTTAAAAACCATGGCTCTCACCGCGACGATGTACCGCTTCGGCATCCAGCTTTCGGATGTCGATCGGGGTGTTTACGAGACACTCGAGTTGCCCATCGCGCGGCAGCCATCCGAGACCGCGGAGTACATGCTGACACGTGTGCTGGCGTGGTGCCTCGAGTACACCGAAGGGATCGCGCTCACTGAGGGGGTAGCGTCGGGCGATGAGCCGGCGGTGCTCGTACGCGATCTGACGGGACGCATCACCGCGTGGATCGAAGTCGGTGCGCCCGATGCCGACCGTGTTCACCGCGGCAGCAAACTGGCGGGCCGCGTGGCGATCTACACCCATCGCGATCCAGCCATGGTCCTCGGACAACTCGCGGGAAAGAAGATTCATCGCGGCGACGAAATCCCCATCTACTCCTTCGGCCGCGGCTTCATCGAAAGCGTGGCTGAAATCCTCCCGCGCCGAGCCTCACTGTCGGTCACGGTCACGGAGCGCCAGCTCTATCTCGATGTCGACGAGCAGTCATTCTCCACGACGATCGAAGAGCGAAAAGCGGGATAGACGCGGCGGTAGTAGGATTTTGGCTGTGAAATGTAGCGACGATCTTGACACCCCGATCCCGGAAGCCGCGACACGCCAGACCGTCCTCGCCGTGCTCCGTTCTGCCACACAGCAGACTGGTCGTCGCAAACTGGCCGCAGCCCTCAGGCAAGGCCGGACCGTGTATCAGAGTGACCCGCGCAAACAGGGCGGGATTGAACGCATTGATCCAACGGGCCGGAGAACGAGAGGGCGCTTCGAAAGTGGCCGGTTCGTTCCAGCGAATCCGTCAAGATCCCGGGGTCGTTGAGAGTCGCCGGGAATTACGCCTAATCAATCCCCGAAGTGGTTCCCTCTTTCACACTTCTAACTTCTTCTTTACCGCCAGTAGGACAGAATCATCCCCGCCGCCATGAACGACACGAGGTTGTAGGCGGAGTTGATGAGCCACAGCGGCTTCTTCGTCATCGAGAAGATTGCCGTTGCGAAGCTCGTCGGCGCGGCGAAGCCCACCCAGCAGATCGTTCCGACCATCGCTCCTCGGCCGAGCGAGAACGGGGAGAAGTGATTGACGATGATCGCCATGACATACGACTGAACGAGCGCGCAGAGAAAGGCCATCAGGAAGAGCGCCGGCATCGCGCCGCCCGAGCCCTCTTTCATCTTTTCTTCCGGGATGCCCATCAGCGCAATCCACGGTTTCTTGAAGAGGACCGAGTACCAGAGTCCGCCGAGAATGAAGATGACGACACCGCTGACGAGAATGGCCAGGTAGTTCACGTGAGGAAAAGGCAAGGACGCCTCCTTCTGCGCAGTCGTTGACGATTTCCCGCAACGATACGCTGATCGCCGCCGCGTGACCAGAGTGAGCGCCAGTCCGGCAGGCAGGGCAGACAAGGCGAAGCGAATTCGGATGGAGAAATGAGGCGCACCTCGCGCTAAGATCGGGTTCACATGGCCGCGCTTCGATCAGTCATCGCAGGATCCGGGTGTCACATCCCGCCGGTCCGCGTTCCAAACTCGGAATTTCTGAATCACGATTTCCGAGGGGCGGACGGCGCGCCGATGACGAAGACGAACGCCGAGATCGTCAAACAGTTCGAGGCCATCACCGGCATTCAGGAGCGGCGGTACGTCGAGAACGGCACGGTTACCTCCGACATCGCGTACGACGCTGCGAACGATGCGCTGACATCCTCCGGCATCGACCCGGAATCGCTCGACCTCATCATCGTCGCGCACAACTTCGGCGACGTGCAGCGCGGCGGCGGTCCGCCCGATCTCGTTCCTTCGCTGGCCGCGCGGGTGAAAGCAAAGCTGCGCATCGCCAAGCCGCCCGCAGCCGCGTTCGATCTCGTCTTCGGCTGCCCGGGCTGGATCCAGGGCGTCATCACCGCCGACGCCATGATCCGCGCCGGCGACATCCAGCGCGCGCTGATCATCGGCGCCGACACCCTCTCGCGCATCTCCGACCCGCACGACCGCGACAGCATGATTTACGCGGACGGCGCCGGCGCCACGATCCTCGAAGCACGCCAGACCGACTCCGGGATTCTGGCCCACGCGTCCCGCTCCGATACGCTCGACCACTCCGGCATGCTCTCGATGGGTCCGTCGTACAAAGAGGAGGTGTTCATCGAGGCGCTGTTCCTGAAGATGGAAGGGCGCAAGCTGTACAAGTACGCGCTCCAGACGGTGGCCAGCTCGATGAAGGAATGCCTCGACAAGGCTGGAATCCCGCTGGCCGATGTCTCGAAGATTCTCATTCACCAGGCGAACGGCAAGATGGACGACGCCATCGTCAACGCGCTGTACGAAGCCGAGAATCTGGCGCCGCCTCCCGGCGTGATGCCGATGACGATCTCGTGGCTCGGCAACAGTTCGGTAGCGACGGTGCCGACGCTCTTCGATCTGATCGCCAAGGGCCAGCTCAACGGATACGCCTTCCACTCCGGCGAGATCGTGTTGTTCGCATCCGTCGGCGCGGGGATGCACATCAACGCGTTTGTCTACCGGATGCCGTAGTCGCAACATCGCTGTCATCCCCGCTCCCCCCTGCAACCCCGCGCCCCCCTCCGTCGTATGATTCCCCAACTAATCGTGCCTGAAAAAACATAAGGAGAGTGCATGCGCCGAGGCTTGTTCGGAATCGGAGTTCTGTTGCTGGTGGCGGTGAATGGGTTCGCCCAGACCGCCGATGACGTCATCGCCAAATACATTAAGACGGTCGGAGGGATGGATCGAATCAACGCCGTCACCTCGCTGCGCCGCACCGGCAAATTCACCGGCGGTGGAGGCTTCGAAGCGGGAGTGCTCGAAGAGAACGCCCGCCCCAACCACGTACGGCAGGAATTCGCCATCCAGGGGATGACTGCGATCACCGCGTACGACGGCAAAGCGGGCTGGAAAATCGACCCGTTCGAAGGGAAGAAAGATGCGGAGTCGCTCAGCGAAGAAGAGCTGAAATCGATCATCGAAGACTCCGATCTCGACGGCCCGCTCGTCAACTACGCGCAGAAGGGCAACAAAGTCGAGCTCATGGGAACGGAGACAGTCGAAGGCTCCGAAGCCTACAAGATCAAAGTGACCACTCCGGCCGGCGATGTGCGCAACTACTTCATCGACAGCTCGACGAACGTTCCCATCAAGGTCGAGACACGCCGCATGGTCCGCGGAGCCGAGCGCGAGTACGAAACGATCCTCGGCGATTACAAAGACGTCAACGGCTGGTACCTCCCCTTCTCCGTCGAAAATGGCGTGAAGGGAAATCCGAACCGGCAGAAGGTCACCTACTCGAAGATTGAAGCGAATGTGCCGTTCGCGGAATCGATGTTCGCGCGGCCGGGCACTCCGGGCGCAGCGAGCACCGCGATGGCCGCGCCGGCTCCGGCGAAAGCAACTCCGGTCGCGCAGGCAGCTCCCTCTTCCGCTCCGAGCCCCGTTCCCTCCACTCCTTCAACTCCCGTAAAAGTTGATTCCGAAACGATCTCCGGACTCGGAGCGCGCAACATCGGCTCGGCTGCAATGAGCGGCCGTATCGCCGCACTCGACGGCGTACGCGAAGGCAACCGCCTCACGCTTTACGTCGGCGCTGCCAGCGGCGGCGTCTGGAAATCGGTCAACGGCGGCACGACCTTCAAGCCGGTTTTTGACAAGCAGCCAACGCAGTCGATTGGCGCAGTTGCCATCGACCCGAAGAACCCGAAAACGATCTGGGTCGGTAGCGGGGAAGCCTGGACGCGCAACTCCGTTTCGTACGGGAACGGCGTCTACAAATCGACCGACGCCGGCGACAACTGGACCAACGTTGGCCTCCCGAATTCGGAGCGCATCGCCAAAATCGCCATCGACCCGAGCGACACGAACACGGTCTACGTCTGCGTTCCGGGAAAACTGTGGAGCGACAGCGACGACCGCGGCGTCTTCAAAACGACCGACGGCGGCAAGTCGTGGACGAAGGTGCTGAAAGGCGCCAACCTCTCCACAGGCTGCTCGATGCTCTCGCTCGATCGCGCCAATCCGAAGACCCTCTTCGCCGGCATGTGGGATTTCCGCCGCAAGGGCTGGAGCTTCCGCTCCGGCGGCGACGGTCCCGACGCGGCCAGCGGCAGCGGCCTGTTCAAGTCGACCGACGGCGGCGCCACATGGCAGTCGCTCGATGACAAATCCGCGGCCGGTCTTCCGACGAAGCCGTGGGGACGCATCGCGGTGACCATCGCGCCATCCAACTCCAACATCGTCTACGCACTCGTCGAAGCAGCGCCGCCGAAGAACGGCCTCTATCGCTCCGACGATGGCGGCAAGACCTGGCAAGCGCGCGACCGCAGCCAGATGATGATCTGGCGTCCCTTCTACTTCGCCAACCTCATGGTCGATCCGAAGGACCCGAACAAAGTCTACAAAGCGGGCGGCGGCCTCATCGCCTCGAACGACGGCGGCAAAAGCTTCAGCGGCATCGGCGGCGGCGGTCACGGCGACTGGCACGACGTCTGGATCGATCCGAACAACACCGACACGCTCATCGCCGGCGACGACGGCGGCCTCTGGTACTCATACGACGGCGGCAACCGCTGGTGGAAGGCCGACAACCTGCCGGTCTCGCAGTTCTACCACGTGAGCCTAGACATGGATCGCCCGTACCACGTGTACGGCGGCCTGCAGGACAACAGTTCGTGGGTCGGCGATTCGCAGTACCCGGGCGGCATCACCAGCAACCGTTGGGAGAACTTCTACGGCGGCGACGGATTCTGGATGTTCGCCGATCCGAGCGATCCCACGTACATTTACGCCGAGGCGCAGGGCGGCGAGATTGGGAGAATCAACCGCAAGACGCACGAGACGCGGCCCATCAAACCACTGCCGCAGTACAAAGAAGGCAAGCTTCGCTTCAACTGGAACACGCCGATTCACGTCTCACCCACTGGCACGGTCTACATCGGATCGCAGTTTCTCTTCCGCTCGAAGGATCACGGCCAGACCTGGGACCGCATCTCGCCCGATCTGACCACGAACGATCCCGAGAAACAGAAGCAGGAGCAGTCCGGCGGCGTGACCGTCGACAACTCGTCCGCCGAGATGCACACGACGATCTTCGCCATCGCCGAGTCGCCGAAGAACAGCAACGTGATCTGGGTCGGCACCGACGACGGCAACGTCCAGGTGACGCGCGACGCCGGCAAGACATGGACGAACGTCGTCGCCAACATCGCCGGCCTCCCGAAGAACGCGTGGGTTACGTCCGTCGAGCCCGGCCACTTCGATGAAGGCACCGCCTACGCGACGTTCGATATGCACACATTCGGCGACATGCAGCCGTACGCCTACAAGACGACCGACTTCGGCAAGACCTGGTCGTCCGTCATCGCTTCCGGCGCGCCGATCAACGGCTTCGCGCACGTCATCAAAGAAGATCTCGTCAACCACGATCTCCTCTTCCTCGGCACCGAGCTCGGTCTCTGGATCTCGCTCGATGGCGGCAAGCAGTGGGCGCAGTACAAAGGCGGCGATCTCCCCAACGTCGCCGTCGACGACCTGGCCATCCATCCTCGTGACAACGATCTCGTGATCGCCACGCACGGCCGAGGAATCTGGATCGTCGACGACATCACGCCGCTCCGCGCTCTGACGCCCGACGTGCTGGCAAAGGATGTCGTCTTCCTGCAAGGCCATCCGATCGTGCAGACCATGTCGGCGCAGGGCGGCTGGGCCAATGGCGACGCCGCGTTTGAAGGACAGAACCCGGTCGGCGGCGCCGTCATCACCTACTACCAGCGCACCCGCCACATCTTCGGCGACCTGTCGATCGATGTGACCGATGCCAGCGGCAAGAAGATGGGGACGATCCCCAGCAGCAAGCGCCGCGGACTGAATCGCGTCACCTGGGCGATGCGCATGCCCGCGCCGAGAGTGCCGACGGCCGCAACCGCCGCATTCGCCGCGTCGAGCGGACCGCGCGTCCTTCCTGGCACCTACACGGTGAAGATGACGAAGGACAAGAACGTCTACACGACGCCGCTCGTCCTCGTGCCCGATCCGCGCGCGACGCACACCGACGCCGACCGCCAGGCACAGTGGGAGCTCTCAAACAAGATCTATAACCAACTCGGTGAAATGACGTTCGCGGTCGACAAGATCAACGGCGTACGTACCGCGCTCGATGACCGAGCGTCGAAACTGCCCGCAACCGACGCGCTGGCCAAAAAGCTGCGCGCCGCATCGTCCGACGTCGATACGCTCCGCCGCAAGATCGTGGCGACAAAAGAAGGCGGCATGATCACCGGCGAGGAACGCCTCCGCGAGAACCTGACAGACCTCTACGGCAACGTCGTCTTCTACGAAGGACGCCCGTCGCAGATGAGCGTCGAGCGCACCGACGCGCTGGCAAAAGAACTGGCCGACGTCGTCCACGATTTCGACGCCTGGGCCGCCAAAGAGCTGCCCTCGATCAACGCGTCACTGACCAAAAAGAAACTCGAGCCGATCACGCCCCTGACCCGCGCGAAGTGGGATGCCGCCAACGGCGGCGGCGCCAGTGCTACAGCGCCAGTAGAAATGGAGCGAGAGAATCGCTTCGAGCGCGACTAACGACCACGCACCAACTGTCAATCGAGCCCCTTCTCCCCACCGCTTTTGATGGGGAGAAGGTGGCCGAAGGCCGGATGAGGGGCCAAAACTCGTCACTACAATCGTGCAATGTACAATGAGTGCTTGACCTAGCACTGCACGCGCGTACCATCATGCAGGAAGGTCCAGGATGAGCCGAAAACTCACGATCACCGTCGATGAAGGCGTTTACGAGGGGCTGCACCAGGTCATTGGCCAGGAACGTATCAGCCAGTTCATCGAAGACCTCGTGCGCCCTCACATAATCCACCCCGATCTTACGGAAGGCTACCGGCTCATGGCAGCCGATGAATCGCGGGAGGCCGAGGCTCACGAGTGGGTTGAGAGCACCTGCGGTGATGTCGGTGATGAAACGCGGTGAGGTCTGGTGGATTGACTTCGATCCGTCCGTGGGCGGAGAAATTCAGAAACGCCGCCCGGCTGTCATCGTTAGCAACGACGTTTCCAATCAACACCTCAATCGCGTCCAGGTTGTTCCACTAACGAGCAACGTCGCACGCCTGTACCCCAGCGAGGCCTACATTACGTTGAACGGCGAGCAGCGCAAGGCAATGGCGGATCAGCTCACTACGGTTAGCAAACAGCGCCTCCGGACGCGAATCGGTACGATCAGCACCTCGGATCTTGAGCGATTGGGCCAGGCCATTCAGTTGCAGTTGTCGTTGCACTGAATCGGCAGCTCCCTCACATCCCCGCGTCCTCCGCGTCTCCGCGCGACACTTTTTCCTTCGCGCCTTCGCGTCTTCGCGTGACAATCGCGCCATGCTCAACCGCCGCGACTTCGCCAAACTCTCCGTCACCGCAGCCGCGCTCGCCGCAACGACCAAGAGCGTCAGCGCGGCAACGCCAAGCGTCATCAAACCAAAACGGCTAAGCCCAGGCGACACCGTCGGCCTCGTTCTCCCCGCCTCCGCCGCCTTCGAAGCCGACGAGATCCAGTTCGCCAAAGAGCAGATGGAAGCCCTCGGCTTCAAAGTCGTCATCGGCAAACACGCCTTCGACAAATGGGGCTACTTCGCCGGCCGCGACCGCGACCGCGCCGACGACATCAACAAGATGTTCGCGGACGACAGTGTCAACGGCGTGGTCTGCTACACCGGTGGCTGGGGCTCGCCAAGAGTCTTGCCGTTCCTCGACTACGACCTCATCAAGCGTAAGCCAAAAGTCCTCATCGGTTACAGCGACATCACCGCGCTCCTCAACGCCGTCCACAAGAAGACCGGCCTCATCACCTTCCACGGCCCCGTCGGCGCCTCAACCTACGATCCCTTCACCCTCGATAACTTCCGCAAAGTCCTCATGACCGCCGAGCCAGCCGGCCTGCTTCCGACGCCATCAAAGAAACCGAACGAACTGGTCGACCGCACCAACCGCATCCTCAAGATCACCACCGGCAAAGCAACAGGCCCGCTAATCGGCGGCAACCTGACGATGATCGCCACGCTGATGGGCACTCCATTCCAACCCGACACCACCGGCGCAATCGTCTTCCTCGAAGACGTCCACGAAGAGCCCTACCGCATCGACCGCATGCTCACCACCCTCGCCCTCGGCGGCCTGTTCGACAAGTGCGCCGGCATCGTCTTCGGCCGCTGCAGCGACTGCGGCGTCAAAGGCCCCAGCTTCAGCCTCGAAGAAATCCTCCGCGACCGTTTCGGCTCGTTACCCGTCCCCGTAATCTCCGGCCTCTCCTTCGGCCACATCGAACAAAAACTCGTCCTCTCGATCGGGGCGCGGGCCACGTTAGACGCGGATGCGGGAGCGGTACGGGTGGAAGAGGGAGCGGTGGTGTAGCTCGCGAGCAGCGCCACCCGAATCCTTTGGCCTGCGGCGTGCTTTGCAGCCGAATATGCCCACGAACAACGACGACCTTCACGGCAGCGTTCCCGAAAAGTGCGAGGTGGCGCTGCTGCTCATCGACGTCATCAACGACATGGAGTTCGAGGGAGCGGAAGCGCTGGTCGAGCAGGCCGTTCCGATGGCGCACCGCCTCGCGGAGCTGAAGCGCAAGGCGAAAGCCGCAGGCATCCCCGCGATCTACGTGAACGACAACTTCGGCCGCTGGAAGTCGGACTTTCGCCGCGTCGTCGCCCACTGTCTGGAGGACGGCGTCCGCGGTGAGGAGGTGGCCCGGATACTCCAGCCGGATGACGATGACTATTTCGTTCTCAAGCCGAAGCACTCCGCATTCTTCGCCACCACCCTCGACACCCTGCTCTCCTACCTCGGCGCCTCAACGCTGATCCTCACCGGCATCGCCGGCAACATTTGCATCCTCTTCAGCGCCAACGATGCCTACATGCGCGACTTCAACGTGATCGTGCCGGCCGACTGCGTGGTCTCGAATACGGAGGACGAGAATCAGCACGCACTCGATCAGATGCGCGCGGTTCTCAAAGCGGACATAAGCGTGTCTACCGATCTCGATCTACGGGATATCCGCAAGAAAAGTGCGCGTGACCTGCAGGACTCAGCGCGGAAGACGGGATAGCGTTTTCCCACGGTGGAGGTGGGCGAACAGTCGGCTTCAGCGTGTCCGAAGATAGTCGCTGATTTGATTTGCCAGCGGACCGACCTTCGTTTTCGCGACGTCCCAGGCGATGTCCATGTCGACCGCTGAGATGTCGTGGATGATTGTGTTGCGCATGTCGGACGCATCGCTCCAGGCAACCTCGGGCATCTGCGCGCGGACATCGGATGGGATGTTTCCTGCCGCCTCGCTGATGATCTCGATGTTCCAAACGACGGCATCGACCGTTTTCGGGTCGGCCTCGAAATCAGCGAACGTTAGACCGGCGGTGTAGTGCTCGATCTTCCGGCAAACGCCGACGATGTCTTCGAGATAGAGGTTGGTCTCACGCCGCACGAATCGCCTCGCTCAGGATGTTGTCGCGAAGGAGCCAGAATGTCCTCGCGGGTCATGCCTAATGGTACCTCGGCGGCAATCGTCACCGCGGTAATCTGAGGTTCACCGCGACACGCCGAACGCCCGCTCAACCTTCCTGAGCACCTCGCGCGCGCATCCCCACGACACCGTGAATCCCGCCCCGCCATGCCCGTAGTTATGGACGATCGGCGTTCCGTCCACCCGTTCGATCTCCAACCGCACCTCAGAACGAACCGGCCGGATACCCACCTTGGTTGCGACCATCGCGGGAAGCGACTTCTCGATTCGCCGGCAACGCGCATGGATCGCTCGCGCCATCGCCGGTGACACGATCGTGCTCTCCACTTCGTCGTCGCAGCCGCCGAGGACACAGTCATTCCGCCTAGGGATCACGTACATCAGCGCCTTTGGATCCTCGGCGTAGACAAGCGCGCGATCGATCCCGGGATTCGGCGTCAGAACCACGATCCCGCGGCCCGGCCGTAGCAGCCGGTCATTGCAGAGCGTCTTCGCTCCATAGCCGCTGCAGTTCACGACTGCGTCGAACTTCGGCGTCAGCTCGCGGAGATCGCCAATCGTCTTCTGGCGAATCCGCCCTCCCGCTTTTCGGAAACGCCGCCGAAGGTACGGAAGATAGCGAGGCGTCTCCATCACCGGAACCGTGATCGCGAAGCCATAGCGGTAGGCCGCCGGGATCTCCTCGGGCTCCAAGGATCGGCCCCGAATCCCCCGCGGAGGGCGGCGCTTAACCTCGATCGAGAATATTCGAAACTCGATCAGCTCAACGCCCGAAGTGCGGTCACGCGCGAGACGCACAAACTCGTCGTACGAGCTTCGCCCCCAGCGCTCCACCTTCGCTTTCGGCTTGATGTGGTACGGATACCAGATCGCACCCGCCACCGCCGACGTCGTGGCGAGGACCTCGGCAGCAAACAGCGTGACGTCGTATCCGCTCTCGGCGAGGACGACTCCGGAGGTCAATCCGGAGACGCCCGCACCGATCACGGCGACTCGGCTCATCCTCGTGTAACGATGTTCACCAGCTTCGGCGGCACAACGATGATCTTCACGACAGTCACCCCTTCGAGGTGCCGCGCAACATTCGCCTCGGCCTGAGCCGCCGCGCGCAGCTCGTCCTCGGTCGCATTCGCCGCGGCAGTGATTCGCGCGCGAAGCTTGCCGTTGACCTGCACCGCGACTGTGACCTGATCATCGGCCGCAAGCTCGTCGTTCCAGATCGGCCACGACTGCAGGTGAACCGATCCGCTCTTCCCGATGCGCTGCCACAACTCCTCGGCGATGTGCGGCACCACCGGCGCGATCATGCGCAGATACGTCTCGCGCACCTCGTCCCACGCCTCGCGCGTACATCCTTCCTCGGCAGCGCGCGTGATGTCGCGATGCAGCTCCATCAGCTTGGCGATGATCGTATTGAACTCGAACGTGTCGAAGTCGTGTGTCACCGATCGGATCGACTGGTGCAACCGCCGGCGTACCTGCCGCGTCGCATCATCGTTCGATCCGAGGGTCGCAGGCATCTCCTGGAACGAGCTCCAGACGCGGCGCAGCCAGCGCGACGTGCCCTGGATTCCTGTGCTGCTCCACGGCCCGCCCTGATCCCAGCGCGCGAAAAACATCAGATGCGCGCGCACGGTGTCGGCGCCGAACCGTCCCACCAACTCATCCGGCGCGACGACATTCCCTCGGCTCTTCGACATCTTCTCCGAGTCTTCGCCGAGGATGATGCCCTGGTTGCGGAGCTTGAGCATCGGCTCGTTGCCGCGCGTCACACCGCAATCCCGCAGCGCCTTGTGGAAGAAGCGCGTGTAGATGAGATGCATCGTGGCGTGCTCGATGCCGCCCGTGTAGATATCGACCGGCATCCAGTAGTCGTATTCCTTCTGATCGAACGGATACGTATCGCATTTCGGACTCAGATACCGAAGGTGGTACCACGAGGAGCAGAGGAACGTGTCGAGCGTGTCGGTCTCGCGCTCGGCGACGCCGCCACACTTCGGGCACGTGGTGAAACGCCAGGTCGGATGCAGCTTGAGCGGACTCTCGCCGGTCGGACGCCATTCGACATCATCCGGAAGCCGAACCGGCAGCTCCGACTCTGGCACTGGAACGATACCGTCCTTCTCGCAAAACAGAATCGGAATCGGCGTGCCCCAGTAACGCTGACGCGACACCAGCCAGTCGCGCAGCCGGTACTGAACGCCTTCGCGTCCCGCGCCCAGCGACTTGAGGTGCGCGATGGTTTTCTCGCGAGCCTCAACGCCTGGTGTGCCAGTCATCGGACCGGACTCGATCATCGTTCCGTATCCGGTGAAGGTCTCAGAATCCGGCGTTGGGAGTTCGGGCTCGAGCACCTTGCGAATCTCGAGGCCATACTTTTTCGCGAACGCAAAATCGCGCTCATCGTGCGCCGGAACGCCCATGACGGCGCCGGTGCCATACGACATCAGAACGTAGTCCGCGATCCAGATCGGAATGCGCTCGCCGTTGGCTGGATTGATCGCGTAGCGCCCGCTCGGCACGCCGCTCTTCTCGCGGTCGGTGGCCTGCCGGTCGATGTCGGTCTGCCGTCCGGCCTGCTCGAAGTATTCGCGCGCCGTGTCGCTAGTCTCTGCCGCCGTCCGCGCCAGAGGATGCTCGGGCGCGACGACCATGAACGTGACGCCCCACAACGTGTCAGGCCGCGTGGTGAAGACCTCGATCGCTTCGCCGTTCTCGACTTGAAACGTGATGTAAGCCCCGGTCGAGCGGCCGATCCAGTTCGCCTGCAACGTCTTCACGCGCGACGGCCAGTCGATCTCCGAAAAGTCGAGCAGCTCGTCCGCATACTTCGTGACCTTGAAGAACCACTGATTCAACTCGCGGCGCTCAACAGGCGTCTCGCAGCGCTCGCAGTGCCGGTCATCTCCCCACACCTGCTCCCGAGCCAGCGTCGTGTTGCAGCTCGGGCACCAATCCACCGGCGCGAATTTTCGATAGACGAGCCCCGCGTGATAGAGCTGAAGGAACAGCCACTGCGTCCAACGGTAGTACTCCGGATCGGCCGACACCATCTCGCGGCGCCAGTCGAACATCGCCCCCATCGTCCGCAACTGCCCGCGCATCCGCTCGATGTTCGCGTACGTCCACTCGCGCGGATGGATGCCCCGCTTGATGGCCGCATTCTCCGCCGGCAACCCAAACGCATCGAACCCCATCGGAAAGAGAACGTTGAACCCCCGCATGCGCATGAACCGCGCCTGCGCATCCGGAGGCCCGATCGCGTACCAGTGCCCAATGTGCAGATCCCCCGAGGGATACGGCAGCATCGTCAAGGCGTAGTACTTCTTCCGCGACGGATCGATGTCCGAGCGATAAAGCCCGGACGCCTCCCAGTGCTCCTGCCACTTTTTCTCAATCTCCGCGTGGCGATAGTCGTTGTCAGATGGCTCGTTCATGGCCGTTAGTCTAATGCGAGCTGTTCGAAGGCTTGATAGATGGAGGCGGAGCTGGCCCGTTCGTCGGTGCGCTCGAAAAGCATCCGCACGCTCTTGTCGACGATGTGGATGGAGTCGCGATTGACGTTTTCGGCTTTCCAATGCGCAGTAAGTTCGTGGCTGACCGCGATGACGCCGCCAGGGCTGACGATCGGATCAGGAACATAGACGATGCCCGCGCTCGTCATGCGCGCGAGGGCCGCGTCGCGCTGCGCGCGATGCTCACGGCTGAGCGCAAGTTGATCATTCGCCGGCCCGAGGATGATGCACTGCCCAGCATCCTCGCGGCTGGCCAGGATCTCGTATCGCGGCCGTCCATTGACCTTCTCGCTGAGCCACTCGATGCGAGACCCCGCGGGGCAGACGAAGTGAACCCCACGCTCGCCTTCCGTGGTCGTCTCCATCGCCCCGATGTCGGACGAAAAGACTCTGTTTCGCAGCGATTTCAGCGTCTCCAGATGCTTCGGTTCGACCGCCGCTCCGCCGCCTTCAGCCTTCTCGTAGAACTGATCGAGATCCGCATCGGTCGTACCGGCGAGCGCAGGCTCCCAGATCGAAACGATCGCACCATCCTCATGCGCGATCTGCATCAGCGCGAAGCCGACCTTCCCGAGGCCGCAGATCAGGACTGGAACATCCTTCAGCTTCTGGCCGCCACTGACACCCTTGCCGAGGACTTCGAGGGTCGTGCGTATACCGGAGTGAACACCGAGCGCCGTCCCTTCGCCCGTATCGCGCAGGCATCCGTTTCCGATGGTGAAGTTCGTAGAACGCTCGATCCAGCGCAACTCGCTGCCGCCAACCCCAGCATCCTTCGACCCGATGTACTCGCCACGCAACTCCTCGATGAGAAGCCCATGGCACATGAGACGGCGAGGGGACAGGTACCTCCGGTTCGTCTTCGCGTCGCCGCCCTTCTCCCACGGCGTCCAGATCACACCCTTGCCACCTTGCCAACCGAAGAGAAGCTGCTCGCGATGCTCGAGCTCCAACTCCGCCTTGCGAATGAGGTTGTTCTTCATGAACATCGCCAACGCCAGCGAAGCCGCCTCCTGCCGCGCCATCTCCGGCGTAGGAATCTCATCCCCCACCGCCTGCAACCACCTCGTCCCCCCCAACGCCGGCCAATCATTCCGCCAGTTCTTCCGATACATCGCCACGCACGAGTAAACCTGCCGGTCATCGGCCGATTCATCGTCGCGGATGTCGAAGACTTCGATGCTGTCGTCGTCGACAGGGTGGCGGGTCAGTTCGAGATGGTTGACGTCAAGATCGGTCAAGGCATACCTCCCAAAACGAGTCGATCGGAAGGATATCAGTTCGTACGCACTTCGGGACCTCGACGAACTCACGACGCGCTTCGAACGTTCTTGTTCATCGTCGGCCTGACCTTAGCCGTGAGTCTCCGCTTGATGCCCGAAGACGCCGAGCAGCCCAACTTCTCGTTGAGAAACCTCCTGCGTCTTCAATTAGATGTCGCGTGTAGGCCACCAACGATTCTTCTGGTGGGGGTAGGGAAATCACCATCGCTGTCACTCCCTATTAAGCGCTTATCAGCAAACAAGGGGGAGCTACTGATGCCCGAGCCCAAGAAGATTGCGATCGTCGGAGGAGGAATTGCCGGGCTGTACACAGCCTGGAGGTTGGTCACGGCTGGACACGCAGATGGCTCGGATCGTCCCTTTCAAGTGACTTTATTTGAGTCCTCGAAGAGGCTTGGAGGCCGCATTCTGTCGCAGATCCTGCCTCCCCTGCCGTTTCGCGCGGAGTTGGGAGCGATGCGATTCCATCCAATGACTCACCACCTGCTTCGCGCATTGATCGATGATCTAAAGATCCCGACGCGACCGTTCGATGTCTCATCACCACACTTGTATGTTCGAGGGCGGGCTCTTTCTCCGCAGGAGATCCTCGACGGCTATTGCCTCCGTTGCCGGGCCGGCGTTCCTTTCCTGTTGCGCCACGACGAGCGCGGTCGAGCGCCAGAGGATCTGATTCGGTGGGTCATGAAATCTCTTTTCAACGATCTCTCGTTTCCGAACGCCGAGCCCGCAAAAGCCCATGAGATGAAAGAGCGGCTCATCGAAGGAAACTACGGTGCCGACGTTTGGGACTTTCTGCGCCGATTCGCAATGTTCGAGAACATCCCCCTCCGCGAGATCGGTTTTTGGAACTTGCTGCAGCACTATCTCAGCAACGAAGCCCACCAACTCCTATACCATTCGCTCAGCCTCGAATCCGTGATCGGAAACTGGAACGCTGCGGAGGCGATCCCATGGTTCGTATCTGACTTCACCGGTTCCGACCTTTGGATGGTTCCAGGCGGCATGTCGCGGATCGTCGAGCGGATGGAAGCCGACCTCATAAGGGCAGGATGTAAGCCTCTGGTCACAACGCCGGTAAGTAGGTGCCAGAAGCGAGAGCAAAACGGACCGTGGACCGTAACCTCGAAAGACGTAAACGACTCGGAATTCAACGCAGACTTCGATACCGTGATCTTTGCTGTCCCTCGAAGCTCCTATGAGGATATCAAAATCTTCAACGGTGAAGACGAATGGAGCCCACCGTGGTTGAAGGAGATCGAGTCACATCGTCTGTTCAAGGTATTCCTCCTTTATGAGAATCCATGGTGGGTCGGTGACGACGTACCTGGTGCACAAACGGGGAGGACGTATACGGACCTTCCATTGAGGCAAGTCTACTATTTCCATCCCGACTGGATTCAGAAATGCGCCGAGAGTGCTGCCAAAGAGTGGGAGGTTCCGTGGTCCGGCGAATTCAAGCAACTCCTTGAAAAGTGGAAGAACAACGACAACCCGAAGGACGGTACGCGCCGACGCTGGAGCTTGGTGATGGCATCATACAGCGACGAACACCACGTTAATTTCTGGCGCCCACCAAGCGGACGGATACTGGACGAAGGAGCGGTCCACTTCAAGAGTCCCGAAGGGATGCCGTATCATGACGCACAACTCTTGGAAAGCGAGATCGCTAATCAGGTCGATGATCGGTTACGCGTCCGCGTGCGCACCGTTCGGAAAATCCAGCAGCAGCTTCGTGAGATTCACGGCCAATCTGTCGAGGAGCCTATAGCCGGAATCTACAAGGACTGGGGTACTCCAGGGGAGACGTTCGGAGGAGGATGGCACACTTGGCTTGTCGGTGCCGACGTGGATAGCTTCTACGCAGATCAAGATCGCAAAGGCCTCTACTTCTGTGGGGAGGTGTTTTCCCGCGATCAGGGATGGATCGAGGGCGCTCTCAAGACCGCGGAGTTAGTTCTCGCTCGTCTCGACGTCGCTCCTCTTGATCGTGCGCGACACTACTGTGATCTCGATTTCAACACCTACATCGGCAATCAGAACAAGGACAAACCGTGACGCCTGAAGAAAAGCTCATCCGACTAGGATTCCCTCTCGAACCGATAACCCTCGACGCCGGTCGCCTCCTTCACGCCACACGTAGCGGCTATCTCGTTTACACCTCGGGACAGGTTTCGGTCTGGGACGGCAAAGCGATCAAGGGTAAAGTCGGCGCCGACGTCAGTCTCGATCAGGCCCGCGAAGCCGCGCGCTTCTGCACGGTCAACTGTCTTCGGGCGATCAAGTCGCTGGTCGGCTCCCTCGACCGTGTCGCGCGGATCGTCAAGATCCTAGGGATGGTGAATGTCGCCGCCGGATTCGATCAAACCCCTGCAGTCATCGACGCCGGCAGCGAACTGCTCATTGACGTCTTCAGCGAGGCCGGCAAGCATGCCCGAAGCGCGGTCGGAATGACCATCCCTCTCAATTTCGCCGTAGAAATTGAAATGATCGCCGAACTTCACAGGACCGCGGAACAGGAGTTTCAGCCCCTGCCGTAGCGGAGTCACACTATGAGATGTCGATCTTCGTATTCGAATCCAATAGCCACACGCGATTGAAACTCTTTGTGTAATCCATCGACTTCGTCATGGAGTCCTCACTGAGAAGGAAGAAGTTGGAAAGGTCGTCTTCGCACTCCAGCGTGAAGACGCAGTGATGCACCGGCTCGCCTTTTGGTCCGACGAACTGGCAACGAGGACTTGCTAACCACCGACGAGAACGTTCGTTGAAGGTGTCTTCGTGACACGCCTTCACCTCGCGAGTCCCTCGCCCCGCCGTTGCGCCGGCGTACTCCTTCCTGAATTCTTCGACGACTGCGCCCTCGTTTTCACCTTGCGACAGAACGAGCAGATGACGGACGGCGAACGGCTCGATTTCCTTTCTGAAGAGCGGAAGATCGTGCCGCTTCTTCCACGACTCGAGGGTAGACACGATCTCCACATGCGAATCCGTCTTGTCGGCGGCTTCGTCGTCCCGGCGTTGCTGTTTCTTCAAATGCCTCGCCTCGCGACTGAGGACGGCATCGAGAAAGCGACTCGCCCCTTCGTGTATGGCGTTTCGGGTCTCCGGAACGACAGGCCCCTCGTCGGAAGACTCGAGGCTGTCCCAGATCTCGTTGAAATCGCGCGCCAAGTCTCCATCTGGAGGCACCGCAACGAGCTCGAAATTCGCGACATCGGTCCCCTTCACCTTGAATGCCACGGACGATGTCGTATCGCCAACTGTCTTCTTGAAGATGCCGTAATGCTGGTTCTCGAGGGGAATGGCGAGGGGAGTAAAGATCTCGGGCGTCGCAATCTGAATCCGATACGAACCCTTCCCTTGATCCTTAGCGCACACTGCAAATTGATAGTGACTGATCAAGTTACGTACGTCTTCCACCGAATGGATATCGTCTTCTCGCCCCATAATGAAGATGCGTCGCATCTTTGCACCGCGACTAACAGCTTTACGGCCAGCCTCCTTAAAGCCACCGCTCTTCAGAGCCGACCACGTCCTAGGATTGGACATTGTGTCATAGCCGTCGCTCTTACCCTCACCCAATAGATCCATCCACTGCGTGAGGATCTTGTCGGCGTAGTCCAGCTTCGTGAAGTCGAGATGGAATGGCCTACCGGCATCGTCCGCATCGTGGATCAGGTGATCTCTGAGCGTCCGAAGCTGCCCGCCGTATGTGGCTGCGTGTTCCACGAACAGAGTCAAGAAGGCTACATCGGCATCGCGCGCCCAGTTCTCCGCGCTGTCGAGGTCGATCAGTGCTTTGACGAACTTTTCGTGCGCCCTCAGCAGGTCAGGTCGGAGCGGAAGGATCTTGGTCATGCCACCTCGGATCGCGATCTCCCCTTCCTTTTGTAATAGTCGGCCTAGCTCCTGGCTAAGGACGAAAAGGCTCTTCGCTTGGGATCCCCATTCATAGAAGAGCACGGCGATCGATGAGACCCAAAAGCCGACGGACAAATGTTCCAAAACAAAGGCAGCGCCCTTAGCAATAGTTATCGCGGCGCTTGCCCAACTGCTCGTCGGCGCGATGTAAGCCGTAAGAAAACTGCTCACGTGCGCAAACGCCGACAGGGAGATCGCAATCAGGATTCCGATCGTAAGGTTTGGCCACGATTGCTTGATTGCCTCCGGAAACGTTGCCTCAACGGCAAAAACCGCCTTGCGAAGCTCGCCCGCTGGTTTCTTCGAAAAGAGGGCGTGCAATTCTTTCTGCTCACTCATCGAAATATCCTCCTAATCGCCGCTGCCACGGTGCAATTTGCCTCTGGCCGCCACCACGGAACCCACCGCCATACTCAATACCACCACAGCTGTTGAAGGTAGACTGCCTGTCGGTCTACCTCCGGGAACAGGCTTGCCTCGTGTACTCCGAGTCGGAAAAGGTCATCGAGAATCTCTTGCTTACACCTTCCACCAGGGATAACGTATTTCCGCAGTAGCGGTTCGCGATCCGAAAACTCCCGGTTCACTTCCTTGAGAGTCTTCGGCGGGGGGAGCTGCTCGTCCCAGTACTTCTTTTGCATCTCCGGGACATACATTTTCCCGCCATGTAAAGTGAAAACGCTCGACTGGTGAATCATTCGATCATTCAGGCGCCTCGGAAACACTGCAATCGGCCTCTGAAACTTTTCCATCCAGCGTGTATCGGCACTCGCCTCGATGCCCTCTTCCTCCAACGCGGTAAGGACAGATTTCTTGCGCGCTAGGACCTTCGCTGATCGCGTCGCCGCCATTTCGGCACGTACGATCACGTGGCCGTCGTCCGGAGTTGATATGGTCGGCCTACTCTTACTCTTTCCGTTGAGACGTTTCGCATTCAGGACGATTAACTCGCCGTCCACGGTGGCGTTATCTCTGACCGCGAAGTAGAGGGCCGGCAGGATGCTTTCAGACCAGTCAAGGAGCCGGGTTGGTACCGAGTAGTGCTGCATCAGGCACAGCCAATCAAACGCGGAGTGATACGTGTGCTCATGGCTGGGCACTCGAAGCTTTAGGTGCTCGTATACGTTTGTTTCGTCCCACATTCCGATCTTCTCGTCCCGAGGAGGCGCCAGCTTGTTGCGAAACACGAGTGGCTCTAATTCGACCCCCTCGCTAGAATGGCCCCGGAACCACAGTCCGAACGGATATTTGTGGTACGGCCATTCGTCGCTTCCGAAGAACTCAGAATCGTTCGCTAAGGATGTCACCGTTTCCAGTGCGTCCGACATTGACCGTATCGGCTTGGGACCTGCCTGGATCATGAAAGACCTCCCGCCTTGTTTGGTTGATTGAGTCATTGTAGCACCGCGAGACTGCCTTCCATAAAGAGTGGCATCCGTAGGGCGGCGCGCTTCTCCAGGAAGCGTCGGTCATGTGCCGCTTCTCGCGAGGTGAGATGGATCAGACGGGGGGCGTATTCATGAGGATTGGGGACAAACCCAGCGCTGGTCTTGCCTCCAAGGCAGAATCTCCTCTACTCCCCGCCCCTCCGCCCCTCCAGCTCCGCCCACCTCGCGTACAACTGGTCGACCGCGTCCTGCGCGGCGTCCAAAGAGGCAACCCGTTGCAGGAGGATGGTGGCGTCGGTGGCGATGGCGGGGTCATCGACCGCCACTCTTGCCGCGTCAAGGCGTTCCTCGGCGGCGTGGACATTCGCTTCCATCGTGTCCCATTCGCGCTGTTCGGCATAGGTGAGCTTCTTGGCGCGAGCCTTTGGCGCTCGGCCTTCCCGGTTGGGAGCAGCGACGCGGGGGCGGTTGTCTTGCCATTGGGTGTAGTCGGCGAAGTATTCGGCTCCGCCTTTGCCGTCCAGGGCCAGGATTTGAGTGGAGACGCGGTCGATGAGGTAGCGGTCGTGAGTGACCAGGACCAACGCTCCGGGGAAGTCTAGGAGGGAGTCTTCCAACACTTCTAATGTGGAGATGTCGAGGTCGTTGGTGGGCTCGTCGAGGACTAAGAGGTCGGCGGGTTGGAGCATCAGTCTGGCAAGGACGATTCTGGCTTTTTCGCCGCCGGAGAGTTTGGAGACGGAGGTTTCGAGTTGGTCGGGTTGGAAGAGGAAGCGTTTGGCCCAGGAGGCGACGTGCAGGGTGCGGTCGCGGTAGACGACTTGATCGCCTTCCGGCGCGAGCGCACGTTTGAGCGTCAGTGTGGGGTCGAGGCTTTCGCGGTTTTGTTCGAAGTAGACGGTGCGGAGTTTTTCGGCTTTCTCGATTGTGCCGGCGTCGGGCTCCAGTTCGCCGGTGATCGTTCGCAGCAGGGTTGTTTTGCCGGAGCCGTTGGGGCCGAGGATGCCGAGGCGGGAGCCGGGGGTGAGGAGGATATCGAGATCGTCGACGAGGAGTTTGCCGCCCATCGACTTGCGCAAGCCTTTCACGAGCCAGAGGCGTTTCGTTCTGCGCTCGGAGGCGGTGAAGTCAATCTTGGCGGTGCTGGTGTTGCTGCGCGACCTCGAATCCGCCAGCTCTCCGATCAACCCCTCGGCGTTTTGAATCCGCGATTTTGATTTCGTCGTCCGCGCTTTCGGGCCGCGGCGGAGCCATTCCACCTCGCGCCGCACGAGGTTGGCGAGCGTCTCCTGGTAGGCGGCTTCGTTGCGCAGGAGCTCATCGCGGCGCTCCAGAAAATCGGAGTAGTGGCCGTTGACCTGGAGAAGGCCGTCGGCGTATTGGCGATTGAGCTCCAGCATGCGTCGTGCGGTGTTTTCGAGGAAGTAGCGGTCGTGGCTGACGACGACGAACGCTTTCGGTTCGGACTTGAGCAGACCTTCGAGCCAGAGGATGGCGTCGACATCGAGATGATTCGTCGGCTCGTCGAGCAGCATCACGTCGGGCTCGCGGGCAAGCTCGCGTGCGATGGCCAGGCGTTTGCGCCAGCCGCCGCTGAGCGTGGCGGTGTCCTGCGTGCGATCCATGAAACCGGACTTGCCGAGGGCGATGGCGACACGGGTTTGTTTGCCGTAGTCGTCGAGGATGTGGTCGTTCTCGAGACCTTCGAGGATGACTTCTTCGATCGTCTTGCCGTGCGCGAAGACGGGGTCCTGTGGGACGTAGCCGATGCGGACGCCTTTGCGGACGGCGCGGTTGCCGGAGTCGGCTTCTTCGACGCCGGCGACGATCTTCATCAGCGTCGATTTGCCGGAGCCGTTCGGGCCGACGAGGCCGACGTGGTCGCCTTCGAAGAGGGAGAAGGAGAGGTCGTTGAAGAGCGGGCGCGAGGTGTAGGACTTCGTGAGGCGTTCGCAGGTTAGGAGGACTGGCGGCATGCTGCGTGGTTATCGCATTCTGGGGAGTGGGTATTTCGGGGGTTCGTGAATCGCTCTCGAGTCTGATTCAAGGCGAAATGTTCAATGTTGAATGTTGAGTGTTGAATGTTGAATGAAAAAGAGGCCGGGCCTCGTCTGAATTGGATGCCCCGTTCACCATTCAACACTTAACATTCAACATTCAACGTTCCGGTTTCGATCGAACTGCCCGGCCCCTCATCCGGCCTTCGGCCACCTTCTCCCCATCTGAAAAGCGATGGGGAGAAGGGGCTCGATTGGGGATTCTCGCGAAACGAACCTACTTGTCGTTGTGCAGCTCTACGAACTCGTAGATGAAGTTGCCCGTGCCGGCGGCATCGGAGAATTCGTTGATGACGACGCCTTTGGCGCAGCCGGTGCCGGCGCCGCTGCCGGGATTGGCCAGGGTCGTTGCGCCGACGTTCCAGTTCGACGTGATGCCTGCGCCGGTGCAGGGATCGATGCGGCGGAGGGACTGATTGGCGCTCGATGAGGTCGAGATGGTCGGGCCGTCGATCGTCGTGCCGCTGGCGTTTTTCAGGGTGTAGTTCTCGCTGCCGTTGATCTGCGGGAAGGCGCCGGCGGTCGTGAGGTAAATGACGTTCGATCCGAGCGTGACGCCCCAGAACGTCTGGAAGGCGGCCTTCGTGGCGTCACGGCCGATGACGACGTAGCCGTTCGCGGGGATCACGGTGCCGGCGGGGATTGTGTAGACGACCGTGGCGTTGGCTTGGGTGACGGTCCAGCCGGAGATGTCGGTGCCGGTGGGATTGTTGACGGTGACGCCGATGGCGGCCGACGTGGTGTTATTCAATGCCGCGTCGTATGCCTTCGCGGTGAGTGAGTGCGAGCCGTTGGCGACCGATGTTGAATCCCAACTGTATGAGTAGGGCGAAGTCATGTCGGTCGACTTGAGCGAGCCGTCGACGTAGAACTCGACCTTCGTCACGCCGACGTTGTCGGACGCGGTGGCATTGATCGAGACCGTGCCGACGACCGTGGCGCCGTTCAACGGCGCGGTGATGGAGACCGTGGGAGGCGTGACGTCGCCACCGCCGCCGGAGCCGTTGGCGAGCCACGAGATTCCGTTGGCGACGAGCAGGCCGTTGTCGTAGCTCGGATCGTTGTAGCCGAGGTAGGTCGTGTGGCTGCAGCCGTTGGTGGCGTCTTCGGTGACCGAGGAGTCGCCGATTGCGGCGACGCGGCCGGAGCCGTAGGTCGATGTAGCGTAGGTCACACCACTCGACGTGTCGTGCGTCGATGTCGTCTTCCAGACGTGGCCTGTGGCGGCGCCGCTCAACGTCATCGATGACGAACCGAAGAGACCGAGGCCTTTCGTCGATGAGGGAACGCCATAGGTGCCGGTGAAGATGATCGGCGATGTGGTGACGGTCGTGTAGTTGTGATCGGGATGATCGTCGAACCAGCCGAAGGTCGTGTCGGACGAGTTGTCGTTGTAGGTAATCCCGAAGACGCTCGGGCTGCCCATGAGCGCGTTAAAGACGCCGGCCGCGTCGATGCCGTCGCTGTTGCGGTCAGCGCCGGCGTGGTCGGCGATCATGAACAGGCCGCCGCCGTTGAAGACGAAGTTGCGGATGGCGGTGATCTCGGTGGACGTCAGCGCGATGTTCGGCTCGGGCATGACGAAGACGTTGTAGTGGCTGAGATCCTGCGCGTTCGTGCCGTCGCCGTAGCTGATGCGCGCGCCGACCGGAAGGCTCTCCACGTGAAAGCCTTTCTTCACGAGGTCGACGCCCATCGCGGAGTGCGCGCCGTTCCAGAACGTCTCGGCGGTGCCCGAGGTGATGCCTGCCTGGTCGGGTGTTGGGAAGCGTTGCGCGGTGCCGCAGGAGTCTTCATCGAGGGTCCAGTCGGCGTTGCCCGCTGTCTGTGCGTGGGCGGCGTCGAAGAGGATCGTCTTCTGTTGTGCGGCGAGATGGGTTGCAGCAAAGAGTGCGAAGGTGACCAGGATCGACATCATGAGAGAGCGTTGTTTCATTCTTCCTCCATAAACTCAAGTGGTCTGAATGTTGACCATGTCGTCGTTGATTGACCCGGGGAAGTGAGCAGTTGTTGACCAGAAGAGGGGATATGCGGGGAGTTGTGTGTCGATGTGGTGCACGCGGAATGCCTTATCCGCAGATGACGCAGATGGAGCGCAGATCGATTCTTTTTCATCTGCGTTTATCTGCGTCATCTGCGGATTAGAATCGCAGCATGCTTGAAAAGACTCTCACCAACGGCATCCTCACTCTTCGCCTGAACCACGGAAAAGCGAGCGCGCTCGATCTTGAGCTTTGCACGGCGCTGGCGGACGCATTTGCGGAAGCGGCGGCCGACGATGACGTCGGCGCCGTGATCCTGACCGGGACCGGATCGATCTTCTGCGCGGGCGTCGATCTGCCGCGCATGATCAACGCCGGCGGCGACTACGTGCAGCATTTCGTCGAGGCGCTCGATGCGGCGTTGCGCGCGGTCTTCGTCTTCCCGAAACCGTGCGTTGCGGCACTCAACGGACACGCCATCGCAGGGGGCGCAATCCTGGCGTTTGCCTGCGATCACCGTCTCATGGCGGGAGGCAAGATCGGAGTGCCGGAGCCGCTGGTCGGCGTGCCGTTCCCTCCGCTGGCCATGGCGATCGTCCGCTTCGCCGTGCCGAAGCAGCACCTCCAGCCGATGGTCTACTTCGGCCGCACGATGGATGCGGAAACGGGACGCGGCATCGGCATCGTCGACGAAGTTCTCTCCGCCGAGCAGCTTCCCGTTCGCGCGCAAATCGTCGCCGAGCAGTTGATGTCGATCCCGCGCGCCACGTTCCGATTGACGAAGCGGCAACTGCGCGAGCCGTATCTCCGCGACGCCGCCAACATCGCCAGCGTTTCAGCCGACGAGATCGATGCGATCTGGGCCGATCCGGCGACGCACGCGCACATCCGCGAGTACCTGGCGATGACGATCGGGAGGAAGTGATGTTCGCGGTAGCGCGGTAGCGCGGTAGCGAGGTTTCGTGGTCGCGCCGCCGCGGTCGCGCGGCCGCGCACGTTGCGTAGTCGCGCGGTGGTGCGAGATCACCATGCTCGCCGCAGTGATTCGTCAACCTGACCGAGCAACGCAGCAACCCAGCGACCTGTGGCCTCGCGACCTCGCAACTCCGCTACCTCGCGACCTCACCCATTCCGCCACGATTCGTGCATACAAGTCCCTCCGGCTCCCCAACCCCACACACGCATCAGAGGAGAAAAGATGAGACTTGTGCGTTCACTGATCCCGGTGTTCCTGTTCCTCGTGTCCCTTCCTCTTGCCGCGCAGAACCTCGAGATCCATTACATCGACGTCGGATGGGGAGGCTCGGTGTTCATCAAAGGCCCCACCGGCATCACCGTCCTGCTCGAAGCCGGCAACACCGGCCAGGGGACGTCTCGCGTCGTCCCCTACTTGCAATCGATCGGCGTGCAGCCGGCCAACGGAATCGACTACGTCATCGGCGGCCACCAGCACTGCGATCACATCGGCGGTCTCGATGAGGTCATCAACGCCGGCTACAACATCCACATCAAGCAGTACTACAACGGCTCGTCGTACAGCTCGAGCTGCGCCGACGGCTGGAACGCGGCGTCGGCCGGAACGACTGCCGGCCTTCCGATCGCGATGCCGGTGGGCACGGTGATCGCGCTCGGCAACGGCGCCACACTCACCTGCATCGCCCGCAACGGATCGATCATCGGCGGCGGCTCGGTCGCCGTGACCGACGAGAACGACCGCTCCATCGCCCTGCTCATCAAGTACGGCGGTTTCGATTACATCTGGGCCAGCGATATGGGTGGCGGATCGGACGCCTGCACCGGCCGCTCCACGACGCAACTCGACGTCGAGACCTCGGTCATCAACGCCATCTCGCCGGGCGGCGCCTTCCCGCTGATCAGCGCCGGCGGCATCGACCTGATGCACGTGAACCATCACGGCAGCGAGAGCAGCACGAACCCGACGTACTTCAACAAAGCCAACCCGGCCGTCGCGATCATCGGTGTCGGCGATGGCGAATCGAGCGGCTGGGATCTTCCCCGTATCGACGTCGTCGATCACGTTCTCCTCGGCGCCTCGAGCTCCTGCGTGACCGCGCCGCCGGCGTTCGTCCTGCAGACCGAGGAGGGCAATCCCGGATCGACGCTGATGAGCCACTCCGGCTACTGCGTCGGCAACATCAAGGTCACGACCGACGGCGTCAACATCTTCACTGTCTCCGCCGACGGCGCAGTTCATCAGGGACCGAACGAGCTGGCGGCCGCTGGTCTGCCGCGAAGCTTCACGATCGACGACACGGGCGGTGGCGGTGGAGACACGATCTCGCCGACGACGTCGATCACCGCGCCGCTCAACGGCGCGACGGTCAGCGGCACGACGAGCGTCAACGCGTCGGCCTCGGACAACGTCGGCGTCACCAAGGTCGAGTTCTATCTCGACGGCGTGCTGAAATCGACCGACATGACTTCTCCCTACTCCTGGAGCTGGGACACGACCACCGCGACGAACGGCTCGCACTCGCTGACGTCGAAGGCGTACGACGCAGCGTTGAACACCGGCGCATCGACGGCTGTCAGCGTCACGGTCAGCAACGGCGTACCGGTCAACATCGGCGGCTGGTCGCTGACGCAGGCGAACGCCACGCTTACCTACTCAATCCCGGCCGGCACGACGATCCCGTCGAAGGGCTACGTCATCATCGCCCGCAACGCTACCAAGACGGCGTTCCAAACCTACTGGGGCGTGACGCTCGCAGCGAACGTCGTCTACATCAACTCGGCCGACACGATGCCGCAGATCAACGGCAGTGAGACCTACACGTTGAAGAACGCCTCGGGTACGACAATCGAAGGAACGACGGTAGCGATGGATGCGGCCGGCGGCTCCGCCTTCCAGCGCGCGACATGCGGCGCGATCGGAATCCTGAGCAGTTGGACGAAGTCCGCGTCGTCGCTCGGCCATCCCGGCACCGGCGGACTCAATGGCTGCAACAAAGGCCCCTTCATCAACGAGTTCTCCGACGCCCTCGGCACGGGCAATTACGTTTACGAGTTCATCGAGCTGTACAACGACAAATAGTTCTTGTTTGAACGCGCCGGCGCCCTCTTGCGCCGGCGCTTCGTTTTTTGTACCCTTCCGGCTCCCACACGGGCGCGTCCTCCGCGCTCTCACTTCCGTTTGCACCCAATCAACCGATGATTACGATTCTTTTGCTGCTGGCGCTGCACGCGCCGAAGGCTACGGCCATGACTACTGACGATGTCCTTCTCAAAGCTCGCTACATCGCCGTCGAGGGAACCGATCCCGAATACGGACAGTCTGCAATCGAGCGCAACGAACTGCGCCACCACCCGATGCCGCACCTCGAGTGGCTGATCCTCGCCGAGGGTCCGATGGACGCCGCGGAGCTAAAGGCGAACCTCAACGCCGCCGTCGATCCGAAACATGGATCATTCGTCGTCGAAGCGCCGAGCGCGGATGAGGAAGAGCAGGTGCGGTCGGGGAGAATTACGTTTCAGCGATGAGGACGGCGGCGGGACGCCGGCGGGACGCCGCCGGGCCAGCCGCCGGGACGGCGGCGTTCCGCCGCCTTTTCTGATTGAGCATGATGAAGCCGACGAAAGAACAGCTAACAGGGGCCGCCGGCACGACGCTGCCGGATGTCATCGCGCCTGATCTCGACGTTCTCTTCTGCGGCATCAACCCAGGTCTTTACACCGCGGCGGTGCAGCAGCACTTTGGGCGGCCAGGAAATCGCTTCTGGCCGACGCTGCATCGCGCAGGCTTCACGCCGCGGCTGTTTCATCCGTCGGAGCAACGCGAGTTGTTGAAGCATGGATGCGGGATCACGAATGTCGTTGCGCGTGCGACCACTGCCGCGGCGGAGTTGACCAGCGATGAGCTTGTCGAGGGCGCGAAGATCCTCGAGGCTAAAGTTCGGCGATTCCGTCCGCGCGTGCTGGCTATCGTTGGTATCGGCGCGTATCGAACCGGGTTCGCGCGGCCGAAGGCGACGAGCGGCCTGCAGGAGGAGAACATCGAAGCGACGCGCATCTGGATCCTGCCGAATCCGAGCGGGCTCAATGCGAACTATCGTCCCGAGGATCTGGCGGCGCTGTATCGCGAGTTGCGCGAGTGGACAAACGTAGGTCGGACTCTCTAGTCCGTCATGGCTCGAATCGTTCGGCGGCACGTGAAGTCGGACTAGAGAGTCCGACCTACGTTTGCCTTTCTCTGAAAACTCACGGTAGCGCGAACGCCACCACCGCATCGCCGCGCTTCGTGTGCAGCTTGCCGTGGCCGCCGGCGGCGATGACGACGAACTGCTTGCCGCCGGCGCGGTAGGTCATCGGCGAGGCTTGCGCGCTTGCGGGAAGCGTCGCGTGCCACAGCTCTTTGCCGCTCTCGACGTCGAAGGCGCGGAAGACTTCGTCCATTGCCGCGCCGATGAAGACGACGCCGCCGGAGGTCATCGATCCGCCGAGGTTCGGGGAGCCGATGTTGGCGGGAAGGCCGGGGATCCGCGAGACGGTGCCGAATGGCGTCTCCCATCGAACGGCGCCGCGGTCGACATCGATCGCCGTCAGCACGCCCCACGGCGGAGGCGTACAGGGAACGCCTTTCGGCGACAGAATGATCGTGCGGTACATCGCGAACGGCGTGCCGCGCATCCCGTTGTACTCGCCGAAGATCCGCTCGCCTTTGCTCTTCGCGCGATCGGCTTCGTAATCGGCGCGCGGGATCAGGCGCACCATCGCCGCGAGGCGGTTCATGCTGGCGACGAGAATGTGCCGCGTGGGGTCGTACGACATTCCGCCCCAATTCATCCCGCCGACATTGCCCGGCATCTGCAACGTCCCGCGGATGCTCGGCGGCGTGAACATGCCGTCGCTGCGCAGCGACGCGATGATGTTGCGGCAGGCGGCGCGATCCACATCATCGACTCCAAACACATCAGCTGCTTTGAGTTGCTCCGGAACGAGTGGCGGCGGCGCCGTCGGGAAGGGTTGCGTCGGCGACGCTTCCTCGCCGGCGACATCGCTCGCAGGCACGGGGCGTTCCTCGATCGGAAAGAGCGGCTTGCCGGTGAGCCGGTCGAAAAAGTAGAGGTGACCCATCTTCGTTCCGACCGCGACCGCTTTGATTCCGTGCACTTCGACCAGCACCGGCTGCGTGGCGACGTCGTAGTCCCAGAGGTCGTGATGAACGACCTGGAAGTGCCAGACCACTTCGCCGCTGCTGGCGCGAATCGCGACGATGCTGTTCGCGAATTCGTTGTTGCCGAGGCGAAGGCCGCCGTAGTAGTCGGGACTGGGGCTGCTCGTCGGGACGAACACCATCCCCGACTCCGGATCGGCGGTGATGGCCGCCCACGCGTTCGCCGCGCCGCTGTGCAGTTCGTGCGCGATCGGATCGAAGCTCCAGCGCAGCGCTCCCGTGCGCGCGTCGTAAGCGCGGACGACGCCACGTTCGAGCTCCGCGGCGCTGTTGTCGCCGATCGACGAGCCGATGACGACGAGATCGCCGATGACTGCGGGAGGCGATGTGACCTGGTAATCGCCAAACCGCGGATGCTCAATCCCCTCGGTCAAATCCACAATGCCGCGGACGCCGAACTCTTTGGCCGGTTCGCCGGTGGCGGCGTCGAGCGCAATGAGCCGCGCATCGATCGTCCCCTCGAAGATCCGTTTTCCCTTCGCCCAATACGACACGCCGCGCGACGTGACCTCGGAGTAGTCGCCACTGCGATCGATGCGCGGGTCGTAGGTCCATCGCTCGTGCCCAGTAGCCGCATCGAGCGCGATGACTTTGTTGAAACCGGTGCTGACGTAAAGCACACCATCGACCACGATCGGCGTTGCCTCGAATGTCGATTTCTGCTCGGACTCTTTTTCGAACGACGTCTCGCCGGTGTGGTACGTCCAGGCCACCTGCAACCGCGAGACGTTCGAGCGATCGATCGTCGTCAGCGGCGAGTAGCGCGTGCCGCCGGCGTTGGCGTAGGCGGGCCAGTCGTTGTCGGAAATCGTCGACCGGCAGGCGGTAAACATGAGAAGAATCGTTGCAAGGATGAGCTGTCGCATCGGCATATCATCGCTCCTCGAAGGAGCAAGTACGTCATGTCAAATCTCAAGTTTTACGCGAAGCAGTGGGAGAAGGACAACGCAGCGTTCGGACGGGTGTTGCGCGCACTACCCGCCGGCAACCTCGATTACAAACCCCACGAGCGCTCCTCGAGCGCCGGCAATATCGCGTGGCAAATTGCCGAGGAGCTGCGAAGCCTGTCAGATCTCATCGACACCGGAGTGGTCAACTGGGAGACCAACCCGCGGCCGTCGACGCTCGACGAGATCGTCGCGGCGTACGAGGCGAATGCGAGCCGCCATCGCGATCGCCTCAACGCCATCGACGACTCCAAGTGGGCCAGCGAGGGACGCATGCTCTACGGCGGCCACGAGGTGATGAAGGCGACCGTGGGAGACATCTGCTGGAGCTTCTTTCTCGATGCCATCCATCACCGCGGTCAGCTCAGCGCCTACATCCGCCCGATGGGCGGCAAAGTGCCGTCGATCTACGGACCGTCGGCGGACGACTCGGGCGGAATGTAGGAGAAGCGAATGGCGGAGGAGAGGCTGGCCGCCTCTCCTCCGGTTCTGTTTCTACTCCCCGCCGCGGTTCGCGCCGCGGTTCATGTCGATCATCGACTTATCGTCATCGTCCTTCGCCTTCGGTGGCGCGTCGCACGGTTTGCACTTGCCCTTCGGTTCGGGGCAGTGTTTGACGATCAGGTCTCTGGCCTTCGCCAGATCGTCGATCGATGGCGGCTTCGCAGTTTCGTCGCAAGGTTTCTGGTCGTCGTCGAAGTTGCACTGGTTCTTCGGCGGCACCGGTTCCGGCGGACAGAGGACGAACGGGTTGACGCGGCCGTCTTTGACGGAGCCCATGTCGAGCAATTGCTGGATGACGAGCCGCGCCACCACCCGGCCGAGCTTCATCCCCGCCTCATGGTCGCTGCGCCAATGGATGCCAGCCCAGAGGCGGCCCATGCCGATGTTGTCGGCCATGTGATCGAGCTCCACCTTCAGCGTGGAATTGGGATGCGAGCCGAGGCGATCGTCATACGGCAGCGCGGCCGGCGTCATCTGCTCGCCGAAGAAATACGCCAGGATCGTGCTCGCCGCGCCGGAGTAGGTGCTGTGGCCTGATGGGTAGGCGGGATGCCGCGGCGTACCCGAAAGGTTTTCGCCGCACGGCTTTCCCCTCTTCGGCCGGCCATCCGGACAGATGTTGTAGGCCGGATTCAATTCGTCGGGACAGTCGAAGAGGACGTTGAGCTTCTTTCCATGCGCCAATGCAAACTCGATCGGTCGCTGACGTCTCGAGACATGATCGCGCGGACTGAGCCACTTGTAGTACCACGCCGCCTGAAGCGCGCTGGCGATCGCGACATCGAGCGCTGCCCAAATCAGCGCCTGGCGCGGCGGAGACCAGTGCCGCAGGTTGATGAGATAGCTCAGCGCCTGCCGGTGATATAGGCCGGGCGTCTCACTCTCCACCGCGCGCGCCATGCCGCGGCCGGTGCGGATGATCTGTTCACCCGGCAGCCGGTGAACGAGCGGCGCTCCGAGCGCGGGCGGCAGATTCAGCAGTCGGCTGATCGGCTGGCGGCAGCCGAAGGCCTCCGGCAGTTTCTTCTCCTCCGGTCCGCATACCGGTGGTAAGTCTTTGCACGGTTTGGCGTTGACCAGCGCGCACGGATCGTCGCGAAGATGCGACAGCTCGATCAACTCATCGAGCTCCTTTTCGACATCGCTCTCTTTCCACGGCGGGAAAAAGTCAAGACTGTTTTCGTCGTCCGTGTGCTTGAGGATTGTCTCGGTCGGTACGATGCAGAGCTTCGAACAGAAGCCCCAGTAACTCGCATCCGGCTGAACCTGCGGTCCTTTCAACTTGTATTCGTCCATCGAGCCCTCCTTTGGCCATGAGTACAGATGGACAATGAAAGGCTTTTCCGCGTCTTTATGGATCAACGGCTAAGGCCGCCAGCATGCCGCAAGCGGCGTGGCGGGCGGCGCCGCCGGAGTAGCGGCGGACGATTGGGGCGCCGAGGGCGCGCAGGGCGTCGCGGAACGCGGCAAGTTCTGGATCCGAGGCGCGGCGAAAACCATCCGGCCGCGCGTCGTTGACGTCTATCAGATTGAGACGGATCGGTACTCCCTCGAATAGCGCGAGAATCGCTTCGACTTCATCACTGCCGGTGTTGATGCCGCCGAGAACGACCCACGCGATCGTGACGCGCGCGCTGCTCGAGCGTTGGTACTCGCGAACGGCATCGGCGAGCTCGCGCACCGGCCACGCCGCCGCGGACGGCAGCAGAGACTTGCGGCGCGAATCGATGGCCGAGGTGAGGGAGATGATCAGGCGGTAAGGTTGACGCTCGCGCGTGAAGCGGACGATCTGGGGGACCAGGCCGACGGTCGAGATCGTGATGTTCTTCGCAGCGATTCGTCCGCCGCACGGATGCGACAGGATTTCCGCCGCGCGGATCACCGCCGCGTAGTTGTGCAACGGCTCGCCCTGGCCCTGAAACAGAGCGCCGGTGACGACGCCCGGCGCTTCGTCGCGTACGGCGATCCATTGCGCGACGATTTCCCACGGCTCGAGGTTGCGGATCAATCCGAGGCGGCCGGTCGCGCAGAACGTGCATCCCATCGCGCAGCCGGCCTGGCTGGAGATGCAGACCGTGAATCGCCCCGGCACCTCCAGGGGAATCCTCACCGCCTCGGCGAGCGCGCCGTCGTGAAGGCGGAAGAGATACTTGACGAAGCCGTCGCTCGGATCGGTGGCGCGTTCGACGATCTCGAGGCGCGAGCGTGTCGTCATCCGCTCAATCGCGTCTTCGACGGCGCGCGGAACCGGGCGCGCGGATGGGAAACCTTCGCGCCCATGTGCGATCGCATGCGCGAGTACCCGCCGCGCCTCCGCGTCACGCACGTGCACGCCCTGCGCGCGCAGGTGCGCGGCGAGATCGCCGGGGAGCATGCCGAAGAGGTGTTCGCGAACGGATGACGGCGCGCGAAGGGCGACCCCGTCGCTCATCGCTCTTCGTTCAGCAGCAGCGCCAACTCCTGCGACCGCATGTCGGCGCTGGCAGCGACGCGATACTCCCCTTCGTGCTCCTCGATCAGTTTGAGCCGATCGAGGTCCTGCCGGCTGATGCCGCAAGCCTTCGCGAAGGCGAGCCACTGCGGCGGTGTGCTGGCCTCGAGATCGGCCTCGCTGAGCATTTCCTCGCCCGCGCAATTGAAATGCTCGCATCCGAACTGCTCGGCGCATTGCGGACACGGCGGCGGATCGTTGAAGTCGGCAAGCTCGCTCTCGGTGAGCACGCGCATCGTCCCGCCACGCTTCTCGCGGACGTAACTGAGACCGCTCTCGCTGCTGGAAAGAAGGTCGAAGCGCTGGGCTTTGGGGATCTCTTCGGTCATGGGAGGGGGGAATCGTACCGCAGGTGTGAATTCGCGTTTTCATTGAGAGTCTATCTGCGTCGATCTGCGTCATCTGCGGATGAAAAGGCTGTCCGCAGATGACGCGGATGGGCACAGATAGACGACGTCGCGCTCGATCATGGCCACCCACTACAATACCCACCCATGCAGAAAACGATTCGTGCCGCTCTCGTTGTCCTCTCGCTTGCGCTTCCACTTGCCGCGCAGATCGATCCCGGGATGTATGGGGAAATGCGTTGGCGGATGATCGGTCCGTTCCGTGGTGGCCGCACGGTGGCGGCGGTTGGTGTGCCGCAGCAGCCGAATGTGTTCTACATCGGCGTGAACAACGGCGGCGTCTGGAGGACGAACGACTACGGCCGCATCTGGACGCCGATTTTTGATGAGCAGCCATCCGGATCGATCGGTGCGATCGGCATTTCGCCTTCTGATCCGAACGTCATCTACGTCGGCAGCGGCGAAGGTCTGCAGCGTCCCGACCTCGCCACCGGTGACGGCATGTACCGGTCATCAGATAGTGGAAAAACATGGACGCACCTCGGGCTTCGCGATGCGCAGCAGATTCCGCAGATCGTCGTCGATCCGGCCGATCCGAACCGGCTCTTCGTGGCCGTTCTCGGCCATCCGTACGGACCGAACGAGGAGCGCGGCATCTTCCGCTCTACTGATGGCGGACGTTCGTTTCAGAAGGTCCTTTACAAAAACGAATTCACGGGCGGCATCGACGTCATCCTCGATCCGTCGAACGCGCAGACCGTCTACGCCGCGCTTTGGCAGGCGCAACAGGGTCCGTGGGAGAACGCGTATTTTGGCGGCCCCGCGACAGGCTTGTTCAAATCGACCGACGGCGGCACGACCTGGAACGAGTTGAAGAGTGGCCTCCCGTCATCGGACGTCATCGGCCGCATCGGCCTCGAGGTGTCGAAGTCCGATCCGAAGCGGCTCTACGCGATCTGCGGGACCGACGCGAAGTCCGGCGGGCTCTATCGCTCGAACGACGGCGGCGCGACGTGGACGCGAGCGAACAGCGACGAGCGGATCTGGGGACGCCCCGGCGACTTCAACGAAGTACGCACCGATCCGAAGAACGCGGACATTGTCTATGTCGCCAACGTGGTGACGTGGAAGTCGACCGACGGCGGCAAGACGTTCGCGTCGTTCCGAGGAGCGCCGGGCGGGGATGACTACCACCGCGTCTGGATCAATCCGAACGATTCGAAAACCGTTCTCATCGCCTCGGATCAGGGCGCCATCATCACCGTCAACGGCGGCGAGACGTGGAGCTCCTGGTACAACCAACCGACCGCGCAGATGTTTCACGTCAATGCCAGCAACGGCTTCCCGTACCAAGTGTGCGGCGGCCAGCAGGAGAGCGGCTCGGCGTGTGTGGCAAGCCGCGGGGATGACGGGGCCATCACCTTCCGCGACTGGCGGCCGGTCGGCGTCGAAGAGTACGGCTACGCGGTCCCCGATCCGCTCGATCCCAACATCATCTTCGGCGGCAAGATCTCGCGCACGGACCGGCGCACCGGTCAGGTCAAAGACGTCAGTCCGAAGCCTCTTCGCAAAGGCGTCTACCGCACCGTGCGTACCGCGCCGGTTGTTTTCTCGCAGGCCGATCCGCACGCGCTCTTCTTCGCCGCGAACACCGTTTTCAAAACGACGAACGGCGGCGAGAGCTGGACGGAGATCAGCCCTGACCTCACGCGCAAAACGTGGACGGTTCCGGAGAGCGCGCGCGGCTACCTGAACACGCCGGTGACGAAGGTGACGCAGCGCGGCGTTGTCTACGCGCTGGCGCCGTCGCCGCTCGACATCAATACGTTGTGGGCCGGCACCGACGACGGCCTGATTCACGTGACTCGCGACGGCGGCAAGACGTGGTCCGATGTCACGCCACCCGAACTGAAGCCGTGGGCGAAAGTCTCGATCCTCGAAGCGTCCCACTCGGATGCAAACGAAGCGTACGCCGCGATCAACACCATCCGCCTCGACGAGCTCCATCCGCATATCTACCGGACACGCGACGGCGGCAAGACGTGGCAGCACATCGTCAGCGGCATCGCTGACGGCGCGACGATCAATGTCGTTCGCGAGGATGCGAAACATCGCGGGCTGCTCTTCGCGGGAAGCGAGACGCAGGTCTGGTTCTCAGCCGATGACGGCGATTCGTGGCAGTCGCTGCGTCAGAACATGCCGGCGTCGTCGATCCGCGATCTCGTCGTTCATGACGATGACGTCATCGTGGCCACGCACGGCCGCGGCTTCTGGATCCTCGACGACATCGAACCGCTGCGGCAGATCAGCGGCCGTTTGTCCGAGGCCACGCTATTCAAGCCGCAGCGCGCCTGGCGCATTCGCTGGAACAAATACACCGACACGCCGATGCCGCCCGACGAGCCGATGGGACAGAACCCGCCGGACGGCGCCGTCATCGATTACTACCTGCCGGCGGCCGCGGCGGGTCCGGTGACGCTGGAGATTCTCGACAAGTCGGGCGCGGTGATCCGCCGTTACGCGAGCACCGATCCGGCGCCGGCGCCGAAGGATGAGGGCAACATCCCCTGGTATTGGATCCGCCCGTTGAAGTCGCCCTCGGCCGCCGCCGGCATGCATCGCTTCACGTGGGACCTGCATTACCCGCCAGCGCCAGGCTCGCGCAATGCCTATCCGATCAGCGCAGTCCCGCACGACACCGCGCCGGCGCCAACCTCGCCGTGGGTGCTGCCGGGCGATGGGTACTCCGTGCGGCTGACCGTCGACGGAAAGACGAGCTCGCAGCCGCTCGACGTCGCGATCGATCCCCGCGTCAAATCGTCGCAAGCAGATCTCGAGCAGCAGTTCGCATTGTCGAAAGAGATGTACGACGACATCGCGCAGTTGCAGGAGGCAAGCGAACGAATCGGCACGGCGCGCGGCCAGCTTCGCGCGGCGAAGCCTGCCAGCGACGCGATCAAAGCGCTGCGCAAACAAGGCCGCGAGCTCTCCGGCGTGGCGAGCGAGGACGATGATGAAGGTCCGCCATCGGCCGCTCCGAACAACGAGACGGTGAGCAGCCTTCTGCAATCGCTGCGCGCCATGCTGCGAGTTCTGCAGGAGTCGGACGAGGCGCCCACGACGCAAGTCGTTGCCGCCGTCGAAGACCGCCGTGCCGCGGTCACGGAGATCATGGGCCGCACGAAGACCTTCGAGACCGCGATCCAGGCCGCGAAACTGCCGCCACCCGCGAAAGGATCGAGCGCGATCAAACCGCAACCGTGAGGGGCGGCCACTTGTATCCCGCCGGATCCGACCATCGGGGCGGGACGCCCCGATGGCGTAGAGGAGTGCGGTCGTCTCGACCGCGGGCACTCGGGCGTCCTCGCCCGAGTGCTGCCGGGCGGCGGTCGATAATTCCTCGACGTCCCCGACTGCGCGACACTCCGCCCCGGAACTTCTTATGCTTTGGCAGAGTGTGACAATGCACGCTAGCTCTTGTTCCAGCCAGGGCCGCGTTCCAAACCGTTGGAGCGATCCCGCCGGATCCGACCATCGGGGCGGGACGCCCCGACGGCGTAGAGGAGTGCGGTCGTCTCGACCGCGGGCACTCGGGCGTCCTCGCCCGAGTGCTGTCGGGCGGCGGTCGGAATTCTTCGACGTCGCCACCTGCGCGAGACTCGGCTTCGGAACTTCTTATGCTTTGGCAGAGTGTGACAATGCACGCTAGGTCTCGTTCCAGCCAGGGCCTCGTTCCAAACCGTTGGAACGATCCCGCCGGATCCGACCATCGGAGCGGGACGCCCCGACGGCCGCGGGCGAGACGCCCGCACTCCTCATTGCTCATCGCTCTGCTTCTCGCGGCGTGCGCTCGCCGCGAACTGCCTCCGTCGATCGTGCTCATCTCGATTGATACGCTGCGCGCGGATCATCTCCATGCGTACGGCTACCGCGGCGTGGGCACGCCAAGCATTGATGCGCTGGCTCGTGATGGCGTCGTCTACCGGAACGCCTGGTCGCATTGTCCGCTCACGCTTCCGTCGCACCTCTCGATCCTGACGGGACTTTTGCCGCCTGAGCACGGCGTCCGTGACAACGCTGGCTATCGCTTCGACGGCGCGGCGCATCCCTCGCTCGCGGCGCTGCTGCAAAAACAGGGATACGCGACTGGCGCCGCCGTCTCCGCTTACGTGCTGCGCGTGACGACCGGAGCGAACGCCGGATTCGACGATTACGACGACGCCATCGGCGTCATCGACGGCGCACCCCTCGGTGCGCTGCAGCGTCCCGGCGGAAAAACAGAAGCTATCGCGGAGCGGTGGATCGATGCGCATCAGGGCAAACCGTTTTTCTACTTCCTCCACATCTACGAGCCGCACACGCCGTATCAGCCAACCTACGATGCCGACGTCGCCGCGAGCGACGCCATTGCCGGCAGGCTCATCGCGCATCTCAAACAGCGCGGCGTCTACGACAACGCGTTGATCATCCTCACCTCCGATCATGGCGAGGGACTGATGGAGCATGGCGAGGCGGAGCACGGCGTTTTTCTGTATCGCGAAGATCTTCACGTTCCGCTGATCCTGAAGCTGCCGCACGCGGCGCGGCGAGGCTCGGTCGATTCGCTTGCGCAACTGATCGACATCGCGCCGACAGTGCTCGATGCAGCCGGCATCGCACCGCTCGCTGCGATGCATGGCGTGTCGCTGCTGACGGCCGCGAAGACCGACACCCGCACCTCCTACGCCGAGTCCTTCTACCCGCGCATTCACCTCGGGTGGTCGGAGCTCCGCTCGGTCGTGCGCGGTGTGCTACACGTCATCGACGCGCCGAGGCCGGAGGTTTACGACCTTCGTGTTGATGCGAGCGAGCGGAACAACGTGATCGATCGCGAGCGGCGCGCGTACACTAAGTTGCGCGACATGGCGCGCAGCACGGCAGGATCGTTCGCGGCGCCCGAGAGAGTGGACGCCGAGGAGGCGAAGAAGCTCGCTGCACTCGGGTATGTCAGCGCCGGGACCGACACGGGCAATGGACCGCTGCCTGATCCGAAGGATGTCATCGGCCAGCTTGCGACGCTGAAGGGAGCCCGCAGCATTGATGATTTGAAGCAACTGCTCGCCTCGAATCCGCGCTGGTCCGACGTTCGCGAACAACTTGGCGCGGAGTACGACCGCGCCGGCGATCACGCTGCCGCCGCGCGCGTGTACGAGGGAGGCATTCGCATGACGCCGAGACTCGCGGGGACGTTCGCGCTTTCGGCGGGATACGCGCTGATCGCGATGCGCGATCTAAACGCTGCCGCGGCGCACGCGCAACTCGCGCTCTCCGCGGGCGAACCGGGCGCGCATCTGCTGCTGGGCGAGATCGCGCTGGCGCGGAACGACACAGCCACAGCGTCGCGCGAAGAAGCGGCAGCCGAGGGAGTGGCGTCGCAGAAGGCGCACGCGCTCTTTCTTGCCGCCCGCATCGCTGCGATGCAGCGCGACTACCTGCGCACGCTCCGAATCCTCGACGATGTCCAGCGCGCACGTGCGGCTTCGGGCGAATCGCTTCCCGAGCATTTTCACTACGTGGCGGGCGACGCGCTGGCGCGGACGAATCGTCCCGCCGAGGCGGTGCGGGAGATGGAGAGGGAGATCGTCGATGATCCTCACGACCTGCGCGCGTATGTCGATTTGTCGTTGCTGCAGTTCATCGGAGGGCGTCGAGAGGACGCGCAACGAACAGTTGCGAAGCTCGCTGCGATGAATCCTGATGCGGCGTTGAGCGCCGAGGTGGCCAGGGAACTGGAGGCGTTCGGCGATTCTGCGAGCGCGAAACTGTGGCAGCTTCGTTCACAGCATGTTCACGGGTCGTTCACTGATCCGAGCGGTCACTAGTTGACCCAACGTATCCGGCTATACGGATCAAGTTTTGACAACTATTCGTGACTGCCGAAACTAAATTGCAGTAGAATCAGTGACTTAGCTTCTGGCCTCCCCCTTGCCCTAAGCGGACTGCCCGCTGGTGGGCACCTTACCGCTCTTAGAAAGGGCTTGGACCGTTCATCCTATGAAGAAGCTGATCTCACTAACCGCCGCTCTCCTCATCACCACGGTTGCGTTCGCGAAAGACAAAGTCGAAAGCAAAATCAAGATTCATGACCAGGATGCGAAGGGTGTCCCCACCTTCGTCACCGGCGAGCTGGGCTCGCTCGGCGCGGGCGCGTCCGACAAAGATGTGAAGGCCTTTCTGAAATCGCAGAAGGATCTGCTGCAGATGGCCGGCACGGAAGACTTCGACGTCAAGAGCTCCAAGAAGGATGAGCTCGGGCAGTCACACGTCAAGTTTCAGGAGAAGTTGAAAGGCCTCCCCGTCGTCGGCGCCGAGTACATCGTCCACTCCGACAAAGACGGGAACGTCTTCGCGATGAACGGCCGTTTCGTCGGCGACCGCGACCTTCCTCGGAACTCGAGCATCGATTCGTACCTCGCCATCCGCACAGCGGCCACGCAACTGGGAGCGTGGGATGCCGACATCGTCGAGATGCCTTCTCTGACGTATGTCGTCAACGAGAAGAGCAACGCGTTCCTGGCCTGGACCGCGAAGATCTCGTACAAGGACGCGGACGGCCCCGAGCTGACGCAGGTCTACGCCGATGCCTCGGGCAGCGGTGACCTCGTCGACTGGAGTGGTCTGTATCAGCGCGCCAAGAGCCGCAAGGTCTACACCGCGAACAACGGATCGTCGCTGCCCGGCACGCTGCTGTGGAGCGAAGGCGGGACGCAGACGTCGGACACCACGGCGCAGGCCGCGTACAACTACGCCGGCAACGTCTACGACTACTACAAGAACGTTCTCAACCGCGACTCGTATGACAACGCGGGAGCACAGATCATCTCGTCAGTGCACTACCTGTCGTCCTACAACAACGCCTTCTGGAACGGTTCGCAAATGGTGTACGGCGACGGCGACGGCACGAACTTCATTCCTCTCTCGAAAGCACTCGACGTCGATGCGCACGAGCTGACGCACGCCGTCACCGAGCGCACCGCGGCACTCGCGTACTCCAATGAGTCGGGCGCGCTCAACGAAGCGACGTCGGACATCATGGGCAACTCGTGCGAGGCGTACACGAAGAGCGCCGGCACTCCCAACGCGAACACCTGGAAAGTCGGCGAGGACATCTACACGCCGAACACCGCGGGCGACGCGCTTCGCTACATGAACAACCCGACGCAGGACGGCAGCTCGAAGGATTGGTATCCGTCGCGCTTCACCGGCACCACCGACAATGGCGGCGTCCACTCCAACTCCGGCATCGCCAACCTCGCCTATTACCTGATGGTCATGGGCGGCACGCACCCCCGGAGCATGAGCAGCGTCGTGGTGCCGGCGCTTTCGGCGACATCGTCGACGTCGCTCGATATGGGCCAGCGCATCTGGTATCGCGCGCTGACCGTCTACATGACGTCATCGACGAACTTCCAGGCGGCGCGCAACGCGACGGCGCAGGCCGCGGCCGACCTTTACGGCGGCACGACCGGCAGCGCGTACAACAGCGTCCAGAAGGCGTGGGACTGCGTCGGCGCTCCGGGCGGCTCGGGCGGTGGCGGCGGCGTGACAACGCTCTCGAACGGCCAGACGGTTACCGGCATCGCCGGCGCAACGGGAAGCTGGACGTACTACAAGATCACCGTTCCAGCCAGCCAGACTCTCCTCAAGATCACGATGTCCGGCGGAACCGGCGACGCCGATCTCTATGTGAAGCGCGGCGCGCAGCCGACGGCCACCGTGTACGACTACCGTCCGTACCTCAGCGGCAATGCGGAAAGCGTCTCGGTTACGAATCCGGTGGCTGGCGACTGGTACATCGGCCTCAACGGCTATGCAGCATTCAGCGGCGTCTCACTCAACGCCACGTACAGCGGTGGCGGTGGCGGCGGTGGGTGCACGACGTACAGCGGCTCGCTCAGCGGCACCGGAGCTTCGGCGATCCAGCCGAACGGCACGTACTACACGACGACCGTGACCGGTGCGCAGACGGCCACTTTGGATGGCCCTGCCAGCGGCGCCGATTTCGATCTCTACCTCTACAAGTGGAACGGCTCGGCCTGGGCAGTCGTCGCATCCTCGGAAAGCGCAACAGCGCACGAGACGATCAACTACAGCGGCACCGCCGGCTACTACGAGTACAAGGTTTCCTCGTACAGCGGCAGCGGCAGTTACACGCTTTGCATCAGCCACCCGTAGTCTCAATCGCTGCATGAACCCCGGCCCGCCGCGCGCGCAACGCGCGGCGGGCTTTTTCATGGACAGTCGCGCAAGACCCGCTGCTGGATCGCGACGAGCGCCGCATGCAGTTCCATGATGGCGTGCGGCACACCCTCTCCCGCCTCGCCGAACCACGACGTCGAGCGCGCGCCGACGGTGATGGTGTAGCGGATCTGGTCGGGAGATCCATGCGGACGTTCGGCGCTGGCGTACGACTCCGGCCACGACTCGGGATGCGCCTTCGATGCGAGCTCACGCAACCGCGTTTCTTCGTCCGCGCTCAAGGTGCCGGGACACGATCGTCGCGTGTCGGTCGCGGTCACCTTGGCGCCGTCGATCGCAACACCGCCAACTCCCCGGCCGCTGATGCCGCCTTCACTCGTCAGTTTCATCATCAGCCTCGCATCCGTCGTACCGCAACCAGCCAACAACAATGCTGCCGCGAGCATCGCATTCTTCACGGGTCACCTCTCGTTCTTCGCGTCAGGGCGCCGCGAAACCGGGCGGCCCCGCGAATCCGCTGCCAAGAAGAACGCAGAATCTGTGCCCCGGCCTCAGACCGCTCGTAGATCGATTCCCTGAGCGCAACTTGATGCTTTGATGCTTGCACTTGTTCGCGCTATGATGTCTTTATGCGAACGACACTGACGCTTGACGATCAACTGGCTCGTGATCTCAAAGAGATTGCGCACCGCACCGGCCGGTCTTTCAAAGATGTGGTCAATGAGACCCTTCGCGGAGGACTTCAAAAGAAACAACACCGAGCGAAGCCATACCGACTCAAAACGGTCTCGCTCGGCGGAGTACTAGGAGGCTGGAATCTCGACAAGGCGCTCAGTATTGCTGACGCCCTGGAGGACGAGGAGATCGCCCGAAAACTGGAGATGCGTAAGTGATCTTGGTTGATGCGAATCTCCTCATCTATGCGATTGATCGGAACGCTCCTCACCATCGGCAGGCACGAGCATGGCTCGAGTCAATCTTGTCGGGTCGCGCGCCTGTCACTCTTGCAGGCGTCGTAATTCTCGCCTTTCTGAGAATCACAACTCGGGCCGGGATCATGCGCAATCCGCTGACGCCCGAAGAGGCGATCGATTACGTCGATTCCTGGCTGGCCCAGCCCCATGTCGTCATCGGCTGGCCCCGCGAACAGCACTGGTCGATTTTGCGCAATCTTTTGCTGGCGAGCGGTATGGCTGGCAACCTCACTTCCGATGCTCACCTTGCTGCTATCGCGATCGAAAAAGGAGCAACGATCTATACGGCCGACAACGATTTCAGGCGGTTCGCCGGCGCGAGGGCTATCAATCCCATCACTTCCCCGGGCCAGTAATATGTAGCGACCTATCTCGATGCGACTCCTGGCTCCCATCCTTCTCGCATCCCTCGTCGTCCCGCAAGCGAGCGCACAGTGGTCGCAGATCGGCGCGAACCCGAGACATACGGGAAGTGTGGCGGTGGTGGGGCAGCCGCTGCTGCACCTCATGTCCGACATCGTCGTCGATCCGTTCGTCGCGCAGGAGCAGGCATCGTCTGACGGCGACCTCTTCGTTCACTACCAGGTGCCGCTCGTCGATGACGATGGTGTCTACATGGCGTTCAAGTCCGGCACGTACACGACGCCCGAACATTGGGAGACGCAGAGCTGGAGCATTCACGGGCTGCGCTGGCAGGACAACACGCTCGCCGACCGGTGGACGGCACCCAGCGACTGGAAGCCCGTCCCGGCAGACGGCGCCGCCTTTTTCGAGCCGGTGTTTCATGCTGTGCTCGCGAACGGCTTCGTCTACATGCCGGCCGCCGGCGGCACGCTGCTGCAGCTCGACCGGAGCGACGGGCACATCGTGCGCCGAATCAATCCGTTCACGTCGGTCGATCCGAATGTCTTCGTCTCCGGTGTTCCCGCTGCCGATGCTGCCGGCAACATCTACTACGGCGCGTTCGCGCTCGATGCCTCCAGTGGTTGGGGAAAGGACATCACCGGCGCATGGCTGGTCAAGGCGCAGCCAGACGGTAGTGCGCGCGCGGTTCCGTTCGCGTCCCTGCTCCCGAATGCACCCAAACCGACCGACCAATGCACCTCGGTGTTTGGACTGAGCGCGTCGCGTCCGCTGCCGCCATCACCAACCGCGGTCGCGCCCTCAGTCACGTGCGGCGCGGTGCGGCCCGGCATCAACGCCGCGCCCGCCATCGCCGCCGACGGAACGATTTATGTCGTCGGCCTGACGAACTTCAATTCCGCCTGGTCCTATCTCGCGGCGGTCAATCCCGACCTCACGCCGAAGTGGAGCGCGTCCTTGCGCAATCTCTTTCACGACGGATGCGGCGTGCTCGTGCCGTTTGGAACCACCTCGAGAGCCTGCCGCGCTGGCACGACCGTCGGCGTTGATCCGAGCGACAACCAGCCCGGCTCCGGCCGCGTCATCGATGACTCCACGTCGTCGCCCGTTGCCCTTCCCGACGGTTCGGTGCTGTACGGCACCTACACCGGCTACAACGGCGCGCGGGGACATCTGGTGCATTTCTCGTCATCCGGCGCGTTCCTGCACTCGTACGATTTCGGCTGGGACACGACCCCCGCGGTTTGGGAGCACGGCGGAACGTGGTCGATCGTGATGAAAGAGAATTTCTACTTTGCTCCCGCGAAGTACTTCATCACCCAACTCGATGCGAACCTGAAGGCCGAATGGCAATTCAAGAGCACGAACACGCTCGCATGCGGCCGCGGTCCGGACGGGAACGTCACGTGTGTCGACGAACAGCCGAACGGCTTCGAATGGTGCGTGAACGCGCCGGCGATCGACAGCCGCGGAACGGTGTACGCGAACAGCGAGGACGGCAATCTCTACGCGATCGGACAGCCCGGCGTCGTCCAGGAAACGATCTTCCTCCAACTGGCGCTCGGCGCGGGCTACACCCCCGTTTCGATCGGTCCGGACGGAAAAATCTACGCGCAGAACGCGGGACACCTTTTCGCCGTCGGCGGATCGAGGCCACGAACGCGGGCCGTGCGGCACTGAACAGGACGAAAATCCGCTAGGTCGTTTCTCTCGCAAACAGATCGACGACGATCTGCGGCTTGCGGTGACCCAGTTGCTCGCCCGTGACGCGCGCTTCGTAGTGCATGCCGAGGCGGTTGACGACGCGTTTGGAGGGCTCGTTGTCGGGATCGACGATGGCCACGACGCGCTTGTGGCCGAGCGTTTCGAGCACGTGGCGCATCGCTGCCGCTCCAGCCTCGGTGGCGTAGCCGCGACCCCAGACATCGCGAGCCAGCCACCAGCCGATCTCCAGATTGCCCGTCGTACCGAGGGGTTGGACGCCGGCGACGCCGACGAGGCGGTCCGTCGACTTTTCGATCAGCGCTCCCATGCAGACGTCATGCTCCGCCAGCTGACGCGCCTGCCGCGTGAACCACTCGTCCACTTCCTCCTCCGCATACGGCTTCCCGCCATGAACGTACTGCATCACTGCGGGATCATCCGTGAGCGCGGTGAAAGCGGCCCGATCGTCCGGCCTCCAGGGCCGGACGAAGAGGCGTTCAGTCTCGAGACGAAACATGAGGGCGAGGGATCGAATGGCTACTTCTTGTCTTTCTTGGGCTTCTTCGTTTCTTTCTTACGAGCGTTGTTTCCTTTGGCCATGATGTCCTCCTGTTTGTTGCGATCAAGAGTAGCGGATTTTGAGCGGGCGCGGTTTATGAAAATCAAATTCCGGCATGCGCAAGACCATCGTGATTCTCATTCTCTTCGCTCTCTCCGGATGCAGCGAAACGGCGAAGATGCCCGTCAGCGCGGAGATGGGGCCAAATCCGGCGCTGGCGTCGCCGAAGCGCCAAATCATTCCGACTGTCCTCATTGCACCGGCGAAGGGTTGGCTGGCCGGCGGGACGCCTGTGGCCGCTGCCGGATTCTCGGTGAACGCGTTCGCAACCGGATTCGATCATCCGCGCTGGCTCTACGTTCTTCCGAACGGCGATGTGCTCGTCGCGGAAACGAACGGACCGCCTCGGCCTGACAACAACAAAGGCATCAAAGGCTGGTTCATGAACCGGTTCCAGAAAAAAGCGGGGGCAGGCGTGCCGAGCGCGAACCGCATCACGTTGCTGCGCGATGCCGACGGCGACGGCGTCGCGGAAACGAAGACCGTGTTTCTCCAGGGCCTGACATCGCCGTTCGGCATGGCGCTCGTAGGCAGCGATCTTTATGTCGCCGATACAGACGCGCTTCTCCGGTTTCCGTACGCCGCTGGAAAGCCATCGATCGCCGAGACCGGCGTGAAGGTCATCGATCTACCCGCGGGGACGATCAACCATCATTGGACAAAGAACGTCGTCGCCAACGCGGACGGATCGAAGCTTTACGTCTCGATCGGCTCGAACAGCAACGTTGGTGAGAATGGGCTTGATCAGGAAGCAGGCCGCGCGGCGATCATCGAAGTCGATCGCGCCAGCGGCCGTTCGCGGATCTTCGCGTCGGGATTGCGCAACCCGGTTGGGCTGGCCTGGCAGCCTCACACAGGCGCGCTTTGGACCTCGGTCAACGAGCGCGACGAGATCGGCAGCGATCTCGTGCCCGACTACATGACGTCGGTGAAAGACGGCGGCTTCTACGGATGGCCGTTCAGCTACTACGGGCAGCACGTTGACGCGCGCGTCAAAGCGCAACGTCCCGATCTCGTCGCCTCGGCCACTGTTCCCGACTACGCGCTCGGCGCGCACACGGCGTCGCTCGGTCTCACGTTCTACGACGGCAAACTCTTTCCGCCGCGTTATGCCGGCGGCGCGTTCGTCGGACAGCACGGCTCCTGGAATCGCAGGCCGCGCAGCGGCTACAAAGTGATCTTCGTGCCGTTCGCTGATGGACGCCCGAATGGAGCGCCCGAGGATGTGCTGACTGGGTTTCTGGACGCGGAAGGAAACGCGATGGGAAGGCCTGTTGGCGTCGCCGTCGACAAGGCGGGAGCGCTGCTCGTGGCCGACGATGTAGGCAACGTCGTCTGGCGCGTCACGCCGAAAAAGTAGCCTCATGAACTAAGCCTAAACTCTCTGAATTGTTGAGCTTAAGCGGCATAGACCTCGCAATGGAAACGGCCAGGAGGCAACACCTCATGGCAACGAAAAAGATTCAGGCAGCGGCGTTGAGTTTCGCGCTTCTTCTGCCTGCCGGAAGCACGTTCGCCGCGACCCATCATCACCACTATCGCCATCGTCATCACTACAGCCAGACGCGCGGCGCGGTCATCGGAGCGGTGGCCGGTGCCGCGATCGATCATCATCAGCCGATCAAAGGTGCGTTGATCGGCGCCGTGGTTGGCGAAGGCGTGCAGATCGTCCGCAACCACAACGCGAAACCGCACTAGGAAAAACGATATGGTGAGGCGTGATGAAGCGCCTCGCCATCCTTATCCTCTTCACCGCCGCGGCCGCGCAGGCAGCAGGGCCGGATCGGCGCGCGATCGTCGCTGAGTTTGCCGATTTTCTGGCGATCCCAAATCTCGCCTCGGACGCGCCGAACATTGCGCGCAACACCGCCGCAATCCAGGCCATGTTCGCGAAGCGCGGCCTCCCCACACGGCTGCTCACACTCGAGGGCGCGCCACCGATCGTCGTCGGCGATCTTCGCGTCCCCGGAGCCACGCAAACGATTGCCTTCTACGCGCACTACGACGGCCAGCCGGTCGATGCCACGCAGTGGAAGAGCGCGCCGTGGACTCCCGTCATGCGCGACGCGGCCGGGAACGACGTCGATTGGCGCGCGGCGAAATCGTTCGACGCGGAATGGCGTCTCTACGCGCGATCGTCCGGCGACGACAAGGCGCCCATCATCGCCATGGCAACTGCACTCGATGCGCTGCGTGCCGCCGGCCACAAACCGTCGGTGAACCTTCGCTTCGTTTTCGAAGGCGAAGAAGAAGCGGGCTCGCCTCACCTCGCGGCGTATCTGGCAAAGTATCCCGAGATCCTTCGTCCCGATGCATGGATCCTGTGTGACGGGCCGGTACATCAGAGCCGCCGCATGCAGCTCGTCTTCGGTGCGCGCGGCGTCGTCGATGTCGAGCTCACGGTCTATGGTCCGGTGAAGGGACTGCACGACGGCCACTACGGAAACTGGGTACCGAACCCGATCGTGCGGCTGACGCATCTGATCGACTCGATGCGAGACGAGAGCGGCCGCATTCTCATCGCTCATTTCTACGGCGACGTGCAACGAACCTCGAGAGCGGAGCAGGAGGCGATCGCGAAGATGCCGGCCGTCGAGACGGATTTGAAGCGCGAGTTCGGGATTGCGGCGACCGAGGGAGAAGGCCTTCCGCTGAACCAACTACTCATGCTGCCCGCGTTGAACGTGCGCGGCATCCAGTCGGGACACGTCGGCGCGCAGGCTTCGAACACGATTCAGACCGAGGCGGTGGCGTCGCTCGATTTCCGCCTTGTGCCCGCGGAAACGCCCGAGTCGGTGAAGACACTCGTCGAGCAGCACATCGAGAAGCAGGGCTACACGATCCTTCGCACGACTCCGGACGCCGCCACGCGCGCCGCGCACGCGAAGCTCATCAAAGTCGTCTGGGGCGCCGGCTACCCGCCCGCCCGAACCGCGCTCGATCTTCCGCTCTCGCGCCAGATCGCCACGATCATGGCCGCCGTCGGCCACGATCCCGTCCGCGTCCCCACCCTCGGCGGCAGCATTCCGATGTATCTCTTCCAGCAGCCCGCCAACACGCCGGTGCTCATCCTCCCCATCGCCAATCACGACGACAATCAACACGCCGCAAACGAGAACATCCGGCTGCAGAACCTGTGGGATGGGATCGACGTGTATCTGGCGCTGTTCGAGGGGCTTCATTGAAGCTCAATCTCCGCGGCTCCGCGGCTCCGCGCGAAACGGTTTACGAGCGCGCGAACTAAACTGACGCACATGTCCAAATCGCGCCTCGAAGCCTTCAGCGACGGCGTTGTCGCCATCCTCATCACGATCATGGTGCTGGAGCTGCACGTGCCGCATGGAGTGGATTGGATTGCCCTGCGGCCACTGATTCCGGCGCTGCTCACCTACACACTCAGCTTCATCTTCCTGGGCATCTACTGGAACAACCATCACCACATGTTTCACGCCGTCCATAGCGTCAACGGGCGGATCCTCTGGGCGAACATGCACCTGCTCTTCTGGCTCTCGCTGGTGCCGTTCGTCACCGGCTGGATCGGCGAGAACCACTTCGAATCGATTCCGCTGGCCGCGTACGGCTTCGTGCTGCTGATGGCTGCGATCGCCTACACGATCCTGCAATTCGCGATCATCGCCGACCAGGGACCGCGGTCGCCGCTCCTTGCCGCGGTCGGCGGCGACGTCAAAGGAAAGATCTCCGCGGCGCTGTACGCGATCGCCATCCCGATGTCGTTTTTCTACCGTTCGGTTGCAGGCGCGATCTACGTGACCGTAGCGCTGATCTGGCTCGCACCCGACCGCCGCATCGAGACGAAGCTCGCCTCAGGCGTTCTTCCGCACGAGAAGGGTAGCGGGCCGCAGTGATCCCATCGTGAGAATCGCCAGGATGACCGCTACGATCGGCGATGCGACCGAACGCGACGTGCAGCCATTCGCCGCAAAGACGCCGGCGTATTCGCGGCCGTGACGGATGTCGTCGATGACGGCCACGCCACCTGGTTTCAATACACGCGCAATCTCGACGATGGCCTTCTGACGTTCTGCCGTCACGTAAACGTTGTGAATCGCAGCGCACGAGACGATGACGTCGAACGTGCCGTCGGGAAACGGGATCTCGCGCATGTCCGCCGTTTTGACCTCAACGCGATCGGCCACTCCTTCGCGGGCCGCATTCTCCAGCGTCGCATCCGGACGATTGCCCGTCAGGTCTTCCGCCTGCCAGAGGTCGATGCCGGTGGCCTTGCCGGTGGTCAGCCGTTTCGCGGCGCCGATGAGCATCAGACCGCGGCCACAGCCGACGTCGAGCACACGCTCGGCGCCGGTCCAGGTCACGTTGTCGAGCAGCCGCTCGCGGTCGCGGACCTTGCCGATCTTGCTGTCCCACACCATCCAAATCGCCATCAGCGCGCACGTCGCGGCGGGCCAGATCGCGATCCGGCCAAGCATCATCCGGACTCCACCGAACGCGATGACGCCGGACCACCAGCCGAAAGCGACCGGAATCCAGAGCGCGAAGCCGATCACCGCGGCGAGGATGAGATTGCGGATCACGTCAGGAGCATCGAGCCCGTAGTCCGGCTTCGTTACGTTCTTGTCAGGCATCCCGCTACTGTAGCGCCGCTGTGGTAATAAGGCAGCCGAAGGAGCCATTCGCATGAAAAAAATCATTCTCGCAGCCGCCGCCACCGCCTTGCTGGCATTCTCGTCGTTCGCGGACGACGCAACCGTGCCGGCCGAAGGTTCATCCGCCCCGAAGTTCACACTGCAGAGCCAGGACGCCGCCAAGGTCTCGCTCGACCAGTTCAAAGGAAAGTGGGTCGTCCTCTACTTCTACCCGAAAGACTTCACCTCGGGATGCACACTCGAGGCGCACAACTTCCAGCGCGACCTCGACAAGTTCGAGAAGAAGAACGCGGCCATCGTCGGCGTGAGTGTCGATGCGGTCGATTCGCACAAAGGCTTCTGCACGAAGGAAGGACTCAACTTTAAGCTGCTCGCCGATACGGAACATACGGTCTCCTCCGCGTACGGCTCGACGATGACCTACAACGGCACCACGATGGCGGCGCGCAACACATTCCTCATCGACCCGAACGGCGTCATCCGCAAGGTCTACGTGAAGGTGAAGCCGGCAACGCACAGCGAGGATCTGCTGGCCGACCTCGACACGCTGCAGGCGAAGCACTAACGCCAAAACGGCCCGACCTGATAAGGTGCGAGGCCGGAGGCAACATGTCGAAGATCAATGGTGACAAAGCGCGATCGGCGGTGGAGCAGAAACGCCGCACCGCGCAACGGGCAAAGGATCGCGCCAAACTGGCTGAGATCAAACAGGCTGCGGTTCATCCCGCCGAGAAGAAGAAAAACGCGAAGTAACCCGGCGTGGGGTCAGGTCGAAAGTCGAAAGTGCCGATGCAGGCTTGGTTGTCGTGCGAGGCTCTTCGTTCGGCACTTTCGACTTTCGACCTGACCCCACGCCATGACTTCCTGCCTACTCATCGTCGATGACGAGCCGGGCATCGGGCTCGGATTGGCCGCAGCGCTCGAATGTGCCGGCCGACGCATCATCGTCTGCCGCGACCTCGAGTCGGCGCAGATCATCATGGAGAACGAGCCGGTCACCGACATCCTGACCGACGTCAAGCTCACCGGCTCCTCCTTCCGGTTCGAAGGCCTCGACTTCATCACCGAGATCATCCGCATTTCGCCGGCGACGCGGGTGATCCTGATGACCGGCCACTACTCCTCCGAGCTGGCGGCGGAGGCGGAGCGCCGCGGCGCGGACGCGGTTCTGTCGAAACCGTTCTCGATCGATGCGGTCATCCCCCTGCTGAACCCGCCGTCGGACCAGACGCCGGCGTCGATGACGATCGTGCCGACGCTGGCGGAGGTGATCGGCAGCCCGCAATTGCGCCCGATGTTTCAGCCGATCGTCTCGCTCGCTGACGAGACAACGCACGGTGTCGAATCGCTGGCGCGATTCCGAGGAGGGCTGCCATTCCTGCGGCCGGACTTGCTCTTCACCTATGCGGCACGCCGCAACGGCGTGGCCGCACTGGAGGTAGCGTGTATCGAAGGGACGATGAGTGCTGCGATGACGCTGCCTGCCGAGTTGCGGCTCTTCATGAATATCCATCCTGCCGCGCTCGATGACATTGGTGTGGTCATGGCTATCGAATCATCAGCCAAACGTTGCGGCATCGACCTCACGCGCGTCGTCATCGAGATCACCGAGCAGCAGGAGATCAAACAAAGCCCCACCCTCTTTTCGACCATCGAGCGCCTTCGCACCCTCGGCGCCCGCTTCGCCTTCGACGACGTCGGCGTGGCCTACTCGCACCTCCCGCTGATCGAGCGCATCCGCCCCGAATACCTGAAGATCAGCCAGCTCTTCGGAACCCGCTTCGAAGCCGACCCGACGCTGACGAAGATCGTGCGCAACCTCGTCGGCCTCGCCGCCGAGTTTTCGTGCGCGATCATCATCGAAGGAGTTGAGGACGCGTCGACTGCCGATGCGGCGCGCGAGTTGGGCATCGCGTATGGGCAAGGATGGCTGTTCGGGAAGCCGGCGGATGCTTGAGTAGCACAGACAAGAGTGTCTGTGCCACATTAGCCACCGCTTCGAGGGGAAGAGTGGGGGCGGCGGGAGGAGATTCGCCAGTAGCCAGAAGTGAGGTGGCACAGACACTCTTGTCTGTGCTACTCACTCCATCGCACTCCCTCTACCTTCTATCCATGACCTCCACAGCCACGGATACTCATCGGCACAACTCACCAATCCCGCCCGCACCGGGTTGTTGCATACATACTCGTACTTCGCTCGCGATCTTTCCCCTTGCCTGACGACATGATCAAAGGACTCGTCCTGCCAAACGAGTCCCCTGCGTCCTAGCAGTTGGTTGATCCGCCGCGCGGAGACTCCCTTGATTCCTTTCATCACCTCAGCGAGCGAATAGGGAACCTCGTACTGGTCCTGCAGGAGGCTAAAGATGAGATGCCCATGGTCCGGCATGATGACCGCGACATCCATGAAGATTTTCGTTCGGTGTTCGTGAAGAGCGTGTCGGAGTGCGAGCGTTCGTGCGCCGGGCGGCAGAATCCAGCGATCGAGTGTATTGAAAGTGACGAAGAGGGGCCGTGCGTTGACGATGTGAGGCAGATTCCGTCGATAGTAAGGTTTGAGTGCCAGCGGGCCAATGCCATCCATACGGGCAGTTTCCCTCGGGAATCAAGAGGGATTTCAAAGTTCTACCAGCGTTGGAAATGCACAGACAAGAGTGTCTGTGCCACACCACTTCTGGCCATCTATAAATCTCCTCCCTGTAGCATGTTCACTTCAATTTCAATTCGTTAGAAACGCACAGACAGGAGTGTCTGTGCCACATGCGTCTGTGCCACATGCGTCTGTGCCACATGCGTCTGTGCCACATGTGTCTGTGCCACATGTGGCTGTGCCACATGCTCCAGCCCTCCCTTAAGTGAGGGTTATGTGGCACAGACACTCTTGTCTGTGCTCTTGAGTTCACCCTTCTCTTCGGATCATCGCGTAGATCACTGGGGTCACAACCAGCGACAACATCAGCGCGAACAGCAATCCTCCGATCACGCAGATAGCCAGTGGCTGCAGTAGCTCCGAGCCTGAGCCGAGGGCTAATGCCAACGGCAGCATGCCCAGCATCGCGGCCAGTGACGTCATCAGCACGGGCCGGAAGCGGCGGCGGCCGGAGCGGCGGAGGGCGGTGGTGAGGTCCTCGCCGGATCGGAGGTGGTCCTCGACCGTGTCCAGCATCAGGATGCCGTTCTTCGAGACGATGCCGACGATCATGATCATGCCCATCATCGATACGACATTCAGCGTCGTGCCGGTGATCAGGAGCGCGGCCAGGCTGCCGGAGAGCGCGAGCACGGCGCCGCTGACGATTGCGGCGGGATGCGCGAACGAGCGGAACTCGATCACGAGCACGAGGAAGACCAGCGCGATGGCTAGGCCGAGGGCGATGAGGAGCTCGCGGAATGAGCTTTGTTGCTCCTGAAAAAGACCGCCGTACTCGATCGTCGTTCCGGCCGGCAGGTGCAGCTCCTTGCCGAGCTTCGATTGGATGTCATGGATCGCCGATCCGAGGTCGCGGCCTTCGAGGCGGGCCGTGACGGAGATCGATTGGCGCAATCCTTCGCGAAGCAGTTCGGTCTGCCCCGACTCGTAGTTGATCGTCGCCAGTTGATCGATGCGCACGTAACTGTTAGACGACGGAGCGCGGATCGGCAGCGCGCGCAGGTCGGCGAGCTGCGGTCGTGGCCCGCCGAGGAGAACGCGAACGCCGACCGCGCGTCCGTGCTCGATCACGTTCGACACGACGTCGCCGCCGAGCGCCGTAGTCATCGCTTCGTTCACGTCGGCAGCCGTGACGCCGTAAAGCGCGGCACGTTGCGGATCGATCTGAAAAATGACAGCAGGCCCGCTGATGACGATGCCGTTGAATACATCGACGACGCCTTCCACCTTGGCGATCGATAACGCGATCTGTTCGGCAACGTGATGCAACGCAGCGGTGTCCTCGCTGAAAATGCGAATCTCGATCGGCTGCGGCGCGCTGACGAGGTCGCCGATCAGGTCGGAGAGGATGCCCAGAAACTCGACGCGCAGCGCCGGCTCGGTCGTCTCGATCTTGTGTCGCAGAGCGCTGGTCACATCATCGGTCGTGGCGGAGTCTTTCAACTTGACGGCGAAGTCGCCCGTGTTCGGCTCGGTCACGCCGGCCAGCCCAAGCTGCGCTCCCGTTCTGCGCGAGTAGCCCTCGACTTCGGGAGTCTCTTTCAGCATCTGCTCGACATGACGCAGCATCCGGTCGGTCTCGTCGAGCGAGGCGCCCGGCGGCGCGACATAGTCGAGGATAAAGCCGTGCTCCTCGAACTCGGGGAGAAACTCCGAGCCGAGGCCTTTGTAGATGAAGAAGGTGAGCACGGCCAGCACGGCGATGACGACGAGAACCAGGGGACGCCTCGCCAGCGCGTGTGCGAGAAGCCATTCGTAAGCGTTGATGAGCCGCGTCAGAAGAGGCCCGTTCTCTTCGTCACCGTCGCGAGACGCCGAAACCTCGCGACCCCGCGACCGCACATGAATGAACTTCTCCGCCAGCACCGGCGTGAACGTCAGCGCGAGTACGAGCGACGTCAGCAGCGCCACGCTCATCGTCAGCGCCAGCGATCGAAAGAAAACGCCGGTGATGCCGGTCAGAAGCGCGAGCGGAAGGAAGACGACGACCGGGGTAATCGTCGAGCCGATGATCGGACCCGATATTTCGCTGATCGCCCTATGCACCGCCTCGGCGCGCGACTCGCCGCGAACCATGTGCGTGTAAATGTTTTCGACGACGACGATGGCGTCGTCGATGACGAGTCCGATCGCCGCAGCAACGCCGCCGAGGGTCATCAGATCGAAACTCAGACCGACGATCCACATCGCCACGAACGTGATCAGCACCGTCACCGGAATGACGAGCGTGGCCACGAGCGTCGTCCCCCAGTTGCGGAGGAATCCGTAGAGAATCGCTACCGACAGCAGGAGGCCGATGAGGATCGCGTCGCGCACCGAGGAGACGGAACTGCTGACGAGGAGCGACTGGTCGTAGTAGGGCGTGACGATCACGTCGCGCGGCAACTGTTTGCGAAGCCGCTCCAGCTCCGCCTTCACGCCATCCGCGACCGAGATGATGTTCGCGGTTGGCTGGCGGAGCACGTTCAGCAGCACCGCCGGCCGCCCATCCGCGGTGACGATCGTGAAGCGCGGCTCCAGTCCTGGGCTGACGGTCGCGACGTCGCCGACGCGCACGGGGACGTTGTTGACGTTCGTCACGACGATGGCGGCGAGATCGTCGATCGTCGTCGCCTGCCCACTGACGAGCGCCAGTTCGAGTTGATGGTTCTCGTTGATCAGGCCCGGCGAGTTGATGACGTTCGACGCACGGACCGCATCGGAAACCTGTTGCGGCGACACGCCGCGCGCCTCCAGGCGGGAGCGGTCGATGAGCACGTGGTACTCGCGCAACTGCCCGCCGAGGACCTGCACGCTGGCCACGCCATCGATCCGCGCCATCGGCGGCCTTAGCGTCACCTCGGCGAGATTGCGCAGCGTTCCCGGATCGCGTTTCGCCGAGGTGATGCTGTAGCCGATGATCGGGAAGACCGCGAACGTCAACCTCTCGGTCCGCTCGAACGTTGCGCCCGGAGGAAGCGTGGAGGCGAGCTGCGACACGCGCGTCTGCACGAGCTGCAACGTCTGCACGACGTCGGTTCTCCAGTCGAAGAAAAGATCGATCTCGGCGGAGCCGCGCGCGGTGGTCGATTTGATGCGCGAGATTCCGGGGATGCCGCTCATCGCCTCTTCGATCGGCTTGGTCACGGAGACGAGCGTCTGCTGCGCCGGGGCGACGCCGTTCTCCGCGACGATGATGATGCGTGGAAAGTCGGTCTGCGGAAACAGGGCGCGGGGAATGCGGGCCAGCGCGACGAGACCGCCGATCGATAGCAGCGCGATGACCAGCAGCACCGCGCGCTTCTGATCCGAAATGATGCGGCCGAGGTTCATCAGTCCTTTTCCGCCGGAGCTTTTGCGTCGGACTTCGGAACCGCATCCGCGTTCTGAACCTTCGTGCCGTCGGGCAAGCCGTAGTTGCCTTCGATGACGACGGTCTCGCCGCCGTGCAATCCCGAGGTGATCTGCGTTTTGTCGCGGGTATGCGCGCCGATGGTGACTTTCGTTTCGTGCGCCACCGACTGCGCGTCGACGACGAGGACCGTGCCGCTGTTCGCGTTGGTCGCGTCGAGTGTCACGGCGGAGGACGGGACGACGATCGCGTTCGGGACGTTGCCGCTGGCGATGGTGACGCGTGCGGCGCTGTTGCCGCGAAGACGGCCATCGGGATTTGGAAGGGTGATCCACAACTCAGCAGCGCGGCTCTGCGGATCGGCCGCGCCACCGACGAGACTCACCGTTCCTTCCAGGGTCACACCCGGCATCGAGTCGGGCATCACGCTGGCCTTGTCGCCGGCGTGAACGCTGGACGCGGCATCGATCGACAGCGGCGCTTTCACGATGACGGTGGAGAGGTCGGCGATCGTCAGCAGCTTGTTGCCCGCGGTGGCGAAATCGCCCTGACGGAGAAACTGGTCGGTGATGACGCCGTCGAACGGCGCGCGGATCGTGGCGTAGTCCGCCTGCGCGGCAAGCGATGCCAGACGCCCCGAGGCCTGCTGCGCTTTGCTCCGCGCGGTGGCGAGGTCGGCAGGGTTGGTCGTTTCTTTGTGCAGCGCCGCCGCGCGCTCGGCGAGTCGCAGATCGTCCTCTGCTTTCGTCAGATCGAGCTGCGACGTTTCGAGATCCTTCTTCGAGATGCCGCCCTGATCGAAGAGCACTTTGCGGCGCTCGTACGTCTTGCGCATGTTGTCAACGGTCCCCTGCGCATCGTGAACGGCCTTCGCGTCCTGGGCGTTGATGAGAGGGATCGCACCCTGGCCGGCGCTCGTCACGCCGATCTCGGCCTCGCGAAGCGCCGCCGATGCTTCGGCGCGCTGCCCGTTCAGATCGCGCGATTCGAGCACGGCCAGGATGTCGCCGCGACGAACGACGCGGTTCTTGATCAGCCCCATCTGCGCGATCTGGCCGCTGACTTTGGGCGAGATCGTCGCTTCCTGCCGGCCGGTGATTGTGCCGACGATGTCGAGTGGTTGCGCGATCGGCCCGACCTCTGCCTTCGCCAGGCGCACGCTGACAATCGCCGCCTCGGCGTCGCTCTCACCAGCCTTAGCGGCGGCGCGGCGATGCCAGCACCAGCCGGCGACGATGAGAAGAAACAATCCGACGGCGGCGCCGATCTGGACGTGACGACGGCGCCACAGCGGCACGTCGTCACCGGCCGGCGGCCGGTTCAGCAGCGAAACGTCGTCTCTACTCATGAACCCTCATTCCCCGGCGGCCTCCTGCAGATGGGCTCGCGCAATCTCGAAGTCGAAGAGTGCCTGCTGGTAGTTGCTCCGCTGCTGCGCGAGCGTGGTGAGCGCGTCGGTGACTTCGAGGATCGGCGCTTCGCCGGCACGATAGCGTGCGATGGAAATGTCCGCGTTGCGCACCGCGTCCGCGACCGCGGCGCGGGCGTTATCGACGCGACGAACGGCGGTGAGAGCTTCTTCGCGCGCGGCCTGAAACTCCAGCTCGATCTCGCGCCGCGTGATCGCGAGCTGATTCTCCGCCGCCTGCGCCCGAAGCTCGGCCTGCCGCTGTTTGGCGCGGCCGATGCCCCAGTCGAAGATCGGAACGTTCAGGTTCGCCATGGCCAGATAGCCGCGATGTTCGCGAATGTCCGAGGCGTGAAGCGAGGGCGAGTCGAAGCCTTCGTCGACCGAGTACGTCAGCGCGGGAAGTCTTCCGGCACGCGCCACTCCGATGTCGCTTCGCGCGGCGCTCAAGTTCTCTTCGGCCTGGATGAGCTCGGGCCGCTTACCGATCTTTTCCGCGGAGAAGCGCTCGACATCGGCAGCGGCGGGCTGCGGGGTCAGCTCGGAGACCGACAGCGCCTCGGGTGCGCGAACGCCTACGAGCACCCGCATGGCCGCGAGCGCGTTGCGCTCCTGCAGGCGCGCCTGCTCCACGTCGTCGCGCCGCTGCGCGGTCTGCAGGCGCGCGCGGATGACGTCGATCTCGGCCAGCTCTCCAGCGTTCTGCTGCAGCCTATTGACGCGCTCGAATTCTTCGGCGGCGGCCAGCGTCTCCTCAGCACTCCGTCGCTCCGCCGTGGCGAGCCCGAGGCCGAAGTAGGCCTCGCGCACGCCGCGCACGAGCGCGCGACGGGCGATCTCGGTGCCGGCGTGTGCCGCGGCCAGAAGGGCGCGGCTGCGCGCCACCGCCGCGCGCGTCCCGAAGTCGAGCGAGCCTTCGACGCCGAGAAGGTTCTGGTACTCGCGAACGGCATTCGCTGCGATGAAGGAAGGATCCAGCGAGCCGGGACGAATCGGTTTGTTATACGTGGCGGTGAACGCGTCGCGCACGCGCGGCAGGAGCGCGGCGCGCGCCTGCGTGAGATCGAGCGCGGCACTCTGCTCGTCGATGACCGCCTGCTGGTACGCGGTGGCCTGCTTCAGCGCCGCCTGCGTCGCGCTCTCGATCGTCATCGGCGGTGCCGCGGCCGTTTGAGGAGGCGCCGAGGGCGCGGGCGCTACGGAAGTCGTGGGAGCCGGCGGCGCGACCTGCGCAAACAACGGCAGCGCCAACAACAGGAAGATCACGAACAGACGCGGTCTGCACATCGGGCGCCGGAGTTTAACTGAACGACGTGAACGCGCGATGAACCGGACGCAGAGAGATTATCAAGCCTGTCATCCGGCCTGTCATCCTGAGCCGCCGAAGGACACGAAGTGCCGGAGGACGGTCGAAGGACCCCCCGCGCATTTGCAGGGTCGGGCGGGGGCGAAAGGAAAATCGCAGGGGGTCCTTCGACGTCCTCCGGCACTTCGTGTCCTGCGGCAGTCTCAGGATGACAGCGGGGATGACAGGGCCGAAGGAACCATTCATCGGCAGTTCATCTCGCCGCGGTCAGGCTTGCAACTGGACGACAGGCCACTGCAGGCTCGACACTACCACCGATGTTCCACTCCGTACGCGCTCGCCTGACGCTTTGGTACACCGCCGTCCTGGCGCTGGTTCTGATCATCTTCAGCGCGGTGAGTTACGTGCTGCTGGCGCGCGAGATCCGGGCCGGCACGGACGCCTCGCTCGCCGCAACCGCTCGTGAAGTCGAGGCGGCATGGGAGCCGGCAGAGCGTGCGCGTGTGCCGCTCGATTTCCGCTACAGCGACCGTGAGGTTCTGATCTTCTCGTCCGACGGCCGGATCGCTGCCTCATCGAGAGCAGAGATCGGCGATGTGGAGCGCGCGCGCATCGCTGCCTGGATCCGGGCTGGCGGAAAAGGGGCGGCCACGATCCCCGGCGGCGAGGAAAACGACGGCGTTCGCGCCGTGGCTGTGCCGATGAACGTGGCGGGACGGCAGTACACCGCTGTCGTGGCCCGGGACCTCGACGAGCAGGCGGACCGCCTGGAGAGCGCGGCACACGCGGTGTTCGTCGGCACACCGCTGGCGCTGATCGTGGCCGCTGCCGGCGGCTATCTTCTCGCCCGCAAGAGCTTCGCGCCGGTCACGCGGATGAGCATGCAGGCGCGGCAGATCGGCGCCAGCACGCTCGACGAGCGGATCGAGATCGGGGACGAGCGCGACGAGCTGGGTTTTCTCGCGGCCACGCTCAACGGTTTGCTCGAGCGTCTCCAACACGCCTTCGAGTCGCAGCGCCGCTTCATGGCGGACGCGTCGCACGAGCTGCGCACGCCGATCGCGATCATCCAAGGCGAGGCGGATGTGGCTCTGGCCCGCGGCGATCGCTCCGCGGCCGACTATCGCGAGAGCATCGAGGTGATGCAGCGAGCGGCGCGAAAGCTGACGCGAATCGTCCAGAATCTCTTTCTTCTCGCGCGCGGCGACGAAGGCGGCTATCCGGTCTCGAAGTCGCGCTTCTACCTCGGCGAGGTCGCCGGCGACTGCGTGCGAGGCCTCCGAAGCGTGGCGCAAAACCGCGGAATCGAGATGACCTGTTCGGCAGACGAGGACATCGTGATCGTCGCGGATGAGGAGCTGATCCAGCGGCTCGTCCTCAACCTCGTCGAGAATGCCGTGAAGTTCACTCCGGATGGAGGGCGCGTCCACATCGTGGTCGAAGCGAACGGCAACCTCTGCTCGATTCGTGTCACCGACAGCGGCGCCGGAATCCTGCCGGACGATCAGCCGCACATCTTCGAGCGCTTCTTTCGCGTGGACCGCGCACGGAGTCAAGGCGGCGCCGGCCTCGGCCTCCCCATCGCTCGCTGGATCGCCGAGCTGCACGGTGGCAGCGTGCGTTTGGAGCGATCCGGCGCCGGAGGCAGCATGTTTGTGGCGGAGTTGCCGAGGAGTGAGTGACAACCATGCGAATCCTCGTCGTCGAAGATGATCCGGACATGTCGCGATTCATCGCTCGCGGGCTGCGCGAGCAGTCGTACGCGGTGGACGTTGCCGCGACAGGAGACGCCGCGATCGAGGCCGCCACGACGGCTACGTACGACGTCATCATCCTCGACGCCATGATCCCCGCGCCGGACGGTTTCGAGGTCTGCCGCCAACTGCGCGCCGAAGGCAACGACGCCTCGATCCTGATGCTGACGGCGCGCGACTCGCTGGCGGACCGCGTCGAAGGCCTCGACTCCGGCGCGGACGACTATCTCGTCAAACCGTTCGAGTTCGCCGAGCTCCTGGCGCGGTTGCGCGCGCTCCTGCGCAGGCGAGGCACACGGCAGTATCCGGTCATCGAGGTCGGCGACCTTCGCCTCGACACGCGCTCGCATCGCGTGACCCGCGCGGGCGCCGAGCTGCAGTTGACGACGAAGGAGTACGCGCTGCTCGAGTACCTGTCGGTCAACGCAGGGCGGGTCATGGGACGCGAGGAGATCGCCGAGCATGTTTGGAACGAGAACTTCGATCCGTTCTCGAATTTGATCGAGGTCTACATCGGCCGGTTGCGGCGGCTCGTCGATCGCGAGCGCGAGGTGAAACTGATTCACACGATTCGCGGCTCCGGCTACATCCTCGATCCGCGCGGACCGCAAACTCCATCCTGACGGCGGATCCCGGTTTAACGACGGTTTACGTCGATCGCGCCAGGCTGGCGGAGTGAATCGATCCTTCGCTTTCCTCGTACTCCTGATTGCATCCTCCGCCGCGGCCGCCGTTCCCGTCATCCACCTTCCGGCGAAAGCCACTCTTCGCTTCATCGTGACCGGAGATGCCGGATCGACGCACTCGCGCCTCCGCGCCGGACTTCTGAAGGTGATCAGGAACACCGAGGTGGATGCCATTCTGCTGACCGGGGACAACTTCTATCCGTGCGGTGTGAGCTCTGTGCACGATCCGCAGTGGAGCAAGATCACCGAGCATTTCGGTCCTACTCATCTGCCGGTCTACGCGGTCCTCGGCAATCACGACTACGGCGACCAGCAGCAGCACGGAGGGCCTGACTACTGGAGTTGCGGGCACCCGAATGCAGGTGCGGAAGTCGACGCCACCGGGAAGATCAGCGAGTGGCACATGCCGGCGCGAAACTACCTTCTGCGCTCCGCGGTGGCGGACTTCGTGATGATCGATACGCAGCCGGTGGCTCTCGATTTTCCCGAGGGCTACGGCGGAAGTCTCGGCGCAGCCGCGGAAAAGAGCTGGATCGCAGAAGAGTTACCGCAGATCGATAGCCGGTGGCGCATCGTCCTCGGGCACCACACGATCTACTCGTCGGGTATGCATGGCCGTACGAATGACGCGACCCAGAGGCGCGTCCGCGAACTTCTGCCGCTGATGCTCCGGAGTCATGTCGATCTCTACATCTGTGGCCACGATCACGACATGGAGCTCCTCGGCGATCTCCATCGCGGTCCGCAATCCGAACCGCTCTTCCTGGTCAGCGGCGCAGGCTCCGGAACCGACGAGATCCGCCCGCGCCATGCGAACTTGAAGGAGCCTCCCACGCTCTACCCGCCGTTCCCTGCCAAAGCGACGGTTGGCTTCGCGGTTCTCGAGGTCGACGCGCACACTCTCACGATCACGTTTTTCGATGAGACCGGCAAGCGGATCGGCGGTCCTTTCGTCACTACGAAGAACTGAGAATCGTTCGGTTTCAAACGATGCGATTAAAATCCGCGTGCCGCAGGATGGCGGTGCCGCGTTGAAAACGACGATCGACAGCAAATCAGTGGAGCGGGCCGCATGAGACGCGTTGTCGTCACCGGCCTCGGCGTCATCACGCCGCTGGGCAACGACCCCGAGACACTCTTCTCCACGTTGATGGAGGGACAGTCAGGAATCCGCGAAGTGGTGACCGAGGGACCGAAAGGCCCGTCCTCCAACGTGGCTGGACCGGCGGCGTTCGACCCTGCGCTCTACTTTCCGCCGCAGCAGAAGCTCGAACCCATCGACCGCGTCGGACAGTTCGCGATGGCGGCGGCGGGGATGGCCGTTCGCGACAGCGGCATCGAGTTTACGGACGAGCTGCGGGAGCGCTCCGGCGTCTCGTTCGGAACCGGAATGGGTGCGGCGGCGGCGCTGGAGGAAACGTTTGCGCAACTGCTCCTGCGCGATCCCAATCGCGTTAAACCGCTCACCGTGCTCAAGGTCATGAACAACGCTCCCGGCGCGCACATCGCCATGCAGCATTCTCTGGCGGGTCCCGATCTCACGTACTCCTGCGCCTGCTCGTCATCGTCGGTATCGATCGGCGAGGCGTATCGCCAGATCCAATATGGGACGGCCGACGTGATGATTGCGGGGGGAGCCGAGGCGCCGCTGACGTTCGGGTTTTTCAAGGTGTGGGAGGCGATGCACATTCTTGCCGTTCCCGATCGCGATGATCCGGGGGCATCGTGCCGCCCGTTTTCGCGCAATCGGACTGGCCTGGTGCTGGGAGAAGGGGCGGCAATGGTCGTGCTGGAGGAGCGCGAGAGCGCCATGAAACGCGGCGCGCGAATCTACGGCGAAGTGGCGGGCTACGGTTCGAACAATGATTATCGGCATCTGACGAAACCGTCCATTGAAGGACAGGCGAAAGCCATGACGTTGGCCTTATCCGATGCTGGGTTGTCTGGCGCGGAAATTCATTACATCAACGCCCACGGCACCGCCACTGCGCTCAATGACGTCACGGAAACGCGAGCGATCAAATCAGTTTTTGGCGACGGCGCTTACAAGATTCCAATCAGCTCAACAAAATCGATGCACGGTCATCTCCTCGGCGGTGCAGGGGCATTGGAATTCGTCATCAGTCTTTTGGCGATGTCGCACAATGCCGTTCCTCCCACTGCCAATCTCGCCGTTCCCGATCCCGACTGCGATCTCGATTACGTGCCGGGCAAAGGAAGGGACGGGCTGGAGATTCAGTGCGTGATGTCGAATTCGTTCGCATTTGGAGGAACGAACGCCGTTTTGATTGCGCGCCGCGCGTGAAATGCTCGTTCTTCTGGAAGAGAACAATTACCACAGATGCACGGAGAGCACAGAGATCACTACTGAAACTCCGTGATCTCTGCGTCTCCGTGGTTCACGGCTGTGAGAAATGTGGCTTAGTGCTTACCATCTTTCTTCTCTTTGGCTTCCTGCTTCTTCTCGGCGGCTTCCTTCGCGGCGTTCTCGTGCTGTACGGCCACGATCTTGCCGGTCATGGCGTCGACGTTGACTTCCGTCACGTCCGTCTTCGACGTGGCAATGTCGAACGAGTAGATGAGTTTTCCTTTCTCGTTCTCGAGCTCCTCGCTCGTGACTTTGCCGGGAGCTTTCTTGAGCGCTGTGGCGCGAGCCTGCTCCATGGTGATCTTCGGCTGCTGCTTGGTGTCCTTCGCAGTTGGTGTCACGGCAAACGCGCCGGCCGACACGATTGTCGCGAACGCAAACACGGTGGTGATCTTCTTATACATGTTTATTCTCCCTTGGCTCTTTGTACAACTGTCCTCTGCTAAACGGCCTGAGTATTCAATGCATTGCATAAACTTTCGCTAAACAATCGTTTCATCGACTGTTTATCTGCGCGAATGTGTAATCCTTCCCGCATGTGCCGCATACCTCTCGCAATCCTTCTCATTTCGATGATGTCGTCCATCGCGTATGGCGACGAACCGTGCGACGGCAAGGTGAAGTGCGCCGCCAGCGCGGTGAAGCACGAGGTTGTGCGTTACGCCCGCGATGCGAAAAGCCTGGCCACGGCGCCCGTGCATTGGGATCGACGGGCATGGGAGCGATTCGGTGAAGGGACGGTTGTCGTCGTCGCGCTCTACGCGGCCGACAAACAGACTTCCGACCGCGTGGCGCGGCAGCGCTCGTCGTCAACGGATCAATTCGCGGAGACGCTGACGCCGTTCGGCGGTCATCGCGCGCTCCAGATTTCGGCGCTGATGATCGCGGCCGGCGCAGGGACGCATAACGACACTCTCCGCGATGCCGGACGCGACTCGCTGGAAGCTGAGCTGCTCGCGGCGGGCATCGTCACTCCGCTGCTCAAGATGGCATTCGGCCGCTCGCGGCCGATCCAGAACGAAGGGAGCCATTCGTTCCATCCGCTCGACAAAAACTTCGACAGTTTCCCATCGGGTCACGCCACGAACGCCTTCGCCTTCGCGACCGCGGTCGCCGGTCATTACGACGGCTGGATCGTACCGACGATCGTCTACACCATCGCAAGCGGCGTGGCCGTCTCGCGCGTCAACGACCGCGTTCACTTCGGGTCGGACGTCGTTGCCGGCGCGCTGATCGGCCACGCGGTCGCGAAGGGAATCCTGGCCCGGCACACGGGTAAGCATGTCGCCTGGCAGGCCATGCCCATCATCGACAGGAAAACGATGGGAGTGATGTTCACGATCGGCCCGGCGCGGCGGTGAGCCCGCAGCTTTCGCGCGAAGCGCTTTGGACTGCGGTGGCGCCAGCCACCGCTTTGAAATCACGTGTCCGAAGCGACGCGGTTCGAAGGGTGCCCGAGCCCGAGAATCACGCCATCAAAAGCGGCATCTGGCGCTGCCGCAGTCCAAGGCGCTTCGCGCGAAATGACGAACAAGCAGCGCAGAGGTCACTAATAAGCTTTTCCTGGTTGCGACAAATGTCACCGCACGTCGGGTGCGCGGCGATCGACGAAAGTGCGTTACGAAACGGAATGCCGTTCGATTTCGCGCGAAGCGCTTTGGACTGCGGTGGCGCTAGCCACCGCTTTGAAATCGCTCGTTCGAAGCGACGCGGTTCAAAGAGTGACTAGAGCGGGAGAATCACGCCATCAAAAAGCGGCAGCTGGCGCTGCCGCACTCCAAAGCGCTTCGCGCGAAATGATGAACAAGCAGCGCGGAGGTCACTAATAAGCCCGCCGCCATCCCAAGGGATGGTCACCGCGTCACCGCACGTCGGGTACGCGGCGCTGAGCGCGTAGCCTCACCCGCCGAACTTCACCTCCGCCGACAACTGCAGACGTCGTCCGGGCGACACGGATGTCGGCGAGAGATAGAACGGTGAGCGGACGTTGCCGACGTACCCCGCGAAATTCGGATGATTGAGGATGTTGAACGCATCCACCGACAGCGTCAGCTCGCTTCCCTTCTCCCCTTTCGCCTCGCTCAGACGTACATCGTGCGACCAGCGCAGATCGACGTTGCGATAGCCGGACGTGCGAAGCGTGTTGCGTCCAATGCCAGCGGGCCGGGCGTTGGACATGCCCGTGTGAAAGGGATCGGTCCCGGCGGTTTCGCTGTAGGGCAACGCCGAGGTGAAACGGGCGGAGAGGCCGAAGTTGCCCCAGCGTCCGGCGGAGAGCGTGCCGAGGAGATTGAGGCGGTGACGGACGTCGAAGTCGGCAGGCCCCCACTCCGCGCTGACAGGCGCGTACTGATTCGACGGGTACCAGAAAATCCCGCCGGTATCGTTCGACGCGCGGCTGAGCGTGTACTGCGCCTGCCCGCTCAAATGCTTCCCGGCGCGGCCGCGGAACGTGAGCTCGATCGCGTCCGAGCGCAGGCGGCCATCCGAGCGGATCTGCTGCACGTGCCCGAGACTCCGGACCGGCACCGAGGTGTAGTCAGGCGGAAGCGGCGCATTCACATCGACCGATCGGAAAAGATGGTGGCCTCGGGATGCGCGATATCCGGCCACGAATGACAGCGACTTCGTCAGTTGCCGTTCGACACCCACGCTGTACTGCAGCGTGTAAGGGATCTGCACATCCGGCGCGAGTTGCGTGACGTTCGCCGGCACGTTGGCCAGCGAGACACCGCCGGCAAATGGATCGGGATACGAGGGATTGAGAATCGTGTACGAGCGAAGGGTCGTGCCGTTGTGCAGCATCAGGCTGGCGACCGGGCCGACGCCGCTGCGGTCGTAGAAAAGGCCGGCGCCGCCGCGGACGATCGTCTTCCCATCCTTCACCGGTGACCACGCCAGCGACAGGCGCGGCGAGAAATTGTTCGCATCGTGAAAGAACGCCTGCCAGTCGTAGCGCAGCCCGAACGATGCCTGCAGCTTGGGCGACAGCCGCACCTGATCCTGAACGAAGGCGCCGTACTCGCGCCACCAGAGCGACACGCGGCCCGAGCCTTGTTGCACGGTGTAGGCGTACGGCCGTCCGGCCGCGTAGTCCGCCAGCGTCGCGAAACTGAACGTGCCTCCCCGGTTCGTCTCATCGTCCCAGACGCGCCGGTTGAGATTCGGGATCTGCACGCCGAACTTCACGATGTGCTTCCCGTGAGAGATCGTGACGATGTCGTTCAGTTTTCCGCCCGACTCCGTCCGCAGAATCGTCGATTGCGCGCCGCCGCTGGTGAATGCATCGCGCACGATGATGCCGGGCAGTGTGCTGAGGCTCGTTGACGGCTCGCGGTTGAATTCGAAGGTGAGCTGAAATTGATTCAGCCGTTCGGGCGTGAGGATCGAGTGGACGGTGAAAAAGAGATCGTCCTCGCGCGACGAGGCGTTGACCGCGGCCTGCGGAAGAACGACGCCGCCAACTCCCTGCATCTGGTTTGCGGAACGTTTCCAGTTCACCTGGAGCGAGCCGCGATGCTTCTCGTTCCAGTCGTGCGTGACGCGAGCCATGAATTCTGTGTTCGTCGAAGGAGCGGCGACGGTCTGATCGAACGCGCCGTCCGGCGTCAGGGCGTGCACCACCGCAGCGGCGTCATCGTTCTGCCGCGAGAACGTCATCAGATACGACGTTCCCTCTTTTCCGATCGGACCGCTGAGCACTCCCTCTGCTGCCTGCCGCTGCTCCGGCGGTTTGGCCGGCGCGAAGTAACTGCGCGTGGCCAGCGCGGCGTTGCGAAACGTGAAGTTGACGTTGCCGCGCAGATGGCCCGAGCCCGGCTTCGTGATGATCTCGATACGCCCTCGCCCCGGCCGGCTCGACTCGGCTGAGTAGGGGTCGTCGTTGATGGAGATCTCCTGCACCGCCGACTTCGGCACGCCCGCGCTCTTCATCTCCACGCCATCGACGACGATGGTGGCGCCGCCGGTCGCGATCGAGGCGGGATCGAGGAACTGCGACAGAGCGCCAACGAAATCCTGATCGAAGACCGGCAACTGATCGAGCGCCGCGCCGCTGAGCGTGGTGGTGTCGAGGTTCGCGGCGGTGTCAACACTTGGGCGCGCATCGTCCGCGGTTACGTCGAGACTCTCCTCGACGGCAGCCAATGAGAGCTGGATGACGATGGGAGCCATCGCCGGTGACACGTTGACGTCGCGGCGCAATGGCTTGAAGTCATCGCCGGAGTTGACGTCCAGGCGATAGCGGCCGGGAGTCAGCGCTCCGATTCGAAAGTTGCCGAGGTCGTCGGTTACGGCAGAGACGTTTGTGGTCCCTCGCACCGATACGTTGGCGCCTGCCACAGCGGCGCCGGAGGGATCGGTCACGGTACCGGTGACGACGACCTGCGCTCGGGCGTTGACGGAAGCGAAGAAAAGAAAAGCGATCAGTGTCCGATGGAACATTCGGGCGGGAGGATAAAGGGATTCACCAAAACAGAAGCTAAACAAGCGCTAAAAGCACGAAAGCCCGGGCGCGAGCCCGGGCTTTCGTGGAAATCGATCGAAGGAAACTTAGCGGTGACCGCGATGTCCGCCGCCGCCGTAGTGACCGCCACGGAAACCACCGCCGTAGTAGCCGCCGAAGCCGAAGCCGAGGTAGAGGCTAGGGCGGTACCAGAACGGGTCGTAGTAGTTGTAATAGTACGGAGAGTAATACGACGGCGAGACGAGGACGCGGGTCGAGTACCGGCGGTCGTTGTAGTTGCTGGCCCGGCTCGCCTGAGACGCGTCGACCACGGCCTTGACGACCGCTTTCGGGACGTTCGCGTCGGTCATGGCGATGACGTCATCACCGGTAACGGCGATCCTAATGTCCGTCTTGTCGACATACTCGAGGATGGTGTCTTCAGGCACGCCAGACTTCGTCATCCGGATGACTTCATCGACGACGTTTCTCTGCACGGCGAAGAGCGGCGCGGCCAGCATGACGAGAAAGAGAGCGGCAACTGCGTGGAGGATCTGTTTCTTCATGAGTTTCTCCCTTAGAAGGTTACGAAGCTGGAGTGCGCTTATGCGACGCGTGAGCCAGCTGGTGAAGAGCATTCCTCTGAGAGGAACCGCATTCGACGATCGAAAACAGCTCCTCGATCGAGGACGGTACGTCCGCGAAAATGGGCAAGCGCAGCGCTCCTGAAATCGCGTAATCTCTCCTCGTGCTCAAACGCTTATTTGTGGTGACGATCCAACTTGCGGCAGCGTCCGCCGCGCTCGCGCAATGGCCGCAGTTCGGCGCGAACCCGCGCCACACCGGCAACGCCGCGGTAACCGCTCAGCCGCTCGTGAAGACGCTCGCGGAGATCGTGCCTGATCCGCTCGTCCCCGAGGAGATCGATCCGTTCTCGGGCGATCTCTACGTTCACTACGCCGGACCGCTGCTCGATGGCGATGACGTGTTCATGTCGTTCAAGGGAGCAGACTACGTCCATACAGTATGGAGCGTTCATCGGCTTCATTGGGAGAACGGTCAGCTCGTCGAGAAGTGGTCGCAGCCGAGCGATTGGCAACCGATTCCGGACGGCAACAACATCTGGGAGCCGGTGATGCAGCCGGTCCTCGCCAACGGTTTCATTTACGCGCCGGCCTCCGGCGGGACGTTGTTGCAGATCGACCGGACCACCGGCACCGTTGTCCGCCGCATCAATCCGTTTTCATCGATCGATGCAAATACATTCGTCTCCGGTCCGCCCAGCGTGGACTCCGCGGGGAATATCATCTACGGAGCGTTCCGCTTGCAGCAGAACCTTCCGTGGCGCAACGACATCCTCGGCGCCTGGCTCGTGCGCGTGACGCCGGACGGCACGCCTACCGCGGTTCCTTTTGCGCCGCTGGTGCCCAACGCTCCCAGCGCCAGCGCACAATGCACGACCGAGTTTGCGTTTGGATCGATTCAACATCCCCCATCGCCCGACGCGGTGGCGCCGGCGAAGGTCTGCGGCTCGCAGCGGCCCGCCCTCAACGTCGCGCCGGCCATCGCGCCCGACGGAACGATCTACATCATCAGCCGGACGCACTTCAACGATCGCTGGGGCTATCTCGTCGCCGTCAATCCCGACCTCACGCCGAAGTGGAGTCAGTCACTGCGCGGACGTTTTCACGACGGCTGCGGCGTCCTGCTTCCTCCGGAAAACTGCAGCGCCGGCGCGCATGTTGGTGTCGATCCTGATGACAATCTGCCGGGCTCTGGCCGGGTGCAGGACAGCTCGACCGCCTCGCCTGTCGTCCTGCCCGATAACTCAATCCTCTACGGCTCCTTCTCTCTTTACAACGACCGCAACGGCCACCTGATGCACTTCGCCGCGAACGCCGACTATCTGGGCGCCTATCCCTTCGGCTGGGATACGACGCCGGCCGTCTGGCAGCACGACGGAACGTACTCCATCGTGACGAAGGAAAACTTCTACGGCGATCCGCTGCTCCGCACCGATCCCGGCGATTTCATCACGCAGCTCAGCCCGCAACTTCAGGTCGAGTGGCAGTATCGCAACCCGTCACGAACTGCTTGCCGCGCGGACGGCTGCGTCGACGAGGAGTTCGGTTTCGAGTGGTGCGTCAACGCGACCGCGATCGACGCTCGCGGAACCGTCTACGCAAACGGCGAGGACGGTATCCTCTACGCAATCGCACAAGGCGGCATCCTCCTCAACCGATTCCCCCTCGCCGGCCCCCTCGGCGCGGCCTACACGCCGGTAGCGATCGATGCTCAGGGACGCGTTTACTCGCAGACCGGCGGACATCTCTTCGCCGTCGGCGGCATGCCGGCGCGGAAACATGCGGTGCGGTAAGCCGCGCACCACGGGCGCGACGTGAGCGGATTAGAATAGCCAGCGTCCTCGGGATGTTGGCAAAAACGGTCCTCGCTGCAACTTTTCCGTCGCAAATCCGTTGACATCCCGCAGTCCAATCACCAGGGCTGACGCCCGTCTGGAGTCGAAAGTCACATGACCGATGTTCTGTCGTCCCTCGCCAAACCCAAGCCGAAGCGCTCGCGCAAGAAGCTGTACTGGATCATCGGAATCGTCCTCGTCATCGCCATCGCTGCGGTCGCCGCGGGCATGTCGAAAAAGCGTGAGAAGCCGATCCTCGTCACGACCGACAAAGCGTTCCGCAAGACGATCACGCAGCTCGTCACCGCCACCGGCAAGATCCAGCCGGAGATCGAAGTGAAAATCTCCCCCGAGGTCTCGGGCGAGATCATCGACCTGCCCGTAAAAGAGGGACAGATCGTGCACAAAGGCGATCTTCTGCTGCGCATCAAGCCCGACACCTATCGCGCACAGGTTGAAGAACAGCAGGCCGCGCTGAGCAGCGCGCAGGCATCCATCGGGCAGCGAAAATCGCAGCTTGCGAAGGCCGAGGCCGACTACCAGCGCTCGAAGAGCCTGTTCGAATCGAAGCTCATCCCGGAGTCGGATCGGAAGTCGGCGCAAACGAACTACGAGATCGCGCAATCGGCGCTCAACGCGTCGCAGTTCGACGTGCAGCGTTCCGAGGGAGCGCTCCGCCAGATCAATCAAGCGTTGTCGAAGACGACGATCGTCGCTCCGACCGACGGCTCCATCAGCTCACTCACCAGCCGCCTCGGCGAGCGCGTCGTCGGCACCAGCCAGTTCGCCGGCACGGAAGTGATGCGCATCGCCGACTTGAGCAACATGGAAGCGCGCGTCAACGTCAATGAAAACGACATCGTCAACGTCAAGATCGGCGACATCGCCCGGATCAGCGTCGACGCCTATCCCGACCGCAAGATCGCCGGCGTGGTGCGCGAGATCGCCAGCACGGCCACCACGAACAACCTCGGCACGCAGGAGCAGGTCACGAACTTCGAGGTGAAGATCCGCGTCTCCGACCGCTCCGTCCATCTCCGCCCCGGCATGAGCACGACTGCCGACATCGAGACCGATACGGTGCAGAACGTGGTCGTCGTCCCGATCCAGAGCGTCACCGTCCGCAGCACCGACAGCAAGCTATCCCCCGAGGAGCGCGAGAAGCAGAATTCGCAAAGCGTCTCCAAAGAGGACGACAACAAAGCCGAAGTCTCGAATCAAACGCTCGAGAAGCAGAAAGAGCGCGAGCAGCGCGAGAAACTGATGCGTGTTGTGTTTATCAAAAACGGCGACACCGTGCGGCAGCAGAAAGTCGAGACCGGCATCGCCGACACGACTTTCATCGAGATCAAGAGCGGCATCAAGGCCGGCGACGAAGTGGTCTCCGGCAGCTACACCGCGATCAGCCGCAGGTTGAAAGATGGAGCGAAGGTCGCGATCGAGAAACAAGGAAAGGGATGATGTTTGCGGTCGCGCGGTTCTGCGGGTTGCGGGGTCGCGTGGTGGTGCGTCGGTGGCGTTGCTGACTAACTCATCAACCCACTAACTAACCACCTCAACAACCGAGCAACTCAGCAACCCAGCAACCCAAAACGGCAACCAACAACCACCACCACGAGACCCCGCAACCCCGAAACCGCGAGACCGCATGAGAGACATCGCCATCGAGCTCACTGAAAGCTTCCGCATAGCCTTCGGACAGATCCGGGCGCACAAGATGCGGTCGATCCTGACCGCTCTTGGCGTGATCATCGGCATCATCGCCGTCACGCTCATGGGGTCGGCCATCGGCGGCATCGAGATCGGATTCGAGCGCAGCCTGGCCGTCATCGGCGACGACATCCTCTATGTCGAGAAGTGGCCGTGGCACAACGTGGACGACTGGTGGAACTATCGCAACCGGCGCCGCATCGAGCCGCAGTACGCCGACACGCTGAAACGTCTCATCGCAGCAACGCCGAACTCGAACCTCATCACTGCCGTGCCGACGCTGAACACAAATCGCGGCGTCAAGTACGGCGACAACGAGGTGCAACGCGTCTTCACCCAGGGGACGACCGAGGAGTTTCTGGTGACGTCCACCGCGACGTTCAAAGAGGGGCGGTTCATCACCGCGATCGAATCGCGCGGCGCTCGCAACGTCTGCGTCCTCGGCTTCGACGTCGCCGACGCGCTCTTCCCGAAGGAGTCCGCGCTCGACAAGACCGTCATGATCGGCGGCAGCCCCTTCCGCGTCATCGGCGTCTTCGGAAAACAGGGAACCTTCCTCGGCCTTTTCAGCTTCGACACGCAGGTGGTCGTGCCGCTGGGCGCGTTCACCAGAGCCTTCAGCTCGCGGCTCGACACCTCGATCCGCGTCAAGGTGAAGGACAAGGCGCATCTGGCGCAGGCACGCGACGAGCTGACCGGCGACATGCGCCGCGTCCGCGGTCTCCGCCCCGAGCAGAAAGACGATTTCGAGATCAACGCGCAGGAAGGCCTGCGCAGCACGATCGAGCCGGTCAAGGCAGGCATCGCCGTCGCCGGCCTCTTCATCACCAGCCTGGCGCTGTTCGTCGGCGCCATCGGCATCATGAACATCACCTACGTCAGCGTGAAGGAGCGGACGCGCGAGATCGGCACACGCAAAGCGGTCGGCGCGCGGCGGCGGACGATCCTGATGCAGTTCCTCGTCGAAGCGATCTGCATCTGCCTGATCGGCGGTGCGGCCGGTTTGCTTCTCTCGTTCCTGCTGACCAGCGGCGTGGCGGCAGCGTTCCCCTCGTTCCCGATGCAGTTCTCCGCCGGTCTCGTCATCGTGGGGATGATCGTCTCCACACTCACCGGCATTTTGTCCGGCTTCGCTCCAGCGTTGTCGGCCTCGCGGTTGGATCCAATTGAAGCGTTGAGGTACGAGTGAGTCAGAGAACAGAGATCAGAGATCAGCGGCCAGAAACGCTGGGTTACTCCTGACCTCTGACCTCTTGTCTCTGATCTCTGATCTCTGACCACTAAAAATCATGTTCTTCACTGAAATCTTTCGCATGGCACTCGGATCGTTGCGGACGAACCGGCTGCGCTCCGCGCTGACGATGCTCGGCGTCGCCATCGGTGTCTTCTCCGTCATCGGCGTCATGACCGCGCTCAGCGCCATCCAGGGCTCCATCGAGACCGGGCTGAGCTTCCTCGGAAGCAACATCTTCCAGCTCGCCAAGTACCCGATCATCAACAACGGCGGCGATAACGAGGATAAATACAGAAACCGGAAAGACATCTCGCTCGACAACGCGAACGAGTTCATCCGGCTCATGGGAGGCGAGGCGAACGCCATCGCGCTGAAGGTCTTCGACGGCGGCCGGCCGATCAGCAACGGACCCGTGACGCTGCAGGGCCGCACCGTCGTCGGCACCAACGAGTACTTCATCACTGCCAACAGCTACGCCATCGGCTACGGCCGCAACATCTCGCCCGACGACGTCGAGCTGGCGCGCCCCGTCACCGTCGTCGGCGCCAGCATCCAGAAGAAGCTCTTTCCCAGCCAGTCGGCCTTAGGCAAGACGATCAAGGTCCATTCGAAGCCGTACACGATCATCGGCGTGCTCGACGAGAAGGGCTCCTCGTTCGGCAACAGTCAGGACGACCTCGTGCTCGTGCCGCTCACGAAGTTCTTTTCGGACTTCGGCCACGAACATCGCACGATCAACATCGCCATCCAGTCCACCTCGCAGGCCACTTACAACGACACGCTGGACAAAGCGATCGGCGCGATGCGAACCGCCCGCGGACTGAAGCTCGGGCAGGACAACGATTTCGAGATCTACTCGAACGACACGCTGGTCACGGCGTTCGCACAGGTAGCCGACACCGTTCGCGCCGGCGCGTTCGTCGTCAGCGTCATCGCCCTGCTCGCCGCCGGCATCGGGATCATGAACATCATGCTGGTCAGCGTCACGGAGCGGACACGCGAGATCGGCGTGCGCAAGGCCATCGGCGCACGCAAGTACGACATCATCAAGCAGTTCCTGATTGAGGCTGTGCTTCTCTCGGAGCTCGGGGGTCTGGCGGGCATCATCGTCGGCGTCCTAGGCGGCAACGGGGTGGCTCTGGCCTTCGACATGAGCATGGTCTTCCCCTGGTTCTGGGCGATCACCGGCCTCGTCGTCTGCTCCATCATCGGGATCGGCTTTGGATCCTACCCGGCGTGGAAAGCAGCCTCGCTGCACCCGATCGAAGCCCTGCGCTACGAATAATCCGAGCTTGCAAGAGCGTGATCTTGCTCACAGTCCGGCCTTTCTAATGGCGACATATATACAGTTCGCCCAACGTATCGCATAATGGTCTGGTCCAAATAGAGAGGGAGGTCTCCATGAAACGTGCGGCCCTGTGCCTGCTTTGTCTTTTCGTGCTCATTCCTACCGCGGTGTTCGCCGACTCACTCGACTCGATGGCGCCGACATCTTTTTATTCGTTCGAGCTCGAACAGAATGCGACGCTGCACGGCGTCAACTTGTTCGGCGACTTCTACGGTGCTCCCGATTCTGAGAACATCTACTCCAGCACCCATCTCCTGATCGACGGCCCCACGGGCCCGATTTCGCAAGACATCGGCGGCGGCTTCCGTCAGACAGGCACCCTCAACGACACGGTCTACATGGCGATACCGGAAGCGACCTTGTACCTCGAGGGTCATTACTCCGTGACGGTCGTGGCGACGGACGACACGGGCACGCGCATGATCGGTCCTGTGTACTACGACGTCGTGGCCCGCCCGATTCAGCAGAATCCGCTGATCTCCGTTCCCGAAAACGTTTTCGCGGCGGCAACCAGCACAAGCGGCGCGAACGTTCCCTTCTACGTCGGCGGCACCAGCTTCGTCGATCCGGCGCCGACAGTCACCTGCGATCACGAACCGGGAAGCAACTTCCCGATCGGTGAGACGATCGTCCATTGCACCGCCACCGACAGCTTCGGCAGTGCGTCAGCCAGCTTCCCGGTGTTCGTCTTCGACAGCGGCGGCCCGACCGTGACGGTGCCGGGCGACATCGTCACCAGCAATCCGGTGGTGACGTTCACCGCCACGGCAAACGACTTGATCGACGGAAGTGTGGCTGTCACCTGCACTCCTGCCTCCGGCTCCACCTTCGAGGTCGGCACCACCCTGGTGACCTGCGTCGCCTACGACTCGCAGGCGAATGCCGGTGTCGGGACATTCCACGTGACCGTGTCGAACGGCCCCGTCCTCACGCTGCCTGCGAACATCACCGCCGAAGCGACCAGCAGCGCGGGCGCGGCGGTCTCCTTCACGGTTACCGCAACCGACGACGCCTCGGTCGTCTGCACGCCAGCCTCCGGCTCGACCTTCATCCTCGGCACGACGACAGTCGATTGCACCGCTACCGCCTCGACCGGAACAGCGAACGGCAGCTTCACCGTGACCGTCGTCGATACCACTCCGCCCGCCCTGACGCTGCCCGGAACCATCACCGCCGAAGCGACGGGACCGAGCGGCGCGAACGTAACGTTCAGCGTTTCGGCGAACGATCTCGTCGACGGATCGCGGCCCGTGACGTGCGATCACGCTTCCGGCTCGACCTTCCCGCTCGGCTCAACGATCGTCCAGTGCACCGCCACCGATACGCACAACAACACCGCACATGGATCATTCACAGTCGTGGTTCGCGACACGACGCCGCCGACGATCGTTTCGGCCACGGCATCGCCGAATAACCTCTGGCCGCCCAATCATTCAATGGTCAGCGTGGCGGTCACCGTGATCGCGACCGATCTGGTCGATCCAGCGCCGATGTCTCACATCGTCTCGGTAACCTCGAGCCAGCCCGACAACGGCACTGGCGACGGCGACACCGCGGGGGACATCGTCATCACCGAACCGCTGACGGTCCAGTTGCGCTCCGAGCGCAGCCAGGGCGTCGACCGCGTCTACACGATCACGGTCGCCACGAGCGATTTCAGTGGCAACACGGCATTCAAGACGGTCAACGTTACCGTCGCCCAGACAAACCGCGGCCACGCGTCACACTAGCTTTCCTCAGCAGCGCGGCCGGAGCAATCCGGCCGCGCTGTTCGTCTGGGCCGCCGCTCAGAACGCCCGCTTATAGGTAAAGATGAACGCCCGCGGCACGCAATTGCGGATCGGCGGAGCGAAGCGGGCGCCGCGAATCTCGCGCTCCGCAAGTGATGCCAGCGACCCGTCGCGCGTGTCGTTCGACACCACGCGCGTTGCCGTCACGTTCCCGCGAGCATCGACAGTCGCTTCGATCACGACCATCCCGTGCGCTCCTGCCTCTGAAAACGACGGCTTCGGCGTAGTGACGAACGAGTAGTCGCTGTCCGGCGGACATCCCCCACGCCTCGGGCGGGCCGCCACTCCGTCGCGAACGACATGCTGCGCCGAGACGAAACCGGTCGTCCCGTCGTTGAGGCGTACGCGCAGCCAATCGCCCGACTCCGAGATCAGAGTCAGCCGCTCGCCGCGGCGCACGCGCCCGATGACTTCCGCCGACCCGGAGGCTTCGCTGCGGACGTTGAGCGTGCTGACGTTCACGCGCACCGTTCCGATGGCGTGGTCGTCCGGCGCCGCGGGCACAGGCGCGGGGGTGACCGGCGCAGGCTCGGGCGCCGGTGCCGGCGCGGGAGCGTTGCCGCCGCAAGCAGCAAGCACGAGCAGACACGCCGCAGCGATCGAGCGTTTTCTCATGATCCCAGCCGCTTCACGAGCACATAAAGAAACTGCACGCTTTCATAGAACGAATCGATGCGAACCCGCTCATCCTTCCCGTGCGCGCGCGAGTCGTTCAACTCGCCAAATAGACCGGAGACGCCATACGTCGGGATGCCTGCGTTGCGCAGATAGAGACCGTCGCTGGCACCGGCAGCCATGAGCGGCAGCACCGGCGTGCCCGGCCAGAACTCGTTGGTGACGTCGGCGATCGGCTTCATGACAGCTGGCGTCAGCGGCGATGGCGCGCTCGGCTTCGGCTTGTCGATCCACGTGATCTCAATCCCGGGATCGTCGAGCACCTTTGCAATCGAGTCGCGAACGGCATCCGCCGACTCGCCGGGAAGGACGCGGCAGTTGATCGTGGCACGCGCCATCTGGGGCAAGGCGTTGTCCGCGTGTCCCCCCTCGAGGCGAGTGGCCACGCAGGTCGTCCGCATCTGCGCGTTGTAGGCCGGCGTTTCAGAAAGGCGCGCCGCCGCGGCCGCGTCGCCGGAAGCAAGGGCTTTCATATCGGCGCCCGTCGCGCCTCCTTCAATCGACGACATTTTCTCGAAATAAGCGCGCGTCACTTCATTCAGCGCCACCGGAAACTGGTATTTCTCCAGGCGGACAAGCCCATTCGCCAATTCGTAAATCGCATTGTCCTTGCGCGGCGCCGAGCTATGCCCGCCCTTGTTCTTAGTCTGCAGACCGAAGGAGACGTAGACCTTCTCGCTCGCCCCCACACCGTTGTAGAGACGCCGCCCGTTCTCCAGCCGCCCCGACCCGCCTTCGTTGAGCGCGAACGCGGCGTCGATGAGATCGCGATGCTCCGTGAGCAGCCAGGAGACACCGTTGAACGGTCCGGTTTCTTCGTCCGAGGTGAGCGCCACGATCAGATCGCGATTCGGAATCCAACCTTCCTGCTTGAAGCGGATGAGCGTAGCGATCCAGATCGCCGCCATCGCCTTGTCATCGCTCGTCCCTCGGCCATAGTAGTAACCGTCTTTCTCCGTGAGCACGAAAGGATCGATCGACCAGTCCTCGCGCTTCGCTTCGACGACGTCGAGATGCGCAAGAAGGAGCACCGGCTTGTCCGCGCCCCGGCCGCGCAGACGCGCCACCAGGTTTCCCTTGCGCGGATCCGGCCCGAGCACCTGCACATCGGCCGCGGGAAATCCCGCAGCCTTCAACCGCACCGCCATCGCCTCCGCGGCGGTGGTGTTGTTGCCGGTCGAATTCGTGGTGTTGATCTCGATCAGCTCTTTGTAGATGTCAAACGCGAGCTGTTTCGTCTTCGCATCAAGAGGCGGCGGAGCGGCGACAGAGGAAGTTGCGACGAGCAGGCATACGATCACGAGCCGTTTCATGGGCGCGGATTGTATCTGCGAACAAGCTCACTTCCCTGACGCTCGACGCCGCGTCGGCGTCGTCTGCGATGTCTTCCACGCACGCAGCAGCGCTCGCAGCGCCTCGGGGGAATTCGTCGGAGCGGGAGCGGCCAGTTGATCGTGTGCATTGACCGCGTGACACGCGCTGCAGACGCGGACCTCGCCGGGCTGAAACGTCAGCCAGTACCGCTCGCGAACGACCGGCGTTCCCGCGCCGTCCGTCAGTTGCCAGCTCATGGCCCGATGCGCGGGAACGAACGCGGCGATCGATCCATCGGCGGCGATCTGGACGCTGCCGGTCGGGCCGGACGTTGGCGCATTCTTCACCGCGGCGTCGTGCATCACGCGCGCGAGCACGCGCCGTCCTGCGCGCGGCGACGCGGTGCCACCGAGGCCGCGGAGTTGATCGGCCTGGAAGAGTTGCAGGTGCGCGATGTCGTACAGTTTGCTGCTGCCGGAGACCTTCTGTGTCGTGCTGCCGGTCACGCGAAGGTTGTAGGGCTGCTGCTTGTCGGCCGCATCGCGCGACGTCACGTTGCGGCTGACGATCAGCGCAAGATTGCGCGCCTGCAGGTTCGCGCGAAACGCGGCTGGATCGACGTTCTCCTCGCGAAAGATCTTCGCCTCCGGCTCCTCGAGCAGCGTCGTCCGCCGCACCGGACGGGGCCGCGCACGCACCTCCACCGGATTCAGCTCCCACATCTCGCCCGACCAGGTCACCAGCACGTCGGGATCAAAGTACGAAACGCTTCCCTGGATGCCTTGCGTCAACGTCGTCCCCGGAACGTAGACGCCACCCTGCGGCACCATCGTCCGGATACGAAACGCGTAACGCGACTTCGGCGCCGCCCGCGAACCGTCGTTCTCATCACCACGCATCTCGCTCGTATGCACAGCCAGCAGCGTCCCGTCCGCGAGAGGCAACGGATCGCGATAGTGCCCCGACGCGTCGGCCGCCGGCGTGGATTGCGGGACGTCGCGCGTGGAGCGAGGGGTGATGTAGGTGATGGCGATCTTGTCCGCCGTTCGCGACGGCTCCGCGGCGAAGCGGACGATCTGTCCCGACGCGTGCGTCTGGAACTCCGGCGCATCGATGCCGTAGTAGACGCCCGGTTGCGCCGGATCCTCGTGCAACTGAAAGATGTTCTCGGCGACGTTCCGGTCGCCACCGTTGAACTCCGAAAGACCGCTGTCGTTCATGCTCCGGTCGAAGTACCCGTGCAGCTCGTGGCGCCCCACATGGTTCACCGTCTCCTCGGATGTCCCATCTTCATTCATCTCCCACGGGAAAAAGTGATTGATGCTGTTCCCCTGCAGGTTGGTACCGGCGAGGAGATCGGTCCGGCTGCTGCGCGGCTCCGGAAAGACCTCGACCCTCTGATCGAGCCGCGCCGCGCTCGCCGATTCGTCGGCAAAATCGAACGTCCCATTCGTGCCTCCGCTCGTCGCGTCGCCGTCGGCCTGCTGGTCGCGCTGCAGGTGATCCCATCGCGTGAAAATCACACGGCCAAAGCTGTCGATCGATGGAGTGAAGAGTCCCGACGGCGTGTGATCGAGCATCCGCAGATCGCCGGCCGCAGGATCGAGGCTCCACAGTCCCGTAACGGTAGGCGCCTCTTCGTACTCATCGAGCTGCGGATAGAGATGCCGCTCACCACTGCGCGGCCGGTCGGAAGTAAAGAGAATGCGGTCGTCGGTGCCGTAGAACGGACTGACGTTGTTGTAGCTCGCCGGCTGATTGGGGATCTTGCGGATGACCGGCGTCTCGTTCTCGCCGAGGCCAGTGATCTCGTAAATCTGCCAGTAGTAGCTCTCCCACAAATACTGCTGCGCAGGCGCCCCAATGACCATGCTGAACAGCGCCTTCGTCCCGCTCCAATGCACCGACGGCTCCCGCACCGCAATCGACGCCGCTCCTTGCATCCCGCCATTCCCAAACCCCGCCGCGCGCGTAAGGTTTTTCGCCGTCCCATCCGGATACCGAATCCAGAGATCCCCCCCTCGCGGCGCCTCCGCCACCGACGCCAGATGATTCCCGAACGTCGAGGCGACTGTAGTGAAGTCGCCGGGAACCGGAACCTGCGTGACGAAGAGAATGGGATTGGCGAGGGTGACGGCGAGGAGGAGGGATTTCATGGAGGTTTCATTCTCCGCGGGGGGAGGGCGATCGGACGTGCGCAGCGTCACGAAATTGGCATCGCTCGCGCGTCCGCTTACAACCAGGGCAAACGGAGCAAACTGAGCCCGCCGCACAAGAGGAGGAGGCGAAGTAAGAGGAACTAGTGCCCAGGCGATTGCTGGTCCTCGGCGCCGTCACAATCACCATTCAAGAGGTCCCGGAACGTCAGGATGTCGTCCGATGCGAGCGAGTTGATCAGCGCGTGCACCGCTGCGGTGCGCTCCCTCGTCCGAAGCGCGTTGCAGAGAATAATTCGCCCGCCCTCCTCATCAACGAAGTAACGTTGGCGTCGATCACCCTTCAGGAGAAGTTCGTAGCAATCGTAAGCAAGAACGGGGAATGCTTCAGACCCTTCTGCCAACCGAGAAACGATCTCGGAGTCGGAGAGCCTGACGCCGGCTTGAATCAAAACGAATAGGTTCTCGATCTGCCACCGCACTTCACTTTGAACGTGCGTAACGTAGTAGCCGAACCAATGCAACTCTTCGTCGCGATCACCTGCGGTTACGCCTACCGCAATTCGCCACTCCCAAAGCGAATTGAGTCGTTGACGAACCTCCGGCTCCAGATCAGTGCCGGCACGGTCGGCGCTATGGGTAACTAGCCACATTGCGTGGCCACGCAACTTTCCCGGCGCACGATCAAAGAAACCGGCCAAAAGGGAGTTTGACAGCTGAATGGTTCCGCGCCAAAACAACTCGATAAGATGAGTTCCAACTCCTTGGGCGAGGTGAGAGTCCGCAAAATCAGCGTCCACGAGCTTCGAAATTGCGCGCTCGTATTCAGGATTGAGTAGCTCGAGAAAGCGACGCGAGGATCTCCAGTTTGTAACGTACCCTACGAAGACTGCTTCCCATCCGGCATCCTCGGTCGAAAACATACGGTCTCGATGCAACGCGATCCATTCCGGCGCGAACTCGACGAGAAGTCCGAGCGTCATGCCGATCGCGCAGCGGATAGTGAACGCTGACGGTTGTAATGACCGCGCCAGCGCGTCCATCGCACGCGGCTGCGCCCAGTCATACGTTGGCGACGCTGATTCGCGCGACCAGAACAAAAAGTCAACTAGGGTTTGGATTGCGACGCCTCGGACGGAATTGTCTGCTCGGGCAAATGCACGGTCGGCGACCGTTCGGCCATCGGGTTCAAACGGCTGCTCATCGCCGGCGTTCACATCGACAAGTTGAAGAAGCAGAGTTGCGATCGTATCCGCGAGGCTTTTTTGCAATGGCACGGTTTCGAGCCGAAAGACCTCCTGAAGTATCCATGCAAGGTGCAATCGTGGCCACGCCCAGCCGTATTCGCGGCCTGTCGCCACCGACGGCAATTCAAGCGGCTGATCTACCACGAACGCTGCCAATTCGAAAATCGGCTGCCACTCGATTTCCGCACCACGCTTGACTGCTTGGGTCAAACCGTGGAAAAACCACGCGATAAAATAAGGTGGGAGACCTTCGAATTCTCGCGCTTCGGCGCTGAACACTGGCGGGTTCGCCTCTGCCGCAGCACCGAGGTTGCGCGCCAATTCATCGCTCTCACGTCGCTCGTCCTGAGCAAGAAACTTGAGAGCGTATGCGACGGCATCTTTCGGACCTAGAGTTCGCAGTTCCGCGGCGGTTTTGATCGTTAGCCGGGGTGCCCTGGCGGCAGAGTGGATGCTGGCGAGTACGGCACGTCGCGACTGGTGTCGTAAGGCGAAGTCTTCCCCAGCGATGTCGGCAATGAGTCCTCCGAGGTCCGTCTGCCAACGGAGCCTGTGCGCCTCAACTTCCGCATCCGTTGCGGGCGATCCGCGCCATGAAAGAAGACGCTCGCGAAACTCGCAAATGTCCGGCCCCGCGTCGATCGTTTCGCGGATGCTCTGCTGGACAGCCTGAGTGAGGTGACCAAAACCATTCGCCAGGACGAGCCGCTTTTCGTCACGATGAGCACCCACGAGATCATCGAGGTCACCGAGTTCACGCGCAATCCGCTCACCAAAGCCCACCGGATACAGACTGAGGATGTACAGAGCGATCCGGTGAAAGATTTGGTTTGGTTGCTGATCCAAAAGCGAAAGTACATCGGCCATGGCCATGGACCCGGTGTCGATCGCTCGTCGAGCGGCCGCCAGGATCGCGGAGACGAGCTCATTGCGTCGGCCGGGATACATTCCTCCGCCTTGAACGATCGACCCGCGCCATAAGTGCGAGTCATCAAAACCTGCGACGGATTGAGTGAGAACACTCTTCAGCAAATCGACGAAGGTCTGTAAAGCGCGTGACGGCGCAAGTTCGACGATTGGGTTAAACGCCAGGGTACAAAATTCATGAATGTCGTGCGGCTGCATCTTTCCAGGCGGTTCATCGACGAAACGCACCGCCGTCTCGCCTGTCTGTTCCACGGTCTTGAACAATGCGGTGAGTATCGCGCACGCGGCATCTGTTTCACCTCCACGCGCGAGACTGGCTACGATCTCACCATATTTGTGAGGGAGTAGCCACCCAATCTGCATCTGCCGGCCGATCCATTCAATCTCATGCAGAGCCCAACGCGCCATCAGTTGAACCGGCATCGATCTGACGGCATCGGCGAACTCCATGTGCGTCCATACGCTGTCAGTGTCTATCGCGATGATCGTCTTGAGTACCTCCAATGGCAGACGCGACGCGATTTTCCGCAAGTACACCGCCGGTGGCCAATACCCTCGGAACGGATGCTCAAAGAATCCGCGTGCACGCAGCGGCGGAAACCACTGCGGATCGTCCAACGACCCGAAGAGATGCTTGTAGGTCGCGATGTTTTGCGGCACCTGTTTCTTGAGACGTTGTGCACCTTCGGCCGATACAGGCTTAGCGATAACGTCTTCGATGAGTTCGTAATAGATCAGGTATCGTTGCTCGTACCTCTCGAGCACGAAATCGAGGAGATCCTTCGTGCGTTGCCAGTCATTCTCAAATGCTGAGTCGACAGGTTCCACCGACAAGTCTTTTCGGTGTGCTCTCGTCGCCCCATCAAGAAGCAACCACGTCGTCGCGATCGGATCGTCTTCGGGCACACCGATCTCGCGCAGGATTGCCTTGATTTGCTTGCGGCGTGTTTCACCGCCTTTCTCCCGCGCGACATCCATCCACCAAATCGCTTCGGGGCTGAACTCATCTATACCGGCCGCAGCGAGCATTCGACGAATCTGCGCGACGCGTTCGTTCGGCAAGTCATCGAGATCCTTCGCAATCGGTACGAGGAGCGCGCGCATCGCGCTTTCGATTTCTCGACTGCAGTGACCGACAAGGTGGGTGGCAGCGACCGGCCGAGGCGTCGCGTGCATGATTCGACAAGCATCGAGAAAGAACGCCGCTGGACCATCGCCAACTTTGTGGTAGAAGCGCGAGTAGATTCGGCGCTCTTGTTCGTCGAGGTCTGTGATCTCCTCCGGGGTCGGGAGCATCGCGCAAGAATGTAACACTCTTGCATGAGACGCCCTCCTACTTCCTCGCGCGACGCTGTGTCCCCTCCAATCACAAAGCCGATCACCGAGGCGCCGTGGGGAAATCGGGAGTGTCAGGCCTTCATCCCTTGGACGCGTGTCGGCCTTCTTCTGGCCGGGGGGTCAGGCCGAAAGCGGAAGTGACAACAGGTCACATCGAGCGAAGGGTTCGGGAAGCGCCGTCACTTTCGCGTTCGACGTGACCCCTCTCGGGCGTAGTCCTGTTTCGCGGTGAAGGATTTCCAGAGCGAAGGTGTAAGAGCAGAGCGAGCCTGGGACGCCGAACGAGTCCAGGTCCTCCCCTCACAACGTCCTCCCCACCGCGGGGACAATGATCCGCAATTCGTCCATGAGCCTCGCAAACTGATCGGGATACAGCGATTGCGGGCCGTCGCAGACGGCCTTTTCCGGCTCGTGGTGGACTTCGATCAGAACGCCATCGGCGCCGGCGGCGACGATGGCGCGGGCTAGCGGCATCACTTTGTCGCGGCGGCCTACTGCGTGGGATGGGTCGGCGATGATCGGGAGGTGGGAGAGTTTGTTGATCACCGGGATAGCGGAGATGTCGAGTGTGTTGCGCGTGTAGGTCTCGAACGTGCGGATGCCGCGCTCGCAGAGGATGACGTCGTAGTTGCCGCCGGAGAGGATGTACTCCGAGGCTAGCAGCCACTCCTGGATCGTGGCCGACATCCCGCGTTTTAGCAGGATCGGTTTGCGGATCTGGCCGAGGGCGGAGAGGAGGTTGTAGTTCTGCATGTTGCGCGCGCCGACCTGCAGGATGTCCACGTACTCCAGCATCCCTTCAATCTGGCTGATCTCCATCACCTCGGAGATCGTGGCCATGTTGTTCTCGTCGCCGGCAGCGCGCAGGAGTTTCAATCCTTCGATGCCCATGCCCTGGAACGCGTAGGGCGACGTGCGCGGCTTGTAGGCGCCGCCGCGCAGGACGCGCGCTCCGGCGCGGGCGACGCGGCGCGCGGTCTCGAAGAGTTGGCGCTCGTTCTCGATCGTGCAGGGGCCGGCCATGACGACGACGTCGCTGCCGCCGATGGCGATGTCGCGTACCTTCACCACCGTTTTCTCGCGCTTGAACGTGCGGCTGGAGAGTTTGTAGGGCTCGCTGACGCGCACCGCTTCCTGAACTCCGTGAAGCACTTCGAACTCACGCGGATCGACACTGGCGACATCGCCGACGACGCCGAGGACCGTCTGATCGGAGCCGGTGGAGCGATGCACATCGAAGCCGCGTTCGCTCAGCACCGACACGACGTGCTCGATGTCGGTGTCCGAGGCGTGTTTTTGCATGACGATGACCATGAAATCCTCCGTGTGGACTGCTCAACTTCGCGTAGTAGCGCTTCGCTCGACGCGCCGCGATTCATCGATGATTCGTTCGAAAAGACGCCGCATCGTTGCGGGATCGAGAGGGCCGTCCGAGGTGCGCTCGACGTGCTGGAGCACCTGCTTCTCGCGCTCGGGGGCGTAGATGGGCATGTCGAGAACGGCCTTGATCTCGCCGATCTCGATTGCGTATTTCGCGCGCTGATTGAGGAGGCGCACGATGACCTCATCGACGCGGTCGATGGCGTCGCGAAGGCGGGAAAGCTCTAGTTCTGCGTCCGGTCGATCCATAAGAAAAAACCTCTTGCCGCGCGGGAAGAGGTTCGGATCGACTCAGCGGTCAGCACCCCTTCGTAGCGGGGCGCGATATGCCCCAAGCCTACGTGACGTAGCCGTAGTAATACGCAATGCTGTTATCGACGCTGGGGGCGAACGTGTTCATGTGCGGGCAGAGGATAGGGGGGCCGGGCTCGGCTGTCAACGTTCCTGTTGTAGCGTGTTCTTCACGCTCCTTGTTAAAGCCTCGCGCACAAAGCTCTAAACCGAATGCAATTCCTCTCAGCGCGTTCGAAAATGCGGAACCGACCACCACAGAGCCGCAGAGGTCACTGAGAACACCACTGCAACTCGGTGATCTCTGCGTCTCTGTGGTGCTTGGTTGTGGGAAATGCGCGTTAAACTCGCCGCTCCCATGAATCAGGCAACCACTCGCGCGCTGGCGCAGCGATGTGCGGTCCACGAGCAGCGGCCGGCGTTTGCCGTCTGCATGCTCTGCGCGAAGTCTCTTTGCCAGGAATGCGCGACGCAATGGGACGCCATCTGGTACTGCGCGGCGTGCCTCGGGACGAAGCGCAGCGCTCCGGCGCGGCGGTCGCGTCTCGGCGGATGGATCTCCGTGATCGTGGCGTCGATCGGCATTCTCTTTCTCTGCACGCGCCTGATGGTCTGGATGGGCGTGCTGCTCGCGGGACTGCGGTGATTCGCGCGCCGCTGTCGGCAACGAGCGTGCTCGATGAGTCTGCGGCAATCGTGCGCGTCACGGCGTCGCCGTGGGCCGGGCTGCTGCTGGCGACGTCGCTTCCCTACCGTTTCATGCAGGCTCTTTTCGCCGATCGATTGATGGAGCTGGGGAGTAACGCGGCGCAGTACGGCAACGTCCTGCGCGCGACGGCCGATCTCACCTGCCTGGCGTTTCTGCTGTCGCTCTGGGGGCGAGCCGTGTACGCACGCTCCTGCCGGCTGGCGTCGGCGTCGGGCGTTGCGCCGGGCCGCGAAGCGCTGCGCGTGCCGTTGGCGGCGCTGGCGAGTTATATCTTTCTCGCTTCGATCGCGGAGTCCGTCACGTACTTGCTCCTCGTCACCGGAATCGGACTCGCCCTCGGCGCCATCCTCTCCGGTCTGGCCATCGGCACGATGGAGCTGAACGACGAGCCGGGCATCCTCGCGCCGCTGCGGCGCCTCGGGCGCTACGGTCGCGAGACCAAAGTCATCGTGGCAATCACGCTGGTCTTCTTCTGCGCATTCGTCGTCGCGCTCGTGAACGTGGCTACGTTGTTCGGAGCCGGCCTTTCGCTGGCGTCGACGATCGGCGGATGGGACGCGCCGCGATGGCACGTGCTGCTCAGCAGCGCGAATCGACGCTTCGTGTTGATGATCATCGCCGGAGCGCTGCTCGTCATCGAGCCGTTCTGGATCGCCGCGAACGTGCTGCTCGTGCGCAAGGCCGGCGCGGCGGAAAGCGGTGACGATCTCCGCGTCTGGTTCGAGGAGTTGCAACGGTCATGAGGATGACGTGGCTCCTTCTTCTGCTGGTGGTTGGGTCAGCGTTGCACGCCGCGACGATAACGCTCGCCGATTACACGGCCACGTTAACGCGTATCCGCAGCTTCGTCGCCGAGGGCCGCATCGCCGATGCGCGGTCCAGCGCCAACGCGTTGGTTGGCAGCGATATCGATTCACCCAACGGACGATTCAAAGCCGACTCCACACTGCTCGCCGAAATCGCCTCGGCGAAGCCGGGCGACCTCGGCGTCGAAGCCCGGATCGACGCGACGCTGAATGCATTGCGCACCGCCGCGCCTACGAAGCCGCGCACCATCGATCAGCCGTTCCTCGAGCGATTGCGCCGCGAACAGACCGTGCCGGAGCTCGCGCGCGGCGGCGACATCGAAGGCCTTCGCGCAAACGGAACGCTCCTGCATCGCATCGGTGACGCAATCCGAAAGGCGGCGCGCTGGACGGTCGACCTGATCGTCAAGTTCTTCGACTGGCTGGCCCGCTTCTGGCCGAAGGACAGCAGGAAGAACACACCCGCGACGGCAGGCATCGGCAAGATGGTGAGCGTCCTCGTCGGCTTGATCGTCCTCGTCCTCGGCATCCTTGCCTTCGAAGTCATCCGCCGCAGCCGCAAAGCGCGTGCGTCCCTCACGCAGGAGAGCGCGCCGGTCGCATCGTCGCGCGACGATGATCCGCTCTCGCGGGGCGCAAACGAGTGGGAGCGTTACGCCGCGCAACTCGCCGCGGCGGGACGTTTGCGCGAGGCCATCCGCGCCTGGTACCACGCCGTGCTCGTCACGCTCTACGGCGCGAACGTGCTGCAGTTCCGAAAAGGACGGACCAACTGGGAGTACTTGGCGATGCTCGGCCCGGAGATCCCCTGGCGGCCCGATCTCGTCCACCTCACGCGCCGGTTCGAGGAGGAGTGGTACGGCTCGGATCAGAGCAGCGCCGACGCGCTCGATGAATGCCGCGACGCCGCGCGATCGATCCTCAACGCGGTCCGCCGCGCCAAGCGGGAGGCAGCATGAAGCGCGCGCTTCCGTTGCTGCTCGCCGTCACCGCGTTCATCGGCGGAGCCTTGATATTTATCGGCCGCAGCCGGACCGCCACGCACGCCTTCGACGACGATTCCGCCGCGAACACCTCGCCATCCGGTTTGTCGCTCGCCTTCGCGTACCTCGGCCACCAGCCGGGATCGACGGTCCGCATGCTGACGACGCCGTTGCGCGCCGGAGCGTTGCCGCGCAACGCGGTTCTGATCCGCGTCGAGCGCAGTCAAGTGAACGATGCGAAGGACAGCACATCGTCGGACGATGACGACGACGAAACGAAACCGGCGCCGCGCGCAGCGAAGCCGTTGCTCTCGCCCGCCGAGGATGAGCTGGTGCGCGGCGGCGGACGGCTGATCATCGCCAGTGATCATCCGGGAGGATCACTGGAACTTCGCGGCGACGCCGATCGCACCGCCACGAAAGTCTTTCCGATCTGGCCGGGACTCGACTCGCTCGTGTTACCGGAAACGCGCGGGTTCGCGCCGCGCTCGCTGCCCCGAGGGATGCACACACTCTTCGCAGCGAACGGAGTAGCGGTGATCGCGCGTCAGACCATCGGCGTCGGCGACGTCATCGTCGTGTCGGTGCCGGAGCTCTTCGAAAACCAGAACATCGGAACCGATCATCACCTCGCCCTTCTCGCCGCATTAACCGAGTCGGGCCGCCCGATTTACTTCGACGAAGCCGCACACGGCCTTCTCTCCGACGAGGGCGCCCTCGCGCTTCTGACGGAATGGCGGCTCGGCCCGTTGCTTATCCTGGCCGGCATCGCCGCGTTGCTCACATTCTGGCGGCGATCCCGACGCATCGGACACGCCGACGATGACGATCGCGATACGCGCTCCGATGCCATCGATCTCGTGGCATCGCTCGGCGCGCTTTACGGCCGGTCGACGTCCGCCGCCGGCTCCATCGCCCTCTACCACGACGCCCTGGTGCGCAGTGTCGCCGCCCAGAGCGGATTGCGCGGCGATGCGCTGCACCGCCGCGTCGCCGATCTGTTGCATGGCACCACTCCACCTGCCGCCTCGGACACGCTCGCGGCGCCCGCATTCCAACACCAACTCACACGAATCAACGACGCGTTCCGCACGCTGGAGCGCACCGCCAAGGGAGGTCACGATGCAAACCATCGCTGAAGTCGCAGCGCGTTTCGGAGCGCTGCGCAAAGAGCTCGACCGCGTCATCATCGGGCAGGAGCGCGTGAAAACGCTCGTCATCGCCTCGCTCGTCGCCGGCGGCCACATGCTTCTCGAAGGAGCGCCCGGAACTGGCAAGACCCTCCTCTCGCTAGCGATGGCGCGCCTCCTCGGCTGCCGCTTCCGGCGCATCCAGTTCACGCCCGACCTGATGCCGGGCGATCTTCTCGGCGCGAATATTTTCAATCAGAAAACGCAGGAGTTTGCCTTCCGCCCCGGCCCTGTCTTCACCGACATCCTCCTCGCCGACGAGATCAACCGAACGCCGCCGCGCACGCAGGCCGCGCTGCTCGAGGCGATGCAGGAAAACGCCGTGACCGTCGACGGCAGCCGCTATCTCGTCTCCCCCGTCTTCACCGTGTTCGCCACGCAGAATCCCGTCGAGTTCGAAGGGACCTACCCGCTTCCCGAGGCGCAGCGCGATCGTTTTCTCTTCAAGATCACGATCGATTTTCCGGAAGCCGCGGACGAGGAGCGGATGCTGAGCGCGTATGCCGGAGGCGAGCGGCTGCACGACGCCATCGTCAAATCGCTGCAGCCCGTCATCTCGGCGGCCGAGCTGGCCGAGGCGAGGGAGACGGTGGCGACGATGGTGAGGGTCGAGCCGAACATCATCCGCTACATCCAGGAGATCGTGGCCCGCACGCGGCACGACGACGCCGTCCAGATCGGCGCGGGGCCGCGCGCATCGCTGGCGCTCCTCGAAGCCAGCCGCGCCATGGCAGCGCTGTCCGAACGCTCCTTCATCACGCCGGACGACGTGAAATCGCTCGTCGAGCCGGTGCTCGCGCATCGCGTCACGCTCAGTCCCGACGCCGAGATGGAAGGGCTGGCCCTCTCCGATCTCATGGCCCGCATCTACGAACAGGTGGAAGTTCCGCGATAGGAGAAACGACCTCTGCGACCCGGTGCATTGCTGATCCGACTGACGCTGATCCTCGCCGCGCTGGCGTTGCTGGTGCCGGTCGCGGTGTGGCTGGCGCCAGTGCTGGTTGCCGCGTTCGCAGCGCTCCTCGGCGCCGCCATCGTGGAAGCGGTCATGCTGCGCCGAACGAAGGTCCTGCTCGACCGCGCGCCGAAGCTGGCGCTGCCGCTCGACGAAGCAGACGTCGCCCCGATTCGGATTACGACAACCGCCACGCGACCGCTGCGGCTCACCATCCGGCAGCGCTGGCCGATGCTGGTTTCGCCGCGATCGCAAATCGTCCATGCGATCTCTCGCCCGCGCGAAGTGCTGTCCATCGATCTGGCGTTGCGCGGCGTCGCCCGCGGCGCGACCTCCGTCGAGCCGGCGTTCATCGCGCTCACGATGTTCGGTCTCGCCGAGCGCATCGTGTCCGCGGGCGCCGCGACGACGGTTCATGTCCTGCCAAACCTCCGCGCGGTGAAGCGGCTGCACAAGCGGCTGAACGATTTCGCTCTCCGCTCCCTCGGCGCACGAGCCGCGCCGCGGATCGGCAAGGGACGCGACTTCGACCGGCTGCGCGACTACGTCATCGACGACGATTTCCGCGACATCGCCTGGCACGCCTCGGCGCGGCACGGCCGTCTGATCGTGCGCGAGTTTCGCCTCGACCGCTCGCAGGAGATTCTCCTCTGCGTCGACCGCGGCCACCGGATGGCGGCGCGCGTGGAACAGATCACCCGGCTCGATCACGCCGTCAACGCCGCGGTGCTCATCAGCTACATCTGCAACCGGATGGAAGACAAATTCGGCATCGTCTCCTTCTCCGCCGCGGCAGAGAACGGCGTCGCCTTCGGCCGCGGCTCGGCACAGCTCCGCGCGGTAACGGCGTATTCGTCAGGCGTGGACGCCGTCTATCAGCACACCGACTACCTCGCGCTGGCCGCAGCGCTCCGGAAACGTCTGCGCCATCGCACGCTCATCCTCATCCTCACCGTGCTCCCCGAGCGCGAAGACCGCTACGACCTCCTGCGCGCGGTCGAAATGCTCGCGCCGCAACACCTTCCTCTCATCGTGACGCTGACCGACCGCAACCTCCGCGCCGCGGCGCAACTGCTGCCGTCGAACGCCGCGGAGCTGTCGCGAACGCTCGTCGCTCGCGATCTCTGGCTCGGCCGCATGGAGCTGATGCGGGAGCTCCGCTCGCGCGGCGCGCTCGTCGTCGAGGCCACGCCGGAAGATGCCGGCATCGAGGCCATCAACGCCTACATCGACGTCAAGCGGAGACAACTGCTGTGAACATCGATCGCTTTATCGCCGAGCACACACCGGTGTGGGAGCAATTGGACGAGCTGCTCAGCCGCGCCGAAGATGCTGAAGTGTCGCGCGAAGAATTGCACGAGCTCGTGGCGCTCTATCGCCGCACCTGCTCCGATCTCAATCGTGCGCGCTCGTACACCGCCAATCCCGAGATTCTCGGATATCTGAACCAGCTCACCGGCCGCGCCTACCGCTTCATCTATCAGGCCGCGCACGAGACGCCGGTCGGCGCGGCGTTCGTCACGCTGGTGACGCGCGACATCCCCTCGGCGTTCCGCCGCGAACGTCTGGCGATCGCCATTGCTGCCTCGGCCATGCTGCTCGGCGTGCTCTTCGGCGCGCTGGCCGTCATCGTCGATCCCGGCAACGGAGCGCGCCTCGTCCCCTCCGACTTTTTCACCGAGAGCCCACGCGAGCGCGTAGCGAAGATCGAGTCGCACAAGGAACGGATCGACAATCTCGATAAGGCGCTCGCGTTCGGCGCGTCGCTCTACACGCACAACATTCAGGTGGCCTTCCTCGCCTTCTCCCTCGGCGCATTGACGATCGCCGGCGGCGTGATCCTGCTCTTCTACAACGGCGTCATCCTCGGCGCGGTGGCCGCCTCGTACATTCTCGACGGCGTGCCGCTCTTCTTCTTCGCCTGGGTCGGCCCGCACGGCGCGCTCGAATTGCCGGCCATCGTTTTCGCCGGCGCGGCAGGACTCGTGGCCGGCCGCGCGCTGCTGATGCCCGGCGATCTCTCGCGTGCTGCGTCGATGCGTCGCGTCCTTCCCGCCGTCTGGCGCATCATCATCGGCACCGCTCTGACGCTCGTCCTGGCCGGTCTGATCGAAGGATCGTTCTCGCAATTCTCGTCGCGGACGTTTCCGTACGAAGCCAAGATCACCGTCGCTGCGCTGCTCTTTCTGAGCTTGATGACCTACCTCTTCCTTCGCCGTGTCGACACGGAGTGACATGAACGAGCTGACCATCACGACGCCGGAGCACGTACCGATCGGACTGGAACCGGCCGGTGCGGGGAGCCGCTTCCTGGCGGTGTTGCTCGATGCCGTGATCACGACCGCCATCGCCTCAGCCATCGCCGGAGTGGCCCGGACGCTGGTCCCGTCCGGCGTCGCCTACGCGATCTTCGTCACGTCCTCGTTCGTTCTCGCCTGGTCGTGGCATGTCTGGTTCGAGACGCGCGGACAGGGCCGGACGCCGGGCAAGCGCGCGCTGTCGTTGCGGGTTGTGGACGCCCGAGGATTGCCGGTGTCGCTGCATCAATCACTGGCGCGAAACATCGTGCGCGTCATCGACTTCGCGCCGGCGTTCTACGGCGTCGGCGCGGCCGTCTCGTTGTTCGATCCCGCCCGCCGCCGGCTCGGCGACATCGTGGCCAACACGCTCGTCATCCGCGAAGCGCAGCCGCTCGTCTACCGCGCCCAACTCGCCTCGGACCGCCGCCACAACAGCCTGCGCACGCCGCGCGTGCTGCGCATCATCCGCCACCGCATCCCGCTCGAGGAGCGCGAGTTTCTACTTCGCCTCTGCCTCCGCGCCAGCAAACTGGCACCGGCGGCGCGGTATGACCTGATGGAGGATGTGGCGCGTCACTACCGGCGAACGCTCGGCATCGAGGAGGAGCAGATCAGCGGCGAGAACCTCGTGCGCGATCTCACCGCGGTCCTTTTCAGCGGCGACCTCTCCGGCTCTTCCGGCGCACCACGCAATCCGTTACGATGACGGCCTTCAATCAAAAGAGAGTGTGAGGCGGCCGCAAATGATCTGTCGCAACCACGTTGACGTGTCGGAAGGAGTGCGCCGCTGCCACCGCTGCGGAGCGACGTTCTGTCCCGATTGTCTTGTCGATATCGCCGGTGCTCCGTACTGCGCCATGTGCAAGAACGAGCAATTGCTCGACGTCCGTTCCGGCGTGAGCACCGTCCTCGATCTGGCGAGCATCGGCCGGCGCTTCGGCGCGTCGTTCCTCGACGGTCTCATCACCGGGATTCCGACGCTCATCCTGGTGATCATCGTTTTCGGTTTGACTCCAAAAGCAGGCTCGCGCTTCACCAGCCCGATCTTTCTCGTTCCGAGCATCTGTGCCGTGATCTATCAGGCAGCGATGCTGAAAGCGCGCGGCCAGACGCTGGGGAAAATGGCGATGAAGGTGAAAGTAGTTCGTCCGGACGGGACCGACATCTCCGGAGGCCAGGCATGGGGCCGCGAAGTCTCCCGCGCGCTGCTCGGATTTCTCTATCTCGTCGATTACATCCCCGCCTTTTTCTCGAAGGATAAGCAGACGCTGCACGACATGCTGGCCAAAACCGTCGTCGTGAACTGGAACACCTGACGCCTCCATGCCGCTCGTGACCCGCGACTATGAAGGGCCGGCATGCCCCCGCTGCCACGCCCGTCTGACCTCGGACTGGCTGCACAGCGGCACGGTGATCTGCCCCGACTGCAATAAGCCGTTCGAGGCGACGGCATTCAAACCGCCTTCGCGACAGATCGAAGTCGTCAGCGTCGCCGCGGCGCTCACGCCTGACGGAGCGAACGCCTGCGCCAATCACGCGCGCAACGCCGCCGTCACGAACTGCAGCCGCTGCGGGCTCTTCATCTGCTCGCTCTGCAACATGGACATCGGCACCGGACCGTATTGCCCGTCGTGCTTCGACCGGCTGCGCTCCGAGAACGCGCTTCAACCGGCGGCGACGCGCTTCCGCGACTACGTCTCGATGGCACGCACCTCCATGATCGCCGGCCTTTTCTTCTCCTCGATGTTCCTCGGCATCCCCTTCGGCGCCGTCTCGCTCTTTTACGGACGCAAGGGATTCAAGCAGTTGCGCGAAGAGGGACGCTCCGTCACCGGGCTGGTGATCATTCTGATCGTCGCCTCGCTGGAGATCGTTGGTGGTCTGGTCATGATTGCGGTGCTGATCGGCGCCTTGATGATCATGGGGAAGAAATGACTCCGTCGCCGCGCAAGCTGCTGGGACGCAACGTCCGGATGATGTCGCGGGAATCGGTGTACGAAACCGCCGACGCGATCGAAGTGGAATCACGCGAAGGTTACGAAGTCACCCGCAAACGAGTGCTCTACGAAGAAGTGCTGCTCGTCACGATTCACCGCGCGGTCGGCGTGCCGTTCGTCGTTTCCACCGCGCTGGCAGCGGCGCTCTTCGGAAGCATCGCGCTGATCCTTCTCAGTCTCAAGTTGGAGTCCGGCGCCATCACATTCGGCGTCTTCGCCTTGCCGTTTCTGCTGGCGTGCATCTTCCGCCTGGTGATGAAAGTCGATTCCGTAACCGTCTTCGGCAAGCGCTCCAAAGCGGTGATGCGCTTCACCGTTCGCAAGCGCCGCGCGAGAGAGGTCTACGGCAGGATCTGCGCGCGCGCCGTCGAAGTGCAGCGGGCGATGGTGCCACGAGAACCGGAGCCGATCGCTGTCGATGAGCCGCCGTTGCCACCTGACGTTTCAGCGCCCTAGGACTTCGCGCACGACCGCCGCAGCTCGTTCGGGCGCGCCCGCGTCATCGCCGTTTGCCACCGCCCGAACGATGGCGCTGCCGACGACGATGGCGTCGCAGTGATCGCGCAGCAGCTCGTAGTGCGCGTGCTGCGCAATCCCGAATCCGACTGCGAGCGGCTTCGTGACATGAGCGCGAACCTCGTCGAGGCGCGCCAGAAGCGCAGGATCGAGCTCGTTCCGTGTTCCGGTGACGCCCGTCGTCGAGACGTAGTAGATGAAGTCGTCGCTGACACGATTGACCGCCGCAATCCGCGCGTCGCTCGACGTCGGCGCAAGAAGAAAGATCGATCCCAATCCGCGTTTCCTGAATATCGGTCTGACTTCTGCTGCCGCCTCGGTCGGCAGATCGGTCAGCAGCACCGAGTCGATGCCGGCCGTTGCGGCGTCATCGGCGAATCTGTCAGTGCCGTATCGCAGAACCGGATTCAAATAGGAGAAGGCAATCAACGGAATGTCACTGCGCGTCCGGATCTCGTCGGCGATCGCGAAGACATCGCCGATGTTCATCCCCCTCTTCAACGCACGCTGAGCGGCCATCTGGATGACGGGACCGTCGGCGATCGGATCCGAGAAGGGAACACCAAGCTCGATCGCATCGGCGCCGGCGTGCTCTAGCGCACGAACGATCTCAACGGTCGGCCCATCGCCACAGGTAACGTACGCAATCAGCCCGCAGCGGTGACCGGCACGAAGGCCCGTGAAGAGTCTGCGTACGCGGTTCATGTCGTCGCCGCCAGACGCGGTGAGGTGATCATTTCGCGCGAAGCGCTTTGGAGTGCGCGTGGCGCAGCCACCGCTTTGGGAGGGTGGGGGATAACGCTCTCGCCTCGCAGTCGGCCCTCAGAAAGCGGTGGCTG
>JAXDGW010000077.1:0-45551 GCA_034664845.1 Thermoanaerobaculia bacterium | reverse complement strand
TTGTTTGCCTGCCCCCCGACCCTGCACTTGCGCTGGGGGCCCTTCGACCGTCCTTCGGCAATTCGTGTCCTTCGGCGGCTCAGGATGACAGGCGGATGACAGGCTTGATCAATCGATGGTTAGCAGGAAGCAACCGCGACCCTTCGCTGCCAGAACGGTTTGTCTGCCCACCGCTCCTCGCTCGCGTAGCACGCGTGGCGCATGCGCGTGTAGGCACGCCACGTCGTGTCGACGAACGCTTGGTAGTCGTCGAGCGACGTCTCGCCGGCAGCGAGACCGGTGGCAAGCGCCGTGAGCAGGCCGTGCGAGGAGATCGGATCGAACGACATGGCGGCGTCGCCAATCGCCAGCCAGCCGTCGCCGCCGGCGCGGTCGAGGCGCGCGCTTCCCGCATCGACGCGGCGCGGCAACGGACGCCGCGTATTGCCCATTGCATAGCCGCCTTTCTCGATCCGCGCTTGCGTCAGCGGCGCCGGAATCCACGGCCGCGGCGTGTCGGAGACCAGCATCACGACAAGCCGCGAATCGGGCAGCGGGGCGCTGTACCACCAGCCATCCTCGGCCGCCTCGATGAGGGTGGTGGCGTCGTCGCAGCGGCCGTTCTCGAGAAAGGCAACCATGGCGATGAGGCGGTCGTGATGCACGCGGCGCGCGCCGAGGCGGCGGGAGAGCCAGGAGGAGCGTCCGGTGGCGTCGATGAGGAATGCGCAGTCGATCGCCGATCCGTTGTCCAACTGAAGGTGCCACGTCCGTCCGTCGCGTGCCACGGTAGCGACGCGTGTGCCGATGCGCCGCGTCACGCCGGCGGCAACGGCGCGGTCGATGAGCATTCGTTCGAAGCGCCGGCGGTCGAGGTGCCATCCGTTTCCGTACGGCGAGAAGATGAAGGGCATGTCATCGATCGCATCGCTTCCCCACGCAGAACGATTGCCGGTCGATGGAAGATGATCGTCGGGTGAAATGCCGAGGGCCTGCAGAAGCGGGAGCGCCGATGGCGGCAGCGACTCCCCCGGCTTGTCGCCGAGGTCGTCGCCGCGCTCGATGATCGTAGAGGCGATGCCGCGCCGGGCCAGCGACAGCGCTGCTGCCGATGCCGCCGGCCCACCTCCCACGATCGCCACCGGCGTCCGCATCAGCGGAACTTCCTCGGGTTCGGCAGATTGCGCGGCCGAACACCGCCATCTACCGGCCGCTCGGTGAGACGGGAGTCATCGGCCGCCGCCATCAACACCGCCGTCTTCTGCTTCCGCTTCTTCTCGATGGTCACGCCGCGCTCGACGTGCATCGTCGACGGGAAGGAGCTCTTGTACGGATCCTTCGGGTTCGTCGTGCCGGGCATCTGTGTGACTACGCCGACGCCGTTCCACTCCTTCACGAATTCGTTGATCACCGACTTGTAGTCTTCGCGCGGTGCCAGGAAGCGCAGCCAGTACTCGCGGTTGTCGAACTGGAAGGCGTCGAACCGCTCCGAGTACGCTTTCTTCGCGTCCAACACCGTTGCGTACTGCTCCTCGGTGAAGACGCTGTTCGGCACGCGCACCGGCCAGAACGTCGGAAGGAAAACGCCCTCCTGCCATCCGATGTAGGCGAAAAGGCAGCTCGACGTATCGGTCTGCCACGGCACGGCCATCCAGCGGCTCACGTCGCCGGGCCCACTGCCGTCGAGCGGACCGCCGGGTGCGAGAGCAACCGCGGAGTCGAGCGTCTCGCCGTAATCTTTCGGCGGACCCTTGCGCAGTTTGAGGCGGAACGGCTGCTCGTACATGACCGGCTGCCGCATTGGCCAAGTCATCTCGCAGCCAGGGTGGAACGGGCCGCCGATAGTGTTGTCGAGTGCGGCGAAGTCGAGCGCGTGCGGCTGGGCGGCGAGCGGGATGTCATCGAACGACGCCGGCGCCGTTGCCTTCGGATCGTAGTCGGCGATGAAGTCGCCCTCCGCCCACTGACGCATCATGTCGTACTGCAGCGTGGTGATGGCGTACCACTCGCGCGGATCGATGGCCGGAAGGTTCACGCTGTCGCCGTAAACAGGCGGGATGAGACCGGGCTCGATGCTGCTGAAGGCCGGGTTGCGGAATCGCGCGAAGTAGCTCTGACGCAGCGGCTTCGCGTACTCCGAATCGCTGGCCAGCGTCGTCATCACGGAGGAGAGGTTGTCGACGCTGCCGAAGCCCCAGATCTTGCCGAAGCCGGCGTTGACCCACTGGTTCTGTCCAAGCCGCTGGAAGATCGGGCCTATATCGTTTGCGAACGATGGCTTCACGGGTCGGATGGAGGGATCGAGTTGCCAGCCGGCGTCGCGGATCACGTCGTACATCGTGGTCAGGGCGATGACGCCCGGCGCATAGTCGGGTGGCGCGACGACGACCCAGGCGTGGCCGGCCTCCATCTTCCGGCCATTGACGATCACGGTGGCGGTCACCGGTCCGTCGCTGACGTCGTCGTGCCAGCCGTCGTTGTTGGCGAAGGTGATCGCCGGCGCGCCGTCCTTCGACGCGGAGATGCCACGTCCGCCGAAGACGAGCAGCCGGCCGGCGTCGTCGGTGCGCGCTTCGCCGAGCGATACCGCTTTGCCGAAGAACTTGCCGCCGTCGAACTGATACTTCTTTCCCTTGATGTTTCGACCGCTGATGGTACGCGGGCCGGGATCGATGACCAGCTTCGCCCGCGCGGCGCCAGTGACGTCTGCGTTGCGGCGCGCACTGCTCTGCGGCGTTGTCCCCTGGCTGCCGGAGAAGTTGGGGATGTCCATCGCTTCGTCGAACTGGTACCACGCCGCCTTGTGGTTGGCGACATGGACCTGCCAGGCCACTTCGGCGTTGCCCTCGGTCAGTTCGCCGACGACGTTCCCCGCCGCGTCGTAGCCATAGACGCGAAAGCGCGCCACCTGCCGCAGGAGCTGTCCATGCTTGTCTTTGAAGCCATACTTCGGATCGGGCGGCACGCGCTGCTCGCCCGGAATCTCCGGGCCGATGAAGTAACCCTCTGCGCTGCCACCGACACGCGCGATACCAATGGCCGGGTGAATCCGGCACGAGCGGACCTTCGAGATGTCCATCTGATCTTCCTCCGTCACCATAAGAGAGTGCTGGCTGCGATTTTCCCTACCCGTCCGTTTCTCACGCGAAGCCGCGAAGACGCGAAGGTTTGATCTTTACGATGCTCTCCTCCGCGACCTTCGCGGCTTCGCGTGAGAAACTCTAGTCTCTAGTCTCTAGTCTCTGATCTCCGATTTCCCGTAGCGCCCCCGGTGTACGATCACTGCAACCTTCGGAGGCGCGAATTCCATCAGTCAACCTGCGTAGTGCGTGGCGCCCTGCCGCCGTAGCGCTGATCGCTGCGCTCGCGGGCACGGCCACGTTCGCGCTCGCTCCGGGCCGGGCGCTGACGCAGTCGCGGCTATCCGTCTGGACGAATGAGTGGGGGCTGCCGCAGGCGACGATCACCGCGATCGTGCAGACGTCGGATGGGTATCTCTGGATCGGCACCGAGGAGGGGCTGGCGCGCTTCGACGGCATCCGGTTCGTCGTCCACGATCGCCAGAATGCGCCCGCGCTCCGCAGTCCCTTCATCTCCTCGCTCTTCGAAGCTCCTGACCGAACACTGTGGATCGGCACGTATGGCGGCGGAGTGGCGCGATTGCGCAATGGGCGGATCGAGGCCTTTCATCCGGAGCTGCTCGGATCGGATCGCATACGAACATTTCACACCGCCCGCGACGGCGCCATGTTCATCGCATCGGCTGGCGGTGGTCTGCTCCGCGTCGACGGCGAAAAAGTCTCGCGCTTCACGACGCGCGACGGACTTCCGAGCGATCGGATCTGGACCATTGCGGACGACGGCGAGGGCGGCTTGTGGGTCGCCACGCACGGCGGGGGAGTCATCCGCTGGCGCGATGGGAAGGTGAAGCAGAAGATCACGACAGCCGAGGGGCTGCCCAACGATGTGGCGCGGGCGCTGCTCCGCGACGCCGATGGAACGCTCTGGATTGGAACGGACGGCGGCGGTCTCGTCGCATGGCGCGCCGGCGCCATCGTCCGGACCGTGACGACGCGCGACGGCCTGCCGAACGATTTCGTCCGCACGCTGCGCCGCGATCGCGATGGAAGTCTCTGGATCGGAACCGATGGCGGACTGGCGCGTTTGCGGGGAGCGCGCGCCGAGACGATGGGAGTCGCGGAAGGCCTGCCGAGTCCCGGCATCCGCTCCATGATCGAAGATCGCGAAGGTAGCCTCTGGGTTGGAACGACCGGAGGGCTGGTCCGGCTGCACGACTCGCGCGTGCTGCCGTTCACGCGCAAGGAGGGGCTGCCGGTCGACACGATTCGCGCGCTTCTCGAAGCAGGCGACGGCCGCGTCTGGGTTGGGACGGAAGGTGGCGGACTTTGCCAGCTTCCCGCTCCGGTGCAGTGCCGCACCAAAGCGGACGGGCTTCCTCACGACGCGGTCTACGCGCTGATCGAGAGCCGCGACGGCAGCCTGTGGATCGGCACCGACGGTGGGGGAGTCGCTCGTTTTCGCGACGGCAGGTTTGTCGATGCGATCAACGCGCGCAATTCCGGTTTGCCGAACGACCGCGTGCGTGCGCTCGTCGAGACCGCGGATGGAAGCCTTTGGGTGAGCACGTCTGCGGGGCTGGCGGTGGTGAGGGGAGGGCGGGCCATCCGCGTCAAGGAGTTCGAGGATCGGCAGCTTCGTCCGCTCCTCGCGCTGCCGGATGGGAGCCTCCTCGCAGGGACGGACGGCGCGGGACTCTGGCGCGTGAACGGCGATGGTTCGGCCGCGAGCGTCATCGCGAAAGTAGGTTCGGGTCTGCAGAGCGATCGCGTCTTCAGCCTGACGATGGACGCCGACGGCGGCGGTGTGTGGATCGGAACGTCGGGAGGCGGCCTGGCGCGTCTGGATCTTCGCACCGGCTTGGTTCGATCACTCACGCGACACGACGGCTTGCACGACGACGTTGTCTTTCAGGTCGTCGATGCCGGATCCGGCAAAGACCTCTGGCTCACCAGCAATCGCGGCGTTTATCGAGTCGCTCGCGATCACGTGCTCGCAGCGATGCGTGGAGTGAAATCCGACTTGTCGGGCACGGTCTACGGGATGGCCGATGGAATGCCGTCCGCGGAATGCAACGGCGCGTTTCCTAGCGCGATCGTTGCGCGCGACGGACGGGTGTGGGTGGCGACGTCGCGCGGCGTTGCCGTAATCGACCCGGCGGCCAACAGCCGCAACGAGGTTCCGCCGCCTGTGCGCGTGGAGGAAGTGGTAATCGACGGCGCCCGCGCCCCCTCCTTCCCTTTACGCATTCCCTCGGGGACACAACGCGTCGAGTTTCGCTACACGGGCCTGAGCCTTCGCGCGCCCGAGCTCGTGACCTTTCGCTACATGCTCGAGGGCTACGACCGAGGGTGGGTGGAGGCCGGTGCGAACCGCGTGGCCACCTACACAAAACTCGCGCCGGGCAACTACACGTTCCGCGTGATTGCCGCGAACGAAGATGGAGTGCGAAGCAAGGAGGAGGCGCGGCTCGAGCTCGACGTCGTTCCGCGATGGTTCGAGACGTGGTGGGCGCGCCTCCTCGGCATCGCGCTTCTCGCCGGTGCCTTGTGGGGAATCGTGCGGCTGCGACTGGCCACGCTGCACGCCCGCCACACGGAGCTCGAGGCAATCGTGGCCGACCGGACGAACAGCCTCGCAGCCGCCAATGAGCGCCTTCGCGGTCTGTCGTACATCGACGGATTGACAGAAGTCGCGAACCGCCGCCGCTTCGACGAAGCGCTGGCCGAGGCATGCGCGGCGGCGACAAGTCAGGGATGTCCCGTGTCGCTCGTGCTGCTCGACCTCGATCACTTCAAACAACTCAACGACTCGCAGGGACACCAGGAGGGCGACGAGGCCTTGCGCGCCGTCGCCGCGCTGCTGGCCGCACAGACGGAGGCCGCCGGCGGCCTCGCCGCCCGCTTCGGCGGCGAAGAGTTCGCGTGGCTCCTGCCCGGCGTCGCGTTGGAGGCAGCAAAATCCGAAGCCGAAACGCTGCGCACAAAAGTGCGCGACGCCGCCATCCGCCACGACGGCTCGGAGCGCCGCGTCGTCACCGCCAGCTTCGGCGTGTCAGCGAGCACCGGAACTTCGCCGGTGACCCCTCAGGCGCTCGTAGCCGCCGCCGACGCCGCGCTTTACCGCGCGAAATCGCGAGGCAGAGATCGGGTGGAAGGGGAGGAGGTGTAAGTCGCTTCGGTCATTCGTTACCACTAACCGAGTTTCGATTCACGGCGCGAAGACGTTCTCACGCGAAGCCGCGAAGGTTTGATGTTTGCGATGTTTTTCTTCGCGACCTTCGCGGCTTCGCGTGAGAAATGGGTTGCCGGCCATCCTGACCATTCGGAATGACAATCGCGTGCGCGCAACGATCCGTCTCACCCTGCGGAATGCACTCGCCGCCATGAGGGTTAACCGCGCTTGACACCGCGAGACAGCGAAAGCTACTCTCGCGCCCCCACCAATCTGGCGCATTCGTCTAGGGGTCCAGGACGCCGCCCTCTCACGGCGGTAACACGGGTTCAAATCCCGTATGCGCTACCAACGTTCGAACTCAGCGATTCTGCCCGACCAGCATAATTGGAGCATTCGACGGCTGTCCTGCCGGCAAGCGCTGGCCCGTCGGGACCGCGACGCCAACAGGTCCCCTTCGCGAAAGCGCGAGAGAATCGATTTGTGGAGAGCAGTGCCGCCCACCCTTTGTCGCGTGGTCGGACCGAGCACCAACCTGCTTGGCCTCGATCAATACGGTCCTGCTGACGACTTCCAGTTCATTGACCGCGCGCAGATCGTCTGTCTACACGTTAGGGGCGGCGTTAAGCACAATCGGTACTGCGATGAAGATCAACCGTCGCCTGTTGCAGTGATCGCAGGTGGCCAGGGACTCCGTCCCCCAAAAAAACCTGCACCCCATCGCAACATGGAAGTCACGTGAAAGCCGGTTGCGAAGAGCTTCTGTTCGTATTAAAAGGAACAAGCCGTCCGGAAATGGCTCGTGTGATCCTGCGATGGGCCTGAACGTTCTGGTCTCTCTGACTATATGAAGCGTGCCAGGAAGAGTCCTCGCCCCAATCCTGCGCGAGTAGCGGCCGTAGCAGCGCCTCCGGAGAAGCCAGCCCCGACCGAGAGGCGTATCGCCTGGGCCGCCGCGCTCGCGCTAGTGGCGTTTGCGGTCTTCTCGAACACGATTGACGGCTCCTTCGTCTGGGATGATGAGCAGTTCATCGAGCGCAATGTCTACCTGACCTCATGGACCCACGTTCCTGCCCTGCTGACTCAGAATATGGTGGCCGGGGCCGGTATCACGAGCAATCTTTACCGGCCATTTCAGGCTCTGACTCACTTCATGGACGTTCGTCTGTGGGGTCTGCGTCCACAGGGTCATCACCTAACGAATGTGCTGCTGCATGCGTTCGCTACAGGCGTTTTCTTCTGGTGGCTGTCCGGTCTCGTTCCACTGGGCACAGCAGGCGCGGTCACCGCGCTATTCGCCTGCCATCCGTTGCAATCGGAGGCGGTCGCATACATTTCGGGTCGTGGCGATACGCTGGCCATCTTGTTTTGCTGCCTCGCCCTTGCTCTCTCCGGGTCGAGATTATTCCTGGCGACGTTCTGCGCAGCATTGGCGGTGTTGTCGAAGGAAAGCCTGGCCATGTTTCCCATTTTTCTCCTCCTCCATGAACATGCTGCCGGCCGCAAGTTTGATTGGAGAAGGCATGCTCCGTTCTGGTTGCTTTCCGGCCTCTACGTGGCCCTACGGCTCAGCGTTCTCAATTTCCATAACACGCTCAACTTTTACGGGCAATCGAACGTGTTGACCGAGCATCCGCTGTGGCGGCTGCAAACGTATCTGACCACGCTTCCGAAAGGGCTACTGCTGTGGCTCTGGCCTTCCGATCTCCATCACGAACGATCGTGGGAAGTGTACGCGTCGGCGTTCGATGCGCGCGTCGCACTTTCGGCTCTGGCTGCTGTGGCCTGGGCTGGGGCGATCCTCTGGTCCTGGCGCCGCCGGCCTGTGCTCGCGGCTGGGCTGGCGATGTTCGTTGCAGCGACGCTCCCGACCTCGAACCTCGTCGTCATCATCAACGCTCTGTTTTACGACCACTGGTTTCTCTTGCCCGGCGTGGGGCTTGCGCTTGCCGTATGCCAGATTCCATGGCTCAGGGAGGGACGCGCGCTGGCGCTTGCGGTGGCATTTGGCTTGGCGTTCATTGCTGCGTGGCAAGCTCGAGTGATGAACCGTGTCTGGCACGATCCGGTTGCTCTGTACAGCCACATCCTTCGCTATGAGCCGCGGGACGCCAAGATACACAACAATCTCGCAATGGCCCTGTCGGACGAAGGGAAAATGGCGGAGGCGATCGAGCACTACCGCGCCGCGATTGCCCTATCGGACGAGTATCCGCAAACGCACCACAATCTTGGACGAGCGTTTGAGCAGCAAGGAAGGTTCGAAGACGCCGAGGCCGAGTACCGTAGGGCGATCGCGATGAGTCCCACGTTTTACCAGAGCCATGTCGCCCTCGGCGGGCTGCTGTTGAGGAAAGGAAACTCGTCCGAGGCAGCTTCGTCGTTCCAGTCGGCTATCGCCGTATATCCTTACGCTGCCGAGCCCTACTTATTCCTGGCTCAGATGCGGGTGTCATCAGGCGACATAGCAGGCGCACGATCGATCATCGAGAAAGGCCTCGAAGCGGTCGACGACCCTCGCATGCGCCTCGCAAGGGATCAGCTCAGAGGAATGCATTGAGGACGCGGCCAGTGGCGCAGCGGAAGAGCACATCGTTTCTTCTCTTTCGTGCCTATAATGTGCGCCCGTGAAATTATTTACCCGCGCCTTTCCCGCGTTCATTCTGTCGGTTCTCGCCCTTTCGGCCGTTGCTGATACAAAGTCCTGGACAGGGGCGGTGAGTAACCTCTGGTCAGTGGGAGGGAACTGGAATGGGGGTGTGGCTCCTGTGAATGGGGACGCACTGGTGTTTCCTGTTGGGGCATCGAACACAAATACATTGAACGACCTGACCGGCTTGACGCTGGCGACGATCTCGCTGTCTGGCTCGCCGTACACGCTCGCAGGAAACGCAATCACTCTCAATGGGGGGATGACTAGCCCGTGTTGCGGGGGAGGAACGTGGAGTCTGCCAACCACGCTTGGAGCCTCACAGACCTTTGCGCCCGGCACAATGACTCTGGCCGGGGCGATCTCGCTCAACGGGAGTACCCTGACGCTGCAGCCCTATGCAACAACCTTGTCGGGCTCGATCAACGGCACGGGGTCATTGATCGTGTCTGGAAACGGTCTCAACGTGACCGGTTCGATTGCCATCAGCGGCAGCGTCACGGCTCCGAGTCTGAATGTGTCCGGCTCGATCACCGCCTCGCTGCTGTCGGTCAATCAATTCCTGAGCGGGAACGGGACGCTGCCTGCCACGTCGTTGAGCAGCAGTGCGACGCTGCGCGTAGGCAACGATTCCGGCGCCGGTTGTTGCGGCGATCCACAAACGCGAGGAACCCTGACCACCGGCAACGTTTCCGCGGCCGGCACCATGGCATTTGATCTGGTAACGCCCACGCCTGGAAGTGGCCACGATCAACTGGCCGTCAATGGGACGGTGACGCTCAACAATCCGACGCTGCAGATCAGCTTCCCCGGCGTTCCTCCGGCAGCCGGTCAGTCCTTCGTTTTGATCGCCAACGATGGCACAGATGCCATTTCGGGGACGTTCGCGGGTCTTCCGGAAGGGAGCAGTGTTGTGGTGGGTGCTACATCGATTCAGATCACGTACGCCGGCGGCACCGGAAACGATGTCGTTGCTACGATTGCATCCGGTCCAAAGTCATGGACAGGGGCGGTGAGTAACCTCTGGTCAGTGGGAGGGAACTGGAATGGCGGTGTGGCTCCTGTGAATGGGGACGCACTGGTGTTTCCTGTTGGGGCATCGAACATAAATACATTGAACGACCTGACCGGCTTGACGCTGGCGACGATCTCGCTGTCTGGCTCGGTGCCGTACACGCTCGCAGGAAACGCAATCACTCTCAATGGGGGGATGACGAGCCCGTGTTGCGGGGGAGGAACGTGGAGTCTGCCCACCACGCTTGGAGCCTCACAGACCTTTGCGCCCGGCACAATGACTCTGGCCGGGCCGATCTCGCTCAACGGGAGTACCCTGACGCTGCAGCCCTATGCGACAACATTGTCGGGCTCGATCAACGGCACGGGGTCATTGATCGTGTCTGGAAACGGTCTCAACGTGGCCGGTTCGATTGCCATCAGCGGCAACGTCACGGCTCCGAGTCTGAATGTGTCCGGCTCGATCACCGCCTCGCTGCTGTCGGTCAATCAATTCCTGAGCGGGAACGGGACGTTGCCTGCTACGTCGTTGAGCAGCAGTGCGACTCTGCGCGTAGGCAACGATTCCGGCGCCGCTTGTTGCGGCGACCCGCAAACGCGAGGAATCCTGACCACGGGTAACGTTTCCGCAACGGCCGGCACCATGGCATTTGATCTGGTAACGCCCACGCCTGGAAGTGGCCATGATCAACTGGCCGTCAATGGGACGGTGACGCTCAACAATCCGACGCTGCAGATCAGCTTCCCCGGCATTCCTCCGGCAGCCGGTCAGTCCTTCGTTTTGATCGCCAACGATGGCACGGATGCCATTTCGGGGACGTTCGCGGGTCTTCCGGAAGGTAGAGCATTCACGGCGGGCGCGGTCTGGTTCCGAGTCGGTTACGCCGGGGGCACCGGAAACGACGCGGTCGTGAAGACGCTTTTCGATTCTTCTGTGTCGCTCATTTCCTCCAAGAATCCGACCGTCAGCGGTCAAACGTTCACGTTGACCGCGCATATAGCGTCTACCGGCGGCACACCCACAGGAAGTGTCTCATTCGAAGAGGGCAGCACGATTTTCGGAGTGAGTCCGCTAAACGGCAGCGGAGACGCAACGCTTTCGCTCGCGCTCCCTGCTGGGGCACACTCGGTGATCGCTCGCTATCTCGGTGAAGGGATCTTTGCGCCCGGAGTCTCCGCCGCGTTTGGCCAGAGCGTGGATCGGGGAATGACGGCCGTTACGTTGACGACCACCCCCAATCCGGCGTCGTCCGGAAACCCCATCACGGCGACGATTCATGTATCGGTCCTGGCACCGTCTTCAGGGATCCCGACCGGTTCTGCCAGTGTGAGCATTGATGGCAATCTGGTCGCCAGCGGCACTCTCGACGTGAGCGGGGCACTCACACTGTCCTTGCCGGGCGTGAGTCGAGGGACGCACCAGATCACGGTGACATACAGCGGCGACACGCAGTTCCTCGGCTCGTCGTCGGCGCCGGCGGATCTCGTCGTACTAGCCGCCGACATCCCAGCGCTAGGTGAGTGGATGATCTTGCTGCTTGCCATCGCACTGGCGATCGTAGGTTGGACCACCATAAAGAAGCTCTGAGCCGCGATCCCGGATCAGGCTCGATCGCCATGTTCAGCTCGATTCAGATTCAACAACTTGCGGCTTCTCACGTTCGCGAATAACCGCCCGCGTCACCCGTGTGTCTGCCTTTCGCGGTGGACGTCGATGGCACCACGTCCACGCGCATAGAGCCGGGCCGAGATCGTTGAGCTTCTGGCCTGACGAAAACCGCGAAAGCCAGCCGTCCGCCACCTCCACCCGTTTGACGCATCCCGCCCTTCTCATCGAGCCGGGGGTAGGGAAATGTGTTCCCGCGTCACTCCTATGGTGTCCCCCTAATCCAATTAGTGGTTCCCATACCCATGGCCTTCGAGCATGATTTCCTCATCAGCTATGCCCATATTGACAACGAGGCACTCATTGCCGGTGATCAGGGGTGGATTTCGGAGTTGCATCGGTTGCTGGAGATCCGTGTCGGGCAGGTGCGGGGGGAGAAGCCGAAGATCTGGCGTGATCAGAAGCTGCAGGGGAACGACATCTTTGCCGACACGATCCTCGAGCGCCTTCCGCGGATTGCGGCGATCGTCTCGGTGCTCTCGCCGCGCTACGTCCAGTCGGAGTGGTGCAACCGGGAGCTGAAGGAGTTCTATCGGATTGCGGAGCGCTCCGGCGGCGCGCGCATCGGCGACAAGGCCCGCATTTTCAAGGTGGTGAAGACGCCGGTCAGTCGCGAGAAGCTCCCCGAGGAAGTACAGCCAATGCTCGGCTACGACTTTTTCGTCTACGACGATGCCGGCCGGCCGCGGGAGCTTTCGCGGGACTACGGCACGGAGCGCGCGTTCCTGACGAAGCTCGACGACCTCGCCTTCGACATTGCGCAGCTTCTCGACGCCATCAACGACGACGCCGTCAACGCCCCACCGGCGGCGCCGAAGGGGACGCTCTTCCTCGCTGAGACGAGCTTCGAGTTGCGGGAGGAGCGCGAGGCAATCAAGCGCGAGCTGGTCCGCAACGGCTACGAAATCCTGCCAGACCGCGCGCTGCCGCTCGTCGCTACGGAGCTCGACGCGATGGTGCGGGAGCAACTCAAGCGCAGTCAGGTCTCGATCCATCTTGTCGGACGGAACTACGGTCTCATCCCCGAGGGCTCAACGGTCTCGATGGTGGAGCGGCAGCAGGCGCTCGCCTCGGAGGCCGCCCGCGGGTCCGGACTGTCGAGCGTCATCTGGCTTCCGCCGGGATTGGAGATCGAAGACGAGCGCCAGCGTACGTTCGTCAACAATCTGCAGACGAACTCCCAGGTTCACGAGACGGCGGAGTTGCTGGAGGTTCCGCTCGAGGAGCTGAAGGCATTCATTTACCGGAAGCTCAATCCGCCGGCGGCGGTGGTCGTGAAGGCGGCCGCCGCGCCTGTGGAGCAGGACCATCCGCGGCTGTACCTTCTCTGCGATCAGCTCGACCTCACCGCGGCGCAACCTCTCGAAGATCACCTTTTCGGCGAAGGATTCGAAGTCGTTCTGCCGTTCTTCGACGACGATGAAACGCAGGCGCGGCTCGAGCACGAAGAGAACCTCCGCTCGTCCGACGTGATCCTTCTCTACTACGGCGCCGGCGACGAGCTGTGGCTGCGGCGGAAGTTGCGCGAGCTGCAGAAGAGCGCGGCGCTGGGGCGGGAGGGACCGTTGCTCGCTCGCGGCATTTACGTTGGTGCGCCAGCCACGCCGCAAAAGGAGCGCTTTCGAACGCATGAGGCGATGCTAATCCACGAGCCGGCCGGTGGCTTCGATCCCGCGGTGCTCGCTCCGCTGCTGGCCGCGATCGCAAAAGCACGGGAGCTGCCATCATGAGCTCCGCCCGCAGCAGCAGCAGCTCCGGCATCGTCATCTCTCTCGAGCCAACGTCAGACGTCAATCCATTTCCGGGACTGCGCCCGTTCGAGCCCGACGAGGACTATCTCTTTTTCGGACGCGAGCGGCAGACCGACGAGCTTCTGCGAAGGCTGCGAACCACGCGTTTCCTCTCCGTCCTCGGACGCTCCGGCAGCGGCAAGTCGTCGCTGGTGCGCTCGGGCCTCATCCCCAGCCTCCACGGCGGCGCGATGACGCGTGCCGGCTCGCGGTGGCGCGTGGCGATCATGCGCCCGGGCCAGGATCCGATGGGCAATCTCGCTGCCGCGCTCACGGCTCCCGAGGCCCTCGGCGGCGGCGCCGACGAAGGTTTGACGCGCGCCCTTTTTGAAACGACGCTGCGTGCCAGCCGCCTCGGACTCGTCGAGTGCGTCCGCCAGTCGGAGATCGGCGCCACCGACAACGTCCTCGTATTGGTCGACCAATTCGAGGAGATCTTCCGCTACAAACGCGGCGGCGATGGCGGCGACGAGGCGGCGGCCTTCGTCAAACTTCTCCTGGCCGCGCGCGAAAGCGAGAGCCCGGTCATCTACATCGCCATCACCATGCGCTCCGACTTCATCGGCGACTGCATGGAGTTCGGCACGCTGCCGGAAGTGGTGAACGAAGGGATCTACCTCGTCCCGCGGATGACGCGCGAGGAGCTGCGCTTCGCCATCACGGGGCCGGTTGCCGTCGGCGGAGCGACCATCGCGCCGCGCCTCGTGTCTCGGTTGCTGAACGACGTCGGCGACGATCCCGATCAGCTTCCGATCCTCCAGCACGCGCTGATGCGGACCTGGGAACGCTGGCTGTCCTACCACTTCCCTGGCGAGCCGCTCGACCTTCCGCATTACGAAGACATCGGCACGCTGAGCGACGCGTTGTCGCGGCACGCCGAGGAGGCGTTTGGGGAACTCGACGAGCGTGGGAGATTCATCGCGGAGAAGATGTTCAAAGCGCTGACCGACAAGGCGTCGGACCCGCGCGGCGTGAGGCGCCCCGCGCCGGTCAGCGAGATCCGCGCTGTCACGAAAGCGAGCCTGGACGAGATCACGCGCGTCACGGAAAGCTTCCGGCGGCAGGGGCGCTCGTTCCTGATGCCGCCGGCGGGCGTCGAGCTCAACGACAACTCCATCCTCGACATCTCCCACGAGAGCCTGATGCGCAACTGGGAGCGGCTGTCGCGGTGGGCGGACGACGAGGCGCAGGCCGCCCAGCTCTATCTCAAACTGGCCGAGGCGGCGCAGCGGCACGAGGAAGGGAAAGTTGCGCTTTGGCGCGATCCGGAGCTGCAGTTCGCCCTCACGTGGCGCGAAAACGAAACGCCGACGGCGGAATGGGCCGAGCGCTACGACCCCTCGTTCGCGCGGGCGATGGCCTTTCTCGACGCCAGCCGGAAAGAGCGCGACGACATCGTCCAGCGGCGGGAGCTGCGGCGCCAGCGCGCGCTGAGGCAAGCGCGCATCGTCATCGCCCTGCTGTCGATCGGCTTCCTGGCGATGGTGGGTCTTGGTTATTGGGCGCTGCAGCAGAAGGCGGTGGCGCAGAGCGCGGAGCACGAGGCCGAGGAGGCGCTCGGCCGCGTCATGGCAGCGGAGAAGCGCGCGCAGACAGAGAAGCGGGTTGCCGAGGAAGAGAAAGGTCGCGCGGAAGTGGCACGCATGGCGGCGGGCCACGAGCGCGATGTGGCCACACAACAGCGCAGCCGCGCTGAAACGCAAACAGAGATCGCGCAGCGGCAGAGCGAGATCGCCGAGCGCGAGCGCCTCCGCGCGGAGAGCGAGCAGCAGAAAGCGCAGGCCAACGAGCTCGAGGCGCGCGACCAGACGAAGAAAACGGAGGTCGCCAGAACCGACGCCGTGGCCCAGAAGAAAACGGCCGAGGAGCAGCGCGAGCGCGCAACGACGCTGCGCCATCTCTCTGCCTCGCGGGCGCTGGCGTTGACCGCGCGCGAAGCACGCAGCGTCGATGTCCGCCTCGTCCTCGAGGCGTATCGCCTGAATCGGGAGAACGGCGGCGATCCCGACGATCCCGAGCTTTTCGCATCGCTGCACGCCGTCGGCGGGCGCCACGCGTCGCAAACCGTGCAGAAGCTGCCGCAGAAAAACGGCGCGCTGGCGATCGCCGTCTCGCACGACGGCCGCACCATCTTCGCCGGCGACGAGAGCGGGCTGATTTCCCGCCACGACCGCGACCGCGATCACTGGCTGCCGCCGAAAGTTGTCGGCCAGGTGACCGGACCTGTCCGAACGCTGGCGTTGCACGACAACCTGCTCGCGGCCGGCAGCGGCGGCGGCAACGTCGCGATCTGGGACGTGCGCAAGGGCGGGGCGCCGCGGGAGATCACCACCGGCAAGACGGCCGTGATGTCGCTGGCATTTCAGCCGGCGGGCTCGCTGCTCGCCGCCGGGAGCCTCGACGGCGCGGTGACATTGTTGGATGCCGCTCATCCGGCGGCGCCGGCGCAGCTGCGCGCCGCCGGCAACAAAGGCAGCGTCCGCGCGGTGGCGTTCAGTCCCGACGGCAAGACCGTCGCTGCGACGCAATCGTCGGGCGCGTTGCTTTGGAAGGTCGCTCAGCCGGACGCGGAGCCGCGCAGCGTCTGCAACGACGTGAAGGACATTCGCAGCCTCGCTTTCAAGCCCGACGGCACGGCACTCCTTTGCGGCAGAGCGGACGGACGCATTGTCGTCTCGCCGCTGCGGGAGGGGAGAGAGGTCACGTTCTCCGGCCACACCGCGAGCGTCAACTCGCTCAGCTTCAATCCGCGCGGCGACGTTTTCGCCTCCGGCAGCGCCGACGGAACGATCCGTCTGTGGCACATCGAAAAGCCCGAGGCACTGCCGGACGTCATCACGCGCCAGGAGGGATGGATCTGGGCGGTGGCATTCAACGCCGACGGCAGCGGCGTGATCTCCGGCGGCAAGGAGCCTTCGATCCACATCTCCGACGCGCGCACCGACGTTCTCGCCGCGCACCTCTGCCGCACGAAGGTCGATCCAATGACCGAAGAAACCTGGAAGCGTTACACGGATGAGCCGTACCGCGAGACGACTCCGTGCTCCGATCCAAAACTGGGGTTGCAATGAACCGATTCTCACTGTTTGCCGCAGTCGCTGTGCTCCTCATCGCGCACGGCGCCTCGGCCCAGAACACCTGCACGGAAGCGCTGGCGCAGGCTCAGAAGTCTTACGACACCGGCGACTTCGCGCAGACCGCGAGCCTGCTGCGCCAGGAGTGCGGCCGCGCCAGGCTCTCGCGCACCGTCGCCACGCAAGTGCAATCGTTGCTGGCTCGCGCGCTGATGTACGACGAGCGGCAGGACGAAGCGCGGAAGGAAGTGTCGAAGCTGCTCCGGCTCGAACCGAGCTTCGACGACTCCGCGGACTCCGCGCGCTTCGCCGCGCTTCTCGCCGAGGTGCGGCGCGAGGAGCAGTCGGCGCAGGTCACGTCGGTGTCGAAGACGGCCGAGAGCCTGCGCGAGGCGCCGGCCACCGTCGTCGTCGTCACCGGCGACGAGATCGAGCGCCGCGGCTACCTCGATCTCGAGCAGCTCCTCCACGATCTTCCCGGCTTCGACGTCAACCGCACCAACGGCGACATCTACTCGCATGTCTACCAGCGCGGCTACTACGACGAATTCAACAGCCGGCTCCTGCTGCTGGTCGACGGCGTCGAACAGAACGATCTGACGCAGGGGACGCAATATCTGTCGCGGCAGTATCCGCTCACGAACATCGACCGCGTCGAGGTCGTCTACGGCCCGGCTTCGACGATGTACGGGGCGAATGCCTACACGGGCGTGATCAGCGTCATCACCAAAGACGTGGCGGCGCTCCTTGGTGAGAGCAACGGCGAAAACAAGAAATTCGGTCTGGCCGGGCACGTCACCAGCGGCGGCTACGGCAGCAGCGCCGCCGACATGACCGCTGCCGGCATCAGCGGCGGCGGCACCGTTGCGTGGTCCATCGCGGGGCGTTTTCAGGCTGGCAAAGAACGCGACCTCTCGAAGTTCGATGCCTGGGACTACACGTACCGCAATCTGGACTATGGGGCGCTACCAACGCTGAGAGGCGTTAATGCAGCTGGTCTCGAGCTAGCCCGCCAGACCGATCGAGCCTTCATCCAGAAGAACCACCTCGGATTCAACGACCGGGCGAAGAACTGGGGCGTGAACGCCAAGGTCCAAATCTCCAATCTGACGCTCGGCCTGCAGTCGTGGCGAAGCGAGGAGGGAGTTGCCTCCGGCTACGGCGCGGCCTTTTACGGCGGCAGCACCACCTACACGCCGGAAGAGACCGCGCTCTATCTCCGCTATTCGACCCGGCTTTCGATGGGAACGCTGAACGTCTTCACGCGTTACCGGCAATCGAGCATCGATCCGGATACCTCGGAGTTCGATGCCATGGCCCTCTATGAGAACCAGAACCTGGGCTCGAGGGACCTCTTTCCGCGGACGTGCGGCGCGGCGGTTTGCCCGCCTACTGCCGGCGTCCTTTTCCGCATCAACGGCAGGGCGCTTTCGACGCAGATTCGCAGTGAGGTCAGCATGGCCTGGCAGCCGTCGGAGACGCTGAGCGGCGTGACCGGCGTCGAGTTCGCGAAAAGCACGATCCAGAGCCAATATGACCAATTCGTCAACGGCAATTCCGTCATCGATTCGCCCCGCAACTTTCACACCGATGCCGCGCTTTGGGGACAAGGCGCGTGGAAGGCGCGGCCGTCGCTTCGGTTCGTCGTTGCCGGACGTCTCAGCTACAACAAGATCGACAACAGCGTGAAAAGCGGAGTGTCCGGCTTTGGCACTCTCTTCACGCCTCGCCTCGGCGTGATCTACGCGCCGGGACGCCGGCATCTGATCCTCAAAGCGATTTATGCGGAGGCGTTCAAGGATCCGACCGACACCGAAAAATTCGGCGGCGCGATCTTCCCCCGCTCAGACTTTCAGACGTCGGTCAACGTCAACTTGCGTCCGGAACGGGTGCGCAACACCGAGGTGAGCGCCGGATGGGAGGGCAACGAGCGTACGTCCGTGCAGCTCTCCGCCTATCAGGCTCGATACAGCGGCGTGGTCGCCTTGACTCTGCTTCCTCCCACGAAGGCCTGCCCTAATCCATGCCTGTTGAACCAGAATCGGGACGAGATCCGCGTCCGCGGTCTCGAGTTGACGGCACGTCACCGGATCGCCGCCGCGGAGATCTGGGCGAATTACACGCACGTGCAGCCGGAGCAGCGCATCCCCTCGGCGGCCGATTCTAAGGCCACGGAGATCGTGCGCGTCCCGAACATCGCCACGGATCAGATCAACTTGGGCGTCGATGCCGAGTGGCACCAACTGACGGCAGCGGTGCGGACGCATTACTCCGGCCGCCGCAAGATCGGGCTCGGGACGGCCTTCACCTCGTATCCCGACGACCAGCAAGTCGGCGCGTATGCGACGACCGCGTTCGCACTGACGTACCGCGACGTTGTGCCGAAGCTGTCGTTGCAGCTCCTGGCCGACAACGTTTTCGACAAACAGTACTTTGCGGTCGGCTCGGAGACGCTTCCGTCTGTGCTGCAAAACGGCAGAACGGTTAGCGTGCGAATGATTTACAGGTTGAAGTGAGAAATTGGTTTATAGTAATAATTCAGCAATCTGGAAATCGGGTCCCCGTCCATGAACATTCGAAATCGCGTCATTGCGCGCGCCATCCTTGCGTTGGCGATGGTCGCTGTTTCTTCATCCGCTTTCTGTGCAACTGTGACCTGGGATGCCGGCGGCGGCGATGACAACTGGAGCAATCCGCTCAACTGGACCGGCGACTCGCTGCCCACCAGCAGCGACGACGTCGTCATCACCACCGGCGGCCCCGGCACGGTCCTCCTCGATCAAAATGCGACGGTCAAGAGCATCAACGTCCTGGCCGGCGTAACGTTTCACGTCCAGGCCGGCTGGGTTCTGACCGTGAGCAATCCGAGCACGATCAACACCGGCGCCGTGCTGCGCATCGAGAACTCGACGTTCACCGGCACCGGAGATCTGCTTGTCCAGGGCAGTGTCGTCCTCGACGGCGGCACGCTTGCCGGCAGCGGACTGCTGTACATTGATGGCGGAACGATGGAAGTCGACGTCGATACCAACGCCTCGGAGCTCTCCCGCACCACCACCAACGAAGGCTTTATCAACTACATCGACATCGCGCCGGGGCCCAACTTCATCTTCAGCGGCGCCACGCTCGACAACAATGCCGGCGGTTCCATCACCATTTCGACCGACCACGGCATCGACCACGGCCTGGCCTCGCCCATTCTCAACAACATCGCCGGCGGAATGATCTCGAAGAACTCCGGCAGCGGCACCACGGCGATCAACCTCACCGTCAACAATGCCGCAGGGGCTTCAATCAACGCCAATACCGGCACGCTCGCCCTCAACAACGGCGGCAGCGTCATCGGCACGTATTCGATCGCCGCAGGCTGCGGTATTGCCCTCACCGGTGGCACGTTCACCATGAGCGGAAGCCCTGCATTCACCGGCGCCGGCACGCTCTCCATCGCTGGCGCGACCCTCGACGCCGGCGCCAACGTCACCTTCCCGAACCTCATCCTCTCCTCAGGGACGATCACCGGCACCGGGGCCGTGCACGTGAGCGGCAATTTCACCTGGTCCGGCGGCACGATCACCGGCAGCGGGTCGAGAGTGCTGGACAGCACGTCGACGCCCATCATCAATTGTTCCCTCGGCAACTGCCTGCTCGATGGCGCCGCGCTCCAGCTTCAGGCCTCCACAACGTACAGTGCCACGAGCAATGCGCTCGTGTTCTCCAATGGCGCCAGCCTGACCATCGACGCCGGCAAGACTCTCAACGTCACCACTGACGGCGACTTCTCGAGTGGCGGCGGTGCCGCCAGCTCCATCATCAACAACGGCTCGGTCATGAAAATAAACACGGCCGGCGTGAGCACCATCGACGTGCCGTTGACATTGTCGGGGACGTCGACGGTGTACGTTGACGCCGGAACGCTGCAGCTCGGCGGCGGCGTGAGCGTCGTCGCCGGCGCGTTCCTTTACATCGACACGGGCAACACATTGGAAGTCACGGGCGGCACGTTCCTCATTGACTCGCCCATCGGGATTACGGGCAGCGGCATCTTTAAGGTCAGCGCCGGAACGCTGCGCGTCTCCACCGGCATCACCATGAGCATCCCCAAAGTGACGCTGCAGGGCGGCGTCATCGACGGCGGCGGAACGCTGATCCTGACCGGCACGAGCACCTGGACGGGCGGCACGATGGGAAGCGCAACCGCGCCCGGCGGCATCACCCAGATCGATTCCGGCAACACGTTGAACATCTCCGGCAGTTCTAGCCCGCCACTGCTTACACAAACGCGCCAGGTGCTCAACAACGGGACGGTGAGCTACAGCAGCTTTGGTGCGAACACCCTGACGATGTCCGCCAGTAGCAAGATCACGAACAATGGCACGCTCAACATCATCGTCAATACCATCATCGCCAACTCCCCTGCCGGCAGCGCCCTCATCGAGAACAACGGCATCTTCGCCAGGAGCGCAGGCTCCGGAGGGAGCAGCGTGTACCCGAGGGTGGAGAACAACAACGGGGCGACGCTGAGCGTCATCTCGGGCACCAATCTCACCCTATTCGGCGGCGGCATCGCCGCTGGCGCCTACGCCATCGCCTCCGGCGGCAGCCTCGGTCTCGGCGGCGCCGCCACGTTCACCGTTGCCAGCACGTCCAGCGTTACCGGTGCCGGCACCCTTCTGATCGGGGCCACTGTCGACATCAGCAGCGGCGCCAACGTCTCGTGGCCGAACGTCGATCTCTCCGGGGGGGCGATCACAGGCGCCGGCGCGTTGCACGTGAGCGGCACTTTCAACTGGTCGGGCGGCGCGATCACCGGCACCGGCACGCGGGTGCTGGACAGCACGTCGACAACGGTCATCGATAGTTTCGTCACGCTCGACGGTGCCGCGCTCCAACTCCAAGCCTCGGCGACGTTCAGCGGGTTTCAGCTCCAGTTTCTCAATGGTGCGAGCCTGACGATCGACCCCGGCAAAACGCTCAGCATCACCAACGACGGTGACTTCACCTCCGGCGTGGGGGGCGGCTCCATCGTCAACAACGGCACGATCTGGAAGAAAACAACGTCCGGCACGAGCACCATCGGTGTCCCGGCGACGCTGTCGGGGACGTCAACCGTGGACCTCGACGCCGGAACGCTGCAGTTCGGCGGCGGCGCGAGCGTCGCCACCGGCGCGGCCCTCGACATCGCCGGGGGCGGCACACTCGAAGTAACAGGCGGTACGTTCCTCTTCAACTCCGGTTCGGTCTCGATGCCGGGGAGCAGCGGCTCCTTCAGGGTCAGCGGCGGCACGCTGCGCGTGCCCACCGGCATCACCATGACCATCCCCAACGTGACTCTGCAGGGGAGCGGCATCATCGACGGCGGCGGCACGCTGATCCTCTCCGGCACGAGCTCCTGGACCGGCGGCACGATGGGAAGCGCAACCGCGCCCGGCGGCGTCACCCAGATCAACTCCGGTAACACCTTGACCATCTTCGGCAGTTCGAGCCCGCTATCGCTCAACCAAACTCGCAATCTGCTCAACAACGGGACGGTGAACCACTCCGGCTCGGGTTTGAACACTCTGACGATGTCCGGCAGCACCAAGATCACGAACAACGGCACGTTCAATCTCAACAACCTCGGCGCCATCCTCAACTCTCCTGCCGGCAGCGCTCTCATCGAGAACAACGGCATTCTCGTCAGGAACTCCGGGGGAGCGAGCACGTTCCAACCGAGGGTGGAAAACAACAACTTCGCCACGGTGAGCTCCACCTCCGGCGCCTTCCAATTCTCCGGCGGCGGCCTCGCCGCCGGCGCCTACGCCATCTCCTCCGGCGCCACCATCAACCTTTTGGCCGGCACCTTCACCGTAGCCAGCACTGCCACGGTCACTGGCGCCGGCACGCTCTCCATCGGCGGCGCGACGCTCGACGCCGGCTCCGGCGTCGATCTCACCTGCCCCAACGTCGCTCTCTCCTCGGGGACGATCACCGGCGCCGGCGTGGTGCGCGTGAGCGGCAATTTCAACTGGTCCGGCGGCACGATCGCCGGCAGCGGCCCGCTGGTGCTGAACAGCACGTCGACGCCCACCATTAGTTGCCTTGGGAGTTGCACGCTCAACGGCGCCGCGCTCCAGCTTCAGGCCTCCGCGACGTCCAGTGGCTCTGGCGGCATCGTGTTTTCCAACGGCGCCAGCCTGACCATTGACTCGGGTAAAACGCTCAGCCTCACGAGCAACAGCGGCTTCATCTCGGGCGTCGGAGGCGGATCCGTCATCAACAACGGCACGATCTGGAAAAAGACGGCCGCCGGCTTCAGCTTTTTCGCCGTGCCGGTGACCTTGTCGGGGACCTCGACGGTGGACATCGACACCGGAACGCTGCAGTTCAGCGGCGGCGTCGACGTCGCCAGCGGCGCGACCGTCGATGTCGCCGTAGGAGCGACATTGGAAGTAGCGGGCGGCGTGTTTGTCTTTAACGGCACGGGCTCGATGCCGGGGACCGGAAGCTTCAAGGTCTCTGCGGGAACGCTGCGCGTCCCGACCGGCATCAACACAACCGTCCCCAATGTGACGATGACGAATGGAGTCATCGACGGCGGTGGCACGCTGGTCCTCTCCGGCACGAGCTCATGGGCCTTTGGCACGATGGGAAGCGCAACCGCACCCGGCGGCATTACCGAGATCAATCCCGGAAGCACGCTGAACATCACCCCCAACGGCCAGTCGCTCACGCAAGGACGCGAGCTGCGGAATTCAGGCACTGTCAACTACAGCGGGACTTTGCCCTTGACTCTCTCCGGGGCCAGCAAGATCACCAACAACGCTGCGTTCCATCTCCTCTCCGACGGGATCATCTTCGTCTCCGGCAGCGGCACCATCGACAACAACGGCACCCTCGACAAGAGCGGCGGTACCGGAACGATCACGCTCGGCCCGGCAGTCAACAACGCCGGAACGGTGAGCGCCACCGCCGGCACACTCAGCCTCGGCGGCGGCGGCACGCACACCGGCTCGTTCACCGTCACGGCGCCGGGGAATCTTTCCTTTTTCGGCACGCACTCCATGGCCGGCGGTGGCTCGATCAACGGCACGGGCACGCTGTCGTTCAGCGGCGCGACGGCCACGGTCGGCGTCCCGGTCAACGTCGGAACGCTGTCCATCACAGCCGGAACGGCCACGCTCAACGCCAACGCCTCGGCCAATGCATTCACGATGACGAACGGCACGCTCGGCGGCAGCGGGACGCTGACGTTGACCAACGGCGGCACGTGGTCCGGCGGCACGATGAGCGGCAGCGGGACGACCATCAACCCCGTGGCGAAGAGCCTCGGCATTAGCGGGCCGGTTACGCTTACCGGCCGCACGCTTCAGAACGACGGCACGCTGAACGTCAACGGAAACATCACTGGCTCCGGCACGATCGCCAACAACGGCACGCTCAACGCCCTCGGGATACGCACCATCAGCGCGCCGCTGAACAACAGCGGGCAGCTCATCGCCAACTCGGTTCTCTCGCTGAGCGGTGGCGGCACGCACAGCGGCACCTTCACGGCCAGCGGTGCAGGAAGCGTGATCGCCTTCAGCGGCGGAGTCCACACGATCTCCGGCCCGCTCACGGGAACGGGGACATTCGGATTCAGTGGCGGGACCGAAACGGTCAACGGCGCGTGGACCGGAATGAACATCAACGTTGCAGGCGGCAGCGTGGCGCTCAACACGAGCGGCACGATCCCGGCGCTGAACCTGAGCGGCGGCACGCTCGGCGGCAGCGGCAACGTCACCGTCACCGGTCCGTCGACATGGAGCGGCGGCACGATCGGCGGCAGCGGCGCGCTCACGTTCGCCAACGGCGCGACCGTGGCCATGCCGGGGACGAGCGCCGCGACTCTTTCGCGTCCGCTCCTGAACAACGGGACCATCAATTACACCGCGGCGTTGAGCGCAATGCTTATCGACAACGTTCCGGTCACGAACAACGGTACGTTCGACATCCAGTCGTCGCAGGGCATCATGGTCACCGGCGGAACGCCGCCGTTCATCAACAACGGCACGCTGAAAAAGAGCAGCGGCGCGGGCCTGGTGCAGTTCGCGGCGCCGTTGGCGAACGCGGGTCTGGTGCAGGTCGGAGCAGGCACGCTGAACTTCAGCGGAACGTACGCGCAGAGCGGCGGCACGACCGACGTCCTGCCAGGCGCGACCTTGCAGACCGCGACGCTCTCCCTCAACGGAGGGTCGCTCACCGGCAACGGCACGATCGCCGGCAATGTGAACAGCGACGCCGTCGTCGCCCCCGGCGCCTCGCCGGGAACACTGACCATCAATGGCGACTACGTGCAGGCATCGAACGCCGCGCTCGACATCCAGATCGCCGGCACCGCGCCGGGCACGCAATACGACCGCCTCCTCGTCAGCGGCAACGTCACGCTCGACGGCGCGCTCAACGTCAGCATGATCAGCGGCTTCGTCCCCGCCAGTGGAAACGCGTTCCAGGTCCTCACGTTCGGCGCGCGGCCCGGCTCCACAAACTTCGCAGCCATCAATGGCCTGAACTACGGATCCGGGAACCTCGTTTCCACATTCGGCACGAACGATCTTCAGTTGATCGCCAACTTCGTGCAGGCCGACCTCGCCGTGTCGGTCAGCGCGCCGGCGTCGGCCGCGAACGGCAGCACGTTCGGGTACACGGTCAGCATCGTCAATCAGGGCGGATCGAACGCCAGCGGTGCCAGCTTCACCGCCGCGCTTCCGCCGAACGTGATTTTCAACAGCGCCAACCCCGCCATCTGCAGCGGTGCGCCGAATCTCGTTTGCACGATCGGCGCGCTACCGAATCTGTCGAACGCGACGGTCGTCATCAACGTCACCGCCAATGGCGTGGGTGCCGCGCCCATCAGCGTCTCCGCCGCCGGAAACGAATTCGATTCGAACACCGCAAACAACGTCGCGTCGGCATCGCCATTGATCACCGCCGCGGCCGCCGCTGCCGATCTCCGCATCGCGGTCACCGGCACGCCGTCCACGGTGCCGGGATCGCGGTCGATCTACACCATCACCATCACGAATAGCGGGCCGGACACGGCCGATGGTGTCGCGGTGAGCGTCGGGGGTTCGGCAGGACTCACGTTCAGCGCGAACGGCGGCGCGTGCACGGGAAGCTTCCCATGCAACATCGGCTCGCTGAGCTCCGGGCAAAGCGCGACGATCACCAGCGCGTGGGATATTTCGGTGTCCGCTACCGGTTCGGTGCAACTGACCGTCAACGCCGCATCGCCGACCGCCGATCCCGATTCGTCGAACAACAGCGCCTCCGCCACCACGCTCATCGGAGCCTGTCCGGCCATCGTCATCAACGCTCCCCGCGAGCTGCGCTCCGGCGCGAGTGCCACAGCCATCGCAACAACGTTCAGCGGAGCGGTGTACGACTGGTCGATCAGCGACGGCACCATCGACAGCGGCGCCCGTACCGACAGCATCACCTTCACCGCCGGCGCCCCCGGCACCACCACGCTTTCGGTGAACGTCACCGGTAGCGGCTGTACGCTCGGCGCGAGCTTCCCGATCACGATTAAGCCGCGCCTGACCTGCGAGGGGACGGCCACGCCGGCAACGCCGGTGGACGGCTCCACTCTCGCCGAGGCCGTCGTTACCTTCAGCTGGAATGAAATCGAAGGCGCCAGCGGCTACCGGCTATGGCTGCAGCAGGGCAATGCGGCGGCTCGGAACCTCGGCAGCACGCTCGGAACGTCGCTCACCAAAATCATTCCGCCCGGCGCGCAGCGGTGGTACGTCGAGACGTTGTTCGATGGCTGCCCGTCGCACGAATCGGAGCATCTGGCCCTCATCGTCCTCCCCGGGCAGGACTGCGACACTCACGCGGCACCGCAGTTGAGCGCGCCTGCGAACGACACGCCCTCCACGAGCGCGACCGTCGCTTTCCGTTGGGATGCCGTGGCGAAGGCCATCGAGTACGAACTGTGGCTCGCACCAGCCGGCGGCGTACCGACCCTGATTCGCGCCACCTCGGACACGTCGTACACCGCGGCGGTGCCGCCGGGACGTTTGGAGTGGTACGTGCGGGCGATTTTCGGCGGCTGCGACGCGACCGAGTCCGCGCATCGAACCTTCACCTACACACCGCCGCCCGAATGCACGAGTCAGCGGCCGCTGCTGATACAACCGGCCGAGGGAGAGCGGCTCACGTCACCGGTAACGTTTGAGTGGCGCGACGTAACCGGAGCGTCGTCGTACGAGATCTACATCGACGGCGAGCTGGCGGCGACGACGACGTCTTCGCATTCATCAGGCATCCCCGTGCCGCTGGGCGAGCGGCGCTGGCGCGTCCGCGCGCGTCTCGCGCAAGGTTGTGGCGCTCTCGACTCGGCGGAGAGCCGCTTCATCGTCGTTGAGACGCCCGCGAGTTGTACGCCACTCGAGGCGCCCGCCGTCACCGCGCCGGCGCAAATCTCCTCCGGCGTCACCGGGCGGATCCAGTGGACCTTCGTCGCAGGCGCCACTGCCTACGTCGTCCAAATCTCCAGCGACCCGCAATTCCCACGAACGAACACGAGCTCCTCGGTCGTCACGACGCGGCAACTGCCGTTCACCTTCACAAACGACGGCAGCGTGGCGATCGCGCATTACGTGCGCGTCTACGCAGTCGACACGAAATGCGTTCTGCCGGGGCAGGGTCCACTCTCGCCCGTCGCGATGATCAGCGTCCTGCCGCCGATCGGAAGCGAGGGCGTGGCGTTGCTGAGCGACCCGACTGACGTCCCATACACGCTGAGCATCGGCGCGGACCTCGCGGGGCTGAGCTTCTCCGCCGTCCCCACCGCCCCCTGGATAACGGTGACGCCGACGAGCGGCATCGTGCCGCCGGGAGGCCAGACGCTGCGCGCTGTTGCCCACACCGCCGGCCTGCCGCCGGGCGCGAGCACCGGCACCGTCGTCATCACCACCGCCGCGGCGGCCGGCCGGGCAGTGGCGCTGGGAGTTCTTCCTCCCCTCGTCCTGCCCATCGCGGTCAACAACATTCCCGGCGTCACCTCGAAGGCGAAGAACACGCCGCCACCCGACGCGCTGACGATCCCCGCCGTCGCGAATGTGAAGAATTTCATCGTTCGCTATCAGTCGGACGTCTGCGTCACCAACACCTCGGCGCAAGTGATCAAGTACGAGATCAACTTCGTTCCCACCGGCCTGCCGGGCATCACCGAAGGGCAGACCACCACCGCCTCGATCGAGCCGGGCGCCACGATGGCTCTCAACGACATCGTGACCACCTGGTTTGGCGGCCTGACCTCGAGCGGCACGCTGGAGATTCGTCCGCTTACGGAAACCGGCACGTCGACGTCGAGCGCGCCTGCCGGCGGGTTGGCGGACAGAACCACCTTCGCTTCCTCGCGCACCTTCGCCGTCACGCCCGCCGGAGGCACGTTCGGACAATACGTTCCGGCCATCGCCTACACGAACTTCGTCACCAAAGGAGCCGTCCTCTCCCTCCAGCAGATCGCACAATCGAACAAGACCCGCACGAACCTCGGCCTGGTCGAAGGCTCCGGCGAACCGGTCTCGCTCCAGGTACGCATCTTCGACGCCGCCGGTACGAAGCGCGGCGAGTTCCCCGTCGATCTGAACGGCGGCCAGCACACCCAGATCAATGAAGTTCTCAAAGCGCACGGCATTGCCCTCGACGACGGCCGCATCGAAGTGGAGGTCATCAGCGGCGCTGGCAAAGTGACCGCCTATGCCTCGGTCATCGAGAACGAGGTCAACGATCCGCTGCTCGTGCCGCCGGTGACCATCGATGACGCCGGCCACACCAAGTGGGTCGTGCCCGGCGTGGCCGGCCTTACCGGCGGCTCGGGCAACTGGCAGACGGACGTGCGCGTCTTCAACGCCGGAATCGAGACCGTTGATCTCACACTCACGTTCTATTCGAGGAACGGCGGCACGGCCACGACGAAGACGATCACGCTGGCCGGCGGAGAAGTGCGGCAGTTCGACCGCATCCTCTCGTCATTCTTCGACATCACGCAGGATGGGGGAGCGCTGCATATCTCGAGCGCCACGCCAGCCCGCCTGGTCGTCACGGCACGCACATACAACGAGACGGGGCAGGGGGCTTACGGTCAATTCATCTCCGCGGTCACGCCGGAGGAAGCTGTGGCCGCCGGCTCACGCCCGCTGCAGATCCTGCAGGTCGAAGAATCGGCGCAATATCGCTCCAACGTCGGATTCGCCGAGGTGAGCGGAAACGAGGTGACGCTGGAAGTGTCGGTCTTCCGCCCCGGTCACACCGAGCCATCGTTGCTCGAAGTGAAGCTCGCTCCGAACGAGTTCCGCCAGATCGATTCGCTGCTCTCCACACTCGGACTCACCGAAGCCTACAACGCACGCATCAGCGTACGTGCCGTAAGCGGCGAAGGGCGAGCGACGGCATACCTGTCGCTGATCGATCTAAAGACCGGGGACCCAACGTACGTGCCCGGGCAGTGAGGCAATCGTCGCGACGCGAGGTTTGATGTTTGCCATGCTCCTTTCGCGACCTTCGCGGCTTCGCGTGAGAAAGGGGTTGCAGGCGAAGCCAGCTCTGTGATCTCCGTCATATGGATCGGTGACCCGTTCAACACCTCGCCGTGGCCTTGGCCGTTACGATCGCCTGGAATCTAACGATCAGGAGATCATCAATGGCTTTCGTCATCACTGATAACTGCATCAAAGACGCGCTGTGTGTGGACGCTTGTCCGGTCGACTGCATTCATCCGCGGATGGATGAGGCTTCGTTCGACGGGGTCACGCAGATGTATGTCGATCCCTCGGAGTGTATCGACTGTGGTGCGTGCATCCCGGCCTGCACCTCGGACGCGATCTTCGCGCTCGATGACGTGCCTGTAGACAAGGCGCAGTTCATCGCCGCGAACGCAGCGCATTTCGCATAGGTCGTCGGGAACGAGATGAGCGACCTTCCCTCGCGTGTCGCTCATCACGCGCGACAGGACCGCGCATCACGACCATTGCGAGCCGGGAGTAAGACGATGGACGGCGAAGGAGACTCTGATGATCGCACTCAATGAAGGAGTCATCGATCGAACGATTCGCATCGTCATCGGCGCGTTGCTGGTTCTGCTCGCGATCACAATGCGCGGCGCAGGCTGGGCGTATCTCGGGATGATCCCACTGATCACCGGCACGATCGGCTACTGCCCCATTTACGTGTTGTTCCGCATGAGCACGTACGAAGAACGCGAGGCCGCCTGGTAAAGATCCAACTCGTTGAACGCATCCTCGCGACGGCCGGCATGCAGCCGTCACGAAGTGCTTAGCTCGATCTTCGACGCTGTCCTCGGCCGGTACAAAATATGTGAGAACGATGTCACGCGGAGGCGCGGAGATGCAGCGCGAGGAGATCAACGATTGAACGGGTTGATGATGTCAACGCCCGCTTTTTCGAAATCCGCGTAATTGCGCGTGACAACGATCAATTCGTAAACGAGAGCCGTTGCCGCAATCAAACTGTCCTTGATCGGCATGGCCCTGCCAGACACCCGAAGAGTTGCCAGCAGTTGCGCCCAACGAAGACCTGTTTCGGCTTCCCATGGCAGACAGACCATGTGCTGAACGGCATCGTGAAACCACTCGTCGAGGCGCGTCCGGCGCTTCCCGCGCGGCAAATGAAGGATTCCGAATCGAACTTCGCCGAGGATGATCGGATCGACCGCAAGGTCTCGCTCGTTGTGCCTCAGCCAGTCGACCACACCCTCATTCCGCTGTGACTTCGTCGGCTCACTAAGGACGTTCGCGTCTACGAGGTATCTCACAGTTCGTCGGTCGACTCAGATTCGATGGGAACAAAGAAATCTTTTTCGGGACACGCTAGCAGCCGATCGACAAGCCCCTTGTTCGGCAACGTCCGTTTCCGGACCAACCGGTACTGGCCGTCCTCCAAACGTTCGACGGCAAACTCGTCGCCTGGCTCGAGGTGATCCTGCTCGCGAATTGCAGCGGGCAGGACGATCTGCCCCTTCGAAGACATCGTCGTTTTCATGATGGGTAAGGTAGCGTCTTACCGATCTGCCGTCAACGAGGGTCCAGATCCCGAATGCGCTACCAAAATGTCCATTCTTCTTGTGGGCGCTTCTTGCGTAGAGACGATCGAGCAGCGTTTCGATTGGTGAATCAAGAGAGCTCTTCAATCGTGGTTTTGATCTACGACAGCGACGCATCACGTCACCACGATAATGCGACAATATTTCTTCAGGTGTGACCAGGAATCCGATCACTGGCCCAAGCGACGCCGCCAGAGTCGCACTCAGTTTGAAGGTACGGGTATCGCGCAACCAGCCGGCCTCGCCCCCGACCCGTGGGCGCGAGTGGCCGTGGGACGGCTTGCTCCAATTGAGTCCTGGACCGGGCGCGACGGAGCCAGGCGATATCTGGAAACGCTGGAAGGAACATCTCCGGATCGGTGAATGCCGAAGCCGGCGTGACGTTCGCCGAGGTCGGTCGCGGCAGCGTTCGCGGTCACCTGATCGGTGACGCGCGAACTTGTAGCGTCAGCGGAATCGACGTATCGACGCGCTCGGGCAACGCAACGGGCTTCGTGAACCGGAGCGTCTTTCCGTCGAAGCTCCACTTGCCATCGCTGCAGCGCGAGTGCTCCTCGATCGGTTGCCCGGCACGTGCGCGCAGTGCGTTGGCGGTGGCCTCGCGCTCGACGCGGTAACGGAAGGCGCGCTGCCAGCCGATGTCGATCCTGCCGTTAGGATCCTTGCGGTCAGCTTTCTCGGTCACACGGGTGAGCTCGCACTCGGTCGCCCGCGCCAGCTCACCCGCGAGGATGCGCTCGCGCTCGATCCTCTCGGCGAACGGCTTCAGGGCGATCGGCTCGTCGATCCAGTGCCGCCAATTCTCGAATTGCAGGGTCTCGATCAACGGCCGCACGAGGTCGCGGTCCTGAACCTCGGCGAACCACGCTGGCACCGGAAAGGGCATCTTCCACGCCACAGCGTTGATCGCGCGCGTCATCGACATGGCCACGGCGCGCAGGATGATATGGGGATGTCCGTGGAGCGCCTTGGTCAGGTTCCACGCCGCGTGCAAGTCATCCCACGCGGCCACGTCGTGCTGCCGTGCGCGCCCGAGGGCGCTGGCGACCAGAGCGCGCATCAGCGTGAGGTGCATCTCGACCTTCCCCAGAAGACCGCCGTGTTGTTGCGAGAGGTTGCGCTCCCAGACGACCGGCTCGCGCAGAAGCAGATCGCGGATCGCGGCGACGTTCACGATCGGCGGCGGTTCGGTAATCGTGAGCTCCCCGCGCGCGATCTCCTGTCGCACGTAAGCAGTAACGGCCTCGTCTTCGGCGACAGGGCCAGCGAGCTTCGTCAGCTTCCGTGCGGCCTCATTCTCGTGCTGCGGCGGATACCGAGCGGGGACGGAAGCGAGCGCTCCCAAGCCGTCGGGCCAGGGCCGTCCTGCTGCGGCGTCAACCTCGTCACGGGCCCAGAACCACGACGCGACATAAACCGCCGCGGCCAGCAAGGCAACCACGATCAGAGCTTTTTTCATGGGATGATCAGTCACTTCACTTTATTACGGCAAGTTCTTGGCTGCAAGGCGAAATGGCAGATGGCCGCCGTAAGGAGTGCGGTCGTCTCGACCGCGGGCACTCGGGCGTCCTCGCCCGAGTGCTGTCAGGGCGGAGGTCGGAATTCGTCGACCCTCTTGTTTTTGAAGTACGGCTTGGCAGTTTTCTGCCGGGCAGACTCCCAGGCCGCGCGCGCTAGGCGCTCAACTCTTCCCAAGCCCGAGGATGCGCTTTCTCGAGTCGTTCGCGCACCGAATCAAGTCCTTTTCGAAAGTATTTGACCGCCCGGCGCGACACCTCATCCAGCGCGGCGGCAAGAGCACCGGGATGGCGTTCGCCTAACGCCGCACATAAAACGGTCGCCTGCGTGCGATCTTTCTGCACCTTGGTATCGCCAGATCGGCGCATCGCGGAGACGATCAGCTTATGGATGGCGAAGCGCTCCGGGATCGGAACACGCACCGCACAAGACCGTTCTCCTGTGCAAGCGCGAACGCTTCGATCTCGGAGAAGAGAGTCGTCAGCGAATCAGGGTGGAGAGTGTAAGTGGCCATGAGTATCCGTCAGCGATCGATTCTAGCGGATACCGCGGATACGCACACAGCGCTCGCCCAGGGAGAGTGTCAGGACTTGCGAACGCGCGATACGCCGGCCAGCATGAACGCGACGGCACTGTCCTGAAGCGCCTGAAACCCGCGTGAAACTTCGCTGACGGTGTGGGTGCTGATGGCCAGGGGGATGTGGACGAGGAAGACCCAGCTGAAGAGCATGATCCCGGACAGCATCGCCGCGAGCCGGGCCGTCCGCGGAATGACGACGCCGATCCCTCCGGCGATCAGTGCGATCGCTGCAAAGTAGGTCCAGAACATATGCCCCGGAATCCACGGCGGGATCAGCCCCGCGACATACTTCGCGTACGGAAAGTGGGTCACGCCGCAGTACGCCAGGAATGCGCCGAGCGCCCACGGCGCGAAGGCCGCTGCCGCTTCGAAAACACGGTCGAGAGAACTGCGAGGTGATCCGTCGCGCGGAACCACGGCAAGTCCCACTCCGCCAATGATGGCCAGGATCATCAAGGGATCGACCCAAACGTATCCCATCGAGGCATGCGCGAGCGCCACACGCAGACCGAAGCCGAGGAACAACACGAGCAACAGCACGCCGAGCGTGATTGCGGCCGCCGAAACCGTGCTCCTGACGAGTAAGCCAACGCCGATGAGAACGAGGAGCACGCCGAGGAGGTAAGCCTGCCACGGCTGGACACGAGCAGGGTTGATCGGGATGAGGTTCACGAAGCGCCCAGTCACGAGTTGATAGATCCCGGACGCGACGACTGACAAGGAGAAGAGTATCCGCCCGATCCTCAGCAGCGGCGATGGCGTTTCAGCCGGATTGAGCTCACCCATCACCAGGCAGGCTAGCATCCGCGGCGTTCTCGCAACGAAGTCAAACCTGTGACGTCTGCTGCGAGTCGACGACCGTCACCACTTCGTCGCCTTCACGCAACCTCCTCGGCAGTTCAATCACTCCTACTTCCGCGGCTCCGCGTTCTTCACGTACTTGTCGAACCAGCGCAGCTCCTCGTAGGCGAGCTGTTCGTTCGACTCCATGGCCGCGTACCAGTGCGGCTCGTGAGGCAGCATGACCAGACGGACGACGCCTCCGTTGCCGCGAATGGCCTGGAAGAGCTGCTCGGACTGGAGTGGCGTCGTACCGGGGTTGGCGTCGTCGGAGCCGTGCATGAGGAGCAGCGGTGCGTGCATCTTGTTGGCGAAGAAGTAGGGCGAGACTTTGAGATAGACGTCTTGCGCATTCCACACCGAACGGCTCTCGCTCTGGAAACCGAACGGCGTCAGCGTCTTGTTGTAGGCACCACTGGTCGCGACGCCGGCCCGGAACAGATCCGTGTGCGCGACCAGGTTCGCGGTCATCAACGCGCCGTGGCTGTGCCCCGTCACACCGATGCGGTCCCGATCGACGACGCCGAGCTCCACCGCTTTGTCCACAGCGGCCTGCGCGTCATCCACGAGCTGATCGATGTACGTGTCGTAAGCCTTCTTCGGGTCTCCCACGATCGGGAATGCCGCGTTGTCGATGAGCGCGTATCCCGAGAGGAGCAAAAGTTGATAATCGCCCAGGCGGGTGAAGGTTTGCTCGGAGCCGCTGATCTGCCCGGCCGTCTTGGAGCTCGCATAGTCGAGTGGGTAGGCGTAGAGGATCGCCGGCACCCGCGTGCCCTCTTTGTAGCCGGGCGGCGTGTAAAGCGTGAACGAAAGCTCGACGCCGTCCTTTCGCTTGTAGGTCACCAGGCGTTTCTTGATTGCACGCACGGCGGGAGTCGGGTCAGGGATCTGCGTTACGGCGCGCGCGGTGGAGACGACGGTTGCTTCGCCTGGAGCGGCGGCCGGCACCGGCGCTCCGAGGATGCGCAGCATGAGGTTGGGAGGTTCGGATGGAGTCTGGTGCCACGTGAGAAGCGCGTCGGTGGCGTCGTTGGCGAAGGCCACGAAGTACTCGTACGCGTCCTTGCTGCTGCGGAAGAGGCGCCGCGACTTGGCAGTACGCAGATCGAAGCTGTCGAGGAACGGACGGTCTCCTGCTGTTGACGCCCCCTGGCCGCTCAGGAAGATCGTGTCGCCTTTCTGGCGCATGGCCCACTGGCCGTTCGGCAGCATGCGATAGACCGGCTGGCCCGGATCGTTGTAGCTCTCGTCGCTCGACAGGTCCCAGATCAGCCGCGGCTTCGTCTCGATGTGATCGGCATCGATCAGGAACGTCCGGCGCCAGTGGCGGTTGTCGTCATACTCCTGGAGCAATCCGACGCCAGGCCGTTCGCTCCAGTCGATCCCCTGGTATCGCTGCTCGGTGCGCGCGATCTCGACGGGGCTCGCTGTGAAGGGCGCGCTTTGCATGAAGACTTTGTCGCGCGCTGGTACGTTCGTCTTCCAGTCTCCGCCGTCGAGCGCCTCGGCCCACACAAGTGTCGCGGGCTCGGTGGCGCGCCATTCGTGGTCGCGTGGACCGGTCGGCACGCCGTGGATCGGCACGTGATCCGTGATGGGCGACTTTGCGATCGGCGTCGCTTTGCCGGTGCGGTCCCATACTTCGACGTCATTCGCAAAGCGGCCGTAGGTCACCGAATAGGAATACGGCTTGCGGATCGAGGTGACCAGGATGTGCTCGCCGTCAGGCGAGAGGTTGACGTTGCTCAAGACTGCGGGGGCGCCGACGCGGGTGACGGCACCGCTCGCGGCGTCGACCAGCGCGAGCTGGCTCGTGCCGTAATACTCGAAGAGTGCCGCGTCGGCCTGGTTTCGCAGCGTGTCACGCGCCTCGTAGGTGCTGAACTCGCCCCCTCCACTCGACTCTTGAATGCGCGGCCCCTCGGCTCCCGCCCCCGCCTCCGGCGGCGCGCCAATGTCGCCGGGAACCAGCTTGACCAGCAGGGTCTTGCCATCGGGCGCCCACCGGTGCGAGCTGCCGAGCATCGGGTTGAGCCGCACGTCGCCGACACGGTGCGTGGTGCCGTCACGCGCGCCGGCCCAGAGCTCCACCGCGTCGCGCGAGGTGTTGCGGAACGCGAAGCTCATCCCGTCGGCGGCCCACAAAAAGCCGTCGGCGCAACCGCCGGCAGGCAGCGCGATCGGCGTTTCGTGACGCGTGGCGACGTCCACGACGGCGAGCGTCTGCGCACACTGTGCGACTCCATAACCGCCCGACGTGTCGTGCTTCCGGCGCGTGCGTGGCTCGACGCGCACTCCGGCCAGTTTCAGAAATGGCTCCGCCACCTGCGTCATGGCCGGGTATTGAACCCACGACACGAGAAGCACGCTCGCGCGCGTCGGACTCAGGATCGGCCGCGGCGGCGCAGGCGCGCGCAGGACGTCGAGCACGTTCTGCGGCGGCAGGTCGTATCCGGAGACGCGCTCCGAGGCTGCGATTGTTGTGGCGGAGAGGAGAGCTAGCGCCAGAAGGAGAGTGCTGCGAGTTGAACGTGCCATGCAGAGATTATCCGACAGAACGGGGAGGAGTGTGATGGTTCACGCGAAGCCGCGAAGGTCGCGAAGTAGACCTTCGCCTCTTCGCTGGCAGCGCGATCTCAATGACGAGAATTCTGAAAACGGTTGATGCAGATTGTTCGGCGGCGTTATTGCAGAACTATGCGCATCCAGTTTCCGTGGCACTCCCTACCACGTCGCCCACTCAATGAATGACGTCGGATCGCGCCCGGACTATCAACGCACGGAGGATGCATGAATCGATATCTGTTGATCGCACTAATCGGTATAACAGCGTTGTCATGCGGCGCGCCATCGGAGGCGCCGGCGAAACGGCCGTCGTTGTCCGCTGCAAAAAGCACCTCCTCGTCGTGGTCGGGCTGCCCTGTGACGCGTGAAGATGTTGCCGCGGCGACCGGCATGGACACCGGCAAGGGTCACTTCAAAGAAGCCACGTCTTCGCGTCCAGTGACCCAATGCAGTTACACCGTTGGAAGCTCGGGCATCGTGGAGTTGTACGACGCGGGCGGCTTGATGGAGGGCAATTACCTCTCCGAGATCGCCAGCGGAATTCTTCCTGACGGTGCAAAACCGCAGTGGCAGGACGCTCCGAGCCTCGGGGGCTCGGCGAAAACCGCCTGCGGCGCTTTCAAGGATCCGTTTCTCAATAGCTGTCTGGCGGTCGCCCTTCACGATTCCAGAGCGATCGTGGTGATGGTCTCGACCGGTCCGTCAAAGAGTGACGCCGACCGGACCGCTGCCGCAATTACGCTGGCGAAAATAAGTCTCAAGAAGTAGCAACTGTTGCGAGGGTCATACATTCGCTCTCGCCGGTACCGCTCCAGAGCCGCTGACGCGGCACAAAAACGTGCGACATCACTTCCAGGCGTGCTCGCAAAAAGCGCTCGCACGCCTGGCTACCCTCTAGTCGCCGCTGACGCGGCGGACTCGTCTCTCGATCGAGGGAATTAACCTTTCAGCGGCATAAGAGTGGTTGAATGATGGGCCGCGTCAGCGGCATGTGAAGGTAGCCGGGGTGGCGAGCGCTTTTTGCGAGCAACCCCTGGAACGTCAATTTGGAATTGTGCGGCAACAAAAACGTGCGACATCACTTCCAGGCGTGGGCGCAAAAATCGCTCGCACGCCAGGCTACCCACCAGTCGCCGCTGGCGCGGCGGACTCGGTCTCTCGATCGAGGGAATTACCCTTTCAGCGGCATAAGAGTGGGTTGAAATGATGGGCCGCGTCAGCGGCATGTGAAGGTAGCCGGGGGTGGCGGCGCTTTTTGCGAGCAACCCCTGGAACGATGTCAATTGGAATTGTGCCGCGTTAGCGGCATTGGAACGAGCGCCATTCCAGAGCCGCTGACGCGCAGGGCTCCGCCAAGTGTCGTGTCAAGCTTGAACCGCCACCTGCCTCGGGAGTGCACGCGATAAACGCAATCTGTGGCCGAGGCTACCCACATTCTCAAGCTGGACGTGACGCTAGACACCGGTGAGCAAGCGTCCGTACCTCAGAGGTGCGTAGACTGCTGGCGATCATCCTTCTTGTGACCACACCTTGCGCCGGCGAGGTCCGGCGCCGCGCGGCGCAACCTCCAGGGTTCGCGCTGTTTCCGACTCCCGACGCAACGTCATCTCTCGCTGCTGCGCCCGATGGTTCCATCTGGCTTGTGGGCGCGGACATCGGAAAGATCGCGATCGATGGTCGTTGGTCGGTCGTCGCGAGCGGCGTCAATTGTTCTGGCGGAGGTGTCTTTCGAGGCGACGGCGCACTCGTCTGCGTCCGGCGCTCCGCGACCGAAGACGTACTACAAGTCGTAGAACCGGCCGGCCGAGTCGAGACCATCCCCCTGGGGGCCTCTTTCCGTGCCGGGAGCCTCGTCGCGGCACCTGACGGGACGATCCTGTTCAGGGAAAACCAGACTCGAAGGCTTTGGCGGCTCACGCAAAACGCCGTCGTGACCGACCTGGAACTTCCCGAGGGGTTTGTGCCCGGAGCAATGGCCATCACATCGGACGGGACGGCGTGGTTCATTGCGGGCCCGGCGCTCGTCCGCGTGAACAAGAACGGAACCTATGACGTTTTCCGGGATGACGCTCTGTTTGAGAGACGCCAGCCGGGTGCCGGTTTCTCGAGATTGGTCGCCGGCGCCGGCGGGAGGCTGTGGCTGGCGATTCCGACGGAGGATCGCACGAGCGGCTATCACCGGACAGGAGCGATCGTATCGTTCACCCCGGACGGCTCCTTTCACGAAGAGTTGGTAATCAGTTCCCCGACACTTGTGGCCGCCGCTCATGACGCGTCGGTCTGGTTCATTCAAGATATCCCACCCGGATTCTTTGGCCCCTACGTTCCGACCCTGGTGCACCTGACTCGACAATCGGAGCCGCAAACCTTCGGGGTGCCGATCGGGTTCTGGCCAGTCTCCAGTCATGACCTGGTTGTCGATTCACAAAATCGACCGTGGCTCGCGCTCACGGACCCCGTTGCGAGGTCACGCATCGCCGTACTCCGCTGAGACGGTCGATGCCTGTGATTGGACCCTCTTCAGTTCCGGACTGGTAAAGCGAGGGTCACGCGTCGGTTCTCGCCAGTCCCGTCGAGCGCGAACGGGTGCCTGGTGCTTTGTGTGGGCGGGGCATCACGGCCCACCGCAAAAGCACCAGGCACGATTCCGCTATTTCTTCGCCTTCTTCGCTACCGCCGCCGTGTTCGTCGAGCTGATGCCGCTCAGCAGCGGGCCGTAGATATGGCTCACCGCCGTGGTTACGGGAGTGGCAGCGGGAGTGTTGCTTCCGATGTTGTGGCAACTGAAACAGTTCGTGCTCGGGGTTGTGCCAACCGCCTGCTGGTACGTCTCCATCGTGCTGTTCGTCAGGTAGCTCGTGCCGAGCTCCGAGCCGCTGGTGTTGGGGTTGGGTTGCTGGATGATCACGGGATACGGCGCTGTCGGAGCGAAGCCGCTGAACGTCCAGGTCGAGCCGACGAAGTAGTAGTTCGCGCGGATGTCGCCCGATGCCATTTGCCCGAGGACACTGTTGTTGAGCGAGATCACCTCGGTGTTGGCGATGGCCGGCGTGGCGTCGTTCTGGTTCGGGATTCCAGTCGGTGCGACGCCGAACGCGTAGACGCGCAGCGTGTCGCTTCCACTGATGGTCTGCCCGGACTGGGCGGTGATCGCCGGGGCCTTGAGGTAGTTGGCGTGCGCCACGTTGAACGGACCTGACGAGCCGCTCGACGTCAGCAGCCACGAGCCGGACGTATTCTGATTCTGCGTCGACGTGCCGCCGCTGGCGTTCGTGTACTGGTAGGTTCCGTTCGGCGTGTTGCCGAAGTGCTCGAACGTCGACCAGATCATTTCGGGATGGCCGTTCGAGGTGCCGACGACGTGTACGCCGAGGAGCGCGAGCGTCTTGAGCGTCGAACTGCCTGTGTACGGCCAGCTGGTCGTGCTCGACGTGTTGTAGACCGGCACGTCGGCCTGCGCGGTGATGTACGAGGACGGATTCGACAGAGTGGATGCGTCGACCCATGACAGCTTCGCCTCGATCGTGAGCGCGTTGGCGTCGGTCAGCGTCACGCCGTACTTCGCCGCGTAGGCCGTGACCTGGTTGAGGTCGGACTGCGAGGACGGGAACTGGTTGTTCGTGTTGATGGCACCGTTGGCCACGCCGGTGACGAACCAGGCGTAAACGTCGTTCACGACCGTGGTGTAGTAGACGATCGAGTTTTTCTGCGAGGAGTTTTTCTGCGAGAGTAGAACGGCGCCGATGCTGCCGGCCTGGTCGGGGCTGACGTCGAGGACGACGCCGCTGGAGTCAACGACGATCGGCGTGCCATCGGTCATGAAGAAGCGCTGCCCGGCGCGCGCCTTTTTCAGCACGGCGCTGAGCACCGGCTTCGGATTGGAGATCACTTTGCCCGCGGCATCGATGAACTGAATCTTTTTCGTGGTGGCGTCGCGGGTGATCTTTGAAACCTCGACCTTGCCGTTCGATCCGACCACGACCGGTTTGCCTTTCGGCGAGAGCTGCGCGTCCGTGATCTCGATGACGCGCCCTTTCCGATCGACGACCACAGGGAGGCCGTTCGGTCCGCGCTTGGCCGGACGCACCGCGGCCTGGAAATGCTTCAGCACTTTGGCATTCTTGAGAGGCGGGAGCTTCGAGACCGGTGTCTTCGTCGTCGCGTTCGATGCCACGATCGGCGGAATGATCGAGAACTGCGGGACGAAGCAGAGATCGCCGCTGGTGCCGCACGAGGTGATGGCGTAGAAGACCGGCGACTCGAACACGACTCCATTACCGCCATAGATCGACGACGCAGGCGACGTCATCCACATGAACATTTGCTGCGACCAGAGGTAGAAGTTGCAGTTGTTCGAGGTGTCGAGAGTGAGACTGTTCGCCGGATTGACGAAGCCGTTGGCCGTCACCGAGCCGGATTGGAACCAGGGAGCGATGTTGGCCTTACAAGTCTGCTGAACAACCGGCAGCGCCTGGCCGAATACCATCGCGGTGCTGAGAACGAGAACCGCCAGGAACATGAAATGAACTGGTCGCATACTTCCTCCTCCTGTTCGCCGTTTGTGGGTTGGGACCGAGCTCAAGGATGCCAGCAGGATTGATGGACGTCAAGAAATGAAATCCGACTGCCAGTTCTGGTTCAGGACTTCGGTTTCTTCGGGCGCGATAATTTCTGGAGGCCTTGCGCGGCTCGCTCGAAGTCAGAGTCCACGCGTCGCGGTTGCGCGTCGATCAACTTGCGGTAGCGGTCGTATTCACCCTCGGCCTTTGCTTTGGCTGTTTCGGCGGAAACGTGGCCGGCGTGATCCAGCAGCTCGCGGCCGGAGATCTTCAGGAACTCATCCAGTTTCTCGATCCAGTTCCGCATCGTCATCGGCTTGCGGCCCAACGCCTGAAGCTCCGCGAACTCGATGTAGAGACTCACGATCCGGTTGAGCGTCTGCAACTCCTCTCTTCGCGGAGGTAGTTCTTCGCCACGGAAACGTCTTCGCGCCGGATGATCCTGCCAGGACGGGTGTCTTCAGTCCCATCAGCGGCTGGTTTGTGTCGGTGCGCTGGTGGATCACTTCTGCCGCTGTGTGGCCATGAGCGGCCCAATGCATCTTGTTCTGCACCGTGGCGAAGAATTGCTGCGTCATCTTCGTGTCGGGTGTGTAGTCGACGCTGGTGGCGTAGATGTCCAGCACCTTCTGGTAGAAGCGCCGTTCCGAGGAACGGATGTCGCGGATACGCTCCAGCAACTCGTCGAAGTAGTCGGTCTGTCCCTTGCCCGGCGGGTTCTTGAGCCGCTCGTCGTCCATGGTGAAGCCCTTCACCAGGTACTCGCTCAAACGGGCTGTGGCCCACTGACGGAACTGTGTGCCGCGGTGACTGCGCACGCGGTAGCCGACGGCGAGGATGGCTTCCAGCCGGTAGTGGCGAAGGCTTCGAGAGACTGCTCGCGATCCCTCTTGTCGAACTTGTAAGTAATCCTTACAAGTTGCCATCTCGGACAGCTCACCCTCGGCGAAGATTGCTCGCAGATGCAGGGTGACGTTCTGGGGCGTGGTCTGAAAGAGCTCCGCGATCTGCGCCTGCGTGAGCCAGAGCGTCTCGTTCTCGAAGCGGCACTGGATGCGCGTCCGACCGTCCTCGGTCTGGTAGAGGATGAGGCTCGATTGCAGCGGCTCGGGCTCAAGCATCGGACGACTAGAGGTTGCCGGAGAACGCCTCGCGGAGCAACGATTTCTTTCGAGCGTCGAGAAGTGGCGAGCGTTTGTTAAACAACGACTACGCAGTCAGAAGCGGTTATGACAGGTTCTACACCGTACGGGCGAGCCATCGCTCCGTTTCGGAGACTCCGGGATGCTCGATCCGGCGGCGCACTTCGAGGGCGCCGGTGAAGGCGCGCTGCGCGAGGGCGAGCTCGCCGTTGGCGAAGTACGCCTCGCCCCAAACCTGCGCCGCGTCGGCTTCGCCCCAGGCGTAGCCGCAGTCCGGATGAGCGGCGAGGTCGAGCGCCTCCCGCGCCGCCTGGATCGCCGTGGGCGGATCGGGCCAAGCCAGCCGGATGCGGGCCAGCGCGACCAGCAGCTCGATTCGCAGAAGGCCGTAGCCGCAGGCCACGGCGTGGTGCAGGCCGGTCTCCGCCTCGCCGAGAGCGGACTGGGTGTCGCCGCGTGCGAGCAGGTGCCGCGCCGCGAGGAGGTGCGCTTCGATGATGTGCTGCATTTCGCCGGTCCGCGAAGTCCACGCACGGACCGCGTCGAGGTGGGGTGTCGGGTCAATGCCCTCGGCAAGGTCGATCCGTGCCAGCAATGCGTGGAATCGCGAATGGTCGAGGTTCCAATCACTCGTACGGGCCTTCGCTAAACCGTTTTCGGCGTGCATGCGGGCCGCTGCGAGGTCGCCCAGATCGAGGTGATGGCGTGTGTGAAAGCCACCACCTAGCGACTCGATCGGCTTGCCTGTCAACTCGGTCGCAGCAACGAAGTCATCGCGTGCCGTGTCGATCTCGCCTATGGCGTGAGCGGCGATGGCACGATGGGCTAGCGACCGTCTCATCTGAATATCATCGCCAGCTGCTTCAGCCTCGTTCTTGGCTTGGTTTGCGAGTTCCCGCGCTTCGGCCAAACGCCCGATGCCGAATGCCAGCCAACTGGAGTTTCGGAACCCCAGCGATCTCTCGTTAGGCTCGGGATGCGATTTCAACCATCCGTCGTCGAGCCGCCGGATCGCTCGAGCTTCCACTAGCCGACCGAGATTCTGCGCGAACAGTGCGAGATCGTTGCCGAGAAATGACCGTTCCGGCAGTGCCATCGACACCGCGAGGTCCTCAGGTCGGCCCGTCGCGCTGAACGCCGCCAGGATGCGGTAGCCCCGCTCAAACTCCCCGAGCACCCACCCGAGATGTTGGTAGCCTCCAAGCCCATACGGGTAGAGGTCGAAGGCTTCGTTCTCCCGCCCAGCGAGTCGCGTGGCCTCGATCAGGCGTTCGAACCGGTCGAGCGTAGCCTGATCGCTCGGGTTGGTGTCGGGACGCTTTTCCAGTCCGGCGCCGAGGGTCTGCGCCACGACGTCGAATACCTGCTCGGCGGGGCAGGCGAGCAACTCGCGGAAGCGCTCGCGTAGGAACGGGTGCGCGGTCCAGGTGATCGCCTCGTCGCTTTGGTACTGGAAGATAAGCCCGCGCGCCCCGAGACTCCCCAGCAACGCCACGAGACGCGGCCTTGCATTCAGGAGGAGCCCCGCGACATCGCCGCCGGCATCGATGAGCACGCCGAGCAGATCGATCGTCACCCCGCGAGGAAATACGGAGAGCCGGGCCAGCAGCTCACGCTCCTCCTCGGGCAGCCGCTGCGCGTAGTAGGCGAGCACTCGTGCGAGCTTGGCCGCCCGCGGGTCGTTGCCCGTCACCGCGTCAAGGTCGAACTCCTTAGCCGCCTCGATGCGCCCGTTGGCAAAGGAGCGGAGATAGGAGCCGAGCACGGCCACCGACAGTGCATGGTCGCCCAGCTGGGCCGCCGCTGCGCGCAGCGCGTCGTCTTCTCCGACTACACCCCAGCCGCGCAGGACCGCCACTGCCGCTGCTGGTGAGAGGTCGTCGAGAGAGGTGTCGCGATATCCGCGATTCGTCCAGTCCTGGAGATCGACGAGAGGATATCGGGAGGTCACTAGAGCCCGCGCACGTCCGAGGCCGGCGGCCATGGCCCGAAGAAGGAGTTTGAGTGTGTGGTCCGACAGTTCGCCGCGCACCCTGCCGCCGCCGGCCTCCTCCTGCACGCGCTCCAGGCCGTCGAGAATGATCAGGTGCGGGCGTCCGTCTCGCAGTCCACGCTCGAGACGTTCCAGACGGCCACCAGCAGGGCCTTCCTCTTCGCCGAGGAAGAGGTGATTGCACTCGCGCAGGAAGGCGTCAGCGTCGGGCCGCTCGTAGAATGACCAGACCAGCACGTTCGCTTCGCCCGGTTTCATGCCGGCGACGACGCGTTCGACCACCGCCGTCTTGCCGGTGCCTCCCGCCGCCACCAGCGACCAGACGCGGTCCGGCGAGGTCAGGTCGGAGACCCAGGCGCTGAGTTCTTGGACCAATTGCTCGCGTCCTTGAAAATGCGGCGCGGGCTGGAGCGCGTGGACGATGCGGATCTCGCCGCGGTTCGCGGCGCGGGTCGCCGTCGTCGTTGGCTTCGCACGCGCGCTCAACGCGACGGCGATCTTGCGCCCGAGATCATCCGGAGTGGTGAATGTCTCGACGGTGAAGTTCGCGCGCAGCCACGCTTTGAACTCAAGGAAGTCACGGACGTTCGCCGCGACCTCCGACACGCGCTCCGGGTCCGCGAGCACAGTCGGGTCGGCGAGAAGGTCTTGCTCTTTCTTCTCGGTCCACGGGAAGTCGTCCGCCACGATCCAGACCAGCACATCCTTTTCCGCCGCCTTCGCCGCCTTCACTTCCCGCTGCGTGATGCTGCCTTTTCCTTTGTCGGGAACGAAGCCATTTCGGTGCGCGACGATGCACACCGTCACGTCGCATTCGCTGGCCTTGCGCTCACACTCGGCCACCGGCTCGCCGGGCAGCGGGCCGAAGCGCTCCATCACCACGGCCTCCTGCGACATCCTCAGGATCGTGTCGTCGGCCACTTTGCGGTAGGCCACCAAGTCTTGCGCGGTTGAGGAAAGAAAGACCTTCATCGCGCGGCTTGCCGCCTGTTTGCGAGGAGTTATGCCACCCCGGATTCTCTTAGGCATCAGCACCGGCCTCACTCGCGTTAGTTGACGGTGTCATTTCGTATTCGACCTATGTTGACGTGATTCCGGTTAAGGATCTGCGGGGTGCTCTTCATGTAAACCGCTTCCACATCTGTGGCCGTATGTTCGCCGGGCCGACATCCTACTGCTTCTGGTCGTAGTCAGAAGGTCATCGCCTCACCCTAGGTTCTGCATACCCTCTCCTCGTCGACAAGACTTCCAGCCATGTGAGAATGCCGGCTCCCGCGAACATGGCGAAAAGGAGTCCGCTGTTGATGCGCGCAAACGAAAGCGTCCGTCCATTCTTTGTCCTCGCCATGCTCTTCGTGGCCACCGCTGCATTTGCCGCGGCGCACGATCCCCTCCCATCCCTGAAGCCTCCCGCATCGATGCAGGAGGTTGTCGTCATGAGCGGCGGAGCCCGGCTGAATGGGCTGGTTTATCTCGCGGCGGGTTCGGGGGCGCATCCCGTGGTGGTGTTTCTGCACGGGTATCCGGGGAATGAGAAGAATCTCGATCTTGCGCAGGCGGTGCGGCGGGAGGGATACGACGCTGTCTATTTCGATTACCGCGGGGTGTGGGGATCGGGTGGGACGTTCTCGTTCGCAAATTCGCTCGACGATGTGCAGGCCATCGTCGATTGGGTTCGGGCTCCGGAGCAGGTGGCGCGGTTTCACTTCGATCCGCGGCGGATCGCGATCGTCGGTCACAGCTTTGGAGGGTGGCTGGCTCTCTTGCACGGTGCGGGGGAAGCACCGACGGTCTGCGTGGCCGGGATGGCGGTGTGGAATGTTGGTTGGGCGGGGCAGCG
>JAXDGW010000076.1:0-23302 GCA_034664845.1 Thermoanaerobaculia bacterium | reverse complement strand
CGAGGTTCTTCTCACGCCGGAATCCACCGGCACAAATCAGGGGGTCCTTCGACCGTCCTCCGGCACTTCGTGTCCTTCGGCGGCTCAGGATGACAGTTGAGATGACAGTTACAATCCGCCGCTCATGCCGGCCTCCGTCATCACCGACACCGACGCTCTCGCCGCCCTCGAGAAGGAATGGCGGGATCTCTGTGACCGCTCTCCCGATACGACCCCGTTCCAGACGCCGATGTGGCTTCTCCCCTGGTGGCGCGCGTTCGGATCCGACGATCTTGCGGTCGTCGTGGCGCGCAATGGCGAACGCCTCGAAGCACTTGCACCGCTTTACGTCATCCGCGACGACGACGAATCGCTCGGCGTCTTCCTGGGCACGGGCATCAGCGACTACCTCGACGTGATCGGCGACGCCTCTCTGGTCATGCAGGAAATGGCCGGAATCAACTGCCAGATGTGGGACCTGCAACAGCTACGGCCATCGTCGTCGATGCTGCAAGCGCTTCTTCCCGATGGCTGGTCGGAGAACGTCGAAGATCAGGAGCCGTGTCCGACTCTGACCATCAGCGGTGCAGGAAATGAGATGGAGAACCTCATCTCCACGCACTTTCGAAAGAAGATCCGTTACTACCGGAAGGCTCTCGCGCGCGTGGGCGACGTCGTTGTGGAGACGCCGACCGCGGAGACGCTCGACGATCTCCTCACCGCACTCTTCGACCTGCACGCCGCACGCTGGAAACGCCGCAATCTCCCGGGCGTGCTCGCCGACGAAACCACGCAGCGTTTTCATCGCGAGGTCGCGCGCCGCATGCTGAAAGCGGGCTCGCTACGCATGTACGCGACGCGCGTCGCCGGCCGCATCGCCGCCGTCTTCTACGGCTTCGCACTTCACGGCACGGTCTACTACTACCTCAGCGGCTACGATCCAGACCTCGAGAAGCTGAGCATCGGCACACTGATCGTCGCTCACGCGATCGAAGAAGCCGTCCGCGAAGGCGCCACGACATTCGATTTCCTCCGCGGCGCCGAGGAGTACAAATACGCGTGGGGGGCGACGGACCGGATGAATCGGAGACGGCAGTTGTTCAAGGGTTGAAGAACGCGAACGAGCGCGCCGCTGTCATTCTGAGGGGGCGGGGCGGCGGGTGGGCGAAGAATCCCCCGCCCACGCAGCGGAAAGCCATCCAATCGAGAAGCCAACTCGGAATGACCGCCACACCATTTCGTTTAGACTTCCGCGTCACCGTACTGGGGAGTCGCCAAGCGGTAAGGCAGCGGCCTTTGGAGCCGCCATTCGGAGGTTCGAATCCTCCCTCCCCAGCCAAGTCCGCAACGTAGAGCAGGCGTCCCTACCTGCTCCCGACAGGCGTCCCTGCCCGGCGGTGTTGTCGGCCAACTCGACGATCCCTGCCTCCCCCTTACTCCGAGTCATCGCCGAAGAAGGCACGCCCTTCGGACGCACTTCTCGCCAAAACCACCGCCGGGCGAGGACGCCCGTCGGTAGCAGGCAAGGACGCCTGCTCTACTCCGAGGTATCCTCGGGGTGATGCGGAAGTACGAACTGGGCGGAGTTACGGTTCAAAAGCGATCGCGCTTGCCTCATTGGCATGCGGACCACGCGATTTACTTTGTCACGTGGCGACTCTTCGATTCGTTGCCCGCTCATGTCCTGGCGAAGTTTCGAGAGGAACGTGACGCGGCCCGCGAGCAGATTGCGCGAATGCGGGGCAACGTCACGCTACCCGAGCAGAGAATGCTCGACGCGGCGCTCACCGAGGCCTGCGAGCAGTTTCTCGATCAGAATGTCGGCGAGTGCCTACTACGCGACCATCGAGTTGCCAAAATCGTGGCTGATAGTCTCAAGCACTTCGATGGTATTCGCTACCTGCTCTTTGCCTGGAGTGTGATGCCCAATCACGTTCATGTCATCTTCTCGAGCGTCGAAGGATTCGACACCAGCAGCATTCTTCATTCGCTCAAAGGGTTCACGAGCAGAGAGATCAACAAGATTCTCGGTAGGAGTGGCACACTTTGGCAGGCCGAAAGCTTCGATCGATGCATCCGCGATTCGGAAGAACTTGAACGAAAGATCGAATACGTGCTTGGCAATCCCGCTGCCGCCGGCCTGGAAAACTGGCCGTTCACCGCCATGTACCCCGCACGCATCGCCGAAGCAAAGTAGAGCAGGCGTCCCTGCCCGGCGGTGGTTTTTCATCGGACATGCAAAATCGCTGACGGTGCAGGAAGTGGGCTGAATTCTGGTTATTGCCCGAAACCCCCGCCGGGCGAGGACGCCCGTCGGTAGCAGGCAGGGACGCCTGCTCTACGGTCGCTTCCTCTCGGGCCATCCGCGCTGCTTAACTTCTTCGAACGTCATTAACGAATTGGCGTAATAGTCGCGCAATAGCGTCTCGCGCGGATTCCATTCCCACGCTTCTTCGATGACGGGCACGCCGCTGCCTTCGAAGAGGTCGGAGCGCCAGCGTTCGGCGGGTTGGATGAGATGGCGTAGCTCGACGACGCGGCGGCCGGCGCGCCAGATTTCTTCGCCGGTCTTTTCGCGCAATAGCCAAACGCGGTTGTGCCAGGTGGTGCGATAGCCGTCGATGGCGTCGACGATCTCGACGTCGGTCAGCGGCGTATCGGAACGATCGGCGAAGACGCGCGCCAGCAGCGTGACCGGCGTGACCGGCAGCGCGTTCGAGATCTCCGTCATCACCAGCTCCGCGAGATCGGTCATTGCACCTTTGCGCTCCTCGTAGGACGGCGACAGCATCGCAGGATGATCGCGGGCGAAGTCATCGACCGAGACGGGCGTACCGAACGTGACCACCGCGTAGCCGTAGCGTTTGAATCGTTTGAAGATGCTTCGAAAAAGACTGCGGAAGAGAAAGTCGCTCGTGGTCTTGAGCTTTTCCGACTTGGAGCGCCGATCCTCTTTCCCCACCAACTCCTCGGTGAGGTTGCGGTCTTCGAGCACCCGGTCGTAGTTGATCGCCGTCGGAATCAGGAAGAGCGGCGCGGTGAAGTCCGGATCGCGCTTGCCGCCGACGATGTAGTCGAGCATCCCCAGCTTCGGCTTCTGGAATGCGCCGTCGCGCGTCAGGCCGCCTTCGATGAACACTCCCTGCGTCACGCCGTTCTTCGTGATCGTGCTGACGAAACTGGAGAGCACAGCGTGATACAGCGGCTCGCGGTAGCGGCGGCGGATGAAGTAGCCGCCGAACCATTTGAAGAGATGGTTGAGCGGCCAGACGCGCGCCCACTCCCCCACCGCGTACGACAGCGAGACGAACTTGAAGAGCATGTGCGCGACGAGAACGTAGTCGGCATTGGAGCGGTGATTGATCAGGTAGACGACGACGGCGTTCTTCGGCGCGCGGGCGCTGAAATCGCGCAGCGTTTTGTGCTCGACGACGGGTCGATAAAGGAAGTGCATGATGCCGCGGGCCAGCGGCGCGCCGACGCGGTAGTACGCCAGGAGATTGAATTTCGGGACGATCTCGCGGAGGTAGACGCGGGCTTGATGTGTGGCTTCTTCGATCGAGACGTGATGATCCTTGGCGTACGTGCGGACGGCATCGACGACTTCACGGCTACCGAAGACTTCGAGATCAATGGCAGCGTGCCGCCGTTTGAGCTTGAACCGGTCGACGCGAATCCGCCGCGCGTGCTGAAACCGCCGCGCGTGACGGTTCCCCACGACCAGCGCAAGTGCGCCGAGAACGAGCAACACGACCAGCGCGCCGATCAGAACAAACGTCGTCATTGTGGAGTGCGGCCTCGCCGCGGCTCGGACTTTACCGCTAAACCGCGAGCGGCCGGGAAGAGATCAAAGCGGCGCGACCTCGACCAGATTGTCGTAGAACGTCGCCCCTCGCCCGATGTCGGTCAGCGCCTGCGATGTCGTCTGATTCGCGTTGGCGCCATCGCCGCTCAGCTTTCCCCACCACACCGACTGCGCGGAAACGACGCCCGGCCGGACGCGATCGGTGACGACGGCGTCGGCGGTGAACGTGCCGCGATCGTTGAAGATTTTCACGCGGGCGCCATCCGCGATCGCGCGAGACTTCGCATCGTCGGCGTGAATCTCCAGCGTCGGCTTCCCCGCGGAACGCCGCAGCGATGCCACGTTCACGAAGCTGGAGTTGAGAAACGAATGTGCAGGTGGCGAGAGGAGCGCCAGCGGAAAGCGGCGCGCCAGCTCAGGGGCGCGCTCTTCGGATTCACGCGGCGGAACGTAATCCGGCAGCGGATCGAGGCCGAGCGCGGCAATCTGCTCCGATTCGATCTCGATCTTGCCGCTCGGCGTCGTCAGCATTGCGCCGCGCCGGAACGGCAGATGCGGCGTCGGAAGGTTGAGCCGGATGGAGCCATGCTCGCGCAACGCTTCCAGAGTGATGCCGTGCATCGCCTCGCCCGTACCTGTGAGCGCGGCGCGCATGAGCTCTTCGTCCGATTCGCGGAGCTCCGGAAAGTCGAGACCCATCGCCGCGGCCATGCGGCGGAAGATCTCCGAATTCGGCAGACACTCGCCCATCGGCTCGATGGAGCGGCGGTTGTACATCGCGTAGAGATGGCCGTAGGCCTTGTGAATGTCGTCGTGCTCGAGCTGCGTCGTGGCGGGCAGAAGAACGTCGGCGTAGTCGGCGGTGTCGGTCTGGAAGTGCTCGAGGACGACGGTGAAGAGATCCTCGCGCCGCAGCCCACGCAGCACGTTCTCGCGATCGGGCGCGATCGACCCGGGATTGGAGTTGTGGACGATCAACGCCTTCACCGGCGGATCGTTAAGCTCGGTCAGCGCGTGGCCGAGGCGGGTCATGTTGATCGTGCGCGCGTCGTGGTTGCCAAGGTCTGTACGCTCCATCGCGGCGGTGTTCATCGCGAAGGTGCCGGAGGAGGAGAGCTGGCATCCGCCGCCTGCGTCGTTCCATGCGCCGGTGATGGCCGGCAAGAGCGAGACCGCCCGCACTGCCGAGCCGCCGCCGGCGTGGCGCTGCAGTCCGTAATTAAGCCGGATGAAGGTGGGGCGCGTGGTGCCGTACAGCGTGCCGAGGCGCTCGATGGTTTCGACGGGGAGCCGGCAGATCGCGGCCACGCGTTCGGGCGCGTAATCGCGGAGAACGCGGTCGCGCAGCTTCTGCCAGCCGTGCGTCATTTCGTCAAGGTATTGACGATCTTCATGGCCGTCCCGAAACAACACGTGCATCATCCCCATCGCCAGCGCGGCGTCGGTGCCGGGACGGATCGGGACGTGCTCGTCGGACGCCGCGGCCGTCCTCGTACGAAGCGGATCGATGCAGATCACCGGCGCGCCGTTCGCCCGCGCCTTCCGAATGAACGGCCAGAGATGCGGATTCGATGTGAGCGTGTTCGTGCCCCAGAGCAGCACCAGCTTCGCGTCGGGAACGGCTTCCGGGTCGGTACCGATCTTCGCGCCGTAGGTCAGCGCGTATGCCTCTCCGCCAGCGCTGGAGCAAATCGTTCGATCGAGAAACGACGCGCCGATGCGCCTGAAGAAGCGCGATGCCATCGCCTCGCCCTGAATGAGACCCATCGTGCCCGCATACGAGTACGGCAGGATCGCCTGCGGGCCATCCGGCGACGCGATGATCGCGCTGAGCCGCTCAGCGATGAGCGCCAGCGCTTCGTCCCAGGTGCCGCGGCGGAAGCGTCCCTCCCCTTTCGCACCGACTCGGATCTGCGGAAACGTCAGACGATCGGGGTGATACGTCCGCTCCAGATACTTCGCCACCTTCGTGCAGAGAAAGCCCTGCGTGAACGGATGCTCGGGATCGCCGGCGATGCGCGTGGCACGTCCCTCGTCGACGGTGACGAGCATCATGCAGGTGTCGGGGCAATCGTGCGGGCAGACGGCGCGGATGACTTCAGGCATGTGCGAGTAAGTTTAACCCTGCGCGAAAGGCGACGAAAGCACCTGCTCGGCGCACCATGAAAATCGAACACTTACCGTTCGATTTTCATGGTACCTTTTGAGGTCATGATCCGACGCACACTCCGCATGGCCGAGCTTCGAACCGCACTCAAGCGGAGCCGCGTCACCGCACTTATCGGCCCGCGTCAGGCAGGAAAAACGACCCTGGCCCGGGAGATCGTTCCGCCAAGCTCGCCCAATTACTTTGACCTCGAAGATCCTCGGAGTCTGGCGCGACTCGACGAGCCGATGACGGCGCTTGCACCTCTTCGAGGGACGGTCGTCATCGACGAAGTCCAGCGTCGTCCCGACCTCTTTCCGGTGTTGCGTGTCCTTGCGGACCGGCGCCCCCTCCGCGCCCGCTTCCTTATCCTCGGTAGTTCCAGCCCCGAGCTTCTTCGACAGTCTTCAGAGACGCTTGCTGGCCGGATCGAGACCATCGAGCTCAGCGGATTCGGACTTGACGAGGTAGGCAGCGATGCGCTCGACCGGCATTGGAGGCGCGGTGGTTTCCCTCCGTCCTGGCTGGCGCGTTCGGAGGCCGCGAGTTTTGCGTGGCGCAGTCAATTCATTCAGACGTTCCTGGAGCGAGACCTACCTCAATTTGGCGTCACGATCCCCGCGCGGACTCTGCACCGATTCTGGACAATGCTCGCGCACTATCACGGCGGCGTCTGGAATGCCGCCGAGGCCGCACGCTCGCTGAGCGTTAGCGAGCCCACGGCACGCCGTTACCTGGATCTGCTGACGGGACTTTTCATGGTTCGGCAACTTCAACCGTGGCATGCGAACCTCAACAAACGCCAGATCAAGTCTCCGAAGGTCTACATGCGCGACAGCGGCCTTCTACACGCTCTGCTCGGACTCTCGACCGGAAAGGAGTTGCTGTCGCATCCGAAAGTTGGAGCTTCATGGGAAGGCTACGCCATTGAAGAGACCATTCAAATGGTGAAACCCGAGGCCGCATATTTTTGGGGGACACACACCGGCTCCGAGCTCGATCTTCTTCTCATCAAGGGCGGCCGGCGGTACGGCGTCGAGGTCAAGTTTCAGGACGCGCCTCGGATGACGCCCTCGATACGAACCGCTCTTTCCGACCTGGAACTGGATCACCTCACCGTTCTCTATCCGGGCGATCAACGCTATTCACTCGACCAGCGTGTCACCGTCCTGCCTCTCGCCGACGTCGCCAGAACGCCGGAGGTGATCACGCCGCTGCCGCGAGGGCGACGCGCATAAATATCCTGATCACTTCGCGTCGAGCAGCTTCACGAACTTCTTCGGCGCGATCGCGCGGTAGCTTTCATCAATCCACGCTTTGATCAGATCGAGCGATTTCTCGTCTTTCAAGTGCGCGGTGACCCAGCCGGCTTTGCCGAGGCCGTAGCCGGTCGGCTCGGTGAAGGGTAGATCGACGGCCATGTCGCGCGATTGCGGAAGCTTGACCGAGATCGAGAAGTCGCCGTCCTCGCCGGTGCCCATGAAGAGGAACGCTTTCTTGTTCACCTTCATCGCACTGTGTCCCCACGGAAACTCTTCGTACGCCTCGGGGAACGCGAGCGCGTAGTCGCGGAGCTTCGACTCGATCTTGCCGCCTTTGGATTTGGCCATGGCCAGAAGTGTACGCCGTGGCGCCGCCGCTGCCAGGGTTTCGGAGCCACCTTGACTCACTAGCCTTCGGCGATTTCGGATAACAACTGCTGGGCCAAACGAATAGGTCCCAGTCGATGAGGCTTGCTCAGGTCGTTCGCAACCCGAAAGGCTTCGACGACCTTCGCTGCGGCGGCAGCCTTTTCCGGTTCACCGAGAAGCCCTGCCTCCTCCACGATCCACGTTGCAGTACCGAGGATCTCAGAACCTTCACGCGAACACGACACCCTCTCCAGGGATTGTTTTGCTCCGTAGTGAAGAAACCTGTGTTGCGTCCTTCGCCAACGGCCCGCAGTAGCGGTATCACGCGGGCGCAAAAATCGTCGATGGTCGCAAGAAGTGCACGTCTCCTTTTTTTTCGCGAGCCGACACGATGCGCCCTGCCTGGATGAGCGTCTACTCCCGCTCCAGCACCATCGCCACACCGATCCCGCCTGCGGCGCAGACCGTCACGAGGCCGTATTGCTGTCCCGTCAGTTGCAGCTCGTTGCAGACCGTCGTGACGATGCGGGCGCCGGTGGCGCCGAAGGGATGGCCTAGCGCGATTGAGCCGCCGGTGCGGTTGATCTTCTCCGGATCGATCTCGCCAACGGGCTCGGGGCGGCCGAGTTTTTCCTGCGCGATCTTCTTCGATCCGATCCACTGGATGTTCGACAGCACCTGCGCCGCGAACGCCTCGTGCATCTCGATCACGCCGATGTCTTTGAGCGAGATCTTGGCGCGCTCCAGCGCAATCGGAAGCGCGAAGACAGGACCCTGCAGCAACTGATCGAAGGGATCGGTGGCGGCGAACGCGTAGCTCTTGATGAAGCCGATTGGCCTGATGCCGAGGGCTTTCGCTTTGTCTTCGGACATCAGCAGAACGGCCGATGCGCCGTCGGTGAGCGGCGAGGCGTTGGCGGCGGTGATCGTGCCGTATTTGCGATCGAACACCGGCCGCAGTTTCGCCATCGCCTCGGCCGTCGAATCGCCGCGAATGAGGTTGTCGGTCTCAACGATGCTGTCGTATCCCGGTGGCACGACGACGGTCATCACCTCGTCTTTGAATCGCCCGCTCGCAGTCGCCTCGGCGGCGCGATGGTGGCTCTGCAGCGCGAACCTATCCTGCGCTTCTCGCGTGATGCCGTTCTCTTTGGCCATCTTCTCGGCCGACTCGCCCATCGTCAGTCCGGTGGTCGATTCGGCGATGGCAGGCGCGTCGGGCGCGAGATCCTTCGGCCGGATCTTGCTGAACGATCCGAGCTTTCCGCCGACGCTCTTCTGCTTGCTCGCGCCGACGAGGGCGTCGGAAAAGTTCTTCGAAAAGAGAATGGGGATGTCGGAGAGCGACTCGGCACCGCCTGCGACGACGACATCGGCATAGCCGCGGAAAATCAGATCAGCGGCCGAGGTGATGGCTTGATTCGACGACGCGCACGCTTTGCTGACGGTGTAGCCGGGCAGCTTTCGCGGAAGGCCGGTGCCGAGGATGATCTCGCGGGCGATGTTCGGCGCCTTGACCGAGGGGATGACGTTACCGAAGACCAGCTCCTGGATGCTGTTGGGATCGATGCCGGAGCGTTGCACGAGCTCGGCGACGACCAGCTTGCCGAGGTCGAGCGCGGAGAGACGGGCGTAGTGGGTTCCCGACTTCGCGAACGGCGTGCGAAGACCTCGAACGACGGCTACGCGAGGGGTGTATTGCCACATTCGTTTTGAGCCTCGGGGGCGGAGAATAGCACGCGCTTCAATGCCCTACGGCGCGCCGTTTTGGCGGTGCGGAAACGGCGGTGATCGTGATCGGCCCGCTGTTCTGGCACGTTGCCGAAGTCGCGGTGCCGGCTGTGACCGTCCATCGGAATGTGCCCGGACTTGCGTATGCGTGCATGGGCGCGAGCTCGCTCGAACCGGTGCCGTCTCCGAAGCTCCACGTGGCGACGACGCCTTCACATGACGTCTGTTGCTGCAACGCAAAGCGAACGGGCGACTGCTGTTTGGCGGATGCGGCAACGGTCGCGGCGCAGGCGAAGCCGCACGGCACCTGGCAGACCGTCGCATCGACCTGCACTTCGAATTCATTGGAGTCCGTGGTGCCGCCGGGACCTGATGCACGAACGAAGTATTTGTAGAGTCCCGCAACGATGTTGGTGTCGGTAAGAGTCGTGGTGGTCAAGTCGGCGATCTTCGTCCCCGCGCGGAAAACGGCGTAGCTCGTCGCGTTCGTAGAGGTAGTCCACGTGAGACGAACGACGGGAGCCGGCGATGACGAGATGTCGCAGATCGCCCTCCCCAGCAACGTGAACGGCGTCGGAGGAGGCTGGCAGCTGGTCGTCGGAAGCGAGATGTTGAGCGTGTTCGAGTCCGCCGCGCCGCCGCTGTTCGCAGCGCGAACAAAGTAGGAATACGACTCACCGGGAACGACGGCGTTGTCGTCGTATGCGAGGGTGGACGAGGGCAACGACGCGGACAGCGCGGCGCCGTTTCGAAAGACGACGTAGCTCGTCGCGTTCGTCGAGACTGTCCACGACAGGTGATTGGATGGGCTCGTGCCGTTGCAGATCGTGCTCTCGGAGAGCGTCGGTGTGGTCGGAGCCGGCGCAGGACACGTCGCGCTCGTGATCGTTACGCTCGACGCACTGGACGACGTACTGCCGCCGCTGTTTGTGGCGGTCACGGTGTAGGCGTAGGTCTGCCCGATCGTCACGTTGAGATCGTCGAGCGCCAACGTCCCGGACGAGAGCGATGAACTGTAGGCGGCGCCGTTGCGAATCACGACATACGACGTTGCGTTCGACGATGCAGTCCACGTCACATGGATTCCCGGGGCGGGAGCTGCGCCGGTAGTGCAGAACGTAGTGGCCGAGCTGGCGAACGCACCCGGCGGAGCGACGCACGTCGCGGCGGTGACCGCGAGCGTGTTCGACTCGGTCGCTCCCGAAGTGTTCAGCGCTGAGATCGTGTAGTTGTACGCATGTCCGGCGGTGACGGAGGTGTCTGCGAACGTGCGTGCGGTCGTCGTCGTGCCGATCACGACGCCGTCACGATCGACGCGATACTGCGTTGCTGACGACGAAGCGGTCCAGCTCAACTGAACGCTCACGGCGCTGTTCGCGCACGCGGTGGTACTCGTGAGCGTGAAACCTCCGGGCGGCCCGGAGCACGACGGCGTGGTCACGAACTGCCCGTTGTTCGCATCGATGTTGTTCACCGAATAGCGCACCGACTTGCCGCTGCTCAGCCCAGTGACATCGAAGCTGCTCTTCGAGCCGTCGGCGACCGCGACGAGATTGCCGTTCGCGTCGCTGATGAAGTAGGACGAGTCGGCGCCGGCGGTCCAGGCCAGATGAACGGCTGGGCCGCTCACGGCGCAGTAGGCAGCCTGCCCGACTTGCAGGTCGGCGCCGGAGCAGAAGGACGAATTCGCTACCGGAGGCGTGACCGTGTTGGAGGTGAATGTGAATCCGCGACTGTCGGTGGCAACAACGGAGTACGACGTTCCGGTCGTCGTGTCATTGAAGGCCAGCGTCGATGCCGGGAGCGCCGTGCTGATCGCCGTCGTACCGCGGAAAACTTTGTAGGTCGTTGCTCCCGACGAGGCTGACCACGACAGATGAACGCCTCGAGGCTGGCAGACGGGATAGGCAGCGACTCCGAAGGCTCCCGGGCCGGCAAGGGCGACCGGCGCGACGAGGAAAAAGAGAAACGCGATGAGCGATGTGGTCTTCCGCCACGGAGCAGGCATAGGGACAGGTGCGATTGTACCCTCGCAACTCGCCGGAGCGGCGGTCAGTGCCGGACAGCGCGCCGTTTCGGAGGCGCGGTTGCCCCCGTCACCGTGATCGTTCCGCCGTTCTGACACATCCCCTTCGACTCGTTGCCGATGGTCAACGACCAGCGGAACTGTCCCGTCGTCGAGTAGGAATGGCTCGGCGCGAAATCGTGCGAGATCGATCCGTCCCCGAAGCTCCAGGTCACACCCAGGTCGCAGGTATCGGGCGATTGAAGCGAGAAGCGGACCGGTGTCAGCACGGCAGCGGTGCCGGCGACGTTCGCAGCGCACGAGGAAATGCAGGGAACCCCGCACATCGATGGATCGATCACGACGGTCTCGCGATTGGAATCGGTCGAGCCGCCCGGACCGACGGCGCGAACAACGTAGTCGTACCTCAGTCCGCGAGTAGTGCCCGCATCGTCGAACGATGTGGTGTTGCCGCCAACGGAACCGATTTGCACGCCGTTGCGCAGGATGAGGTAGCTGGTCGCCGTCGCCGCGGCGGACCAGGTCAACGTCACGACCGGCAACGGCGGTGAGGCGATCGGGCTGCACGATGCCGTCGCCGTGAGCGTGAAGGCCGGAGGCGGACAGGCAAATGCAGAGGGCATGATCGTTCCGGCCGATACGCTCCTGCTCCCACCAGAATTGGAGGCGACGACTTCGTAGCTGTAGCTCTGACCTGCGATGACCGTAGTGTCAACAAACGAAGTCGCGGTCGAAGCCAGGGTCCCGCTCACGGGCGTGTTGTTTCGATTGACGACATACGAGGTCGCGCCGGAGGCGGTTGTCCACGTTATGCGAACGGCGGCCGCGCCGCTGTTGCAGAACGAGTTGGACGAAGCTGCGAATGTGCCGGGCGGCTGCGGCGGCGGAGAACCGCAGAAAGAAACACTGACGCTGGCGGGCGACGAAGTGGTCGTCGTCCCACTGCCGTTCGATGCCGTGACGGTGTACGTGTAGGAATGCCCGGAGGGAACGTTGGTGTCGTTGAAATTTGCCGTCGTCGACGCCGGGAGCGTGCCGCTGACTGCCGCGCCGTCGCGCTTGACGACATAGGAGTCGGCGCCGGTCGACGTCGTCCAGCTCACATGAACGACAGCCACGTTGCCATCGCAGCCCGCATTGGCAGCGGCACTGAACTGACCGGGCTGATTGGGGATGCACGGCAGGTTGGCGACCGTCGCCTGCGCCGCCGGCGACGTAGCACTGCCGGACGTGTTCGACGCGGTGACGGTGTAGCTGTAGGTCTGACCGGCCGTCACATTCACATCATCGAATGATGTCGTGTCAACCGAAAGGCTCCCGCTGATCGGAGTACCGCTCCGGTTGACGACGTAGGACGTAGCAAAGGCCGCCGCGGTCCAGGTCACGCGAACGGCGGGCCCGGATGGAGGCCCGGCTACACACGTCGGCGAGGCCGAGGCTGTCGGCGTCGTGGGGGGACAGATGCCGTTGGGGATGGCGATGTTCTTCGTATTCGAGTCTGTTGCGCCGCCGCTGTTCGTGGCGATGATCTTGTACGCGTATATCTGCCCGGCATTGACCGTCGTGTCGGTATACGTCGTGCCGCTTGTCCCCGCGAGCGGCGCGTTGTTGCGAATGACCTGGTAGCCGGCCGCGCCGGTGGCGGCGGACCACGTCAGCGAGACGACCGCGCGCGGGCCTGTCGTATCGCACGACGCGCTGCCGTCGAGAACCGGCGCGGATGGCGGCGGCTGGCAGACGTCGGGTTGAATCTGAACGACGACGGTATTCGACTGGGTGGTCCCTGTCGCATTTCTTGCGATCACGTAGTACGAGAGCGTGCGAGGTGCCGTGCTGTAGGGGCCGAGGTCATCGAAGGACCAGGGGCCGCCCGAGGGGATGGAGCCGATCGGGCCGCCATCGCGATACACGTCGTAACTCGTGGCGTTGGATGATGACAGCCAGGAGAGGTGAATCGCCGCGGTCCTCTGCTCCGCGTTGTAGCAGTACGGATTCCCCGAAATTGTGAAGGGACCAGGTGGCGGTGAACAGTTCAACGCGGAAACCACGACGGTGTTGGAGTCCGTCGTCGATGATCCGTCGGTAGCGCGGATGAAGTACGAGTAACTCACCGAAGGAACCAAATTCGAATCGTCGTACGCGGTGCCGGAGGTGACCGTCCCGATGTCGACGCTGTTGCGGATGACGTCGTACGAGGTCGCCCCGGCCGAGCTTCCCCACGTGAGAAAAATGTGGGGCGTCGCGCCGTTGCACTGACTGCTTGCGGACATCGTGAAAGGAGCGGGCGCGCCCAGCAGCGGCAGCGCTGCCATCAACACAAACAACGTCAGCGATGCGGGCCTCATCGTGTATCAGAATAGCAATCCGCGAGCCGGAAACTGCCGCTGGGAAGCCTGGCGATGGCCGGCATGTCAGGTCATGAGTTGCTGGGTTGCTGAGTTGCAGTGTTGCTCGGTAACCCAAATCGGCAGGAGAACGTAGGTCGGACTCTCTAGTCCGACGCCTCTTTTTCGAAAACCGACGGACTAGAGAGTCCGACCTACGTTTCGTTCGATGGTCAGATCGATCGCAAGTCGTCCAACTGGACGAAGAGTCGAACGTAGGTCGGACTCTCTAGTCCGACGCCTCTTTCGAAAACCGTCGGACTGGAGAGTCCGACCTACGTTTCGTTCGATGCACTGATCGATCGCAAGTTGTCCGACTGGATGAAGAGTTAAACGTAGGTCGGACTCTCTAGTCCGACGCCTCTTTTTGAAAACCGTCGGACTGGAGAGTCCGACCTACGTTTCGTTCGATGGTCTGATCGATCGCAAGTCCGACGCCTCTTTTTGATACTGACCTACGTTTTGTTTTCCTTCCGATCGATCCATTCGCGCCAGAGCCATGGATAGTCTTCGGGCGAAGAAACGAGACCCGCTCGCACCGGGTTCATGGCGATGTACTCGCACTTTTGCCGTATCGATTCGTCTGATCGTAGCTCGTGATCGAACGACTCGTCTTGCCATAGGGTTCCCTTACGACCGAGTGCTCGGTTGACAGTGCGGGCTGATGATCCCTTGATCCCCTTCAAGATCCCGGCGAGGCCATATGTGTCGCCGGCTTCATTCCAATACGGCGTCATCTGCATATGAACGTGATCCGGCATGACGATGGCGGTATGCAGGTGCATCTTCCGCTGGTCATCAAAGAGGATGTGCCGTAGCACAATGTCGCGCGCGTGCGGGGGCAGCACGCGACGATTCTGCGTCACGAACGTGATGTAGTACGAACGATTGTCCTGCTGGTAATGAGGTAGATGGCGGCGGTATGCGCGTTGTCCGAAGATCATGAACCGAGGCTACCTCGGCGTCGGCAGTCGGGCGATTTGTCTACTGCGTGTGGAGAGAAACCGTCGGACTAGAGAGTCCGACCAAAGTTTCGTTCCGTATGACGTATTCGCTACGAGCGCAGGGCTTTCCACAGCCTGTAGATCCGACGCACGAATCGGCATCAATTCCCATAAGCCAAACGTAGGTCGGACTCTCTAGTCCGACGCCTCTTTTTGAGGATTCGGGCAACCGAGCAACCGAAACGCTACAGCACCAGCCGCACTGGCTGCTCGAGGTAGCTGCGCAGCGTGCGCAGATACTCCGCGCCGAGGGCGCCGTCGACGACGCGGTGGTCGCAGGACATCGTCACTTTCATCCGGTCGCGGATCACGACCTGGCGATCGATCACGACCGGCTGCGCGGTGGCGGCGCCGATCGCGAGGATGGCGACATTGGGCGGATTGATGATGGCGGTGAACTGCTCGATGCCCCAGGCGCCGAGGTTCGAGATGGTGAAGGTGGAGCCCTGATACTCGTTCGGCATCAGCTTGCGATTCTTCGCTTTCTCCGCGAGCGCACGGACTTCGGACGCGATGTCCGAGACTGACTTTTCGGCGGCTTTGCGGACGACCGGCGTGATGAGGCCTTCCGGCGTCGAGACTGCGATGCCGATGTGGATCTCGCCATGCTGCGTGATCGCCTCGTCGCCCCACGAGGCGTTTACGTTGGGGTGATGGCGAAGCGCCAGAGCAACAGCGCGGACGATGAAGTCGTTGACGCTGGTCTTGATGCCTTCGATCTCGTTCAGTTGCTCGCGCATTGAGAGCAGGTTCGTGACGTCGTACTCGGCCGTCAGATAGAAATGCGGTATCGGTCCGGTCGACTCGGCCAGGCGCTTTGCAATCGTCCGCCGCATCGCCGAAAGTGGGATCTCTTTCGTCTCGAGCTGCTGGATCGGCGGCAGCGACGGCGCTTTCGCTTTCTGTTGCGCCGGAGCAGCCGCCGGCTTGAAGTTCTTGATGTCGCTGGCGACGATGCGGCCGCCGGGACCACTTCCCTGAACCTGCTCGATGCTGACGCCCATGTCGCGCGCCATCTTTCGCGCCAGCGGCGATGAGCGACGACGGCCGCCGTCCGATTGCGGCACCGCCGCGACGTTCGCGGCGGACGCGGTCCGATCGATGCGCGGCGCTTTCATGTCGATGGCATCGGCGTAGTCGCCGGTCGATTTCTTGATCGAGTCTTTCTTGTCGATGGCGCGGCGCGTCGGCGCATCTTCGGCTTTTTCAGGCTCTTTGGCCGGTGAGGCAGCCGCCTCTCGTTTCGGCGAAGCCTTCTCGCCTTCGGCAAGGATCGTCGCGAGCACGCCGCCGACTTCGACCATCTGTCCGGCGGCAGCGGCGACATCGCCGAGCGTTCCGTCCTGCTCTGCTTCGAGATCGAGATTGACCTTGTCGGTCTCGATCTCCAGGAGCGGCTCGCCTTTTTTGACGACGTCGCCCGCATTTTTGTACCAGCGGATGACCTTCCCCTCGGTCATCGCGTCGCCCATCTTGGGCATAATCACGTCAGCCATTTGCGTACGTCACTTTCTTCACTGCCGCGATCACATGTTCCTCGTGCGGCGTTGCAAGCAGCTCGAGATTCCTCGCGTACGGCATCGGAACGTCCTCACCGGTGACCCGCGCCACCGGCGCGTCGAGCTCATCGAAAACATTCTCGGTGATGCTTGCCGCGATCTCCGCGGCAGCGCCGAACGGCTTCCACTGCTCCTGCACGACGACGCAGCGATGCGTTTTGGTGACCGAGGCGTAGGCAGGCTCGAGATCGAGCGGGCGAAGCGTGCGAAGGTCGATGACTTCGCATTCGATCCCTTCATCCTGCGAGAGTTTCTCGGCGGCGATGAGTGACATCTGCAGCATGCGGCTGTAGGAAACGATGGTGACGTCGCTCCCCTCGCGCGCGACGCGTGACACTCCGAACGGCACGGTGAAATCGGGATCGTCGGGCACTTCGCCCTTCATGCCGTAGAGCGCGGCGCTCTCGAGGAAGATGACCGGATCACGTCCGCGGATCGAGGTCTTGAGCAAACCCTTCGCATCGGCAGGCGTGGCCGGAGCGACGACTTTGATTCCCGGAAAGTGCGCATAGAACGACTCGAACGTTTGCGAGTGCTGCGCGGAAAGCTGCACGCCCGCGCCCTGCGGCCCGCGAACGACGATCGGCACATCGACCTGGCCTCCGGAGAAGTAGCGGACCTTGGCGGCGTGGTTGAGGATCTGATCGGCGGCGACGATGGCGAAGTTCATCGTCATCATCTCGACGATGGGCCGCAGCCCCAGCATGGCCATCCCTACCGCCGTCCCCACCATCCCCGCTTCGGCGATCGGCGTGTCGATGACGCGCTTGCCGCCATACTTTTTCAGCATGCCGGCAGTGATGCGGAACGTTCCTTCATAGACGCCGATATCCTCGCCCATGATGAGGACGTTCGGATCGCGGTCCATCTCTTCCATCATGGCGTCGCGGATTGCGTCGCGGTAGCTTTTTTCAGACATAGTGTTTTAGCTGTTAGCTCTTAGCTGTTAGCTCTTAGGGGGAACGAGTGGCAGCGGCGGTCTCCGCTTGGTGCCCGCTCCCCTGAGAGCTAAGAGCTAACAGCTAAGAGCTCTCGTTCTCCCTCACTGGTCCATGCTCGGCGACGATGTCACGCCACAGCTCTTCGGGCTCGGGTTGCGCGCTCTCTTCGGCGAACTGCACCGCTGCGGTCACCTCGGATGTTGCCCATTCTTCGATTGATTTCACGTCGTCGTCCGTGAGGCCGCAGATCTCGCCGAGGCGGTTGCGGAGGATGCCGATGGGATCGCGGTGGCGATGCTGCTCCACCTCGTCCTTGCTGCGATACGGCTGGAGGATGTCGGCCGCGCCGTGACCCGAGAAACGATACGTGATCGCCTCGATGCAGTACGGCTTGCCGGTCTCGCGCATCTGCCGGACGACGCGGTCGGCCACGCCACGAACGGCGAAGACATCCTGCCCATCGACCTTCTCGGTTGGGATGTTGTAGGCGCGAACGCGCTGCGAGAGATCGGTGAGTGCGGAATGGCGCTCCACTGACGTCCCCATCGCGTAGCCGTTGTTCTCGATGATGAAGAGGATCGGGCACATCCCCTCTTTGCCCCAGAGTCCGGCCATGTTCATCGCTTCATGGAACGAGCCGATGTTCATCGCCCCGTCGCCGAAGTAGCAGACGGCAATGCGCTCGGTCTGTTGGTAGCGAAGCGCGTACGCCGAGCCGGCGGCGAGCGTCAGATGTCCGCCGACGATGCCGTAACCGCCGTAGAAACCGTGCTCGACGTCGAACAGATGCATCGAGCCGCCCTTCCCTTTGGAGACGCCGGTGCCTTTGCCGAAAAGCTCGGCCATGACGCGGCGCGGATCGGAGCCGAGGGCCAGCGCGTGGGCGTGATCGCGATAACCGGTGTAGACGATGTCGCCTTTGCTGAGCGCAGTGATGATGCCGCTGGCCACCGCTTCCTGTCCGCTGTACACGTGGAGGTAGCCGCCGATTTTTCCCTTGCGAAACTCGCGCTCCGTCGCTTCCTCGAAGCCGCGGATGAGAATCATCTGCCGGAGAATTTCCGTCCATTCCGGCGCGCACGCGGCGACCGGATCGATCGTTGCCGAAGCCTGTTCTTTTGTTTTTGCCATCAAATTTCAGAGCGTCAGCGGTGCATGACGCGGGCCGGGATTCTATATCGATGATTGCGTGATTGAGACAGGCGTTTCAGTGAACGTCGCACAAGTTCCTGGATGCTGTTCGGATCGATGGCCGATCGCTGCACTAGCTCCGCGACGACAAGCTTGCCCAGATCGAGCGTTGAAAGACGCGCGTGGAGGTGCCCGACTTCGCGAACGGCGCGCGAAGCCCGCAGACCTCGAAGTGCGCTGCCTTCAGCGACGAGTCCTTCGACGGCGAGGAGGCACGTTGTCACTCCGCTTGACCCGCCGGATAGAAGAACGTAGGTTGCTCCGCATGAACATTGTGCTGATGCATGGCGTGCTTGGATTCGGTCGCCTCTTTGGGGTTGATTACTTCAACGGAGTTGCGCAACACCTATCAAAGCTTCCGGATGCTCACATCCTCACTACCGAAGTAGCTTCGATCGGCAAAGTGCCGATACGCGCTGCGGAAGCCGCCGAACAAATCGCCCATCCGCCTGCCGCTGTCGGGTTCGAAGCGGACGCGCCGATTCACATCATTGCGCACAGCATGGGCGGACTGGATGCGCGCTGGCTCATCTCGCATAACCTCGAGAGTCTGCAACCGCGCGTCCGCACATTAATTTGCCTCGGCACTCCGCATCTCGGCTCGCCTATCGCATCGATCATCCGTCAGATAGATCCCTTCCACTTTCTCGATTTTGCTCACCTTGATAGCTTGATCCTTCACGAACTCCGTTCTAAGTCGGACGCGGCCGAAGACTTGTCACAAAGTGCGGCTCAACAGTTCAACCAAGCGTGCCCCAATATTGGGTCTGTCAACTATTTCGACGTTGCAGGTGTCGGCAGAAAGGGAGTCCTTCCGACATCTGTCCCGTTCTCGCTCTTACACACGATCGTCTCGCACGCCGCGGAAGGCAATGACGCTCGAAATGACGGCGTTGTCCCATTTGCGTCAGCCGCGCGACAACAGCATCCCGCTGCTATCTGGTATGCAGATCATGCCGATATGGTCGGACATGACCTCAATGGCGGAGCGGAACGGCGCCCAGCAATCGACTATCACGCCGCATATGACGCGCTCGTGAAGAAGTTCATCCTTCAGGAACTAGTCACTCCTCCGACAGCGAGTGGACTAGTTTTTTGACGTACTCGGGCCACCTGCCCCCATCAATTGCCGCAGTACGAACGGCAGGATTCCTCCGCTCTGGTAGTAGTCGACTTCGATCGGCGTGTCGATGCGGACGATGACCGGCACTCGCTCCGTTGCCCCGTTCGCGCGGTGGACGACGAGCGTGGCTTTCTGCCGCGGATGGAGATCGCCGGGAACCTCGATGTCGAAGACCTCCGTGCCGTCGAGTGCGAGCGAATGTGCGTTCGTTCCTTCTTCGAACTGCAACGGCAGCACGCCCATGCCGACGAGGTTCGAGCGATGGATGCGCTCGAAGCTCTGCGTCACGACCGCGCGCACACCCAGGAGTTTCGTGCCCTTCGCGGCCCAATCGCGCGAGGAACCGGTGCCGTACTCCTGGCCGGCGATGACGACCAGCGGCGTCCCTTCCTGTTGATACTGCATGGCGGCGTCGTAGATCGACATCCGCTCTGCGTCGGGCTGATGAACCGTGACGCCGCCTTCGACTCCGGGCACCATGAGGTTCTTGATGCGCACATTCGCGAACGTCCCTCGCGTCATCACCCGATCATTTCCTCGGCGCGAGCCATAGCTGTTGAAGTCTTCGATCGGAACGCCTGATTCGATGAGGTACTTGCCTGCCGGCGAATTCGGTTTGATCGATCCGGCGGGGCTGATGTGATCGGTGGTCACGGAATCGCCAAAGATGGCCAGCGCGCGGGCGCCGGTGATGCTGGCGGACTCGCCGGGTTTCATCCCCTGCTCGCCGATAAAGAACGGCGGCTCCTGGATGTAGGTCGACTGCACATCCCACGAGTAGAGCTGACCGCCGGTGGTCGGAATCTGATTCCAGAGCGGATTCTGATCGGCGAAGTTCGCGTAGAGCGTGCGGAACGACTCCGGATCGAGCGCATCGGCCATGCATTTGCGGACCTCGTCCATCGTCGGCCAGATTTCGCTGAGGTAGACGTCTTCGCCATGCGATCCCCGTCCGATCGGCTCCTTGGCCATGTCGATGTCGATACGGCCGGCCAGCGCGAACGCGACGACCAGCGGCGGCGACATCAGAAAGTTCGCGCGGATCGACTGATGCACGCGCGCCTCGAAGTTGCGGTTGCCGGAGAGGACGCTGACGCCGATCAGATCATGCTTCGTGATGGCGTCTTCGATGTGCGGATCGAGCGGTCCGGAGTTGCCGATGCAGGTCGTGCAGCCGTAGCCGACGGTGTAGAAACCGAGTTGATCGAGATACGGCTGCAGACCGCTGCGGTGGTAGTAATCGGTGACGACGCGCGAGCCCGGCGCCAGAGACGTTTTGACGACGCGCGGAACACGCAAACCCTTTTCGACTGCCTTCTTCGCCAGCAGCCCGGCGGCGAGCATCACCGACGGATTCGAGGTGTTGGTGCACGAGGTGATCGCGGCGATGAGAACGTCGCCGTGATGCAGCTCCGCAACCGCTCGCGGAAACTCATCGGTCAGCGAATCGGCTTCGACGCGGTCGGGCGTCGGCCGGTTGTTGACCATCTCTTCTTCCGACGTGATGCTCGTGTTCTTGCGCTGCGACGCCAGCGCGCTCGGCGCGGTCGCGGAGTCCTGCTCGCCGCCGCCGGTGACCGTGCTCCCGGCATCGCTGGCGTGGACACCAACCATCGTCTTTGTTTTGCGCGCCACTTCGCTCTCGCTCTTGCCGTAGCCCGCCGGCGCCGGCGCCTGGAGCATCGCCAGAAACTCCTTCTGGATGTTGTCGAGCTCAATGCGGTCCTGCGGCCGCTTCGGTCCGGCCACGCTGGCGCCGACGGTCGAGAGGTCGAGCTCGAGCGACGTCGTGTAGTCGATCTGCCCCTTCCGCGGCATTCCGAATAAGCCTTGGGCTTTGAAGTAGCCGCGCAGCGCGTTGACCTGCGCCTCCGTGCGGCCGGTCATCAACATGTAGCGGCAGGTCTCTTCGTCGATCGGGAAGTAACCCATTGTCGCGCCATACTCCGGCGCCATATTCGCGATCGTGGCGCGGTCCGCGAGTCCAAGCGAGGCAGCTCCTTCGCCGAAGTATTCGACGAACTTGCCGACGACTTTGGCCTTGCGCAACATCTCGGTGATCGTCAGCACGAGATCCGTCGCCGTGACGCCTTCGCGCAACGACCCGGTGAGATTCACGCCGACGACATCCGGCGTCAGGAAGTAGACCGGCTGGCCCAGCATCCCTGCCTCGGCTTCGATTCCGCCCACGCCCCACGCCACGATGCCGAGGCCGTTGATCATCGTCGTGTGGGAATCGGTTCCGACGAGCGTGTCGGGATACCAGACGCCGTCCTTCTCCAGCACGCCTCGGGCGAGGTATTCGAGATTGACCTGGTGAACGATGCCGATGCCGGGCGGCACCACGCCGAAGCCGTTGAAGGCCTGCATCCCCCATTTCAAAAACTGGTAGCGCTGCTGGTTGCGCTTGAACTCGATGTCCATGTTCAGCTGCAGCGCGTCAGGACGATTGGAGTAGTCGACCTGCACGGAGTGATCGACGACGAGATCGACCGGCACGAGAGGCTCGATGATCTTCGGATCGGATCCGGCCCGGCTGGCCGCAGAGCGCATGGCCGCGAGGTCGACGAGCAGCGGCACGCCGGTGAAGTCCTGCAGCAGCACGCGGGCGACCATGAACGGGATCTCGTCCGTCCGCTCGGCGTTGGCCTTCCAGTTGGCCAGCGTGCGGACGTCGTCCTCGGCGATCTTTCTGCCATCGACATTGCGGAGCACCGACTCGAGAACGATGCGGATCGAAACAGGCAGCCGGGAGACGTTGCCCACGCCAGCCGCTTCGAGTTTCGGCAGGGAGTAAAACTGGCCGCGGCGCCCATCGCCGAGGTCGAAGGAATCGAGAGAGTTGAAGGTGTTGTGAGGCATTTCCATCCTCTGATGCAGAGTGGTGCGCGAGGGAAACGGCGCGCAGAGCGGGACTATATCAAAGCGATTCGCGCCGATCGGGCGCAGTTCTTGAGTGCCTAGAGGCAGAGATCGGAGACTAGAGATCAGAGATCAGAGACTGTCATTCTCTGATCTCGTGTCGTGTCTCTGATCTCGTGTCGTGTCTCTGATCTCGTGTCTCGGATCTCTTGTCTATGATCTCTTGTCTCTGATCTCTTCGCCACGGAGGTAACCGATGAAGCAGCAATTTCTCAAGGTCTACGATGAGGAGCATGCCCGGACGATGCGGGTTCTGCACGCCTATCCTGAAGACAAGCTTAATCTTCGCCCGCATCCGAAACTGAAGACCGCCCGCGAGCTCGCCTGGGTCTTCGTCCTCGAGCGCTACCTCGGCACCGGAGTCTGGAACGACGAATACGCGAAAGGCCGCACGGTCAGCGGCAAGCCTCCCGAAGCGCCGGAAGATTGGAAGGAGCTACTAGCCACTCTCGAAAAGTCTTCCAAAGACTTCCGCGATTTGATCGCCTCGGCGTCCGACGAGACGCTGCTGGAGAACGTTCACTTCTTCAAAGGTCCGAAAACGATGGGCGAGATCTCGCGCATCGACTGGGTCTGGTTCCTCCTCCACGACCAGATCCACCATCGCGGGCAACTCTCGGTCTACTTGCGCATGGCCGAAGGAAAAGTGCCGGCGATCTATGGTCCGAGTGGGGATGAGCCGTGGACGTGAGGAGAAGCCAAACCCTTTAACCACAGAGGCGCAGAGGACACAGAGATACCTTCGTCAACTCTGTACTACTAACCATGGGTTTCTGCGCGCGGCGCGAAGATTATCAAGCCTGTCATCCTGAGCCGCCGCAGGACACGAAGTGCCGGAGGACGGTCGAAGGACCCCCCGC
>JAXDGW010000075.1:0-63414 GCA_034664845.1 Thermoanaerobaculia bacterium | reverse complement strand
GTGTGCGATGGTTTTCCTCACCCATCGGCAGGAATCAGGGGGTCCTTCGACCGTCCTCCGGCACTTCGTGTCCTTCGGCGGCTCAGGATGACAGCGGTGGTGGTGGCGCTAGTTTTATCCCCAACTCTCCCAACTGCTTCTCGTCCACTCTTCCCGGCGCTTCGCTCATCAAGTCCTGTGCTCGGGCCGTCTTCGGAAAGGCGATCACTTCGCGCAGCGATTCGGCGCGGGCCATCAGCATGACCATGCGATCGAAGCCGAGGGCGACACCGCCGTGTGGCGGGGCGCCGTAGCGGAAGGCTTCGAGCAGGAAACCGAAGCGCTCGCGGGCGTCGTCGTCGCTGATGCCGAGGGCGCGAAACATGCGCGATTGGAGCTCGGGGGTGTTGATGCGGATCGAGCCGCCGCCCAGCTCCAGACCGTTCATGACCACGTCGTAGGCGCGCGCCAGCGTGGCGCCGGGATCGCTCTCGACCTTGTCCGCATCTTCGAGTCGCGGCGAGGTGAAGGGATGATGGCGGGCGAAGAAGCGGCCGCTCTCCTCGTCCCATTCGAAGAGGGGAAAGTCGACCACCCAGAGGAAATCCCACCGGTCGGCAGGGATCAATCCCTGGTCCTTGGCGACACGCAGACGGAGTGAGCCGAGAACGTCCCACACGCGCGTCGTTTTTCCGGCCACGATCAGCGCCATGTCGTTCTCGTTCGCGCCGAGCGCCTGCCGCAGCGAATCGAATGCAGCGTCGTCCAGGAACTTCTTGATCGACGAGCCGCGCTGGGCGTCGAACTTGATCCAGACGAGGCCGGAGGCACCCAGCTTCTTCGCCTCTTCGGTCAGGTCGTCGATGCGTTTGCGCGAGAGCGCCGCGCCGCCCGGGACGACGATGGCGCGCACGGTCTCGGCGTCGCGGAAGGCGGGGAACTCGATCTGCTTCGCGGCCGCGGTGATGTCAACCAGCTCCAGCCCGAAGCGCGTGTCGGGACGATCGATCCCGAAACGATCCATCGCCTCCTGCCAGCCCATGCGCGGGAACGGCGTCGTGATCGGAATGCCAGCCAGCGGAAAGACTTCCGCGAACATCCCCTCGATCAGCGCGAAGACGAACTCCTCGTCGATGAATGAGGCCTCGATGTCGATCTGCGTGAACTCCGGCTGCCGGTCGCGGCGCAGATCTTCGTCGCGGAAGCAGCGCGCGATCTGGTAGTAGCGATCGAGACCGCCGACCATCAGCAACTGTTTGAAGATCTGCGGCGATTGCGGCAGCGCGTAGAAGTTGCCCTTGCTGACGCGGCTGGGCACGAGGTAGTCCCGCGCCCCTTCCGGCGTCGATTTCGTCAGGATCGGCGTCTCGATCTCGAGGAATCCCTGCCGGTGCATGTAGTCGCGGATGCCATGAGCGACGCGGTCGCGGAGAATCAGATTGCGCGTCAGGAGCGGCCGCCTCAAATCGAGGTACCGATATTTCAGCCGCAAATCCTCGGCGGCATCGACGTCGTCGTCGATGGGAAACGGCGGCGTCTCGGAGCGGCTGAGAAGCTCGATCGTGGTGGCAATCAGCTCGAGCTCTCCCGTCGCCATCTTCGGATTTTTCGTCTGCTCCGAGCGCTCCCGTACCTCGCCTGTGATGCGGACGACGTACTCGGAACGGAGCTCCTTGGCGGCGGCAAGCAGCTCATCGCTCGCCCCTTTGGAGCGATCGACAACGACCTGCACGATGCCGCTGCGGTCGCGTACGTCGATGAATACGAGCTCGCCAAAGTCGCGATGCTTCTGCACCCAGCCGGCGATGGTGGCCGGTTGGCTTGCGTGTTGTTTGTCGAGTGTGCCTGCGTAGGTTCTGGTCATGTTGATGAAGTCATCCTAACTAACTACCTGTCATCCTGAGCCGCCGAAGGACGGTCGAAGGACCCCCCGATTCTGTGCAGGTAGGGCGGCGGGCTCTTGAAACGTCGCAAACAATCGGGGGGTCCTTCGACGTCCTCCGGCACTTCGTGTCCTCCGGCAGTCTCAGGATGACAGGTAACTGTTCTTGTACTCAACGTAGTTTCTCCACGACTGTTCCAGCCTCGCGATTTCATCCATGCGCAGATCGCGCTTCACTCGCGCCGGGACGCCAATCGCGAGCGTTCGCGGCGGAATCTCCATCCCCTCGCCTACCAGCGCACCGGCGCCGATGAGGGCGAGCTCGCCCACGCGCGCGCCATCGAGTACGCGCGAGCCCATGCCGATGAGCGCGCCGCGCGCGATCGTGCATCCGTGCGCGATGACCCCATGTCCGATCGTCACCTCCTCGGCGATCTCGATCGGATGCGTATCGTTCGTGACGTGCAGCACGCAGTTGTCCTGAATGTTCGTCCGCGCACCGATGCGAATCGAATGAACGTCGCCGCGGATGATCGCGCCATACCAGATCGAACAGTCGTCGCCGAGGACGACATCGCCGATGAGCGTGACATTCTCAGCGACGAAAACGCGCTCGCCGAGGCGGGGCGATTTGCCGTTGTAGGAGCGGAGGAGCATTGGAAGGGACTGTATCAGGGTGAAGCAGAGATGAGGCAGAGATCAGAGACAAGAGATCAGAGATCAGGAAAGCAGAGATCAGAGACAAGAGATCAGAGATCAGGAAGGTTTAACGCGTGGCTTTTCTCCTGATCTCCGATCTCTAATCCCTGATCTCTGCTTCCTCTGCTCCTCCCCGCTTACAATCTCCCCATGCCCGCACGAATCCCGTTTCGCAACCGCGCGCACGAGGTGTCGCGCATCGAGGCGTTCAGCGATGTCATCTTCGGCTTCGCCATCTCACTGCTTGTCGTTTCGCTCGAAGCGCCGAAGACCTACGAGCAGATGATGGAGATGTTGCGCGGCTTTCTGCCGTTTGCCATCTGCTTCTGGCTCTTCATCGACATCTGGTTCGAGCATCACCATTTCTTCAAGCGGTATGCGCTGCAGGATCAGTTGACGATGTTCCTGAACACGGTGCTGCTGTTCGTGATCCTCTTCTATGTCTACCCGCTCAAGTACATGTTTACGCTTTTTGCGCAGGGCCTGATGGGCATTCGCGTCGAGCTGCCGCCGGGTGGGCAGGCATTTCTCTTCACGATTTACGGTATCGGCGTGACCGCCGTGTTCTGGATTCTGGCCGCGCTCTATCACCGTGCATGGCGGCTCCGCGACGCCCTCCAGCTCAATGACGTAGAGCAGATCGATACCCTCGAAAGCATCTACGACAATCTCTTCATGGGAGCCTTCGGACTGATCTCGATTGCCATCGTTCACTCGCCGTGGCCGCAGTTCGCCGGTGTCGTTTACTTTCTCATCGCCATTCCCAAGACGCTCGTTCCGTGGATCATGGGCGTCAAGCGGAAGAAGAGAGAGCAGGCCATGCTGGCCGCGACGGCGTAGGCATCACTTCCACAAACGCCACGTCCACGCGCCCCAGATGACGGCCCACAACATGGCCACAGCAGCGACGCCGAGCGTGGCCCGCGCCGGTCCGAAGTGATCCGAGCCGATTCCCGCCGCGAGGCAGGAGAGGCTCATCGTCAAGGTGACGAAGCCATAGTCGGCGGCGAACACGCGGCCGCGAATCCAATCCGGCGTCTCGCGCTGCAAGCCGTAGGTCGACGTCTGCCATTGCGCGCCGCCGCCGAGGTGCGCGGCGAATACGGCGAGTGATCCGAAGAGCAGCGAGTGCGAAAGGCCGAGGCCCATGTAGCCGGCGCCAAACACGAGCACCGCGAATCCGATCAAGCGGTATTGCAGATCGTCGCGGCGCGTTCCCACCGCTCGAAGAATGAACGGCCCGAGCAGCGCTCCCACTCCTCGGGCCGCGAAGAGCAGCCCGATCCCGAACGCGCCTGCGCGGAAGATCTCTTTCCCGAAAACGCTGAGCATCGCGATGACGCCGGCGCCGAGTCCGTAGCCGCCCTTGGCTGTGAGCAACGCCAGAACGCGCGGATTGGCGCGGGCATAGCGCAGCGTCTCGCGCATCGACTCGACGAACGGCGGATGCTGATGATCGACCGGCCGCTCCTCAGCAAATTGAGCACGCATTCGCCAGAGAATCGCCGCTGATGCGAGGAAACTGACGGCATCCGCGACGAAGGACACATCGCGGCCGAAGCGCATCGTCACCGCGCCGCCGATCGCCGCGCCGACGGCCAGCATCGTTCCCCACGTCGATCCCATCAGCACGTTCGCGGCGCTCAGATCGGCAGGCGCGACGATGTTGGGCAGCGCTGCCTGCGACGCCGGCTCGAAGTACGCCGAGCCGATCGAGATGATGACGACGCCTGCGTAGGCGAACGGCAGCATGGCCGGAGTGCGCGCGAAGAGCGGCAGCAGGCAGGCGAACGCGCGGATCAGATCGACGACGATCATGAGCTTGCGGCGGTCCATCCGATCGACTGCGCGTCCGGCGATCGGCGTCACGAGAAAAATCGGGAGCGTCTGGCAGAGCAGCATCAGCGACGCCAGAGTGGCCGAGCCGGTGAGTTGGAGAACGAGATCGAGCAGCGCGACGGTGAGGAACCAGTCGCCGCCGAGCGAGATGAGCGACCCGGCGTAGAGGAGGCGGAACTCGCGGTTGCCGCGCAAAAGGCGCCAATACATGCGGCGCGCATCGTACAGGGGTCGTGGCCGCGGTTACGTAGGTCGGACTCTCTAGTCCGACTGCTGGTGATGTCGGACTGGAGAGTCCGACCTACGTAGTCCGGCTGCTCGTGATGTCGGACTGGAGAGTCCGACCTACGTAGTCCGGCTGCTCGTGATGTCGGACTGGAGAGTCCGACCTACGTAGTCCGACTGCTCGTGATGTCGGACTGGAGAGTCCGTCCTACGTAGATCTCGTCTCACCCATCTTCAGCGATCACATGTTCGACGCCACCGACGCGGTCGTAGGTCAGGAACGAGTAGGGGTAGTCGTTCTTCGCGTCGGACTCAAAGTCCTCGCGGTCGGTGAGGCGCCATTCGTTGACGTCATCGAAGTCGGGGAAGTAGGTGTCGCCCGCCACGTCGGCGTGGACTTGGGTGATGTACATGCGGTTGGCGCGGTGCAGCAACTGCTTGAAGATCTCGCCGCCGCCGAGAATGAACACCTCATCCTCGGATGCCGGAATCACAGCTAACGCTTCCTCGACCGAGGGAACGGCAACGACGTTCGCCTGCGGCTCGATTGCCCCTCGGCTGACAATGACGTGAGGCCGTCCGGGCAGCGGCTTGCGTCCAATCTCATCGAACGTCTTCCGTCCCATGATCACGTGATGCCCCATCGACAGCGCTTTGAGGCGCTTGAGATCGTTCGACAGGTGCCAGGGCAGCTTGTTGTCGCGGCCGATGACCCGGTTCGATGCGACCGCGGCGAGGAAGGAGATGCGCATGAGAGGGCGGATGATAGCTGGATATGGAGGAGCACAGACAAGAGTGTCTGTGCCACACAACACCCAGCTCCTGGGCAGGTACTTTTCTTTTGCCACGAAGGCCGGATTGATGTGGCACAGACACTCTTGTCTGTGCTCCCGAGGTTCACACCGCGATCGGCGCTTTGATCGATGGATGCGGGTCGTAATTCTCGAGTGTGAAATCGGAGAAGTTGAAATCGAAGATCGACTTCACATCCGGATTGAGCCGCATCGCTGGCAACGGCCTTGGCTCGCGGCTGAGCTGCTCGCGGGCCTGGTCGAGGTGGTTGATGTAGAGATGCGCATCGCCGAGGGTGTGGATGAAATCGCCGACGGCGAGGTTGCAGACCTGGGCGACCATCATCGTCAGTAACGCATACGACGCGAGGTTGAAGGGAACGCCGAGGAAGACGTCGGCGCTGCGCTGGTATAGCTGGCAGGAGAGTTTTCCGTCGGCGACGTGGAACTGAAAAAGGGCGTGGCATGGGGCCAGCGCCATGCGGTCGATCTCGGCGACGTTCCAGGCGCTGACGATGAGGCGGCGCGAGTCGGGATTGCGTTTGATCTGGTCGATGACATCCGTGATCTGGTCGATGTGCTGGCCATTCGCAGCCGGCCAGGAGCGCCACTGGTATCCGTAGATTGGCCCGAGCTCGCCATTCGCGTCCGCCCATTCGTCCCAGATCGTGACTTTGTTCTCGTTGAGGAAGCGGACGTTCGTCTCGCCGCGCAGGAACCAGAGCAGTTCGTAGATGATCGAGCGCAGATGCAGCTTCTTCGTCGTCAGCAGCGGAAAACCGCTGCCGAGCGCGAAGCGCATCTGGTAGCCGAAAACGCTGAGGGTGCCGGTGCCGGTGCGGTCCGCTTTCGGCGTGCCGTGATCGAGGATGTGGCGGACGAGCGTGAGGTATTGCTGCATGGCCAATGATAACTCCGGCCTTCGCGTGGCGCCGCCGCGCCTATAATCCGCGCGCTCGCATGCTCGCATTCATCGACGGCTCCCTCCATATCGGCAACGTCTCCGCCACCGACATCGCAGACCGCTTCGGCACGCCCGTTTATGTTTACGACGCGAGCGTGATCCGGCGCCAGATCCAGCGGGTCAAGCGCGCCTTCGCCGCACTTCCCTTCCGCCCGTACTACGCTATGAAGGCGAACGGCGCGCTGGCCGTCCTCGATCTCGTGCGCGGCGCCGGTTTCGGCTGTGACACGGTGTCGCCCGGTGAGATCTTCATCGCCCGACAGGCCGGCTTCACGCCTGACAACATCTGGTTTACCTGCTCGAATGTCTCCGACGCCGACCTTCGCGGCATCGGCGACGAGCGGATCGTCATCAACGTCAACTCGATGTCGGAGATCGACCGCATCCTCGCGCTCGACCTCCGCAATCCCATCGCGCTGCGTGTGAACACTGCGATCGGCGCGGGACACCATGTCGATGTCGTCACGGCTGGCGGCGGTGTAAAATTCGGCATCGACCTCGCCGAGATCGAGACCGCGCGCATGGTTGCCGAGGACAGCGGGCGGAAGGTCGTCGGTCTGCACGCGCACATCGGGTCGGGTATCGACGACATCGCGCCGCTGATCGAGTCGGCGCGGCGGCTTCTCGACCTCTCGACTGGCTTCCCGAACCTGCGCTGGCTGAATTTCGGCGGCGGGATCTCGGTGCCGTATGAGCCGGGAGCAGCCGAGTTTCCGATCGACGATTACGGTGCCGAGCTGACGCGGATCGCTGATCGCCTCCTCCGGGCCCGCGACCTCACCGCGATTCTCGAGCCGGGACGCTACCTTGTCGCGCAGTCGGGAACGCTGCTCTCGCAGGTCACCTCGAAACGGATCAGCGGCGGCCAGTGGTGGATCGGCGTCGATACCGGGTTCAATCACCTCGCGCGGCCTTCGAAGTACGGCGCGTATCACCACATCGTCAACGCCACGAGCGGGTCCCCGGCGTCACTTCGGGAGACATTCGATGTGACGGCGATGTCCGAGGAAGCCGTCATCGCGGGCAATCTCTGCGAGTCGGGCGACGTCTTCACGCGCAACGATCGCGGACAACTGCTGACGCGAAAGATCGATCGGACGAAGATCGGCGATCTCTTCGCCTTTTGCGATGCCGGCGCGTACGGCTTTTCGATGGCGTCGCTGTACAACGCACGGTTGTTACCGCCCGAGGTGATGGTCGACGGCGATGACGTGCGGCTGATCCGCGAGCGGCAGACGTACGAAGATCTCGTTCGAGGAATGCTATGAAAGCAGTGGTCAGGGGTCAGAGATTAGTGATCAGGACGGCTCTCGCCGCGGCAGCACTGCTCCTCGCCGCGTGCGCGACGCAGCCGAAGCCGGCCGCGCTCGATCTGAAGATCATCAACGGGCGGATCATCGACGGCACTGGCGCGCCGTGGTTTCGCGGCGACGTCGGCGTCCGCGGCGATACGATCGTTTCCATCGGCGATCTGTCGAAGGTCACTGCCGCCACGACGATCGACGCCCACGACCACGTCATCGCCCCCGGCTTCATCGACCTCCTCGGCCAGTCCCAGGGTTCGGTCTTTCAGGACGCGCATCTCGAGGCCAAAGTGCGGCAGGGGATTACGACCGAGGTGACGGGCGAAGGAAGCTCGCCGGGTCCAATCAGTCAGCGGCAGATCGACGCCGCGAATCCGTTGAACCGGCCGAAGTGGCACACCCTCGGCGAGTGGTTCGCGCTCCTCGAAAAGCAAGGCACCGCCATCAACTTTGCGCTCCTCGTCGGCGCGGACAATCCGCGCGAGATGGTCATCGGCGAGGTGAATCGTGCGCCGACCGCCGATGAGATGCGCGAGATGGAGCGGATCGTCGATCAGGCCATGCGCGAGGGTGCGATCGGGCTCTCAACATCGCTCATCTACCTGCCGGCGATGTTCTCGACGACCGAGGAGATCATCAATCTGGCGAAGGTGGCGGCGCAATACGGCGGCGTTTACTTCAGCCACATTCGCGACGAGGGCGACCACATCGACGGTGCGCTGGACGAAGCGTTCCGCATCGGACGCGAGGCAAAGATCCCGGTGAATATCTGGCATCTCAAAGTCGGCGGACGGCCGAACTGGGGGCGCATGCCGCATGTCATCGAGCGCATCAGCGCTGCGCGCGCCGAGGGGCTGGACGTGGCTGCGAATGTCTATCCGTATGCGGCGTCGTCGACGTCGCTGTCGACGCTGGTGCCTGACTGGTCGCTCGAAGGCGGCTATTACGAGATGAAGAAGCGTCTCGCCGATCCGCCACAGCGCGCGCGCATCGCCGAGGCGCTCAAGGCGCAGTTTGCGAAGCGTGGGCCGAAAGGAATCTACATCACGCGCATCGGCAACCCGGCGCTCGCGCAGTACGAAAAACATTTCGTCGATGACATCGCCACGATGATGAATCTCGCGCCCGAGGAAGCGATGATGAGTCTCTTCGCCGAGACGAACAACTCGCCGGGCGTGATCTTCTTCTCGATGAATGAAGACGACGTGCAGACGGCGCTGAAGCAATCGTTCGTATCGATCGGCTCGGACTCCGGCTCTCCCCCGCCCGCCGCCCGCGCCGCCGCCGCGGGTGCGCATCCGCGCGCGTACGGCACGTTCCCGCGCGTGATGGGGCATTACGTGCGCGACGAGCATCTCTTCACGCTGGAGGAGGCGGTGCGCAAAGCGACGTCGCAGGCCGCCGATCGCACGAACCTCAGCGACCGCGGGATCCTGCGTCCCGGGATGAAGGCGGACGTCGTGGTCTTCGACCCGGCCACGATTCGCGACGTTTCAACCTACGAAGATCCGCATCATTTCAGCGAAGGAATCAGCGACGTGATCGTGAACGGGAAGCCGGTGCTGCGCGATGGGACGATGACGAGTTCGCTGCCGGGGCGGGTGCTGCGCGGGCGGGGGTATACGAAGTAACAAAAAAAACTGTCATCCTGAGCCGGCGAAGCACGGTCGAAGGACCCCCTGATTTTTACGCCCTCCCCACCGGCAGAGAATCAGGGGGTCCTTCGACCGTCCTTCGGCACTTCGTGTCCTTCGGCGGCTCAGGATGACAGTTTCATAAGGACAGCCATGCAAGACAACTCGAGCGAGAAGTTAGTCCGCGCCGTCGGCTTCTGGGGCCTCGTGGCGATGTGCATCAACGCCGTCGTCGGCAGTGGCGTGTTTCTGCTGCCCACCGAGTCGTACAAACTTCTCGGGCCCTTCTCGCTCTGGGCGCCGCTGATCTTCGCGTTGCCGGTGTTCGTGCTCGTGCTCTGTTTCGCCGAGGCAGCGAGCCATTTCAGCGAGCCGGGCGGCGCCTATCTCTACGCCAAGACCGCGTTCGGCGACTTCATCGGATTCGAGACGGGATGGATGAACTGGCTGGCGCGCGTGACGTCGCTGGCCGCGCTGTCGAACGGATTCGTCGTCTCTCTGGCGCGCATCTTTCCCTCCCTCGGCACACCAGTCGCGCGCGTCGCGGTCATCGTCGGATCGATCGCCATCCTCACCGCGATTCACTACGTCGGCGTGAAGTACGGCGCCGCTTCCATCTACGTCTTCACCCTCGGCAAGCTCATTCCGCTGGTCGGTTTCATCGTCGTCGCGCTGATCGCGTGGCGGCACAATCCGATTCCCGCCTCGATGACGCTGCCCGGACCGGGCACCGACTGGAGCGGCGCGGCGCTCTTCATGCTCTTCGCCTACGCCGGCTTCGAAAACATGGGCGTCCCCGCCGGCGAGTTTCGCAATCCGCGCAAGGAACTGCCGCGCGCGCTGCTCGTCGGAACGCTGGCCATCGCCGCGATTTACGTTCTGGCGCAGCTTGGCGCGATGTCAGCCCTCCCCGATCTTTCGCAGACCGCCACACCAATCGCTGACGCCGCAGCAGTTCTCATCGGCAGCGCCGGCGCGATCATCGTCACCCTCGGCGCGCTGCTCTCGATGGCCGGCACGAACTCTGGCACGGTCCTCGAGGGCTCGCGCATGCTCTACGCCATCTCCCTCGGCCGCCCACGCCTTCGCGCGCTGAGCTACGTCCATCCGAGCTTCCGCACGCCGTCGGTAGCGATCATCATCCACGTCCTCTTCGCCACCGCCCTGGCCCTCGGCGGCTCCTTCGCGAAGCTGGCGATGCTATCGGCAGTAGCGCGCCTGACGACCTATCTCTTCACCTGCGCGGCCGTTCCCCGCCTGCGAAAACTGAACGAAGGATTCCGCACACCGACTCTGGCGCTGCCGATCCTCGGCACGCTGATCTCGCTCGCGCTTTTTTTCACACTCAACGCGTTCAATTTCATCGCCGCGGCGATCGCGCTGGCGGTGGGCGCGTTGATCTATTTCGTCGCGCCGCCAGCGGTCGAGACGGCCGGATAGCCGATCACCACAAAGACACAGAGATCACGGAGATCGTCACTGCAACTCGGTGATCTCTGCGTCTCTGTGGTTCGTGGTTTTGAGAAACCTGGCCTAACCTGCATTTCTCACACTTCCAGCGAAACTGCCAACACTGCGTTTGAGCTCTTCTGGAAAGGCGATCACCACGGAGACTCAGAGAGCACAGAGAAAACCTCTGTGTCCTCTGCGTCTCTGTGGTTCATGGTTTTGAGAAATGCGGGCTAACCCGTTCTCACGGCAACGGCGGCGCCGATCCGCAGAATGGGCTTCCCGGCGGCGTTGGCTGGGCGTTCACATCGCGGATGAACTGCTGAAAGCACGGATCCTGATGGATCAGAACGTCGGCGGCCTGCTTGAGGCCGTTGAGCTGCTCATTCGTGAGCGCGTCGAAGCTCGTGCCGACGTTGTTGACCACGTCGCGAAGAGTCTTGTCACGGAGCATCGGAAAACTGATCAGGACCGGGTAGTAACGAACGCCGCTACCGATGCGGCCGCCCGCTACGTTGATCAGAAGCTGAATGCTGTCGAACGAATAGTTGTCCATCGGCGCACCGACGACGCCGCCGAGGACGACGGGGAGCTTCGGCTCGCGTGAGGTGTTGTCGATCTTGACTGCTCCCGACGCGCCCGCGTTGACCACGATCACGAGCACGCGGTCGATGGCTCGAATGCCAGGCGCGTGGTTCACCATGGGGAGAAACGTCATACCCGTCAGTCTTCCCCCGTCCTGAGGTTGTACGAATGCGTCGGTGGAGACGAGCGCGTGCAACGGACCGCGCAGGCCGATGTTGTCGGCGATCCCGCCGTCGAGCGTGTGCAGGAAGGTTCGCTGCGGATCGAGATACCCCTCGAGCTCCGTGGCGTATCGTGGACGGTACGGATTGAGATAGGCATCGTTATCGCGGGCCACGGCAAGCCAGCTCGGTGGCTGGTACTTGCACGTCGACGCGTCGTACTTTTTCAGAATGAACGGCGGAAGTGCCACCGGGAAATTCGATGAGGCGGCAACGGCATGCGCCACTGCAATCGGCGACATGTCGGAACATATCGGATCGAACTGGTCCTGCGTCCACTCGAAACGCGATCCAATCTCGAGCTCCGTCGCGTTGGCGATGATGAAGGGACGGTCGTTGTCGCGCTGCTGCTGCAGAAGCGTGTCGTACGTGGCTGTGCCGAACAGCACATCCGCGTAGACCTGCGTGGCCACATCGATGCGATGGAAGTTCGGATCGAAGAGCAGCTTCAGGACGTTCTTCGGATTGAAGAACGCTTGCTTGATCAGCATCTTCTGCACCGGCACCCGCAGGAACTTCGACTCGAAGTCGGCCAGCATCTGCCGGCCGCGCATGCCGTAATCCATCGAGGCAAAGCTGCCGCCGGAGACCGAGGAGATGACGTCGACGTAATCCAGCAGTTTCCGCTGGTCCGGCATCGGCGTGGCATCGAGTTGCTTCAGGACGCCGTATGACAGCCCTGCCGCGCGCGTGCCGCCGCCGGAGAACGTGAGCACCACGAGCGTGTTGCTCTTTCGCTTCGGGATCGTCGTCGTAGCCCAGCGATAGCCGGTCTTGAGATCGGACGGATGCGTCAGCGGCGGATTGATCGGCACGTACGCACAGCCGGTGACGACCAGAAGAGAGAGCGCGGAGACTACCTTAGTTAATCTCATTGAGCGTAAAGATGAGAATCATCGGTGTCTGCTTCGTGGTGTTGAACACCTGAACCGGCATGTTCGGCGTCAGGTAGTTGTGGACACCTGCCAGCGTGACGACGTGACTACCGAGTTGCACCATCATCGGTTTGTTGGTCGTCCCGCACAGCGTGTCGTCAACGAGCACATCTCTCTCCTCGGGGAACGTCACTTCAATCCATTGGTCCATGCTGAGGAGTGTATCAATCGGGGGTTTTCCCTACCCCTACTTGAACATCCAGATGCAGACGGCTGCGGCGGCGATGGCTGCCACGAGGTCGCCGACGAGCGCCGAGGGGATGGCGTGGCGCGTTTTCTTGACGCCGATCGCGCCGAAATAGACGGCCAGGACGTAGAAAAGTGTCTCACTGCTGCCGTAGAGCGTCGCCGCCATGCGCGAGAGCATTGAGTCGGCGCCGTAGCGTTTGATGATGTCGGTGGTCAGCGCCAGCGAGCCGCTGCCGCTGAGCGTTCGGAGGACGGCGAGAGGAAAAAGCTCGGGCGGAAAGATCGTGCGGCTCATCAGCGGGCGCAGCGCGTTCGTCAGCAGATCCATCGCCCCCGAGGCGCGGAACATGCCGATGGCGACGAGGATGCCGACGAGAAACGGGATGATGCGGATGGCGACGCCGAAGCCTTCTTTGGCTCCTTCGATGAAGACGTCGTAGACCTTCACGCCGCGAATGAGGCCAACGAGCGGGATGCCGACAAGGAGGACGGGGATGGCCCAGAGCGAGATGGCCTGGAGGATTTCGCGAATCACGGGCCTACCTCGTTCGCGTCGTCTTGTGTCGGCCGCTGCGCGGTAGCGGGGGGCTCGCTGATGGGGAGTTCGACAGTCGCCGCCGGGACGGCGGCGGTCCAGCCGTCGGGACGACGGCGTTCCGTGCTCTCTGGGAAAAAGCGCTGCAGGAGTTTGGCGGTGGTCACGGCGGCGACGGCGCCGCAGAGGGTGGCGACGAGCGTCGTGGGGATGATTGCAGTCGGTGCCTGCGCGCCGGCGGCGGCGAGGACGCCGATGATCGTCGTCGGGATGAACTGGACGCCGGCAGTGTTGAGGACCATGAAGGTGACCATCGGATTCGACGCCGTCTCCTTGTCGGGATTCAGCGTCTGCAGCTCTTCCATCGCTTTGATGCCGAGCGGGGTGGCGGCGTTGTTGAGGCCGAGCATGTTGGCGGAGACGCTCATCACCATCGCCCCGATCGCCGGATGATCCGGTGGAACCTCGGGGAAGAGGAGCCGGCTGATCGGACGCAGGACGCGGCTGAGCATCGCCACTAATCCTGCCTGCTCGGCGACGCGCATGATGCCGAGCCAGAGCGTCATGATGCCGACGAGGCCGAGCGCGATTTCGACCGCGGTCTTGGCAGAGTCGACCGATGCTTTCGTCAGCGCGCCCGCGTTGCCGGTGAAGATCGCCACGATGAGCGCAATCGCCATCAGGCCGAACCAGATGTAATTCAGCATGACGGCGATTGTAGTGGAGAGACTCAGCGGGCCGTTCGTCGTGTTAGAACTAGGCCAATGATTCGGAACAGGTTCGCCCTCTTCGTATTGACGGTTCTGCTCGCGCTCGCCGCATGCCGGCAGCAGAGTGAGTCGACGCAGCCGGCCGTGCCCGCCGCCCGCCCGAGCATCCTGCTCGTCACGCTCGACACCACGCGCGCCGACGCGATCGGACCGGAGGCAGTCGGCATCGAGACGCCGTCGTTCAACGCGCTCGCCGCGCATGGCCGGCGGTTTCGCTGGGCATACACCGCCGTGCCGCAAACGCTTCCGTCGCACACATCGATGATGACCGGCCTCTATCCCGCGGGCCACGGCCTGCACGAGAACGGGCGCTATCTCTCCCCTTCCCGGCCGCTCGTCGCGGAGAAGCTGCACGCGGCCGGCTACCGAACCGCCGCATTCGTCTCCGCGTTCGCGCTGTCGCGCCGCTACGGACTAGCGCGCGGATTCGATTCGTACGACGACGCAGTTCCGGAGCCGCGCAGCGAGCGGACAGCACTCGCGACGACTGATCTCGCGCTGGCGTTGCTATCGAAACCCTCCACGCAGCCGCTGTTTCTCTGGGTTCACTACTACGAGCCGCACTTTCCGTATGAGCCACCGGAGCCTTTCCGCACGCGATTCGCATCGAAGCCCTACCTCGGCGAGATCGCGGCGATGGACGAGCAGCTCGGCCGGCTCGTGACCGCATTTCAGAAACGCTTCGGGCGTGACGCCGCCATCATCATCGTCGGCGATCATGGCGAAGGACTCGGCGAGCATGGCGAAGCGCAGCACGGCAACCTTCTCTACCAGGCCACGATGCGCGTGCCGCTCCTCGTGTCCGGCCCGCGTGCCGCGGCCGGCGTGAGTGATGCGTCCGTCAGCACGCGGCGCATCTTCCACACGATCCTCGACTGGGCCGGCATCGACGCGACGAACAGCCTTCTTGCGCCGGCCAATGCGCGGCAGGAAACTGTCGCTGCCGAGGCGATGAAGCCATTCCTCGATTACGGATGGCAGCCGCAGGTGATGGCCGTCGACGGGCGGTACAAAGCGATCCTCGCGGGACGTGTCGAGGTCTACGACGTCGTCGCCGATCCTGCCGAATCCCACGACCTCGGCGCAGGCGCTCCGCTGACGCGCGACATGCGCACAACGCTGCGCGAGTATCCCGTTCCTTCTCTGGAGTCAGCGGCCACGGCGGAGCCGCCGAACGTCAGCGATGAGGAGCGCCGCAAACTGGCCAGCCTCGGGTACGTGGCGTCGACGACGAAGCCGATCGTGCGAGCCAACGCGCCGCGTCCATCCGACATGACGCATCTCTTTCCGATCGAAGATCAGGCCGCGGGACTTTTCGTTCGCGAGCAATATGCGGCCGCGGTTCCGTTGCTCGTGCGCATCCTCGCCGAGGATCCGTACAACCTCGACGCAGCGCTTCGCCTCGGCACTTGCTACTCGATGCTGGGCCGCGAGAACGATGCGCTTGTCACGTATCAAAAGGCGCAGGCGATCGCGCCGCAATCGCAGGACGTGCGCCAGTACCTCGGCCTTCACTACGCCCGCGGAGCCGAGTGGCAGCGTGCCGTTCCGCTGCTCGAGCAGGTCGTAGCGGAGTCTCCCGACCGCGTCGCGGCGCTTGAAGGGCTCGCACTCGTACGCGAGCGCCAGGGCCGCATCGAGGAGGAAGTGGCGATCTTGCAGCGCATCTACACGCTACGCACGCCGTCGCCGGCGGAACTTCGCCATCTCGGCGAGGTGGCCATGCAGGCCGGTCAGACAACAGCCGCCATCGACGCGTTCGAGAAGGCCCGCTCCGGTCAGGGAGCGGCGTTCACGAACGATCTGGAGCTTGGCGTGCTCTATCTCGCCGCGAACCGGCTGGACGACGCGCGCGTTGCGCTCGATCGCGTTCCGCCCGCGCATCCAGGCTACGCGATGGCGCTCTTCAAGCGCGCGCAGGTCAGCGTGCTCCTGCACGAGCCCGACGCGCCCGCGCGCATCGCCGCAGCACGCACACATGCGGACGCCAACACGCGTGAGTTGATCGCCCGCGAGCGGCTCTTTCGCTGACAAAGAAAAAGGCCCGGCGTTGCCGCCGGGCCTTCGTTGACCTTCAGAAAAGACTTCTTTAGAACAGGAGCCGCGCAGCAACCTGGAAACGCCGCGGTGCGTAGTACGAGTTGGGGGTCGGCGCCGTCTTCAAATAGGCAACCTCGCCCGTGAGGCCCGTCGGGAAACAAGTCGCGCTCTTCGTCGGGTCGCAGGTTCCCAGCGTATTGACGCTGGTGATGTAGTTGTATCCCGTCTGATGGTTCATGACGTTGAACAGATCGACGATGAGCTGCAGATTCAGGTTGCGCGGCAGACCGAAGTTCTGTGTGTACTTGAGGTCCGTCTGATTGACGGAGGGTGACCGGCGCCTGCCGGCGGGCTCCGCGTAACGCGCTGTGTCGCTCGTGGACCCATTGTCGAACGTCTTGTACGGAAGGTAGCTTTCGATCTGATAGGGCTGGCCGGACTGGTACACGAAGAATGCACCGGCCGAGGCGTGCCACGGCAGCGTGTACGTTCCGAAAAGCTTCAGAACGTTGCGGCGGTCGCCGCGGAGATCGCCGTACTTGTAATTCCAGATGTTCCGGCCGGCGGCGTCGCCAACGTTGGAAGAGCCGATGAACACCGCCGCGTCATTGCTGGTGTTGATGCTCGTATTGTCCTGGTCGAAATTGCCGTAATAGTGGCTCCAGGTATAAGAACCGTTGGCGTTGAAGTTGCCGCGGTGCCACTCCGACTCCATTGTGGCCTCGTAGTACTTGGTGAACGCGCCGTCGAGGTTGGCGATGACATAGAACTGGTTGTTGATGATGCTGCCAATGGCATTCAAGCGCTGATTGAAGTCGGGGATGTACGGCTGACGCGGCACGTCGGCCGGTGCATCGGTTGCCGGTGATGTGGCGCTGCACTGGCCCATCGTCGCACCCTGAAGGTACGGCGCGAGACAGATGCGCTCATTGTTCGGCGTATCTTCGTAGAAATTGTGTGCATAACGATAACGGCCGTAAACACGCGTCGACCAATTGCTGGTGATCTGACGTGACGTGCCGATCACATACTCCTTCGTTTCGGGCGGCTTGATTCCCGGTTCCCACAGCTTGCCCGCGGAAGCGCCAACGGAATCGGTCCCCATCAGGTTTCCATTCGCGTCGAAGTACGCATTGAGCACGTTTTGGAGTCCTCGGTCCCATGAAGCGGCGCGAGGCAGAGCGGTTGCGGCCTGGTTGTATCCGGAGAGGCTCGCGAAGACGGTGTCCTTGCCGTTGTAGGCCCAGGTTGCACCAAGCCGCGGCTGGATCGTGTCCTTGAACGGAGTGCTGTGCATCAGGTACTTCGTGCCGATCGAACGGACGAAGCCCGCATAGTTGTCGGCTTTTGCCAGTCCCTGTCCATAGTAGCTGTCGTGGCTGGCCATGACACCGACGTTGAAGGTCCAGTTCTCGGCGTGAATCTGATCATTGAGCTCGATATTCTGAGAGTGCAGCTCGGAATGAATCGTAGGGCTTGCAATCGACTGTCCTTGAACCGTGGCAATGAAGAAAGCCGGTTTTGCGGTGCCACCGCAGGCAGCCGCCGGGCAGTTGCTCGAACCGCCCGGGATGGACAAACTGCCCCATCCATTGGAGGTACGAAGCAGGTCCTCTGATTCCGTGTAGCGCTGATAGCCTGCATGAAGATCGTGCGACATGCCGAACATACCGAGCGTAAGGTTGTAACCTGCCTGGCCGTTCTTGCGGTAAAAGTCGTCCGCGTTGTCCAGGTTGGCTGCAAATCCCACTGTGCCACCGCCCGTACGGACGCCATTGACCAGGTAGCCGTATTTGTCGATGTAGGTCTGCTGAAACGCAGCTGCAGCCGCGTTCGAAGTGCTGGGGGTCGGAACAGTCAGCAGTCCAAGCTGGCCGATGTTGGCGATATCGAGATGGGTTCCGATCGCCGTAGCGGCCGTTACATTCGCGACGTGGTCGGGAGTGCTCGTACCGGGATTCTTGAAGTCCGTCAGTTTGAATGTGGCGAAGCTCCGGGGACTCATCACCCACGAGCCTTCTACGGTCGCGATCTTGAAGCGGGTCTCGGACCCGAGGCCGGTGGTTGCGGCGGCTCTGGTTCCAAACGCGTCACCGGAAGTATCGACACGATGGTAGTCGCGGTAGCTGCCATTGATCAGCCAGGAAGAGGTTGGCGTAAAGGTCAGCTTGCCGAATGCCTCGTTGCGGGAGCTGCTGAACTCCGGGAGCGGGCCGGTCAGATTGGCCTGATTCTCACGGGTGTACTTCGGACGGTAGTACGAACCGTAGAAGAACAGCCGGTCGGAAAGGATCGGACCGCCGATGCTCGCCGTAGCCCAATCCCGATCCTGCTGGTAGACCGTGTTTACAGTTCCGGCCTGCGAGGCGATCATCGAGTGCTTCAACACCTGGTACTCGACTTCGCCGGAGAACTTGTTCGTTCCCGACTTGCTGACGGAATCGATCTGGAAACCGGCTGACCGGTTGAAATCGATCGCCTTCGACGTCGTCCGCTCGATGTTGACCTGAGCGATGTCATGCGTCGAAGCCTCGACGGTGAGCACGCCGTACATCGGCATCGTTACGTTCGCGCCATCGATCAGGTAGACGTTTGACTGGCCGCTGCCGCCGGCGCTCGGTCCACGCGTCGTGTCCTGTGTGTACATGACGCCCGGAATGAGCTTCTGCAGATCCTTGTAATCCTGCGCCACCGGCAGGCCCTGTATCTGATCGCTCGAAAGCGCGTTCTGGATCCCTGCGGACTCTCGGTCGACGAGAGTGGCCTGCGCCGTGACGGTGATGTTCTCGGCCACTCCGGCGACGCCGAGTTTCGTGTCGACGGCCATGTCCTGGCCGAGCAGAACTTCCGTTTTGCGAGTGGCAGTCTGCATCCCCGACAGCGTGAACTGCAGGGTGTACGTGCCCGGCTGCAGCGCAGGGAGACGATAATCGCCCGAGCTATCGCTGACCGTGACGCGGGGCTGCGGAAGTGCGTTGGACCGCGCCTCTACTGTGACACCGGGCAGCGCGGAGCCGTCCGAAGCCGTGACTCTTCCGTGAAGCGAGCCTGTCTGCTGAGCATAAACCGTGACTGTGGCGCACAGCACCATGAGAAAACAGCACAGCCTGCGAAGATACATAGGAGCTCCCCCTCTAATTTTTTGGACGGTTGACCTGAACGAAGCCGGATTCTACACCTCGCGGATGAGCTCGCGGGCAGGCAATAATTAGCGGAGGGGCCAGTCCAATTCGCCGAGGAAACGCTCGTCCTCGCGCCAGGAACCGTGGACGGCAACGTGGAGGTCGAGAAACACCCGCGCGCCGAGGATTGCCTCGAGCTCGACGCGCGCCTCGGTCCCGATCCGCTTGATCATGTCGCCGCGTTTGCCGATGATGATCGGCTTCTGCGTTTCACGCTCCACGACGATCGTCGCGTAGATCTTGATGAGGTTCTTTTCCTCTTCTTCTTCCCACCGCTCCACCGCCACCGCCGTCGTGTAGGGCAACTCCTCGGACGTATGCGCCAGCAGCTTCTCGCGAACGATCTCCGCGGCGAAGAAGCGCTCCGGCTGCGTGGTGAAGTCTTCCTTCGGATAGATGGCCTCCCCCGCTCCGACCGCATCGAAGAAGTAGTTCACGAGCTGCTCGATCCCATCGCCGGTGGCCGCTGAAACAGGCACGATCTCGTCGAAGATCCCCGTCTCGTTGTACTGCTGGATCAGCGGCAGCAGCTTGTTCTTCTTCAGAAGATCGATCTTGTTCAGGATGGCGTAGCGCTTCGCCTCCGGCTGCTTCTCTTTCTGATCGCGCATCATCTCGAGGACGAACTCGTCGCCGTGACCGAACGGCTGGCTGCAGTCGATCATCACCGCCACCACATCGGCCTCAGACAAGCTTGCCCGGACGTGCTCCATCATCCGCACGTTCATCTTGTGCAACGGCCGGTGGATGCCGGGCGTGTCGAGGAACGCGATCTGGCCGCGGGCGTCGTTGAGGATGCCGACGATGCGGTTGCGCGTCGTCTGCGGCTTGGCCGAGACGATCGATACTTTGTGGCCGAGGATGCGGTTGAGGATCGTCGACTTGCCGGCGTTCGGGCGGCCGACCAGCGCGATCACTCCGAAGCGCGGCTTGCCGGAACGGTCCGGCTTCGTTGCTGCGGGTTGCGGCTTAGCCACGCGATTCTCTTTCGTCTTCATCTTCGGTCGTCCATTCCGGATCTTTTGACACCCGCACACGATAGATGCGCCGCCGGTCCGCGCGATCGACGATGAACTGGTAGCCGTTTTTCTTCACCACGGCGCCGGCTTTCGGCACCCGGCCGGTCGACGTGAAAATCAGTCCTGCAACCGTCTCGTAGTCGTCGCCCTCGAGGCCGGCGTCGAGCAACTCCTCGAGCGCCTCGACGCGAAGCTGGCCGCTGACCATGTACTCGGCGCCGCCCATGTCGACGATGGTCGCCTCATCTTCTTCGTGCTCGTCCGCGATCTCGCCGACGATCTCCTCGACGACGTCCTCGATCGTGATGATGCCCGCGGTGCCTCCGTATTCATCGACGACGACGGCAACTTGAATGTGCTCGCTCTGAAACTCGCGCAGCAGCTCCGAGACCTTCTTCGTTTCGCTGACGAAGTACGGCGGCCGCGCCAGCTCCACGACCGGCTTGGACTCGCTCTTGACGATGGCCTCGAACACTTCCTTGATGTGGACGATGCCTGTGATCCGGTCGACGCTCTCTTCGTAGATCGGAATGCGCGAGTACTTCGATTCGGCGAAACGCTGCGCCAGCTCCTCGAACGGGTGCGTGGCGTCGAACGCAACGACGTCGATGCGCGGCGTCATCAGCTCGCGGGCGACGCGGTCGCTGAAGTCGACGACCGACTGGATCATCTTCCCTTCGCTGGCCTCGAGGATGCCTTCCTCTTCGCCGACGTCGATGTACGCCTGCACTTCTTCGTCCGTCACTTCCTCGTCTTCATGCGCCTCTTCCTCTTCGCGGTCGAGACGGTCGAACACGCGGCGCAACGGAAAGAGGATCGGCCAGAAGAGGAAGTAGAAAAAGTGCGAGAACGGGATGAGCGTCTTCAAAATCATCTCGCCCATGTCCTCGGGGACGAAGGCGAGCACGAATTTCCAGAGGATGACGATGACGAGCCAGACGAGCGCGGAAACGCCGCACGCGAAGGCAGCCGACTCGCCGTCCATCACGCGGATCGTGCCGACGAACGCGCCGATCAGCGTGACCTGCAGCAGCGACCCGCTGACGAGCTGCAGATTCTGAGGATCGAAATGAAACCAGCGATTGCCGCTCTCGCCGGCCTGATCGCCCGACCAGCGGCGCAAGGTGACGGCGCTGACGTGCTGCGCGAAATAGCGGATGGCGTCAAAGGTCAGAAACAGCAGTCCGCTGAGGGCGCTGAGAACGATCCAGGTGACGTGAGAGAGACTACTGGCCATTTAGATAGATGGAGTTTGCGATGGGGCGTTGCGCGGGGCGTGACATCGGTGCAGTGGTGGATTCTATCAAGTGAACAGAAGCGCGATGAGCGCAGCGATCAGCGACGCCCGCATCAGCCCTTCGGCCCGGATGCGCATTAGATCGAATATCGCCAGCAGAGGATCGTCGGGCGCAAGAGCGGGGCCAACGCTGCTTTCGAGCACGGTCAGCGAGCGGTGATGCCCGAGCTCAGCCACGAGCGCCCAGGCCAGGAGCACGATGGCCACCCATCGCACAGCCATCCACGGCGCCATCTCATGCCGCTCCCAGATCAGTATCTTCGTGCCCGCGCCGGCGATCATCAGGATGAGGGCGAGCACGCGTATCCTGGCGAACTTGCGAAGGAGTGTCGCCGAGGCGATCACGGCTTCCCGGCGCGCCAGCGAGGCCACGAGTGCCGGACCGACGGCGAGGGTGATGGCGACACCGCCGCCGAACCAGATCGTGACGCCGAGGAGATAGACGCCGTTGACAGCGATGTAGTACCAGTTGGGCACGGGAGGCGGAATCATAACGTTTACAAACCCTCTCCGGAGATCCGGCGGATAATTCGGCATGCCACTCGGAATCCTCCTGCTCGCCGCCACGATCTCCCGCGCTCCCCTCCCCTCGCCCGCGGCGATCGCGACCACGCTCATCCTGCGCAACGGCACGCGATTCGAGGTGAATGGACCGATCCGCGAGGAACAATCGCGCGTCATCTTCCGCACGGCCGGCGTCCTCTACTCAATCCCGCTCGGCGACGTCGACCTCGAGGCAACGCGCGCCGCGGTGACGAAGGCGGTTGTCGTCACGAATGAATCCGACAGGAAGCTAAAAGTCTCAGCTGCGGAGCGAGACCGCCTTCTGCGCGAGCTGGAGCAGAACCACTCCGGCAAGGCGTCCGTTTCAAGCACCGACCGGCTGGCCGAGGTTCGGGAGGTGGTGGAACCGCCGAACGGTGACGAGTGGTCGTGGCGCAACGCCGCTCGTTCCCATGAGGAGGCGATTCGCCGGGCGAAGGAAAACGTCGAGCTGCTCCGAACCCGCGCCGAAGCGTTGAAACAGCAGATCACCCAATTCTTCGCCCTCGGCTATCGCGCCAGTCAGTTCACCTATCAGTCCACCGAGTTGCAGTACACGCTCGATCAACTGCCGGCCGCAGAGCTGGAAGTCACGCGCGCCCAGCGAGCCAACGATCAGTTCCGCGACGACGCGCGGCGGATGGGGATCATGCCTGGGTGGTTGCGGTAGGCCGGAGGGGACTTACCAGCGAAATGTCGATTCGAACATTGGCCATCGCATGCGTCCTCGTGGTCGCTGCTTGCTCTCGGGAGCAGCGCGTTCCGCCAGCCAGCGCGCAGGTTGAGAACGCGAGTTCGACGCACGCGCGAATGGTTCCCGCGCCATCCACAGCGGAAGAACAGCCGCTTCGTATCAGTAACGACGTCGTTGCGCCGGTTGTGATCAGGCGGGTTGAACCTCGCCTGCCAAGTCGCATGAAGATCGCTGGGCCTCTCTTCTTCGAAATGGTGATCGACAAGAAGGGGCGCGCGCGGAACATCAAAATCCTTCGCGACGGAACTTCCCCTCGACTGGGGCCGACATACGCAAAGGCTCTGGAGGAGTGGCGTTTCAAGCCAGGAACAGTAAAGGGAAAGCCAGTCGACGTTGTGTTCAATCTTTCCGTGCATATCCATGTGCGCTGAGCTAACCGCCATCGCCCGCCGCTATACTTCCGCCGTGGCTTCCTACGCGGCAACCGTGACGGAGATCGAAGAGCTGGCGTCGAGCGTCGTACAGATCACGGTCGCGTTTCAAGACGATTCGTTCTCGTTTGAGCCCGGGCAGTGGGTGAACTTCCGGTTCCCCGATGGCGTCTCGCGCGCGTACACGATCGCGTCCGCGCCGCAACGTACGCAGGCGGTGCAGCTCTGCGTGCGCGTCGGCGCAGGGCGCGGCGGCAAGGCGCTGACGAAACTCGACGCCGGTGCGAACGTGACCATCGAGGGTCCGTACGGCGATTTCGTTCTTCCCGAGAACGACGACAAACCGATGGTCTTCCTGGCAGGAGACACCGGCATCGCGCCGGTTCGCAGCATCGTTCTGTCCATGCTGGCCAACCACGATCCGCGAGCGATCTGCGTGCTCTACGAGCCCGATCAGCGCAACATTCTCTACGCCGCCGATTTCGATCCGCTGGCCCGCGACGGCGCCATCCGCCACGAGAGCGGAAAGATCGAAACGCTCATCGCCCGCAACCGCAAGCAGATCCAATCCGCGACGGTCATGGCAGCGGGCTTCGATCCCTTCATCGATCGTGTCGGCGACGCGCTGCGTGAGAATGGGATCGATACGGCGAGCTTGATCAGCGAGACGTTCGGGCCGATGCCACTCGTCTAGGCTTGTCACGCGGAGAAGCGGAGAGAAGCAAACCCCGCGTCTCCGCGTGAAACCGTTCCCCTTGAGACAAATCACCACATCCCCGACTTCGCCAGCTTCTGAACCTTCTTCAACAGCCGTTCTTTCTTGAAGCCGCGGAGGTGGTCGATGTAAAGGTTGCCGTTGAGGTGATCGATCTCGTGACAGAGGGCGCGGGCCATCAGCCCTTCCCCTGAGATCTCGCGCTGCTCGCCGTTGCGGTCGGTGTAGCGCACCTTGACGCGCTCCGGCCGCGTGACCGTCTCGACGAAATCCGGGATCGACAGGCATCCCTCCTCCTCCGCAATCGCCCCCTCGGCCTCCACCTTCTCGGGATTGATGAGGATGTGCAGCCCTCCCGGTTTCTTGCCGACAGAAAGGTCGATCACCGCGAGCCGCTTCGAGACGCCGACCTGGTTCGCCGCCAGCCCGACGCCGGGCGCGGCATACATCGTGGCCACCATGTCCTCGATCAGCTTCTGGATCGTTTCGTCGATGTCGGTGACGGGCCGTGTGGCCTCACGCAGAACGGGATCGCCGTACTTGACGATGGGAAGAACGGGCAAGGTGCTTTACTCCTGTTATCGAGAGATTTTCGAGATATCAGAGACTAGAGACCAGGCGCGACAAGTGCCCTACGCCCCTGATCTCTTGTCTCTGATTACCGCTTCTTCAGGCTCTCGATCATCGCTTCGACGGTGTGCTCGGCGCGGCGCTGGTAGAACTCGTTCAGCACTTTGCGAATCCCGGGATGTTTTGCCAACGCGTTGTCGAGCTTTTCCTTATCGAGGCGCAGCAGCTCGGTGCGCTGCGACGCCGTGATCGTGGCGGTGCGAGGTTTGCCGGTCAACATGCTCACTTCGCCGAAAAAATCCCCTTCGCCGAGCTTGGCCAGATAGAGGGTCGTGCCGCCAGTGCCTTGAGTGAAAACCTTCACCTCGCCGCTGCCGATGATGTACATCGACGAGCCCGGCTGCCCCTCGCTGATGATGACGCTTCCCTCGTCGTGCGACTCGAGCTCCATCTCGCGGACGAGTGCATCGCGCTCAACTTCCGTCAACACTTCGAAGAGGGGCGACTTCGGCACGGGCCGCGAGAAAAGCGGTTCACTCTTCCCTTCCGTCGCTTCTTTCGGATGCGCCTCGCTGATCTGGCCGCGCAGCTTCTCAGCCTTCTTCGCTACGGCGATCGACTGCACCGTCAGACCGTTGTCCTCGTAGTACTTTGCAGTATGGTCGTACTGCGCGATCGCCTCTTCATGCTGGCCGGCGCCCGCAAGGGCGTCGGCGTACTGCAGGCGAATGCGGGGATTGGATTGATATTTGTCGAGGTCGCGCTTCAGGAGCGGCACGGCGCGGGCATACTCCCGACGCGCCAGCAGCGATGCTCCACTTTCGGATTCGTCAGCCATCCGGTGGATTGTATCGGGTGTGGCGGTTCTTCGTGTGGCGGCCAGCGGTGGTTACCGGTCTGGCGAAGCGGATTCAGCGTTGTCGTCGACTCGTCGCGGCTATACAGCGCCCTAGATCCAACCACCGAGGCGGGACGCCTCGATGGCCGCGGGCGAGACGCCCGCACTCCTCTGAGTGCGCGCGTCTCGCGTGCTGTCAGGGCGGAGGCCAACCTCAGTACTTGACCCGCTTCAACTCCAGCTTCGCCGAGGAGGATGCCGTCGAATACGGATAGCGGCGGATCAGTTCTTCGAACGTCTTCCGGGCCATGCCGATGTCTCCGGTCTTTTCGTGCGTGAGTCCGATCTTGAACATCGCATCGGATGCTTTGTTCTGTTCCGGATACTCCCTCACGACCCGCTCGTACGCTCGCATAGCGCTGCTGTAATCGCCTGCGGCAAAGTACGTCTCGCCGATCCAATAGAGCGCGTTGTCGGCAAGCTCGCCCGAGGGCTCGGCATCGAAGACCTGCTGCAACGCCGCTCGTGCATCGGGCATGCGTCCCTTGCCGAACAGAATCAGTGCGTCGCGATAGCTGTCCGCGATCGCCGCCGCGTGAAGGGGACCGCTCACCGGAGCTTTTGCGCGAACGGGAGCTGGATTGGGAACTGGAGCGATCGGAGACGCTTCCACCGTCCGCGGCATTGGAGCGGGAGCTGGCGCCGGCTCGATCGCACGCGCTTGCGTTTGCGGCACGCGCGGCTCACTTTCGGACGACTCCAGCTTGGCGATGCGCGCGTTGAGAACGTCGATCCGTTCGAGGAGCTCCGTCATCGACGTCTGCATTTCCGCGAGACGCGCATCGGTCGCTGGATTCGTAGCTGCTGGAGCGACATCTGCCGGCGGCACGAGCGACGGCGGTCCCGCCTCCTCGCCGGAAGCGCGATACGCCGCGCAACCGGCGAGAGAGAGAGCGAGAACGATCGCCGCGAACTGCTTCATGCCGTCTTCATGCTCCCGAGTTTCTGCTTCGCTTTCGCGGCGAACGTACTCTGCGGGAACTCCGACAGAACGCGCTCGAAGTAAAGGCGCGCCTCCGCCGTGCGGCCAAGCCCGGAGAGCGATGTGCCGAGGTCGTAGAAGACTCCGTCGCGCTCGGCGTAGTTCGGGTAGATCTCGACGATGCCGTTGAGACGCTGCAGGGCGGCGTTGAAGCTGTGCCGCTTGATGTAGTAGCGGGCGATGATGTGATCGTGCCTGGCCAGGCGGTCGAGCACGTCCTGCAGGCGCTTGTCCATCTCGGGACGAAGTGCGCTCTTCGGATAGGTCTTCAGGACGTCGTTGAACTTCTCCAGCGCTTCGCGCGTCTTCTGCTGATCGCGGTCCGGCCGTTCCATCTGCTTGTACGAGCACATGGCGATCTGCAGCATCGCGTAGTCGGCGCGGTCACTGCCGGGGTAACGGTTGATGAAGTCGCGGTACTTATACTGCGCCTCGATGAGGTTCACCGAGTCGCCCTGCTCGTAGTAGGAGTCAGCGACGCGAAGCAGCGCACGCCGCCCGAGGGGATCGTTCGGGAACGTCTCGTAAACGTGCGAGTAATACTGGCGGGCGCGCTGGTACTTTTTCTTCGCAAACTGATCTTCGCCGAGCTGGAACACCTGCTCCTTCGGCATCTTCATCAACGCGGGATCGAACGTCGAGCGCAGCGATTTCGTCGCGCTGCTTCCGCCGCCCGTGTTGCCGCGGTGAAAAAAGTGCCGGCAGCCGGCGAGTGCGATCGACAGGATCGCAATGAGGGTCAGGGTCTTTTTCAATGTGCCTCCGGTGAGTGGTCAGCGGCCAGTGGCCGCTAAGTCTGCATCACAACGCTGTTTCTGATCGCTTCCATTGCCGCTTTGCGGTCGTGCTTCCCGAAAACTGCTGATCCGGCGACGAGAATGGTCGCGCCGGCGGAGACGACCAGCGGTGCCGTGGCCGGATCGATGCCGCCATCGACCTCGATATCGACCTCCACCCCTCGTTCTCGGATCATCTGCGCTATGAGACGGATCTTGCCCACAACAGGTTCGATGAACCTTTGTCCTCCGAAGCCGGGGTTGACCGTCATCACCAGAACGAAGTCGCAGAACTCGATGGCGGCGGCGAGCGATTCCGCCGAGGTGGCGGGGTTGATGGCGATGCCCGCCCTCGCGCCGCCGTCGCGGATCATCTGCAACGCGCGCTGCAGATGCGGCTCCGCCTCCTGGTGAATCGAGATCATGTCCGCGCCCGCATCGAGAAACGCTCCGATGTATTGCTGCGGGTGCGCGATCATGAGATGACAATCGAAGGGCAGCTTCGTCTGCGCGCGGCACGACTTCACAACCGCCGGACCGATCGTCAGATTCGGCACGAAATGCCCGTCCATGACGTCGAGGTGAACGAGGTCGGCGCCACCCGCTTCGATGTCGCGAAGCTCCTCCCCGAGGCGCGAAAAATCGGCCGAGAGAAGTGACGGAGCGATGCGGATGTTCGTCATTGGTTCGTGGTCGTGAGAGCGGGTGCCGGAGGTCCGTTCGCGGCAGGCTGCTCGATGATTCCGCCCTCTTCCTGCCGGCTGACGACGACCGTGATCGGATCGCGCCCGCTGACCGAAGCACCTCGCAACGGAAACTGCCGGATGATAATGCCGTCGGCGATGCCCGGATACGACTCGAACTTCACGTTCGACACGTTGAGCCCGCGGCTCTCCAGCGCCGGCCGCACGGAATCGAGCGGATAGTCGATGAGGTCTGGCATCACGAACGAGGCTGGCGACGCGGGGCCGGCGACGAGCAACGAGACCGCGGTCTGCGCCGCGACGACCGTCCCTTTCGGCGGCTCCACGGCCAGCACTCCCTGCGCCAGGGCCGAATCGGTGTACGCCAGCGAACCGAGTTTGAGATTCTGCTGGCCGAGACGCAGAAGCGCCGTACGCGCAGACTGGCCGTCAAGGTCGGGAACCTGAAGCACCAGCGGACCGGCGCTCAACTCGACGCGGATGTCGGTGCCCCGCTTGACGAGGTTGGTCGTGCCGGGCGTCCTGTTCTGCCAGACGACGCTGCCGGCGGCGACTTTGTCGGAGTTGCGGGTGTGGTCGCTGTCGACGACGAGACTGACGCCGAGGTCCGTGCAGATCGCCTTCGCCTCGGCGACAGACTTTCCAACGAGGTTCGGCGTCGACACCGACCTCCCTCGTATGAAGAGCGTGAAACAGAGATAGGTGCTGATGCCGAAAACGAGGACGACGATTACGGCGAAGACGAGGTTGTCCAGAAAGCCGTGCTTTTTCGCGTCATTCATCGCTGTTCTGGCCGGTCGCTCTTCTGATGCTCAGCCTTGTACTCCGCCTCGTCGTATTTCCGGTTGCTCGGCCGCGCCACGTAAAGCGGAATCAGCGTCTCTTTCCAAACATCTTCGACGCGCGCCGCAAAGACGAAATTCAGACCGTTCTTCACATCCTCGGGGACCTCAGTCAGATCCTTCCGATTGCCTTCCGGCAGCACCACGGTCTTGATGTTCGCGCGCTGCGCCGCCATCACCTTCTCCTTGACTCCGCCGACGGAGAGCACTTTACCGCGAAGTGTGATCTCGCCGGTCATGGCCACGTCGTGGCGGACCGGGCGCTCTCCCATCACCGAGGCGATGCAGGTGGCGATGGCGACGCCGGCTGAAGGCCCGTCCTTCGGGATTCCGCCGGCAGGAAAGTGGATGTGGATGTCGCTCTCGCTGAACTGCTTGTCATCGATCTCGAGGTCTTTCGCCTTCGACCGCACGTACGAATAGGCCGCCGTCACCGACTCGCGCATCACGTCGCCGAGCTGACCGGTGACGGTGGTCCGCCCGGTTCCAGCCATGCGCGTCGCTTCGATGAACATGATCTCGCCGCCGTACTGCGTCCAGGCCAGGCCGGTGGTCACGCCAACCTCGGGATGCCGTTCGGCGAATTCGTGCTCGAATGACGGGAGGCCGAGGTACGGCTCGAGATCAGTGTTGGTTACGAGGTAGTGCGCCTCTTCGCCACCCGCCACTTTGCGCGCGACCTTGCGAAGAATCGTGGCGATCTTGCGCTCGAGATTGCGAACGCCCGCCTCGGCCGTGTAGTCGCGAATGACGGTGAAGAGCGCGTCGTCATCGATGGTGACCTGATCCGCGATGAGGCCGTGGCTCTCGAGCAGTTCGGGGATCAAATGCTTCTTCGCGATCTCGACTTTTTCCGTCTCGGTGTAGCCGGAGAGACGGATGACTTCCATCCGATCGCGAAGCGGCCCAGGAATCGTGTCGAGCATGTTGGCGGTGCTGATGAAGAGCGTGTGGGAAAGGTCGTACGGAATCTCGAGGTAGCGGTCGACGAAGGCGTTGTTCTGCTTCGTGTCGAGCACTTCGAGCAGCGCGGAGGCAGGATCGCCGCGGAAGTCTTTTCCGATCTTGTCGATCTCGTCGATCATGATCAGCGGGTTGTTGACGCCGACCTGGATGTAGCTCTGGATCAGTTTTCCCGGCATCGCGCCGATGTAGGTCTTGCGATGCCCGCGGATCTCGGATTCGTCGGTGACGCCGCCGACAGCCATGCGCACGAACTTGCGCCCGAGGGCGTCGGCGATGGCAGCGCCGAGCGATGTTTTTCCGACGCCGGGCGGGCCGACGAAACAGAGGATCGGCCCTTTCAAGTCGCCCTTCAGCTTGAGGACGGCGAGAAACTCCAGCACGCGCTCTTTGACTTTCTCAAGTCCGTGATGACGCTCGTCGAGTATCTCCTCGGCGCGAACGAGGTCGAGACGGTCTTCCGTTTTCGCAGCCCACGGAACCTGGAAGACAGTGTCGAGATGGCCTTTGATAACGGCGTAGTCGCTGGATGACGGAGAGAGTTGCGCGAGACGGCCCACCTCGCGGCGAAGCGTTTCTTTGTGCTCATCCGCGAGCGGCAGCGCCTCGACGCGGTTGCGGTACGTGTCTGCCTCGCGCTCGGAGGCATTGCTCTCGCCCAACTCATCCTGGATGACGCGGAGCTGCTCGCGGAGGTAGTTCTCGCGGTCGCGGCGGTCGATCGAGGTCTGGATCTGGCGCTGCAACTCTTTGTCGAAGGTGGCCTTGCCGAGGTCGCGCTGGATCCAGTCGACGAGGAGCTCGAGGCGCTCGATGGGATTGACCGTCTCGAGCAACTGTTGCTTTTCTTCGAGCGGAAAGTTGACGAACGACGACAGCAGATCCGCAAACGTGTCCGGCCCCTCGGGCATGTTCATCCGCAGAATGTTGAGGATCTCGTTCGAATACTTGGAGTCGCTTTCGACGAGCTTGCCGAAGAGCGACATCGCCTTGTTCATCAGGTTGTCGGTCTTGACGCTCTTCGCAATCGGACGCGGCATGACCTCGCGCAGCATGCCTTCGAAGTACGGCTCGTTCTGGAGCATCTGCACGAGCTCGACGCGCTGCCGGCCCTGCAGGAAAACCTGGTAGCGGTCCGCCGAGAGCGGAAGGCGCTGAACGATCGCCGCGAGCACTCCGATCGGCGCCAGATCCTCTGCGCGAGGATTCTCTTTGTCGCCGGTCCTTTGGCAGAAGGCAGCGATGAGGTTCTGATCCTCGCCGAGGCCCTTCAGGAGCCGAACGTTGCGGTCAATGCCGACTTGCAGCGAGAGCACGCCGTTCGGAAAGAGCACGGACGACACGAGCGGGATGATGGGGAGACTCTTGGGAATCTCCTCGTCCATCCACTCGCCCGCGTTTCCGCTGCCGGGTGGTTTTCGATTGGTCTGAGCCATCTGAAAAAGGGTGCGCAAGGCCGGTACCCGAGGGTTCCGATGCTGCGGCTCCGACACCCTACACCGAGCCAGCGGGTTCCGTCATCCTCAGCAGTGCTTTAGCAGGGCATCAACGCGGTGGAGTCGCCGATTCATTGAGCTACACTGCGCAACGATCTCGGCCACGGCACGCGAATTGTAGGAAAGTGCTCGCAGGTTGAACAATCCCACTCGATGAACGACACGGCTACGGCTCAGATCCTCGCGGATCCCAACGTCAAGCGGGCCGATCTGCATTGCCATAGCCGCTACTCGATCTTCAAGTACTTCCGGCGCGCGAACACCCGCGACTGCTACAACAACCCCGAGGACGTGTACCGCATCGCCAAAGAGCGCGGCATGTCGTACGTCACGCTCACCGATCACGACTCGATCGACGGAGCGCTCTACCTCCTCAACAAGTTCCCGGACATGACCGACTTCTTCATCGGCGAAGAGGTCGAGACGTACTTCCCGGAGACGGGTCAGCGCATTCACGTCGGCGTGTGGGGACTGACCGAGCTGCAGCACCGCGAGATCCAAAGGCTCCGTCCGAACATCCGCGATCTCGTCCCCTACATGAAGTCGGAGCGGTTGATCTTCGGCGTCAACCATCTCTTTCAGAACTACCGGATGAAGAACGTGGCGGCGCGCTACATCGCCGAGCTGCTGGAGATGTTCGACATCTTCGAAGCGCTGAACGGCGCCATGGCTTCGTTTCACAACAAGATGGTCCAGCAACTGGTCAACAGCGTGCAGAAAGGCGGCCGCCACGCCTCGATGATCGGCGGCTCGGACGCGCACACGCTCAAGCACGTGGCCAAAGTGCACACGGTGTCGAAGGGCGAAACGGTTCCCGAGTTTCTGGAAAACATCCGCGCCGGCGATTGCTTCGCCTGGGGCAGCGAGATGCGCTTCCGCGAACTGGTCGCCGACATCTACCTGCTCACGATCGCCTACAACAGCGAGGCCCGCGCCGATTTCATGTCGCAGGATTACAGCGTGGCCGACAAAACGATGCAGCTCGCCGGACGGCTGGCGTCAATTCCCACCGCCATCTCCGGGTTACCCGCCGCGATCACGTCGCTGAACTACCTCAAGCAGATCGTGGTGACAAAGGGAATCTCGATGCGCTTCGATAAGTTGATTGAGGAGATTCGGCCGGGACTGAAGTAGGTGGGTTGCTTGGTTGCTCGGTTTCTAGGTTGCTGGGTTTTCAAGTTGTCGCGTTTGATGCAACCAAACGGGTTTCAGCTCGTCGGCGGGGAGCCGCACGCGATCAGTAACGTTCGGTGCAGCACCACGTTAGGCCGCGAATGAACTCCCAGAGCTCCTGGTAGCTCTGTCGATCGTTGCGAGTGTCGGACCGTGACGTCCAACGTTCCAGCGCTCAGCCGCAGGGACCGCGCACTACTGTCGCACCCGCCATGCTAGCACGGCGGTTCCTGTCGGCTGGAGCGCAGAGCGGAGGGCTGATCAAACGAAGACTGCAAAGATATTCTGTAGCAAAACCTCGATGTGAGCCTGCACTCGCGTGGCGCCAACCTTCAGGGAGTTTGGGTGACCGCATCCGTTCCTGAGTTTGAGACACGTCTCGAGTTCTCCTTTAACGCTCTTTCCGATCACTGAGATCGCTTCGACAACTTGTAAGAACTCATGCTCCTTCATTCGTGCAAGACCGTCAGCAGTCTTCGCGGGTCGCCACTTCGCGTCGCGTTTGAGAGCTTCAGTGTTGAATACGGCCAAGTGCCGCAGGACCACCTCGTTGTAGATCACCGACAGTGCTCCGACCCAGGACAGCACTACCGCCGCCCGATACAGCTTTGTCTCGTAACACGCAATGGCTTCCTCAACGAATGCCCGAACGTCCGTGTTTGTAAGTTTCGGGAGGAGGTTTCTTAGGTCCACAGCCACCTTTGCGATGGGAGTTGCAACGTGAGGTCCGGCGATCTCGGTAATGCGCGCGATACCTTCGGCGCCGAGTTCCCAGCCCTCTTTAGTGCGGATGGCTTTGCCACGGGACCCTGCCAGAATTCCAGCGACGTTCCACGCTTTAGCAGCGCGAACACCGCTGTCGACGGCGAGAGCGCGGATCTCTGCGACCGTCCTTGGCTTCATGCCGTTGACGCTCAAGCACAACATCAACTGGTCGGTCTTTGATAGACCCTTTAGATGAAGCACCTGCTTGAGCAACGCTCTGTCAAGCAAGAAGTTGCTCCATGGCCTTCTTCTTCGTGGAGCTCAAAGCGTATGTCGTACTGTTGGGCTGCACCAAGTCGCCAGCTTTCACAAGATTGATCAAATAATTGGAAAGGTTGTTCATGTAGCTCTTCTTGTAGTAGCCAGTTGCGAGCTTCATCTCGTCAGAAATCTCGTCGCGCGAGAACGATCCCTTTCCCGTGGCGAATGTCAGCCGCGCTGCCGTCGCGAGAATCAGCTCAGTCCCTGACTTTGCATTCAGCTTCTGCGCAAACATTGTGACAGCGCCGTCGATCGTGGTTGCGGGAGTGCCCTGGGTTCCAGACGTCGAAGCAGTTGCCGCACCTGGAGCCGGCTTTCCGCTCTCTGCGTAGAGAGTGGACACTTCCGCGAGCAGTGCTGGCAGTTCGCCTTTAAGAAAGGATTCGCTGGCCTCGCATTCGACCTCAACGCCACCAATCTTGATTCTGATCTTTGCGGTCACAGCTGCTCCTCCGAAACGGAAGTATAGCAAGCGCGACTCTTACCAGCGACGAGCGGCAGCAGAGTGGTGGGGACATCCGACCGACTTCGACAGTACACGCGCCAATTCTGGCGTCCAACTAGAAGCTCTGCGCAACGCAGAAACTCAGCAACTGAGCAACCCTGCAACTCAGCGACCTAGAAATTCACCGCCAGCCCGCCCAGATAGCGCCTCGTGACGCCATCCGCGTCGAGCGCGTCGAGGAGGATGCGTGAGTTTTCGGAGCGGGCAAGCTCGATTCCGAGGAGGACCTTCAGGTCGAGTGGCAGATGGAGCGACTGGGCGAGGCGAAGGTCGACGCGGTGCGTGCGGTAGGCGTCGATGCCGTTGGGCTGGGGCTGATTGATCTGACGGTAGGAGACGGCCAGCGTCGTGCGCGTCGGTGAGAACGTAGATTCGACATCACCGGCCAGGTAGAGCTTCTCGGTCCCGCCCGGCGTGACGCCGGGATGTGCAGGCGTTGCGGTGCCGGCCATCGACGAGACATCGAGCAGGAAGCGGCTTCCGAGCTCTTTGCGGAAAGCGATCCGGAGATCGCGGCGGACGTCGCCGGCGTCGATGTAGAGGCCATCCCAGAAATGCTCCAGTCCATCCGTGAAGACGATTCGGAGCGGCGTGTCGGTGGCGCTGACGCTGCCGATGACGCTGAAATGCTCGCGTGAGTTGTCGCCCGAGATCAGCCCGACCGAGTATGCGTAGCGCGGCAGGAGGCGCGAGTCGTCGGACCAGACGATGACGCTCGGCAACGTGTTCTGATGATCCGACTCGACGACTTTGTACATGCCGGAGACGACGAGCGCGGTCTCTTTGCCAACCTTCCACTCGACGCCGCTGCGCGGTGCCCACTCGGTGCCGTAAAGGCCGACGCGGCTCGACATGCCGTAGTCGAGCGTGAACGACGGGACGACTTCGAACTTCGCGTTCGCGGTCAGATCGGCGGTTCGCAGGGTCGGCGTGGCGGCGGCGCCGGAAACCGTTCGCAGGCTTTCCTGCGTTACCCGCAGGGATACGCCCACACCGTTTCGCGGAGTCTGGAGAACGGTCGTGTCGCCGGCGATCTCGATCAGGTCGGAGCCGGGCGTGGCAAGGAAGAGGTTCTGCTGCGCGAGGTAGCGAACCTGCACGCGCGAGCCGCCGTGTGCCCACTCGAAGTCGTGCGAGCGAATATCGGCCTGTTGCGACTCGGTGGGAAGCTCGTCACGGTAGCGCCACCATGAACGGGTTGAAGCCAAGCGGTACGAGTCGGTGGGCGACGAGCGCAGCTCGATCGCCGCCGCGCTGGAGGCGGCAACAGGTGTTCCGAACGATTCGTTGTCCGTCAGATCCTCAACGCGATGCAGATTCCCTCGGAAGCCGAGCTGCCAGTTGTCTCCGAACCGGCTCTGGAGACCGAGCGCCGTTTGCGCAAACGCGGGACCCGATGGTGACGCCGCGCCACCGCTGGACATGCCAGTCATCGAAACCATTTCGCCTTTGAAGCGAGGCATGTCGTAAGCGACTGCAGTCGGTCCGATCGGATCGGGAGGCGGCATCATGACCATGTCGATTTCGCGCAGCACGTCGGGCGGCAACGATCCGCGAATCTCCCACATCTCCTGATTCGTTCCTCTGGCCTGCCTGTCCGCCTCGAGTCTCATCTTCAGGCGATGGTCCTTCTTCGTCGGAACGATCGTTTCGATCGCCGGCGTGAACCCGTACTTCATGGCGATGATGCGATAGACGCCCGCGGGAAGATGTGGCAACGAGAACGAACCGTCGCTGCCGCTGAATGTCTGGATGGCGTCGAGGCTGTTGAGATTGAGGGCGATGACCAGTGCGTTCCCAACAGGCCGCGCCGAGGTGGTCACGTTCCCGAGGACTTGGAGAACGGCCGGAAGCGGGACCTCCGATTGCGCAGGAACAGCGAAGATGACGATGGCAGCGGAAGCAATCGCAATCGCACGCAGTCGGCGCATGGGGTCCCTCCTTCTCAACGACCGAGTCTATGGAGTCATCCGCTGCGAGTCAAATGAAGGAGGGTGACAGGTTGGTGGCGATGTACCATGCCCATTCTGTTTTCAAACATCTGACTTGCGATTGGATATCGCTGACGGCTACCCTGCGCGCGTGCTCCGCAAGCTGATTCCCTTCGCGCTTCTCGCTGCCCTCGCGTGCGGCAGGTTGAAAGAGCCGACCGATCCGGGCGTCGGCGCCGGCGATCCGATCGATCCCACCGCGACGTTTACACGGGTGCAAAACGAGATCTTCACGCCGACCTGCGCGCAACTCGGCTGTCACGATCCCCTCGGTCATCAGGAGAGTCTCATCCTCTCGCCCGGCCGCGCCTACGCGCTGACCGTGGGCGTGGCCAGCAGCCAGAACGCGCAGCTCCGGCGCGTCGCGCCGGGCGATCCAGCAAACTCCTATCTCTACCGAAAGATCACGGGAGCGGGGATCACGGGTGACCGTATGCCGCAAAACGGCCCCTATCTCACTGATGCACAGACGAAGCTGGTGCGCGATTGGATCCGGCGAGGTGCTCCGAATGATTGATTCGAAGACTTTTGGTTGCTCAGTTGCTGAGTTGCTGAGGCGGGCGCGCGGTCTGGCATTCGTATCGTTCTGCCTTCTGCTCTCTGGCTCCACCCTTCGCGCAGAGGACCGCTACACGCCGATTCGAACGGTGCCGCTGGGCGACGCGCTGCTCACCCTTCCCACCTCGCATATCCCGACCGAGGGAACGTGGGAGGTGAAGTTCACGCACCGGTTCAACCAATCGCTTGATCAAGGAAGCCTCAGCGATCGCGTGCATTCGCTGTGGGGTCTCGACAGCAACGCCGACGTCGGGATCGGATTCTCGTACGTCATCAGCCGCGATCTGCAGGCGACATTCATGCGCAGCAACGCCAGCGACGACATCGAGTCTTCGCTAAAGTACGTCGTCGTGCAGCAGGCGCAGGCCGTGCCGTTCTCGCTGGCCGTACGTGGTGGGATGGACTGGCGGACGGAGCGGGACGTCGTCGACCGCACGTCGTTGTTCGCCCAGGCGATCGTGTCGCGGCAGATCGGTGCTCGCGCGGAAGTCTTCCTGATCCCTACCTTCGCGACCAACGCCGGCCGCGCCATCAGCGGCTCGACCTCGGTCGCTCTCTTCCGCCACGCATTCAACGTCCCGATCGGCGCCGCGGTGATGATCCGTGCGGGATTGAGCGTAGTGGCCGAGCTGACTCCGAAGAATCGCGATCTGCCGTCATCGATGAACGGCGGCGATTTCGGCTGGGCGCTGGGGTTGAAGCGCGCCATCGGCGGGCACTACTTCGAGATCCTGCTGACGAATTCAAACGCCACGCACGTCGATCAGTACGTTACGTCGACCTACACCGGCTCGCCTCTGAGCAAGGGCGACATTCACCTCGGCTTCAACATCGAGCGCCGGTTCGGCAGGGTGCGTCACTAGGTTTTCGCCGAGGGGCCAGGGAAAACGAAGAGACGCAGAGATCGCGGAGTTATCACTCGGTGACCTCTGCGTCTCTGTGTTGAAGAGACTTGAAATGAGACCTTAGAGGATCTCTTTCCCTTCCACGACGAGATCGGCCATGTCGATATCGGAATTCGGATCTGAGGGATCGTTCTTCCGCTGCACACGCTTCTCGGCTTTCTGCTGCTGGCGCTCGCGCTTGGCCTGCTCGCGCTGACGCTTGACGACGGATACTTGTGGCCTGCCCATAAACCTCCACACAACGAAAAGGGCAGGATCGCTCCTGCCCTTTCGTCGATCAAAAGATCGGCTACTTAGACTGCGACGACGTTTGCCGCCTGGAGGCCTTTCGGCCCTTTGACGACGTCGAACTCAACCGCTGCACCTTCCGGAAGCGACCGGAATCCGGCGCCCTGAATCGCGGAGAAGTGGACGAATACGTCGTCTCCATTCTCGCTGGTGATGAAACCGAAACCCTTGGCGTCGTTGAACCACTTCACATTGCCTTGTGTTCTCATCTTGAATCTCCTTTCTGTGCTGCCATCGGAGATTCAAAAACGGTGTTCTTCGTCTCGATTCGGCAAATCACGGATGCACTGGCGAACCGGCTGGGGTGGCAGGCTATTCCGAAGTGATCTGGCTGAGGCAAACGGGCATGGTGGCGGCACGTTTGCAGTTATTCAGGACAATCATGCGCTGCCCGGAATGCAACACCCCGTTTGAAGCGAACGCAGCTTCCTGCTCGAACTGCGGGCTGCTGCTTCTGAACCTCGCTCCTCACCGCCGCGGAGAGGATCTGGCCACGAAGAAGCGCCGCGCCGCCGACCAGCAGGCACCGTGCAAGTTCTGCGGCAGCGAGATCCCGCTCAAGGCCATCCGCTGCCGGCAGTGCTCTGAGATCGTTAACGACGACTTCTACCGCGAACGGGCTCATCGAACGCGTTCGCGCATCAACTACGCGAGTTGGGTCGCCTACATTTTCGGGCTTGGCGCTCTCCTGGTGTTCCGCCCGGTCGGACTCGTATCGATCGCGGCCGGACTGCTGCTCTCCATTCTCTACTACGCAATTCCGGTCGAGCCGCCGGCGTCGAAACTCAACCCGCGCCCTAGATTGCCGCTCTGGCAGCGCATCAAGCAGCAGGTCAAGCTGGAGCGGGTCTCGGTGCCTATTCCGAACTTCCCGAAACGGAAACTCGTCTTCGTCGGCACGCCTCTCATCGCCGCGATCATCGGCTATTCGGCGAACGTCATCCTGCTGCAGCAACCGGTCAACGCCGTGCTTCACGAAAACGCTGCGTTCAGCGGAATGGAAGTGTCAGCGCACTACAAGTACTACATGGTGCCGGGTGTCGTCGTTTACGATCTCCGCTCCATTGGTATCCGTCAGACGCCGATCGATGTGCATACCGCCTTCCTCGAGTTTGCGAAGAAGGTCCGCGACAAGCGTTACCAGCGCGTCGATCTTTCCTACAAAGGGACGACGAAGTTCTCGATCGATGGTGCATCGTTCCACAAGCTCGGCGACGAATACGCGAAGCGAAACTTCGACTACGTGCTCTATAGCTTCCCTCGCCTTTTCCACTCGGCAAATGGCTCCCCTGCCGCGGCGAAATCGTCTGCATCCGACCGCGACGCACTGCTCCAGTTTCATCGCCAGTGGTACGGCGACGATCACCTGACGCGCACGGTTGCCAACGGGATGTAACTCTCGAAGGCGGCGGCACAACTGGGCGCAAATCGCTCGCTTTATGGGATCGCCGCGGCGTTCGATTTCTTCGTCACGTGGCAGAGCCGGTCTTCCAGCGTGATGAAAAAGCCCTTCGGCTGCGGACTGGCCTTGGGAACAGCGAACGTCAATGACGTCAACTCCGAGCTGGCCGTCAACGCGCAGTAGCCGTAGATGTACGCGCCACCGTTGGCGTTGAAGATGTTCAGCCACGTCCGAGACGCGTTTACATTCAACCCGCACGGCGGCAGGTTCGGCGACGGAGTGAAGAACACGTTGTTGAACGTCGCGTGGTTGGTAACCGTGAACTTGTAGCGGATGAAGCCCGGCTCAACCGACTTGCTCACGAACGCGACGCGCGGAGTGGGTAGCGGAGGCCCGCACTGCGCCTGTACATTCGCCGACACGGCGATTCCGACGAGAACCAGGAGAATGAGGGAACGTTTCATCGCAAACCTCCATTGGCTTAAGAAAGGCTGGCATTATAGCAGCCCTTCGCCCTCCAATTCGATTGTCAGCGATCGCGCGGCGTTCAATTGAAAGAGCTACTAACGGCTCCGTGCACCACGAAGGTGCTACTTCGCCCTGAGCCGCTGATTTATGTCCTCGTAGGCGGTGGAGATCAGCTTCCTCAGAGCGTTCGAATCGATTTCCATTCCGGGCTTGATCTTGACGTGCCGCATGAACCTGCCCGAACCCTCCAGCAGTCGCTGCGGATCCGAAAGCTCGGCTCCATGAAAGAAACCGACATTGACGTGAGCGGTGAACGCGTTGACGTAGGCGAAGGCAGCATCCCCCACACACGCCGTTGGATGACCGTCATGCAACAACTCGCGGATATCGTCCCCGCAGGCTCGCATGATTCCGAACCAATGCTGCGCAATGATTCCCAAGTCGCCCGAGTGCTCCTTCATCCAGGTATCAATGCTCGCATCGTTCGGAACAGAACCGGGCAAGCGAAATAGGCGACTCGCTCTGTTTGGGGGCGACGCCCGACGCGGGCCGACCGCCATTAGAGCAGCCCTTCCGCCTCGAGCTCCGTCGTCAGTGATCGCGCGTCGTTGAACTGAAACGCGCGCATGCCCAGCCCTCGCGCCGCCAGGACGTTCTCCAGCAAGTCATCGATGAAGATCGTCTGCTCCGCGGTGGCGCCGATCGTTTCCAGCGCGCGACGGTAGAAGTCCGGATCAGGCTTCGCGCATTTGATGCGATGGGAGAAGACGAAGATGTCGTCCTTCTCGAACACCGTCGCGAACTGACGTGGGATCAGCTCGGCGTGGATCTCGTTCGAGTTCGACAGGAACGCCACACGATGGCTCTTGCGCACGCGGTCGAGGAGATCCTCGATGCCCGGCACCGTTCCGTCGAAGAAGTCCGACCAGACGCGATGAAAGTCGCGGATGGACCCGCTGTAGCCGGCGTGGTCGGTCAGGAACTCGTAGAACTCGTAGAAGGAAACGGCCCCGCGCTCCATGTCGCGATAGGACCCCGGCTCTTCGAGCAGCTCCACGAGCTCATCGCGGCTGATCGACGCCTCGGCACAAATCGCTCCCAGCACGCGCTCGTAGGCGAGTCTGATGACGGTGTTGCCGAGGTCGAAGAGGAACCAGGTGTCGGGCATGGTTACGGAGTCGCGAGGTTACGAGGTCGCGAAGCGGCGCGCAACCTCGATTTCCACGCGACCGCGCGACTACATTCGAAACACTCCAAACCTCGGATCCTCGATCTTCGCGTTGTGGGCGATCGACAGGCCGAGGCCAAGGTAGGTTCGCGTGTCGGCAGGATCGATCACGCCGTCGTCCCAGAGACGCGCGGTCGAGTAGTACGGCGAGCCTTCCGTCTCGTACTTTTCGAGCACGGGATCGGCGATGGCGCGCTCATCCTCGGCGCTGAAGTCCTTCCCTTCACGCGCGAGCTGATCGCGCTTCACCGTCGTCAGCACCCCTGCGGCCTGCTCGCCACCCATCACACTGATCCGCGCGTTGGGCCACATCCAGAGAAAGCGCGGCGAGTAGGCGCGCCCGCACATGCCGTAGTTTCCGGCGCCGAACGAGCCGCCGATGATCACTGTGAACTTCGGCACCGTGGAGTTGGCGACGGCGTGGACCATCTTCGCCCCATCTTTGGCGATGCCGCCGCGTTCGTACTCTTTGCCGACCATGAAGCCTGTGATGTTCTGCAAAAAGACGAGCGGAATGCGGCGTTGATTGCAAAGTTCGATGAAGTGTGTGGCCTTGAGCGCGCTCTCGGAAAACAGCACGCCGTTGTTCGCGAGGATGCCGATCTGGTAGCCGAAGATGCGCGCGAAACCGGTCACGATCGTCGGCGCGTAGCGCTCCTTGAACTCCTGAAAACGGGACCCATCGACGATGCGCGCGATCACTTCCCGCACGTCGTACGGCTTGCGCGTCTCGCTCGGGATGACGCCGTAGATTTCTTTCGGATCGAACCGCGGATCTTCCGATTCAATCCGTGTCGCCGGTTCCCGCTTCTCCAGCGGCAGGTTCTCGACGATGTTGCGCACGATGGCGATGGCGTCGTAGTCATCTTCGGCGAAGTGATCGGCAACTCCGCTGATCCTCGTGTGTACATCCGCTCCACCCAACTCCTCGGCGGTCACCTCTTCGCCTGTCGCGGCCTTCACGAGCGGAGGTCCGCCCAGGAAAATGGTGCCGGTGCCCTTGACGATCACCGCCTCATCCGACATCGCCGGGACGTACGCGCCGCCCGCTGTACATGAGCCCATCACGGACGCGATCTGCGGAATCTCGCGCGCCGACATGATGGCCTGGTTGTAGAAGATGCGCCCGAAGTGATCGCGGTCGGGAAAGACCTCGGCCTGCAGCGGCAGAAACGCGCCTCCCGAATCGACGAGATAGATGCACGGCAGGTTGTTCTGCAGCGCCACCTCCTGCGCCCGGAGGTGCTTCTTCACCGTCATCGGAAAGTACGTCCCCCCTTTGACCGTGGCGTCGTTGGCGATGATGAGGCACTCGCGCTGATGAATGCGGCCGATGCCGGTGATGATGCCGGCGGCCGGCGCACCGTCGTCGTACATGCCGTTTGCGGCGAGCGGCGAGAGCTCGAGAAATGGCGTATCAGGATCGAGCAGCGCGGCGATCCGTTCCCGAGGCGGAACCTTTCCCTGCTCTTTGTGACGCGCGACGTACTTCGGCCCGCCCCCCTGCCGTGCCGCTGCCAGGCGCTGGTTCAGCTCATCGACGAGCAATTGCAGCGCGCTGGCATTGCGGCGGAAGTCGTCCGATCCTGAGGCGAGGTGCGTATCGAGTGGTTCCATGCTGGCAGGGCACAGCGTCGATCGTGACGATGTCCTAAGCGGCTTAGCGGCCTACGACGAACTCGGCGCGGCAGCCGTTACTTACCCAGATCCCGCGCCGGTCGTAGCCCCACGAACGGCCTTCGATGCACTCATTCCGGCTCAGCACGCGCGAGATGCGCACGCCAGATTCGGTATCGGCTTCGCAACGGTGCCTCGTGTTGTTCTCCGACTCGCAGACGACGAGACGGCGGCGGCCGCCGCGGCGATCGTCGCGGCTTTCGTCCCGGCTCTCCTCGCGGTTGCGGCGGACGACGAAGTCCGCGCGGCAACCGTTGCTGACCCAGACTGTGTGCCGGCCCTCGGTGCCCCAGGTCCTTCCCTCAATGCAGTCAGTGCGGCTGATCTGGCGGAGAAACTCGACGCGGCCGAAACCTTCGAAGGAACACTCGTGCCTGCGGCCGCGGTCGGACTCGCAGCGAAACGTCTCCGCGAAGACTGCCGGAGCGAGAAGTGAGATGGCAACGACAAAACCGAGCAATGTGCGTTTCATAAAGCCCCCTGTTTTCTTGATGTGCTCAAACATTCACGGCGCGACGGATCGCGTCGACTGCGGTTGCTGTCGGCGTCCCGGGAAGAAAAATCTCCCGGATGCCGATCGCTTTCATTTTCGGGATGTCTTTTTCCGGGATGATGCCTCCGGCGAACACGACGATCGCTTCGGCGCTCTCCTCGTGCAGCAGGCGCATGATCTCAGGAAACAGGACGTTGTGGGCGCCGGAGAGAATCGACAATCCGATGGCATCGACATCCTCCTGCACGGCGGCTGCGACGATCTGCTCGGGTGTCTGCCGCAGGCCCGTGTAAATCACTTCCATGCCGGCGTCGCGTAGTGCGCGGGCGATGATTTTCGCGCCGCGGTCATGCCCGTCGAGACCAGGCTTGGCAATCAGTACTCGTATTTTCCGCTCGCTCATGATTCTCCCTGCTGCGGCGCGATCTCGCGGAACTTCGAGAGGATCACGATGTCGTGGTAGCTGCCCTCGCGAAAGAAGTCGCGGCGCAGGCAACCCTCCTGCACGAAGCCCAGCGCTTCCAGAACATGTTTCGCGCGGTCGTTGTAGTCGAATACGTTGATGCGCAGCTTGCCGAGGTTCATCTCGTCGAAGGCAAAGCGCACGAGAGTTCGGATGGCATCGCCGCCGAAACCGCGGTTCCACGCCGTCGGCTCGCCGATGAAGAGCCCGAACCAAGCCGTTTGCGAGACCCAGTCGATGTCGTGAATCGAGGCGTTGCCGATGTGCGTCCGATCGTCGCGCCGTTCGACGGCGAAGTGACGCTCGACATTGCTCGAATGCATGGCGCGGTCGAGCCACTCGATCTCGTTCTGGAAGGCGATCGGGTAGCGCGTCTTCAAAGTACGGACGATGTTCGGGTCGTTGATCCAGCGATAGCACCGCTCGGCGTCGTCACGTTCGAACGCGCGCAGGATCACGTGATCGCCAGCGATCATGAAGCGGCGCCGCGACGGCTCGCGCCCCTGATCGGCAAAATCACGCTCCGTTCGGTTGGTCATGCTATCTGGATTATATGAGTTGGGGGGTGTTTGATCCGCCGATGACGAAGATGACTCGCAGATCGAGAGTCTCAGCTGCGTTGCATCTGCGTCATCGGCGGATAGTGCCTCTCGAATTCACCCCGCCAGCACAACCTTCGGCTTCACCTCGACCGGGCCGCCTTCGCGAAGCACATTGATCACTTCGCCGATGACGACGAGCTGATCTTCCGGATTGCCGAGGGCGAGCAGATCGCCGGTCCGCGCCGGTTCGGGCGGCGTCATGATGATCGCCTGGCCCCGCATCAGCTTCCCTTGCTGCGACCAATCGATGCGCAAGCGCGGCAGCGGCAACTCGACGTCGGAGAGCGATTGAAAGTGCGGCGCTGTCAGCAGCTGTTCCGCCGGCGCGTTCTCCAGCATCTCGTACGACAGCGCCTCGTCGATACGGAAATTACCGATGGCCGTCCGCCGCAGTTCTTTGAGGTGAGCCGGAACTCCCGCGGCCTCCCCAAGCTCGTGCGCGAGCGAGCGCACGTACGTGCCGGCGGACGAGCGAACGCGAAAGCGCGCGGTCGAGCCGGTCACCTGCTGGATCTCGAACTCGTAGACGTTCACGGACTTCGGCGTCAGCGCAGCGACCTCGCCCTTGCGCGCAAGCTCGTACGCGCGAACGCCGCCGACTTTCTTCGCCGAGAACTGCGGCGGCATCTGCTCGATCGAACCGAGGAAGGGCTTGATCAGCGGCGCGAAATCGATGTGCTCGACGTTGACTTCGTTGGGCTCCCCTGCCGGAGTGCCTGCGGCATCGTACGAATCGGTCGCCCATCCGAACTGGGTGACCCCCTCGTACACTTTCTCCATCCCCATCAGATAGGCCTGCAGCCGCGTAGCCTTGCCGACGCAGAGAACGAGCAGGCCGGTAGCGAGTGGGTCGAGCGTCCCTGTGTGGCCGACCTTCTTGATCTTCGAGCGGCGCCGGAACTTCTCGACGACGTCGTGTGATGTGACTCCTGTTTTTTTGTCGACCAGAAGCAAGCCGTCGACTTTGGGCTGGGGTGGGGGCATGAGGGGGCGAAGGATAGTCGATCCGCACGCCATTCGCCGCGGAATCATCGAGCCGATCGGCATCGGACATCGGTGTCAGGCATACTGGAACTTCAACTGCGTCAGCTCCCTTGATGACGAGGTTCCGCCAACGACATGTACGTGATCGAATTGCGCCTTGGAGGATCGAAGATGAAGGTGAAAGTCGTGGTCCACGAAGAAGAAGGCGGCTATTGGGCCGAAGTGCCCGCCATTCCCGGCTGCGCAACGCAAGGGGAGACTTTCGAGGAACTGCTTCAGAACCTCTACGAGGCTGTCGAAGGCTGTCTGTCTGTGGACATCGATCATCCATCCGATGAGAAGTCCGCCCGGATCATCGAGATTGCCGTTTGAAATCGACCTCGGGAAAGGAGCTCTGCCGAATGTGGAGCGGCATGGTTGGGTTCTGCTTCGAGTCAACGGGAGTCATCACATTTACGGCCGCAGCGGATCGATCGTACGACTCTCAATCCCTGTCCATGGCAACCATCCGCTCAAGCCAGGCTTGCTGTGCCATCTGCTGAAGGTTGCCGAGATTCCCGACGACGAGCTCTAAGGCTGGAGCCGCAGGACATCGCCCATGCACTGGACCGGCAACGTGGCCGTTCACTTCGCGTTCGAGACCGCCGGTTACGTAGCCGCGGTGGTTCTCTATGCCGTGCAGCGCGGCCGCCGCGGAGACAGCGTACCGGACGAAACGAGAGCCATGGTTCTCGCCGGAGCAGCCGCCGGCGCGATGATCGGAACACGGTTGCTGTACGTCCTGTGCGATCCAACGAACAACCTGCACAACATCCTCGGAGGCAAGACCGTCGTCGGCGGACTCCTCGGCGGACTGATTGGCGTCGAGATCACGAAGAAGTTGATCAGCGTGCGCCGCTCCACCGGCAATCTCTTCGTCGAGCCGCTCATCATCGCGATGTGCATCGGCCGCATCGGCTGCTTTCTCACCGGCCCCGCCGACCACACCGCCGGCATTCCAACGTCATTGCCGTGGCGCATCGCCATCGCCGACGGCGTGCGTAGGCATCCGGTGGCTCTGTACGAGATCGCGTTCCTCATCGCCCTCCTGCCGGTCGTGCGTTACGTGCGAGCGCGTGAGCTCGCGGGCACGGGACCGCGTGAGGGCGATGCCTTTCGCCTGTTCCTCGCTTCGTATCTCCTCTTCCGTCTTCTCGTCGATTTCCTCAAACCCGATCCACCGCCAATCCTCCTCGGCATGAGCGCAATTCAATGGGCGTGCATCGCGGGATTGCTCTACTATCTGAGCGTACTCATCAATGACGACCGCCACCCGGCCCTACCTTTTCTACGACGCGGTCGTGTCCATCTGCACGACGTGCTTCCGCAAGATTGACGGCAAGATCGTCTTCGAGGACGGCTGCGTCTGGATGCTCAAACACTGTCCGGTGCACGGCTCGGAGCGCGTGCTGATGTCCGATGACGTCGACTACTACCGGCAGTGCCGCGAGATCTATCTCAAGCAACCGGAGATGCCGTTGCGCCGCAACACGCCGATCCGATGGTCGTGTCCCTACGACTGCGGACTCTGCCCCGATCACGAGCAGCACAGTTGCATCTCGCTGATCGAAGTCACGGACGCCTGCAACTTGCGGTGCCCGATCTGCTACGCGGAGAGCGGTCCGGAGCGGCAGCATCATCGCTCGCTCAAGCACATCGAAGCGATGCTCGACGCCGTGGTCGAGAACGAGGGCGAACCGGACGTCGTGCAGATCTCCGGCGGCGAGCCGACGATCCATCCCGAGTTCTTCGCCATCCTCGACGCAGCAAAACGGCGTCCCATCAAGCACCTCATGGTCAACACGAACGGTGTGCGCATCGCCCGCGATGCCGCGTTCGTCGAGCGGCTGGCAACGTACAAGCCGCTCTTCGAGATCTATCTGCAGTTCGATTCGCTACGTTCGAAACCGCTGGAGATCATGCGCGGCGCCGACCTTCGCGAGATCCGTATGAAGGCGCTCGAACGATTGAACGCGCTCGACATCTCGACCACGCTCGTCGTCACGCTGCAGCGTGGAGTCAACGACGATGAGATCGGCGAGATCATCGACTTTGCGCTGCAGCAGCCGTGCGTTCGCGGCGTCACTCTGCAACCAGTGCAGGTTGCGGGGCGGCTCGACGGCTATCACGACGGCGAGAATCGGCTGACGCTCTCCGAGGTGCGGCGGAAGGTGCTCGAGCAATCGCCGCTCTTCGCGCCCGAAGATCTCATCCCCGTCCCCTGCCATCCCGACTCGCTCTGCATGGGCTACGCGTTCAAAGGCGGCGACGACGTCGTGCCGCTGACGTCACTGGTCGGTCGCGACGCGCTGATCGACGGAAGCCGCAACACGATCGTCTTCGAGCGCGACCCCGCCGCACGCGGCGCCTTCCTCAAACTCTTCTCCACCGCCCTCGGCTCCGACTCGCAGCCTCAGAAGCTGAAGGATCTCCTCTGCTGCCTTCCGCGCGTTCAGGGCGACATCAGCTACGGCAATCTTTTTCGCCTCTTGATCGTCGAGTTCATCGACGCACAGTCGTTCGACCTCCGCTCGATCAAGAAGACTTGCATTCACATCGTGCATCCTGACGGACGGCTGATCCCGTTCGATACCTACAATCTCTTTTACCGCGACGAGCTGGAGACGACCCGTCTCGCGCCGTTGCGAGAATGGGCGGTGCGCTGATGAGCGAAGTCCCGACCGAAGTTCCTCCGACTGAAGTTCCGCCTCCCGAGCTTCCTCCGCCGGCGGTCCTTCCGAAGTTCAACGTCCTCGCGATGTTCGGCGGTCTGCTCCTTTCCATCATCCTCGGCGCTATCGGGAACGTCGTCGCCGGCTTTGCAAGTGTCTCCTCGGGAGCAAAGGTGTTCGGCTTCCTGATCGGCGTCGTCCCGGGAGCGATCTTCGTCGCCGTGGCCGCGCTCCTGCGACGCAAGACCACGGCCTTCGCCACCGGCCTCTTCATCGGAGGCTGCCTCGTTGGGCTAATCGGCGGGATCTGCGGCTCAGCGATGGTGGGGTTTAGCGTGCGGTGATCCCGGGGAAGCGATTCCGCAACTTCCGACTGGATACGCGGCCTGCGGAAGGTTACGCGAAGGAACTGGCGGTGACTTGAAAGCTCAAACGTTCGCCCGCTAATCGCCGCGCGACTTCAACGGGCGCCGTCTCCTGGGCGCGTTCGCGCGCGGATCGCTTCCGCCGAGCCGGACCAGGCGCCGTGCGCTCTCTCTGGCGATCAAGGCCCGCAGTCCTTGGTGAAGCAGAGCACTCGTTTCCTGTATACCCGTGATCCTTCGAGCTTCTTCGATCAACTGTTCGTCGAGATCGATGGTCATACGCATGTCCGTTCCTCGCTTGATGTACGAACGATACCTCGGCCCACGCAGCGCCTCCGGTATCCTTCCTATCTCTTTCGAACCGCAGGGAACCCGGAGGCCACTTGGCGCAATCAGGCAAGCCGAAACGCAGCAAGAAGTATCTCGTCTGGATCGACTGCGAGATGACGGGGCTCGATCCCGTGAAGAATGTACTGCTGGAGATCGCGACGATCATCACCAACTACGATCTCGAGATCATCGCTCGCGGGCCGGAGCTGGCGATCCGGCGGTCGGAGGCTGTGTTGAACGCGATGGATGCCTGGAACCGGCGGACGCACAAAAAGAGCGGGCTGATCGAGCGGGTTCTCACGGAGGGCGTCAGCAACGCTGAGGCGGAGCGGCAGACGGTGGCGTTCGTGAAGAAGTACTGCTACGCACGCACGGCACCACTGTGCGGGAACTCGATCGGACAGGACCGGCGCTTCATCGCCAGGTACATGCCGCAACTCGACGACTTCCTGCACTACCGCACGGTCGACGTCAGCACGATCAAGGTCCTGGTCAACGAGTGGTATGGCGAAAAGTACAAGTGCCCGAAGAAGAAAGAAGCCCACCGTGCGCTTGACGACATCGAGGAGTCGATCGCCGAGCTGGCGCACTATCGGAAGAACGTCTTCGTCAAGGAGTGAACGGCATCACGATTCGCCGTCGCCGCTCTTCGCTTCTTTGTTGATGTCGCTGAGCAGATCCTCGATCCGTCCCGCGCGCATGGCCGTTTCGTCGAATTTGAAGTCGAGCTCGGGCGTCGAACGAAGGCGGATCCGTTTGCCGAGCTGCGATCGGATGAAGCCGCGGCGCTGATGCAGCTCGGCGACCATGTCCTTCGTTTCCTTCTCATCGAGGCCGCTAAGGAAGACGCGGGCGAAGTGGAGATCGGGGCTGACTTCGACGCCGGTGATCGAGATGAGGCCGAGCGGAAGGTCGGTCAGCTCGAAGCGAAAGACTTCGACGAGGGCATCGCGAACAGATTCGCCGACGCGGGATGTTCTGCGGGTTTTGCGCATCAGGCGGCGAGGATAACAACTCAGAGCCCGTCGAGCATGCCTTTCTTCTTTTTGATCTCGCTGAGACCGCTGGCTGCGATGACGGGACGCCACCAGAGCTCCGTGGTTTCCGGCCGCCAGTTGCGCACCGCCTCGCGCCGTACCGGCAGTGGCGCGGGCACGAGCTCATTGAGACGATCGTAGAGGCGCGTGCTCTCGTCGGGCGTGGTCAGGCGGAAGAGATTGAGCAACGTGTAGGCATCGCGCCTGCGCGCAAGCGCGAGGATCGTCGTCAGATCGTGCGCTTGCGCGAAATCGCGTACCGCCGCACGGAATCGCGGATCGGCGTCATCGAAGACCGGAACGGTGATCTGACCATCGCTGCCGATCCTTGCCGATCCGCCCTGCGGAACGAGCGACTGCTCCCAACCGTGCGTCAGGTCGACCCATCCCGAGGTGACGTGCAATTCTCCGCCGCCGCCGGGGGCGATGGAGAGCGTGTACTCACATCCGAGGTCGATCGCCTGGGCGCGCGGAGTATCGACGACAAACACGCCCGGTGGCGACGTCGTCCTTGCGTGGATCATTCCGACATCGAGCGCGATTCGCTGCCGTCCTTTGCGGCTTTCGACCAGCCGAACGGTCGATCTGCCATCGACCTCGATGATTCCGACGTTGCGCGACTCGAGGCGGATGCGCGAAGTGGAGTCCGTGTGCAGCACATCGCCTGCACGAAGCGGACGATCGGGCAGCGACGACAAGCCCGCGATCCTCGTGGCCTTCCACTCGCCCGCCCGCAGCCGAAGCAGGAACGCGGTCGAGATCACGATCGCGATGATCGCGGCGGCGGCGACCGCCAGCGGCCACCGCCGGCGACGGCGAAGCACGACAACCCTGCGAAAATCGGGGATCGGAGCGGCGGAGCGGTAGCGCCCGAGGAGCGCCTCGAGTTTCTGCACCTCGTCGTCCGGATCTCCCCTTCCGTTCCAAAGATAGTCGTCGTTCATGCAGCACTCCCACCGAGCGCGTCGCGCAGCATCTGCATTCCGCGATGAAGGTTGACGCGCACCGAGCCGGGAGTCAGGCCGGTGCGCGCGGCAATCTCCGGCCCGGACATCCCTTCGACCAGCCGAAGCATCAACGTCTCCCGATACGCCTCGGGAAGCCCTCGTATGACCGCAAGCGCATGCGACGCCTCGGCATCGCTCCCCTGCGTCGCCTGCGTGGCGTAACTCTCATCGATCTCAGCGCTCTCCACCCACCTGCGCCGATGATCCTCAGCCGCGTTCCTCGTCATGCGCGCGATCCAGCCCGCGAACGCGGCAGGCTCGCGAAGCGAATCGAGTTTCGTCAGCGCGGCGATGAAGACGTTTTGCGTGACGTCGTCGGCATCGGCGGGAGGCAGCCGCCCGAGGAGAATCGAGTGCACGACAGGCGCATATTTCACGTAGAGACCCTCGAATGACGCCACGTCGCCCGACTGTGCGGCGCATACGAGATCGGCGTCGGTACGGACGGACATCAGCGCCTGTAAGACGCACGCCGCGCCCGGAGTGTTAACACGTTAACAGTCGTGATCATGACGGCGTCCTTCCGATGAAAAGGAGAACGACATCATGACCCGAACCATCATCAGAATGCAGTTCCTGACGCTTCTTTCGATCGCATTTCTCGCCGGTTGCACGCGGGCGCAGGCATCGCCCGGGCTCATCTCACACGTTGTGATCGCCGGCCCGAACGAGCCGGGAGCGCGGCTGATCATCACTGGACGCGTGCTGGACCGCGACGGCAAACCGCGAGCCGGTGTGGTCATCGAAGCGCACCACACGGACGCCAGCGGAATCTACCTGGCCGAGGGAGCGCGCTCTCCGAATCCGAAGGTAGCGGCGCGGCTCTTTGGCCGGCTCGCGACGGCGGCCGACGGCACCTACCGGATCGACACCATCCGGCCCGGCTCGTATCCCGGCGGAGGAGTGCCGGCTCATATCCACATCCACATTCAGGACGGCCGCCACGAACAGTTTGAAATGCTCGAGTTCGGGGATGACCGCTATCTCACTCCGCTCATGCGCGCGAAGGACGGCCAGGGCGGCGCGTTTGCCATGATTCGGCCGGTGCAGCGCGACGCCTCCGGTGTGTTCCATTGCACGCGCGACTTCCGCGTCGGAGGTGGCAAATGAAGCGCGCAGCGCTAGTCTTGATGATGCTGGTCTCGCTGCCCGCGTGCGCCGAACCGACGCGCTACTACGTCAAGCCGGTCTACACCAGCATCCGCTTCTCGATCGTGAAGTGGGGCGTGCTCAAAGAGGAAGGCATCTTTCGCGATTTCAACGGCACGCTGCTTTATGACCCTGCGCATCCCGAGGCTTCGCGTATTGATGTCGTCGCGAAGGCGGCCAGTGTCGATACGAAGAACGAGGGACGCGATCAGACTGTCACGGGCGACGACTTTCTCGACGCTCGCCGATTCCCGACGCTCGAGTTTCACAGTACGAGCGTCGATCACAACTACGTCACCGGCAACCTGACCATTCACGGCACGACGCGGCGCGTCCGCTTTCCGGTGACGTCCCTCGGCGCGCATGAGATCCCGAGCGTCGGCCGGATGGCAGGCTTCGAGACGACGTTCACGATCAATCGCCGCGACTACGGAGTGCTCGGATCGCGATGGGGCGCGGTTCCGGGCGTGCTTAGCGATGCCGTGGAGCTGCACATCACGATCGGGGCGATCACGCGGCCGTAAAAAGCCTTGAACCACAGAGGCGCAGAGGACACAGAGAAAACCTCTGTGCTACTAACGTCAGTTTCTGCGCGCGCTGCAAAGATTATCAGGCCTGTCATCCTGAGCCGCCGCAGGACACGAAGTGCCGGAGGACGGTCGAAGGACCCCCCGCGCAAGTGCAGGGTCGGGCGGCGGCACTCACGAGCGCAAACACGCAGGGGGTCCTTCGACGTCCTCCGGCACTTAGTGTCCTCCGGCAGTCTCAGGATGACAGCGGTGGTGTTGCAGGCACGGCCCGCGCTGTGCTCTCTGCGACTCTGTGGTTCATTGTTTTTTCTACAACCCTGCCTCTTCATCGAAATCGAGAAGCTCGCTCGTCCAGCCTGCGAGTGTCGCGTCGGTGTTGGACTCGATGAAGGTCTGGATCTTTTCCAGCAATCCCTCGGCTACCGTTCGGCCTCCCGTCACAAACGAGATCGCCATTCGGGCTCGCTGGTGTACGTCCTGGAGCGCCACCTCGGCGGCCGAAATCTCAAACCGGTCGCGCAGTTTCGCGCGAAGGCTGCGAACGACCATTCGCTTTTCCTTCAGCGACTGCGCGAACTCGATGTGCAGCTCGAAGAGCGCGACGGCGACGAACATGGATGTGGAAGAGCGGCGGCGCGTCCGCCGCTCTTGAGATTACGCGAGAACGGCCGCGAGTTGATCGATCTTGAATGCTTCGATGATGTCGCCGATCTTGATGTCCTGGAACTTCTCGATTCCGATGCCGCACTCGAAGCCCTGGCGGACCTCGGAGACGTCGTTCTTGAAGTGACGCAGAGAGCTGATCTTCCCCTCGAGGATGACGCGGTTGTCGCGGAGGAGCCGGACACTGGCGGCGCGAGGAATGAGTCCCTCGGTGACCATGCAGCCGGCGATGATGCCCGCCTTCGGAACCTTGAAGGTCGAGCGAACTTCGGCGCGCCCCTGGAAGACTTCCTGGAACTTCGGATCGAGGAGACCAGTCATGGCCAGCCGGATCTCATCGACCAGGTTGTAGATGACTGTGTAGAGGCGGACGTCGATGCCTTCCTTCTCGGCGAGCTCGCCGGCCGAACGTTCCGGACGAACGTTGAAGCCGACGACGATGGCATCCGAGGCGGAGGCGAGGAGGACGTCGTTGGTGGAGATCGCGCCGTCCGAGGAGTGGATCACGTTGACCTTCACCTCGGACGTCGACATCTTGCGCATCGTGTCGCCCAGCACTTCGACTGAGCCCTGCACGTCGGCTTTGAGGATGAGGTTGAGCTCTTTGGCCGTGCCCTGCTGCATGCGCTGGAAGAGTTGATCGAGTGACATGCGCGAGGTCTTTCCGTGCGAAAGCTCGCGCGCCTTTTCCTGGCGCATCTGTCCGATCATGCGAGCCTGCGTCTGCTCGTCGACGACCTGGAGCGAATCGCCGGCGTTGGGTACATCGTCAAACCCGGTCAGCTGCACTGGTGTGGCGGGAGCGGCTTCGTTGATTCGCTTGCCACGCTCGTCGGTCATCGCGCGGACGCGCCCGGACGTTGCGCCGGAGAAGAACGCATCGCCAATCTTCAGCGTGCCGTCCTGCACGAGCACCGTTGCCACGATTCCGCGGCCGGCTTCTTTCTTCGCTTCGAGCACGACGCCCTTCGCGCCCATCTCCGGCGACGCCTTGAGGTCGAGGATGTCCGCGGTGAGGAGAATCATGTCGAGCAGGTCGTCGATACCTTGCTTCTTCGTTGCGGAGACTTCGACAGACACAACGTCGCCGCCCCACTGCTCGACCTGCACGCCGTTCTCGGCGAGCTCGCGGCGGACGCGCTCGACGTTGGCGTTCGGTTTGTCGATCTTGTTGATGGCCACGATCAGCGGCACTTTCGCGGCGCGGGCGTGATCGATTGCTTCCTTCGTCTGCGGCATGACGCCGTCGTCTGCGGCGACGACGAGGATGACGATGTCGGTCACCTTGGCGCCGCGTGCACGCATCATCGTGAATGCTTCGTGGCCCGGCGTATCGAGGAAGACGATCTTCCGGCCGCGCTTTTCGACGTGATACGCGCCGATGTGCTGCGTGATGCCGCCCGCCTCGCCGCCCGCGACGTTGGTCTCGCGGATGGCGTCGAGGAGCGAGGTCTTGCCGTGGTCGACGTGACCCATGACGGTGATGACCGGACCGCGCGGCGTGCTGCCGGTGGCGCCCGTCTTCTCCATCGCTTCGAGCTCGACCGCCTCTTCGAAGGAGACGACTTCGGCGTCGATGCCTAGGTCTTTGGCGATCTCGAGCGCGAGGTCGGCGCCGAGAGGCTGATTGATCGAGATCATGAGCCCCTTCTTCATCAGAAGGTGCTTCATCAGATCGTTGGCTTTGATGCCGAGCTTGTCGGCCAGTTCTTTGACCGTCGCGCCCTCGCTGAGAGGAATCTTGTTCGTCGGGCGATTGAAGTTCAGGACTTTGCCGGAGACCGGCGCGGCCTGTTTGCGGGCATCGCGGCGGTTGGACGGAACGCGCGGCTTTCCATCCTCATCCGTCTCCGGCATGACGATGTCGGGGCCGAGGTCATCGTTGATGATCTGCGTTCCGGAGAACGGGCCTTTCGTGAACAGCTCGTTGTCGACTTCGGCCGGACGCTCGCTCTTGCCGCGTTTACCGGTCGTTTTTTTCTTCGGTGAGGAATCCTCGCTGCCGTCCGGACGCCGCGTCTTGCTGCGTCCCATGGCGCCGCCCGGCAACGTACCGAGAGGTGGCGGCGGAGGCGCACTGCTGCCACCGGGGCGCCCAACACCAGGCCGGAAGTTGCCCGGACCTGACGGACGTGTACCCATCGGACCGCCTGGGCGTTGCCCACCGGGACCGGAGGGACGCGTTCCCATCGGCGGACGTGCGCCGGCGGGACCGCTCGGACGCGTTCCCATCGGAGCGCCGGGACGCGGGGCGCCGGGACCGGAAGGACGAGCAGGACTTGGGGGATAGCTTGGACGGGCAACCGGCTGCTGTCCGGCGTAATTCGGACGCGCAGACTGCGGAGCCCGCGCGCGAGGACCCGTTGGTCCCGAGCGCAGTCCCGGTCCGCCAGCGGGTGGCGGCGCGGGATGGGCGTGCGCCGGTGCGTGGGACGGTGCGGGCGCCGGAGCCGCCGGAGCTGCTGCAATCGGGATCGGCGGCGCTTCTGGTTCGGCAACGGGAGGAGGCGGAGCCACCGGGCGCGGCTTCGGAGCGGCAACGGGCGGCGCTTCCTTCGCGGCGCGCTCTTCGGCTTCGACAGCCTCGACGAACTCGGGAATGATCACCGTGGGAGGCGGTGCAGCAACCTGCGGCTCTTCGACCGGCACCTCGCGTTTCGGGCGCGGAGTCGGTTTCACGATTGCGCGTGGCGGACGGACAGCTTCCTTCTTCGCGGCGACTTGCGGCTTGTCTTCGCGCATGATGACGCTGCGCGTGCGCATGGTCAGTTTCTTGCCGGTGATGAGCGCCTGGATGACCTCAGGCTCCAACGCCTGACTCGGGTCAGTGATCTCAGCGCCAAGCGACTGCAACTGGAAGATGACGTCCTTCTCGGACTTTCCCATCTTCTTTGCGATGTCGCTTACTCGAATCTTTGCTGCCGCCATTGAATCTCCTGGTTCCTGCTACTCGGCTCGGTTCCTGCGTTGCCGGTGGTTGTGCTGGTTAGCCGCCGACTCGCTCAGCACCTGAGCAACCCCGCAACCTGGTCGTTTTCTTTTACTCCACAGGCGCCTCTTCTTGTGGTGCCTCGGCATCTTCCGCTTGGGCGGCCGGCTCGTCGCCGTCCTCGTCCTCTTCGGAGGCCTCGTACTCTTCGCCATCTTCGTCGCGGGCAGGCTCGGTCTCATCGATCTGCTCGTGCTTGCGGGCGATCTCGATCATCTGCTGGGCCATCTCTTCGTCGACCCCTTCGATCGCGATGAGATCTTCGACCGAGGCGTTGATCACGGAGTCGAGGTCGTCGTAGCCGGCCGCTTCGAGGGTGTTCGCCCAATCTTCCGGCATCTCTTCGATGTCGTGAACATTCGTCTCCGCGCGCGACTCGGCCATCGCTTCCTGCAGCATCGCGCTGAGCGCATCGGCCACTTCGCCTTTGACCTCTTCCTCGGATTTGATGTCGATCTTCGCGCCGATCAGTTCCGCCGCGAGTCGAACGTTGAGCCCGCGCTTGCCGATGGCGAGCGAGAGCTGATCGTTATCGACGATGACGTCGAGGTGCGGGCGGTGAGCCTGCTCGTCGCTCGTCACCGAAACGCGCGTGATCTTGGCCGGAGCCAGCGAGTTCTGCGCGTAGATGACGATGTCTTCGTTCCAGGGAATGATGTCGATCTTCTCGCCGCGCAGCTCGCGGATGATCGATTGCACGCGCGAGCCTTTCATGCCGACGCAGGCGCCAACCGGATCGACGTCGCGCTCGCGGGACGTAACCGCAATCTTGGCGCGCTCGCCCGGCTCGCGGACTGCACCCTTGATGACGACGGTGCCGTCGTAGATCTCCGGCACTTCCATCTCAAAGAGCTTGATGAGGAGCCGCGGATCGGTGCGCGAGAGGACGACCTGCGGACCTTTCGGCTGCGTATGCACCTCGGCGATGACGGCCTTGATACGGTCGCCCTGCGAGTAGCGCTCCGCGCGTGACTGCTGCGAGCGGGGGATGATCCCCTCGGTCTTGCCGTTGAGATCGATGATCATGTCGCCACGCTCGAAGCGCTTGACGTAACCGTTCTCGAGCTCGCCCGCCTTGCCGATGAATTCGTTGTAGACCTTCTCGCGCTCCGCTTCGCGCACCTTCTGGTAGAGCACCTGCTTGGCCGACTGCGCGGCGATGCGGCCGAAGTCTTCGGCGGCCTTCGTCAGCGGAATGTGGACTTCGTCGCCCTGCTCCACCTCGGCGTCGATTTTCTGCGCCTCGTAGGTGCGGATCTGCGTGTTCGAGTCTTTGACGACATCGACCACTTCCTTCGTGATGTAGCTGAGGCGGATGCGGCCGCCGACGCCGACCTCGGGCTCGATCTTGCGGGCCTGATCGAGCGTCCATTGCGCTTGCGGATCTTCGATCTCGTTTTCGTCGATGACGACATCTTTGATGACGTACATCGTCATTCCGCCGCTCACACGGTCGATGACGGTCTCCATCGGCTCGCGGGTTTTGTAATACTTCCTCGCAGCGGTAGCGAGGGCGTCCTCGAGCGCTTTGAACACGCGCTCGACGTCGATCGACTTCTCGTACGCCAGCGCCTTGATGTTTTTACTGAGGTTCTCGTCGAACATTCTGCTCCCTGAGTTGCTAGGTTGCTCGGTTCCTGAGTTGCTGACTCACATCCAGCAACCGCGCAACCCAGCAACCTCAAATCTCCACTTCCAACCGGGTCTCTTTGATGTCTGCAAGCGGGACGACGTAATCGGGATCCTTTTTCATCACCGGATCCGTGACCACGATCGTCTCGCCATTGAATTCTTTCAATCTTCCAACGATCACATGAAGTCCCCGTATCGCCTTCGACGTCCTGACACGGACAAGGCGGCCGATGAACTTCTCGTAATCCGACAGCTTGTAAAACTTCCGATCGAGACCGGGAGAGGAAACCTGGAGTTCGTATGCTGCGGGGACGACATCGTCGACGTCGAGGAACGCGCTGACCTGGTGCGAGACGAGCTCGCAATCCTCGACCGTCACGCCGCCCTCTTTGTCGATGTCGATTCGCAGCAGGAACCCATGACCCTGCTTCCGGTACTCAATGTGAACGAGCTCGAGACCTTCTGATGTAACGATGGTCTCGATTTCCTTCTCTGCCCGTTCGGAAAAACCGCTCATATCTCCTGACAACAAAAAAAGCGGCCGATCGGCCGCTTTCGATAGGTTGAAGCTCGAAAGCTGACGGATGATACCACTTTGCAGCGGGCCGTCACAACATCGTGAACAACGGCGCGATTCCGAAGTGGTAGAGAGAAAACGGCCGCGCCCGAAAGCGCGGCCGTCAGTTCAAATCATACGTAATTTGAGTCTTAGAACTGGTGCTTCGCAGCACGGTGAATCGAGGGACCTGATTTGCAGGTTGCGATATCCGGGCTGTAGATGCAGGTAATCTGGTTACTGGTGAGCGGGATGAGGTACTGCGCTTCGAGCGTCGTCGCGTCCTGCGTCAGGTTATCGAGCTGCGAGCCATAGGAGAAGAAGGCCGGGCAACCAGTCGGGCAACCGTTGGCATCTGCGTCATTCGCGCCGCCGACGACCTTCTGCGTGCCGGTCTGCTCGACGGTGATGAAGAAGTTCGTGGAGCTGGCGGCCTGCGGAACGGCGCTGCCGAAGAAGTTCGGGGCACCCACGAGAGCCTGCTGGAAGCCGAGGGGCGGCAGCGGGAAGTTGGCCGTGGCGAGAACGACGCTCGGGTTGGAGCCGCTGTACAGCTTGGCCACCAGAGTCGTCGACGAGAACTGCGAGGCGTTCACGAAGCCGACGTTGGTCTTGTACTGCGGTGTGTTGCGGATTCCGGTGATGAAAACCTTGTCGAGGCCCGCGCCCGATGCGGATTCCGAGACGAAGTTGTACCAGGGGATACCCGAGAAGAGTTGTCCGTTGGTCGGAGCAGTGGCCTGATTGGTGCCGGTCGCGAACGAGAAGATGCGGCTCTCGACGCTGATGTTGCGGTAGTTGGTGTTCAGGCCCGAAGCCGGATCAGGTGTGCAGTCCTGCCCGGACTTGCATCCGTTGAAGATCACCTGACCAAAGGCGCTGGACAGATGCAGCGTGTTCGCCATGAAATCGGGCAACTCGCGCCGCTCGCGCGGAAGGAGCGTCAACACCTTCGGAAACGGAGTCTGTACCGCCGTGGATGTGGTGTTTCCGGAAGCGTAGATCACGGAGACATCGACCGCGTCATCGCTGAGATTCGAGATGAAGACATCGGAGACGAACGTGGCGCTTCCGCCAACGATATGGCCGGCTGCCGGAATGTAGACTTGGTCGGCAGCCCGGAAGTTGCTGGCCATCGCCGCACCGGCGAACAACGCGATCGCTGCAGCGACGCCCAACTGTTTCACTTTGAACATAATCTCCCCTTTTGCTACGAGTATTTGGAATCAGACTGCTTCGATCGGAAAGTGCGTACGCGCATTCTATTCGACTTCAGCAGCACAAAAACGACACGATGAAACTTGATACGGATGATCAAATCAAAATGTCACCTGATCAGGGAAGCGGGAGCTTTGATCTGGGAACTATGCGATTCTAGCATGGGATGCGGAGTCAATGAACGTTACGTTCGTGGGTCAGGACAATGGGGAACGGCTCGACCGTGCACTGGCTGCGCACCTGCCGGATCATAGCCGGAGTTTCATCGCCAGGCTCATCGAAAATGGCCGGGTTACGCTCGACGGAAGGGTTGCCGTCAGGCCATCCGTGCGCGTTGCGGCGGGCGAGACTGCTGTGCTCGATATCCCTCCTTCCCTGCCAATCGCCGCGGTATCGCAGGAAATGCCCCTGCGAGTGATCTTCGAGGATGCCGATCTGATCGTCGTCGACAAACCGGCTGGACTTGTCGTTCACCCCTCCGCGGGACACGCGGATCAAACCCTGGTGAACGCTCTCCTTTTTCACGTGCAGGACCTCAGCGGCATCGGCGGCGCTCTGCGCCCAGGCATCGTCCACCGCCTCGACAAGGACACCAGCGGCGTGATGGTGATCGCCAAGAATGACGCCGCGCATCGAAAACTCAGCGCGGCCTGGGGAACGGAACGCGTCCGAAAGGAGTACATCGCCATTGTCTACGGCACACCGCAGAAGCCGCAGGGAACGATCGATACTCCGATCGCCCGCGATCCGCACAACCGCAAGCGGATGGCGATCGTTGCCGGCGGCCGCCGCGCCGTCACCGACTACGGCGTCATCGAAACACTCCGCCACGCCTCGGTGCTCCGCTGCGTTCTCCACACCGGCCGCACCCACCAGATCCGCGTCCACCTCAAGTCCCTCGGTCACCCGATCATCGGCGACCCCGTCTACTCCGGTCCCCAATGGCGCGGAATCCCCGACAAGAGACTCCAGAAAGCGATTGCGTCGTTCGAAAGGCAAGCTCTGCATGCGGCCGTTCTCGTGATTCCGCATCCAAAGACGGACAAGGAGTTGACATTCTCAGCCGGTTTGCCGGGAGATATGGTTTCCTTGATTGATGTATTAAGGTAGCTAGCCGGTTGCTGGGTTGCTAGGTTGCGTGGTTGCTGTGTAAGACAGGCGCTTCCCTCTTGGATCACGGTCTACCACCCATCGGATCAGGCCAGCGAGAGCGCGGCCGGTTAGCCTCAGCTGGCACCCAACTTCTTTCAGCTCAGCGTCCGGCAGGAAGCCAAGCCGATTCGCGGCGATGCATTGGGCGTCGATTTCGAACAATGAGCCGCGGGCCTGGCTGAGGAACTGGCGCCACTCCCCGTACGACAACCGGCCCTGCCCTTCCGCGATCTGACTACAAACACTGATCGCGGCGCGACGAAGCTGTGAGGTCAGTCCGAACCTCTCGTCGCGCGGGAATCGGGAAGTTACCTCGTACACGACCACGGCCATGTCGAGGGCACGCTGAAAAGCAACTAAGTCGTGAAGTGATTTCGGCATCGTGAGATTTGGTGCCGAACGAAGAGTCAACCCGAGGGCGGGCTCGTGAGGGAGTAGACATTCTATCTCGGTAACCTCACTTCGGAAACTCAGAACCGAGCAACTCTGCAACCCAGCAACCCCTCACATCACTCCGCTACCGCAATCGCTACTTCGACACATACAACATCCCCACAATCGTCGCGGTCAGGAAGTTTGCCAGCGTGCCGGCCAGCATGGCGCGCATGCCGAGGCGGGCGAGATCGCCGCGGCGTGATGGGGCGAGCGAGCCGATGCCGCCGATCTGGATGGCGATCGACGAGAAGTTCGCGAAGCCGCAGAGCGCGTAGGTGACGATGACGAAACTGCGGGGATCGAGGCTCGATCCGACGCCGGGCTTGCCGAGGTTGACGAAGGCGACGAACTCGTTCAGAACCATGCGGGTGCCGAGAAGGTTGCCTACAGTCAGGCTGTCCTTCCATGACACGCCCATCGCCCACGCGATCGGACTGAAGATCCAGCCGAGGAGTTTGTCGAGGCTTTCCGGAACCCACCAAACCAATCCGTGGGCGTAGCCGAAGACTCCGTTGACCAAGGCAACGAGCGCGATGAACGCGATCAGCATGCCGGCGACGTTCAGCGAGAGATGCAGTCCTTCGATCGCGCCGCGACCGGCGGCGTCGATCACATTCACGTCCTGCTTCGGAACGACGACTTCGACGTCTGCGCCGGTGGCCGGTTTCTCCGTCTCCGGAACGATCATCTTCGCCATCATGATCGCGCCCGGCGCCGTCATGATCACCGCAGTCAGCAGGTGAATGACGTCGACCTTTGCGACCAAAACGTACGCGGCCATGATGCCGCCCGAGATGTGCGCCATGCCCGCGGTCATGATCGTCATCAGCTCGGACATCGTCATTTCCGCGATGAACGGCCGGATCGTCAGAGGCGCTTCGGTCTGCCCCATGAAGATCGACGCCGCCACCGACAGCGACTCCGCGCCCGACGCGCCCATGAAGCGCGACATCAGTTTCGCGAAGAAGCGAACGACGACCTGCATTACGCCGAGGTAGTAGAGGATGGCGAAGATCGAGGCGATGAAAATGATCGTCGGCAGAACCTGGCAGGCGAAGACGAAGCCGATGTTCTTGTTGGCCGGATCACCGAGCGGGCCGAACACGAAGATCGAGCCCTGCGCCGTGTAGCTGATCAGCTGCGTGACGACCTTTTTCAGATTTTGAAAGAGGAACGCCAGTAGATTGTAGGAGAGAAAGAGAATGGCACTGATGACGAGAAACACGCCCCAGATGCCGTTTCGCGCCGTTCCGTGCTCCATCCGCTTCGACACCTGGACGACGATGATCAGGAGGACGATGAAGATCAGCGACGCGATCCAGGGATTGAGCGCAGGCATGAACGTCCCGAACAGTCCCGCGATCTGCGTGCCTCGCAGCACAGCGATGGCGGTGACGATCTGAAGCGCCAGACCCCAGAAAACCGTTTTCCAACGGATGGCCCGCCGGTTGGTCGACAACAGATACGCAATCGCGAGAATCCCTACGAAGCCGATCAGCCCAGAAAGACGCTCCATTCACAGCTCCCGTCGTTGCCGAATTTTGATGATGACCGCTTGGATGCCGCGCATTATGGGGGATCGGGCGCGCGGTTGCGAGGTTTCGTAACGCGGTCGCGAGGTTTCGTGGCTGCGTGGTCTCGCGGCGGCCGAAGCCCTGACCTGCGCTCAAGCGTTCGCCCTCGGTCATATCGACATGAAAGGCGTGCCGCGCAACTTCGCGACCGCGAACCTCGGAGACCGCCCCGCAACCTCGTGACCACGAAACCCCGAGACCGCGTTTATACTCCGCGCTCCAAGTCCGTCCAAACGAGGAACCGATGATCAAGGCAATCGACGAAGCGGTCGCTTTCGTACGCAGTAAGACTTCCATCCAGCCGCGTGTCGGCGTGATTCTCGGCTCCGGCCTCGGCGACGTCGTCGACGCCCTCGAAGTCGAGACGGCGATCCCCTACTCCGAGATCCCGGGCGCCCGCGCATCGACCGTCGTCGGCCATCAGGGCCGCATGATCCTGGCGCATGTGAACGGCACACCGGTCGTCGTCATGCAGGGACGCGTGCATTTCTACGAAGGCTATGAGATGGCCGAGGTCATGTTCCTCTCGCGCGTGATCGGACGGCTCGGCATCAAGCAGCTCATCGTCACCAACGCCGCGGGCGGGATCAACACGAAATTCAAAGCCGGCGATCTGATGCTGATCTCCGATCACATCAACATGATGGGGATGAACCCGTTGCGCGGACCGAACGTCGAAGACCTCGGCGTGCGCTTCCCCGACATGACTGAGGCGTATCCGGAATCGCTGCGCGACATCGCGAAAGACGTCGCCCGCGAGCTCGGCCAGTTGATTCAGGAAGGTGTCTATCTCGCGCTGTCAGGTCCGACTTACGAGACACCGGCAGAGATCCGCGCCTTCCGCACGCTCGGCGCCGACGCCGTCGGCATGTCGACGGTCCCCGAGGTCATCGCCATGTCGCAGATGCAGATCCCGGTGCTCGGAATCTCCTGCATTACGAACATGGCCGCCGGAATCCTGAAACAGAAACTGACGCATCAGGAAGTGATGGACACGACCGCACGCGTGCAGAAGGATTTCACGGCGCTGGTGCTGGGCTGCCTGCAGAAGTTTGCCGCGTAATCGGAGTGCGGCTGAAACGAATCTATACGTAGGTCTACACGTAGGTCGGTCTCTCCAGTCCGACATCGCGTTCCAGTAGGACTTGAG
>JAXDGW010000074.1:0-16594 GCA_034664845.1 Thermoanaerobaculia bacterium | reverse complement strand
CAACATTCAAAATTCAACATTCAACATTTCGCTTTTCCCACGAAGGCCTAAAAACAATGGCGTTCTCCGACCTCAACGACTCCGTCATCGCCCAGGTGCGGCAGGCTGCCGACATCGTCGACTTCATCGGGCAGGTCACGCCGCTCAAGCTCGCCGGCAAGAGCTACAAAGGCCTCTGCCCGTTTCATCGCGAGAAGACACCCTCGTTCACTGTCGACCGCGGCAAGGGTCTCTTCTACTGCTTCGGATGCGGCACGGGCGGCGACGTCTTCAAGTTCCTCACGCTGACGGAGCGCTTTACGTTCCCCGAGGCGGTGGAGCATGTGGCGTCGAGAGTCGGGATAGAGCTGCCGAAGAAAAAGCGAACGGCGCGAGAGAGCGACAAAGACGATCTGCTTGAAGTCATGGACGAGGCCTCGGAGGCCTTTCATCAGGCGTTGGGATGGGGAGATAACGCGGCGCAGCGCTATCTGACCGAGCGAGCGGTTCCGCAGGAGATCATCGCCAAGTACGGGTTCGGTTACGCGCCAGATTCCTGGGACTACATCCTGACGCGTCTTGCGCGAAAACATGGCGAGAAGAAGCTCGAGACTGCCGGCCTGGCCATGCCGCGCAAGACCGGCAACGGCTTCTACGATCGCTTCCGCAACCGGCTGATGATTCCGATCCACAATGAGAGCGGGACGGTCGTCGGCTTCGGCGGGCGGTCGCTCGACGGCAGCGATCCGAAATACCTCAACTCGCCCGAGTCCGAGATCTTCAACAAGTCGCGCCTGCTCTACAACATGCACCGATCGAAGGATGCGATGCGGCGCATCGACCGCGCCATCCTCGTCGAGGGATATTTTGACGCCATCGCCATCGACCATACCGGCGTCCCGGGCGTGGTCGCGTCGATGGGAACATCGCTCACAACCGGCCAGGCTTCGCTGCTCCGGCGCTTCACGACGCGCGTCGTCATCGCCTACGACGGTGACAACGCCGGCCGGATGGCGACGCTGCGGGCTGCGCCGGTGCTCCTCGCTGCGGGACTGGGCGTTTCCGCACTCGATCTTCAGGGAGAAAAGGATCCAGACTCCGTCGTTCAGAAGCATGGCGTCGACCGCTTCCTTGAGCTTCTCGGCGCCGCCACCGACATCTTCGAATTCGCCCTCGGCGAGTGGGCCTCGGACGTTGCCACGCTCACCGGCCGCGAGAAGTCCGAGCGCGTCGAACAGTTCGTTCCCCTGCTGTCCGCGGTTTCCGATCCGGTCGTCCGCAACGACGCGGCCCAGCGGATCGCAGACGCGTTCCGGCTGGAGTTTCAGACGATCTGGTCACGGGTCCGAGGAAAAGCGTCACCCGCACCTGATCGCGAAAGGCAGCCCTCAGGCCGCACCACCAGCGCGGAAAAGACCATTCTGACCGCGGCAATTCAGGGGAAACTCGTCGCTGCCGACCTCGCCCGGCTGCGCGACGAGTACTTCGAGGACCCTGCCTGCCGGACGATTTTTGCCATTATGAAATCTGACCTGCTCTCGGGGGCGCCTATTGATTTCCAACAGGTTGCGACCCATCTTAAGGGCGAGGCCGAGCTCAACCTCCTCTCGGAACTCTCACTCACCGAGGATATTGACGATCAGATCCTCCAACGCATCGACGAAAACCTCCGGCCCATGGAGCGGGCACACCTCGAACGTCGAAATCTGGAAATCCAACGAGACATCAGCGAAGCACAGCGGCAGGGGGATGGAGAGCGGGCGGCGCAGCTGGGTATGGAGAAGGTCCGCATCCTCCGTATGTTGAACGAAGCGAAATAATTATCGTCACCTGCCGATTACGTTGGTGTCCTCTGGGGACGATGATTTGACGGGGTGGTCAGCCTGCTTCTGACCGGCGCGTCAAGGTCTCGTTCGGACCAGACGGGGTTGTGCTGCACCTGAGGAGCGAAAAACGAAATGACGACACGCCTGCGGACTGCGAATCTCGAACAGGAGACCAATTTTGACGAGGGGGTCGGCGAGTTGAGTGTCGAAGAAAAGTACGCGGAAGTAAAACAGCTCATCATCGTGGGCAAAGAAAAAGGCTTCCTGCTGTACGACGAGATCTACGAAACGCTTCCTGAGGAAATCACCTCTCTCCCGGAAGAGCTCGACGAAATCTACATCCGGTTTGCAGACCTCGGCATCGACGTCGTCGAGGACTCCGAAAAGCCCCTCCCCACCTCTTCCAAGGCCATCGTCACCATCGACGGCACGATCGAAGAGAAGGAGATGGATCAGCGCGAAGAGGTCCAGCAGGACATCATAGCGGCCTCCAGCGGCATCGTCGACAAGACCAATGACCCCGTCCGCATGTATCTGCGCGAGATGGGCACCGTCAAGCTGCTCGACCGCCAGGGCGAAGTCGACATCGCCAAGCGCATCGAAAAAGGCGAGCGGAAGGTCTACAAGTCGCTCTCCCAGAACCGCATCATTCTCGAAGAGATCCTGAAGATCTACGAGAGCGCCAAGAAAGACCAGCGCGTCATCAAAGAGATGATCGACCTGGCCATGCCGGAAGACGAGACGATTCACGTCGCAACCGACGAGAACGGCGAGCCGAAGATGCCCGCGGCGACGATCAACAAGATCGCCGACATCATGGCCATCTTCGAGAAGGTCGCCAAGCACGACAAGAAGATCAAGGACGCCAAGGCGAAGCTGACCGATCCGAAGAAGCTTTCGGAGCGGACGTTGAAGCAGACCGAGAAGTCCATCGACCGGCTCACGATCGAGTTGGCGACCGAGCTGCGCCAGGTGGACTTCACGCCGCAGACGCGCAACCGCATGATCAACAAACTGAAGGATATCGACAACGAGCTGGCCCAGACGGCGTCGATGGTCCGGAAGGACGACGCAGCCCTCAAGCGGGAGAAGGACAAGACCCGCCGCGATTTCTATCGCCGCCGCCTCCAGAAGTACCAGGAGAAACTGCACGAGTTGGAGACGTTCTACGGCACGGGGCACGACGATCTGCGCCGTACGATCCGTGAGATCCGCGCCGGCGAGGAAGAAGCTGATCAGGCCAAGCAGGAGCTGATCGTCGCCAACCTCCGCCTCGTCGTCTCGATCGCCAAGAAGTACACGAACCGCGGGCTGCAGTTCCTCGACCTGATTCAGGAAGGGAACATCGGCCTGATGAAAGCAGTCGAGAAGTTCGAGTACCGCCGCGGCTACAAGTTCTCGACGTACGCGACTTGGTGGATCCGTCAGGCCATCACCCGCGCCATCGCCGATCAGGCCCGCACGATCCGCATCCCGGTTCACATGATCGAGACGATCAACAAGCTCACGCGCACGTCGCGCGCGCTCGTGCAGGAGCTCGGGCGCGAACCGCAGGCCGAGGAGATCGCCGACCGGATGGATATGCCGGTGGCCAAGGTTCGAAAGATCATGAAGATCGCGCAGGAGCCGATCTCGCTCGAGACCCCGATCGGCGAAGAGGAAGACTCGCATCTTGGCGATTTCATCGAAGATCGCGGCGTCATCTCGCCGATCGACCACGTCATCGTCGCCAACCTCAAGGAGCAAACGAACAAGGTTCTGCGCACGCTCACGCCGCGCGAGGAGCAGGTGCTCAAGATGCGCTTCGGCGTCGGCGACGGCTCGGAGCACACGCTCGAAGAGGTGGGCCGCTCGTTCAACGTCACCCGTGAACGGATCCGGCAGATCGAGTCGAAGGCGCTCCGTAAGCTGCGCCACCCGTCGCGGTCGAAGAAGCTCCGCCCGTTCCTCGATTCGACGTTCTAGTTCTTCCACCCGAATAGAATGCAGGGCGGCCAAATCGGCCGCCCTTTTTGTTGCCTATGCTCAAACGATTGATTCTGTTGTGCGTCTTCGCCGGGACTCTTCACGCCGCGCCTCCGAAGCCGTATCACCTCGAGCTGGAAGCGAATCCCGCCTCGCCTTTTCCATTCCTCGGCAAGTTCGGGACCGTGACCCTTCACGTTTACCCCGCCGGCGTCCGCGCGGAGACCTTCTGGCTCAATGGCTTCACGCGCAACGGCACGAGCGCCGTCACCGTGGAGAATCCCCTCGGCCGGATGTACACGGAGGTTCCGCTCGCTCAGATCAGCGCCACACTGCGAAAGCTATCGACGAGCGGCGTCGAGAAGGCGGAGCCGGCCAGCATCACGCAGACCACGGGCGTCGTGAAGGGCATCCCGGCGCGCCGCTATCGTCTCCGCTATGGTCCCGAAGCGTGGATCGACGTCTGGACGACGGACACGATCCCCGAAAACGAACAGCTCCGCTCAGTCATCAACGAGTTCGTGCGCGGAATCTCGCCCGCGACCGAAGCGGCAATCGGCTCAATCCGAGGGACGCCGCTATACGTCGAGCTGAACTTCCGGCGCTACAAGAAGGTGCCACTCGTCCGCCTGAAGAACATCACATGGAATGCCGATGGAGAAGACGACGCGCTGAAAACAGGCACGTTCTACTTCAAGGCTCCGCTGCTCGACTCGATCTGGAAGTGACACTCAGCTCGTCGGCGGCGGCGAGGGGATCGCATGCTCGATGTACTGAAGCGCGGTGGCAAACGATGAGAAATACTTGCAGTTGAGTGAAGCAAGGTCCCGGTTAAGATCCAGATCATTGAAGTCGCGAGGATTCCGGCTTATGAAGCAACTCATCGCAGCATGATCAAGCTCAAGTCGCGCTCGGATCGACGCATACACAATCGCGTCCTGCGGTGACAGGTCAAAGTTGGATTGACACTCTGCTGCTCGCTGGAGAACGCCGAGATTCAAAGGCAGTACTTCCCCCACCGACAAAAGGCGTTGCTTCATCTGCTCGATCCCGTTGATCTCGTATTCGTCGCTCGCGAGCAACAGCTCGACGACTTCCTGGGAAGCCGCGGCCCGCTCGGCTAGAGGCTTGCTGCGCGCCAGTTGGGCCAATTCGATCAAGACCCGTAGCCGCAGTGCTTCCCGGTCAAGGCGCCTCCGCGTGAGAGTCTCGTGTGGCTCGACAAGGCAATACGCCGGTAGCAGAAGACGGATCGACGCGGCGCGCGCCAGTTCAACCAGCTTCTCGCACGCCGGAGACTCCTGTTGCTCCAATGCGAGCTCGAGAACAAAGTTCGTTTCAACGAATACGTTCACGCTGCGACGTCTGATACAACCCGGCCGTTTTCAACTGCCTCCAGCAATCCCGAGTCGCCGAACAAACGTCGTTCCTCGGGAACGAGCGCCTGCCAGAAGCCATGCGAAACAGCATCAAGCCACGCGCCGACGATGGATTCGAAAGTGCTGCCGGAGATATTTGATATTTCCAGACCGGAGTTTCGAAGATAGGAAGCAAATACGCGACGCGCACCCACCGTCGCCGTAGGTTCGCGGGACGAGGTCTTCTCGGATCTCTTCCAAATGTAGAGCGTTTCGGGCGTGGCGAGCAGCACGAACGGCGGTGCCGGGCTGTGCTGGCGTGACACGAAGTTGCAGAACCACTCGCTGGCCCACTGCCGGTCAATGCCGGACTTGTTGATAGCCTCGGCGACTACTGCCAACTGACCGCTATGGTCAAAAACGGCAAAGTCTGCTTGCCAATCGTGAATGCGGGCTGACATGACGGCTCAATTGTAAACCGAACTCCGTAATCGAGATTCTACGCCGCCGCCGGACGCTGCATCTGCACGGTGTCGAGATCGTGTAGCAGCTCGCCTGCGGTTGCGTAACGTGCTTTGGGATCCTTCGCCAGGCAACGCATCACGATCGCGTTGACCTCGCGTCCAATCTCAGGACGCAGCTCGATGGGCGGTCTTGCCGTCTCCGTGATGTGCGCGGTCAGTACGCCGGTCAGGGACGACGACACGAACGGCTTCTGTCCTGCCAGCATCTCGTAGAGCATGACGCCCATCGAGTAGACGTCGCTGCGGGGGTCGAGCTGCTTGCCCTGCACCTGCTCGGGACTCATGTAGTGCGGCGTGCCGACGATCAGGCCGGCCTGCGTCATCCCTTCGTGCGCCTCCGCCATCCGCGCGATGCCGAAGTCCATGAGCTTGACCTCGCCCTTGTGATCGATGAGCACGTTCTGCGGCTTGATGTCGCGGTGAATAATCCCCTGCTCGTGCGCGGCTTCGAGTCCGCGACAGATCTGACGGCCGATGCCCATGGCCACGCGCGTCGCCATCTGATGCGCTTCCGCCTCTTCAAGCAGTTCCGCCAGCGTGTAGCCGCGTACAAACTCCATCGAGATGAAGTAGACGCCTTCCGCCTCGCCGTAGTCGTACGTGCGAAGAACGTTTCGATGCGTGATCTTGCGGGCCAGCCGGATCTCGCGTTTGAAGCGCTCCAAGTCCTCCGGTGAGCGCGACATGACGTCGCCGGGCAGAGTCTTGATTGCCACCGTTTCGTCGAGCTGCGTGTCGACGGCCTTGTAGACGACTCCCATCCCGCCGCGGCCGACGATCTGATCGATCCGGTAGCGGCTGGCGAACAACGATCCCGGGATGAGCTCCTGCGCGGCAATGCCCGGAGCGGTCTGGCCCGGAACCGTCTCGCCAATGCGCATTGTCGCCATCGAGCTGGATGTCTGCCCGATCGCACGCATCATGTTCGTAGTCAATGCCACGAGAGGCAGCGACGCCACCGGCAGCGGTTGTGGAAGCCATTTGAGCTGCACCTGCTCCGGAGTGGAAGACGAAAGGATCTCGGCCCCCGCGGCCTGCGCGGTCTCGTAGGAGATGTAGGCGTAACCGGTGGGCGCGTGCCACGCGAACAGCATGGCCAGAAGCGGGGCATTGCCGACGATGGCGATGCCGCTGTCGCCCTCCAGTTCGACCGAACCCGTGACGAACTCTCCGGTGGCGATGCCGGCTCCGATGGTCATGTGTCCCGGACCCATCGTGCCCAGCTCTTCGTTGATGGCTCGCGCCGCCCGAATGGCGTGGAGAATCCCTCGGTCCCCGCGAAAGACGCTGACGAGGCGGTGGCCGATGATCTCGCGGACGAATCCATCCTGCCGGGCCACTTCCGCCTCCTGGAGCTTCATGGCGCGGCTGACGGCGGCGATTACGATTGCGGCATCGCCCTCGCCGACTGTGGCAGGCAGCTCTCGCAGGTCGGTGACGAGAAGGGTTCCCTCGTCCAGTTTTGCCGCCTCGCTCTTCGGTTGCGCACCGGCTGCCTCCCTCTCCTCGGAGCGGGCCGCCATCTGCTCATAGAGCTCTTCGATCTCGGCCTTGTCGCGCAGCGCCGTGATCATCTTCGCGAAGGAGCGCCCGAGGATGCCCACTTCGTCGCTTCGATCGATGGGAGGATGGACCGTGTAGTCGCCGCCGGTAACCGACTGAGCGATGCCGGCCAACTCCTCGATCGGGCGCGTCAACCGGCGAGCGATCAGCCAGGAAAAGATGAACGCCAGGAGCAACGCTGCGCCGCCGCCGAGGAGCATGGCGTTTTCGATCGCCTTGAACGGCATCAGCTCGCTGTCCAGCGATCGGAGAAAGATTGCCGCGCCGGCGGGACGGCTGGCAGGACTGCCATTCGGATCGGCAACGACGACAGACTGGAGCGGCCCCCCCGTCATCACGTACTTGCTGCGCTCGATCTGGACGGTTGATGGCTGGACATCCTTGCCGGTCTTCAGGATCGGAGCGACGCCGGCCATCTGGGCCATGTTGAAAATCGGGGCGTCGGTCGATCGGACGGGAGGGGATGCGTCCGCCGGAGCAAAGATCACTCCGGCGTTGGTCGACTCGGCGATCCGATTGGCGAAGACCTCGTCGATTGCATAGGCGTTGATGAGATAGCCGATCCGGACGTTGTTCGCGCCGAGGCTCATCGGAGCCATCGCCGCGTGATAGAGGTGACCGCCAGTCGTGAAAACGCCGGTAACGACGGTAACGGAGGCGTCGTCGACGATCTGTTTGACCATCGGCGTGGTCGCGTAGAGGTCTTCCATCTTCTCGCCGGACAACGCGGGGCGATCGGTGCGCGATAGAACACGGCCCTGTCCGTCGAGGACGATCATGAGATCGCTGCGAAGTGATTCCTTCTGCTGCGAGAGTTGATCGAGGATGTCCGCAAAATCGATCGTGGGTGCTGGCTGGGCTGGAGTTGGAGCGGCGGGCGGTGCAGCGGGAGGTTTCGCCGCGGTGGGCGCACCGGCTGGCGACGCCGCTGCGGAGGCAGCCTCGCCGGCTCCGTTGATGGCGTGCTCCATGTACGCCACGAAGGAGGGATCGCGGCCGAGGAACTCGGCGCTGAGGGCCAGTCGTCCGAGGCGCTGGCGCTCGAGTTCTTTGAAAAGCTTTGCGGCGCTGGCGATCGACTTGTCGACCGTCGTCTTGGCGATCGCGTTCGCCCGCTGGATCGTGATTCCGACCGCGACGCCGACGACGATCACGATGAGGAGCGCTGTCAGGCCGAAGAGCTTCCAGACCAGAGGAAACTTCGCCTTCTCCACGACGGGAGCTTTGCGCTTCGGCAGCTCGCCGGTGATGGTGCGCAGCGGCACCATGCTCGGATCAGTGCTCGGATCGGTACTTGACTCAGGACTCAACTCAGTACTCCCTCGTGCTCGGCGGCGCATACGGCTTGCCGATCTTGTTCATGTGCACGGTTGCCCGGTAGTTGCGGCTGTCGAGAGTGAGCGTGACGGCCTGACCCGGCCCGCTGGCCGTAACATCGATCAACGGCGCTTCGCTCTGGCCACCTTGCTCGTTCCAGACGACAAGCCGGTATTTCCCCGGCGGGACGTCGCCGACGGAAAAGGTGCCGTTCGCATCGGCGAAGCCAAAGTAGGGCGACCCCATCACATGAATGACCGCGGACATGTTCGGGTGGACGTTGCAATAGACGTTGACGATCCCGGGCTTGTCGAACTTCTGCGTCTTCCCGGCGCCCTTGCGGTAGAGGCCAAGATCGAAGGCGTTGTTCGACGAGAGGGAGAAGAGGTTGTGTGAGATCGGGTCGTCGTTCGGAAATGCGACCGTCGATCCGACCGGAATGGCCAGGATGTGGGGAAGCAGAGTCTTGTTCCGCGTGACGATCTGAAACGCCGCGGGAGGACGGCGGACGATCTTGCCTCCGCCAAGCGGCTCGAGCCAGACCAGCGTTTCGGCAGGCACAGGATTCTGGCCGCGCTTCGAAACGAACGCCACTCTCCCCGTCACATTGGCGGCCGCCAGCGGGAGTGCGACGAGTGCGAAACAAGCCGCGAGATGGGCTGGAAGTCGTTTCATCTCAATTGACTCCGGAAAGAGGTCATCGTAGCACACGGCGTTGGGCGCATCGCCTTACGGGTCGTCACGGTCCTCGGACAAAATTTTGATATTGCTATTGCGCACGAAAAACGTATCATCTTATCCATGCTCTACGGTTCAAGGGTGGGTGGGCTGGAAGATTCAGCCGCGCTACGCGTTTGCCTTGGAGTATACGGTCTAGGTGAGGCAACTGGCCTCATCGTTCTTTGAAGCTTCGAAACAGGACATCAAGATCCCGCTCCTCCCTTCCACCACAGGGCGAGTAGGAGCGGTCGATCCGGTCCGTGACGCTGGCGAGGTGGGCTGCTGATCTTTAGCAGCGGCGCTAGTTGCGGGTCCGCCGGAAATTCATGGGGGAGGAGGTACTAATTTCGATGGATTGTCCTAGTAAAACTCAGGGGGTTGGCTCGTAAAAGGGCTGGTCTCCACCCCGGAAGGGCGCCCGTAAAAACGGCGCCCTTTTTCTTTTGGCGGTCGCGAGGTAGCGCGGTCTCGTCGTCGCGCAGCCCGAGTCAGTCCAGCCGAGGAACGAACCCGCCGCCCTCGACCACGATCGGCGGCAGATCGGGAGCGATGATCGCTCGCAGTCGTTCGCGAAACAGCTCGCCGCCGGGAAGATCAGTGTGCAGCAATTCGTGGAGCGCTTCGACCTCGGCGGCGCGGATGCGGCTCGGCTTGCGGCCCAGGCACGCGTTGGTCTTGCAGCGGGTCGTGCAGTACTTCCGAGTCGACCGTGTCAGCGGGAACGCGCTCCCGCACCAGTTGCAGACGCCCATGACTCCCCTCCCCTTCACCACCGCCGCGAATGCGTTGATCAACGGCAGAGAATTCGGCGCGGGATTCGCGTGCGGCATTGACGCCGCTCGCCTCCGATCCGTTGATCAACGCTTTACTGCTTCGCGACGGTGCATCGAGATTTGTGCACTGCCAAAGTAACGCGCCTTCGCCGGAACGTCAACGTGTTACCTTTGTTCGAGCCCCGGTGGCGAAACTGGTAGACGCAAGGGACTTAAAATCCCTCGGTCCTCAGGGCCATGCCGGTTCGAGTCCGGCCCGGGGCACCACGCTTTCGATATGATCCACGAATGACCACCGAAACCATCCCGTCCAATCCTGGCGCACCGCTGACAGTCCTCTCCGAAGAAGAACAGATGTTTCAGGAGAGCGTGCGCGAGTTCGCCATCGAGAAGATCCGGCCGCTCGTCCATCAGATGGACCACGATGCCGTGATGTCGAAGGATCTGATCAAGAGCTTCTTCGAGCTGGGCATCATGGGCATCGAAGTGCCGGACCAATTTGGAGGCGCGGGCTCTTCCTTTTTCAACGCCGTGCTCGTGGTCGAAGAGCTCTCCCACGTCGACGCCTCCTGCGGCGTCCTCGTCGACGTCCAGAACACGCTCGTCAACAACGCCATCCTGCGCTGGGGTAACGACGATCAAAAGTCCAAGTACCTGCCGATGTTGGCGTCCGATACCGTCGGCGCCTACGCTCTCTCCGAGTCCGGCAGCGGCTCGGATGCCTTTGGCCTGGCCTGCAAGGCCGAGGATCGCGGGGATCACTGGGTTCTCAACGGGCAGAAGCTCTGGATTACCAACGCCTTCGAGGCAGGCATCTTCATCGTCTTCGCGAACGCAAATCCCGACGCCGGATACAAAGGCATCACCGCCTTCCTCATCGAGCGCGACTTTCCCGGCTTCACGGTCGGCAAGAAGGAGGACAAGCTCGGAATCCGCGCCTCTTCGACCTGCGAGCTGATCCTCGAAAACTGTCACGTGCCGAAAGAGAACGTGATCGGCGAGCCCGGCAAGGGCTACAAGATCGCCATCGAGACGCTCAACGAGGGACGCATCGGCATCGGCGCGCAGATGATCGGCGTGGCGCGCGGCGCGCTGGAGCACGCGATCGCCTACACGAAGGACCGAAAACAGTTCGGTCAGGCGGTGGCGGACTTCCAGGGAGTGCAGTTCCAGATCGCCGAGGCTGCGACACAGCTCGAGGCGGCGCGGCTGATGGTCTACAACGCGGCGCGGCTCAAGGATGCCAAGCGCCCCTTCCTTCGCGAGGCGGCCATGGCCAAGCTTTTCTCCTCGCAGGTGGCGGAGAAAGTGACCTCGCTAGCCGTCCAGCTTTTCGGAGGCAACGGCTATACGAAGGAGTATCCGGTGGAAAAGTTCTGGCGCGACTCGAAGGTCGGGCAGATTTACGAAGGGACGTCGAACATGCAGCTCCAGACGATCGCCAAGTCGATCATTTCTGGGCGTTTGTAGACGTTTCGACGACGGAGGTCTCGAGAACGTTGCGCTCGCGAAGCAGCTCCCGGATCTTCGCGGCCGCGGCGTCGGGATCGGCAACGACCACGCTGACGTGCGCCCATCCCTTTCCCGAGCCGGCATCGGCGATCGAGCCGATGCCGCGCTGCTCGATCGCATCCTCGATCTCCTGCCGCACGTGCAGCTCCGCCAGCGTGGCCATTCGATTTCCGGCGAGCTTCAGCTTCACCACGACATGCGGCCTGTCGGCGAAATCCTTCACCCGCCCCCGCACGATCTGGCCATCCTCGGCGCGAATCCGCTCCGCCTCGCGGCGAACGTAGAGACCGAAAAAGACGAACGCGACCAGCGGCAGCAGTATCCAGATCATTCTTGCGTCGCGGCCTGGCGTCCCCGCTGCTCGCGAGCGAGACGCCGCAGAAAATCGTAGGCGATGCCGCCGCTGGTCTTGCGGAGGGTCATGAGATAGACGGCAAACGCCACCAGCCCACCGATCCACGACAGTGTGCCGAGCTCCTTCGAATGCGCGAAAAACGGCCAGATCATGAAGAGCAGCGAGCCGATGACGCCAGCCGCGAGCAGCGCGACGCGTTGCGCTTTCGGGGCATCGACGTCGCGGTTGCAGACGAGCGTCACGATGGCATCGCCCTCTTCCGATGGTGCCCATGAAACAGTGCACTCGACGCCGCCGGCGGCGGCCACGCCGCGGCGCAGCGGAAGCGTGAACCGCCGTTCCCTCTCGTGCGACGCCATGAGATCGCCTCCGTACAGGTCGATCAGTCCCGAGATCGTCTCCTCCATCCCGTCGAGCGGAATGCGGTCTTCTGTGAACTCAACGGGGCGCGGATTGGTCTCGGTCATCGCTCTCTAGATTAGTTCAAGTTGGTCACGCGAAGCCGCGAAGACGCGAAGGTCTGAGTGCGGTTCTGCTGCGCGTCTTCGCGCCTTCGCGTGAGAAGGGCCTCAGTCCTTCGTGGCGATGTTGTACTTCAGAATCTTCGACTTCAGCGTGTTGCGGGCGAGGCCCAACCGGCGGGCGGCCTCGCGGATCCGTCCGCCCGAGGAATCGAGTGCACGCTGGATGAGCTGGCGATCGACCGACGACATCACCTCGTCGTAGACATCGCTGGTGATCTCCATTTTCCCCACCATCGGATTGAGCAGCGACGACGGCATCGGCACTGGAGCACCGGGTGCGGTCGCGCCGAGCTCGCCGAACGTGCCGTAGAAATCGTTGCGCGTGATCGTCTCGTCGTTCGACATCACGATGGCGCGGTGAATCGTCGCTTCGAGCTCGCGCACGTTCCCCGGCCAGTTGTAGCGTGCGAAGAGATCGAGCACTCCCGGCTCCAGGCGCTTCGTCTCCACGCCGAGGTCCTTGCAGATCTTGCGGATGAAATGCTCGGACAGGAGAGGGATGTCATCTTTTCGCTCGCGCAACGGCGGCAGAACGAGCGGGATGATGTTCAGGCGATAGTAGAGATCCTCGCGGAACGTCCCCGCCTCGATCGCCTTTTCGATGTCGAGATTCGTCGCGGCGATGATCTTCACGTCCGTCTTGATTGTCTGCGTGCCGCCGACGCGCTCGAATTCCTTGTCCTCGACGACGCGAAGGAGCTTGGCCTGGATGGCCAGACTCACTTTGCCGATCTCGTCGAGAAAGATCGTTCCCGTGTTGGCCAGCTCGAATCGGCCAAGCTTGCGCCGGTCCGCGCCGGTGAACGCCCCCTTCTCGTGTCCGAACAGCTCCGACTCCGCCAGCGTCTCGGGCAGCGCCGCGCAGTTGAACATGATGAACGGGCCGTTCCGGCGCTGGGAAACGTTGTGGATGATCCTGGCGATCAGCCCCTTCCCCGTTCCCGACTCACCTCGCACAAGCACCGTTGAGTGGCCGGAGGCCGCCTTGCGAACGGCGAACTGAATTCGGGCGACGGCCTCCGAAGCGCCAACGACCGAGTCGAGATGCTTCTCGACCAGGACTTCGCGCCGCAGCGATTCATTCTCGAGTGAAAGCCGCGCCCGTGCCGACTCCAGCTCCTCGTACAGCCGCGCGTTCTCGATCGCGATTGCGGACTGATCGGCGAAAGCCTCCAGGAACGTCAGATCTTTCTGCGAGAAGAGATGCCTCGCCTCGCGATGATCGACATAGATCGCGCCGGCGATCCGTTCGCGAATCACGACCGGGACGCAGAGAATCGACATGATGTTCTCGGCGATCACCGACTCCGATTCCGTGAACCGCTCGTCGGCGCGGGCATCGGCCGAGATGACGGACTGACCCGACTGGATCACTTCCTTGACGATCGATTGCGGCGAGCGGCGCGATCCCCCCTCGGGATCTTTGATGTTGCGCACGATGCGTGTTCGGAGCGCGCTGGTGATCGGATCGAGGAGGAGGATCATTCCCCGCTCGGCACGCACGCGACGAATCGCAAGATCGAGAACGCGGTTGAGCACTTCTTCCAGATTCAGCGTCGAGTTGATGATCCGGACGACTTCGTAGAGGCCGACGACGCCGCTGTCGGGCGCTTTGCCGGCAGGCTTGATGCGGAAGAGCGCCCCGCGAGCGCGCTCGAGATCGTGCGTGGCCTCCAGTCGCTCGAAGATGCGGATCGCACCGCGGATCGTTTGCGTTGCCTCTTCCGGCTCGTCCTTGAGGAGCCCGATATCGAAGAGAAGGCGCGCCAGCTCGTAGGGCGTCTCCAGCAGTTCGAACGCTACCCGCGCCGCCTCGAACTTCGCGTTCGCGGCATCGCGGTCGCCGCGCGACGAGAGGATCTTGCCCCACATCCAATCGTTCTTCGCCAGCGAGAAGCGGTCGTCGAGCTGGCTCGCGAACTTCGCCCCCATCTCCGCGTGGTGCGTGGCCTCATCGATGCGTTGCTGGCTGAACGCGAGACTCGATGCCGCCGTATGCGCACGCGCCAATCCCTGCGTGGTGTGATGCGACTCGAAGATCGACATCGTGCGCGCGAGGTGACGTTCCGCGTCGGGATAGTTCTCGCGCTCGTCTTCGATATTCGCCAGTACATACGACGCCTCGGCGATGAGATCTTCGTCGCGCGCGCGCTCCGCCGCGGAAAGCGCCTTCTGCGCGTAAGCCATCGCCTTGGCGATGTCACCTTTCTTGCCCATCAGCCGCGCCAGGGGGATGTAGACCGAGGAGCGGGAGGCGCGCGTCTCGTCGAAGCCCTGCAGCGCCAGGCATTGGTTGTATTGCGTGAGCGCGTCGTTCCACCGGCCCAGCATCTCGAAGGCCTCGGCCAGATTCTCCCGCGCCAGCGCCTCGTTCTCGACCGCACCGATCTTCTCGTCGATGCGCACGCTCTTCTCAAAGTACCCGGCCGCGATCTGAAAATTGCCGCGGCTGAACTCGATGATGCCGACGTTGTTGTACGCCGTGACGAGGTCCCACAGATCGCCCTCGGACTCCGAAAGCGCCAGGTTCATCTTGTAGTACTGCAGCGCATTGACCCAGTCGCCAAGCTTCCAGAGCGTGTTGCCGATGTTGGTCGTCGCCACCTTCGACAGTTGCTCCGAGCCTACGTGGTCGGCCACCGTCAGCGATTCCAGCAGCAGCTCGCCTGACTTCTGCCAGTTGCCGAGGCTGTACTCCAGACAGCCGAGCGTGTTCTTGACGTAGCCGTAGACGATGTTCGGCTCGCCGGGTACGAGTAGCTGGAGTGCGCGCTCCGCGAAGGTGCGCGCCGCGGCGTAGTCGTCGCGCTCGCGATACAACCCGGCGATGCGGTTGAGCAACTCCGCCACGTCAATCGATTGCCCGAGTTTCTCGTAGTGGTCGATCGCGGTCTGGTAGTACGACTGCGCAGCCTCCTGCTCGCCACGCTTGCCAAGAACTTTTCCGATTTTCTTGTTCACTCGGGCAAGGTCAGCGTTTGGACCGTCGTCCGGGCTCCGTGCCTGGATGCTCTTCAGAAGGAACTGATACGCGTTCATCGCCGAACGGAAATCGCTGCTGCGGTAGTACGCATCGGCGAGCTTCTCGCGCACGTCTGCCTTTTTTTCCTCGTCGGCGCCGGCAAGATCCATCAGCTCGAGCGCGCTGCGGTAAAACTCCGTCGCTCCCTGATGCGCGATCGTACGCATTGCCAGATCGCCCGCCTCGATCGCGTAACGGACTCCTTTGACCTGATCGTTGGCGCGGGCGTAGTGAAACGCAACCTGCCCGAGGAGATGCGTCGCGCCAGCAGTCAACGCCGGCTCCAGGAATGCGGCGACGCGCTGATGCAGCTCCGTGCGGCGACGGTCGCTCGTCGAGTTGTACACCGCCTCGCGAAGATGAATCTGCGGAAAGGTGATCGTCTTGCCGTCGTTCGATTCATCGAGAAGGCCGACCTCGACGAGGTCCCGCAGCGCGTTGTACGCCTCCTCCGGCGAGGAACCGGTCACGCTCGTGAGGGGATCGACACCGCAAGACTCGCCGAGCACGGCGGCGGCTTCCATCACGGCGCGTTGCTGCGGCGCAAGTGCCTCAACCCTCTCAAGCATGATCGACGACGCGCCGCCGGGGATACGCAGCCCTTCGATGCGATTCATCTCCGCGACCCAACCCGTCGGCTGCCAGTAGAGGTATCCATGAGCGATGAGGTAGTCGACGACGCGCCGGATGTTGAGCGGCGAGCCGGCGGATTCCCATAGCATCCAGCGCACGAGCTCGTCCGAAACAATCTCGTCGCCGAGGAGCGATTGCAGGTGCTCGCGCACGAGAGGCTCGTTCAACGCGGACACGCGGATGATCGGGAAGTTCCCTTCCTTTGCCCGCTTCTCCCAGACCGAGAAAGCGCCCGGCTCTGTCCCCTCGTCCGTCGAGTCGATCGTCACCGTTCCCACGACCAGAAGCCGGTTCTGCTTAGCCTCGCCGACGAGAAACGAGAAAAGCTCTGCGCTCGACGGATCGGCCCATTGCACATCGTCGATCACAAGGATCAGGGGCGAGGCATTCTCGTCGCCTGCCGCGCTTGCATTGAGAAACCCATACATGTCTTGCACGGCTTGCACGATGCGATTGAAGAGCCGGTACTTCTGACCAGTGGCGGGAGCCGCTTCCTCCCCCTCCACGGCGTGAACGACGGGAC
>JAXDGW010000073.1:0-15568 GCA_034664845.1 Thermoanaerobaculia bacterium | reverse complement strand
CGTAGGTCGGACTCTCTAGTCCGACTGTTTCCGATGTCGGACTAGAGAGTCCGACCTACGTTGTCCGACCTACGTTGCGGTTACCTCTTACGAAACGCAGACGTCTAACCACACAACCATGTCCTTTCGATTCGATCACGGCGATGACTACGGCGACATGGCGGAGATCAATGTCACTCCGCTCGTCGATGTGATGCTGGTGCTGCTGATCATCTTCATGGTTACCGCGCCGATGCTGACGCAGGGATTGACTGTGGCGCTGCCGGCAGCCGAGGGGAAGAGCTTCGAGCTGGCGTCAAACAACCCGGCGAAGATTCAGGTGACCGCCAGTGGAGCGGTCTACCTCGATGGCATTTCGGCCGGCTCCTCGAATCTCGATCTCACCCTCGGGCCGATGCTACGCGCACGGCGCGTCAAACGCGCCCTGCTCGAGGCCGACAAAGCAGTGCCGTATGGCAGCGTCGTCGCGGTGCTCGACATCATGAACCGCGCCGGCGTGGAACAACTCGGGATGGTCACCCAACCGAAGGGAACGGATGCACGACCGCGTCGCTGAACTGCTCGCCGAGCGCGCTCGGATCGGCGGCGGCGCCGGAGGGGGAATCGCGCTCTCGGTGCTCCTTCACGGATCGATCGCCGCAGCCGTGATTTACGCAGCCATGCACGCCTCGGTGCCGCAGCAGGTATCGACGTTGAACATCCAATTCGCTCAGGTTGCGAGCCCGCAGCCGGTGACCGCTCCTACTCCGCCCCCGGCGGCAGCCCCCGTCGCGCCAAAACTCAAGATCCCTGAACCTGTTGCCGAAGCGCCGAAGCCGATCGCCAAAGCGGAGCCGAAAACGGTTCCCTTTTCCAACTTCGGCAAGTCGGCAAAGAAAGGCTCCGAAAAACCTCCGGCGCCGGTGCCGCATGCCGCGCCTCCCACGCCCGCCCCGGCCATCGGAATCGCGAGCAACATCGACATCCCAACTGGTGCGACCGGCGTCACCGGACTCGATGCCGACTTCCCCTACACGATCTACATCGAGCGGATGAAGTCGCTCATCGGGCAGCGCTGGCTTCGGCCGCAAGTGGGCAACGGAACCGTGGCCACGGTTTCGTTCACCATCGACCGCGACGGCGCGATCCGCGACGCAAAAGGCGAAATCTCGAGCGGCAATGGCACGTTCGACCGCGCAGCCCTCCGTGCAGTCCTCGAAGCCTCTCCGCTTCCACCCCTTCCCTACGGCTACAACGGCACGTACCTTGGAGTGCACTTAACTTTCCGATGAGACCGACAACTTTTCTCCTCTCGCTGATCCTGCTGCTTGCTGCGCTTCCGCTGGCGGCCCAGACGCAAATCCGCCCGGAGATCGATGCCAGGCACGCTCTGCAAGTTGCGCGCATCGCCGTTCCGCGTCCCGAAACGACGCTGCCGCTGGAGACGATCAACGCGCCGTTCTTTGCGCCGCTGACGCGCGATCTCGCTTACTCCGGCGTCTTCGCCATCGCACCGATTCCGCCGGGAATCCCGCCCGGCTCGGACCTCGCCAAAGCGGCCAACGCGCAGTTCGTACTCGCTCTCAAGATCGATCAGCAGGGTGAGGAGTACATCGTCGATGCCCGGCTCCTCGATTCCACCGGCGCGCAGCAGTCGGGACAACGTTATCGCGGCGGCGTGGGCGCGCTTACTCGCATCGCTCACACGCTTGCCAACGATCTCGTCCGCGTCGTCAACGGCAAGCCGGGGATTTTCCTCTCGCTGATCGCGTTCGCTTCGAACCGCTCCGGCAACTTCGAGATCTGGCTCATGGATTGGGACGGCTCGAATCAGCGTCAGATCACGCATCACAACGCGCTCTCGATTCTCCCGAGCTGGTCGGCCGACAGCCAGCGGCTCGTCTACACCTCTTTTTTCGGCGGCACGAGCGACATGTACGTCATCAGCCGGCGCGGCGGAGCGCGGTCGCGCGTTCCCACCGGCCTCAATCTCAACACCTCGGCGACGTTCTCGCCGGTCGCCAACGACATCGCTTTCGTCGGCTCCGTCGCCGGCAATCCTGACGTCTACGTCGTCAAAGATGACGGCTCCAACCGGCGCCGCCTCACGCATGACTCGTCGATCGAATCGACGCCGGAGTGGAGCCCGAACGGACGGCAGATCTCCTTCACCTCGGGACGCAGCGGCTCGCCGCAGATCTACACCATGGATGCCGAGGGGTCGAGCGTGCAGCGGATTTCATTCGAGGGCGAGTGGAACGATGACGCCACCTGGTCGCCGGACGGATCGCAGCTCGCCTACACATCGCGCGTCAACGGCCGCTTTCAGATTCGCATCGCCGATCTGGCCACGCACCAGAGCCGCATCCTCGCCGGCGAAGCGTCGAACGAACAGCCGGCCTGGTCGCCCGACGGCAGGTGGGTCTCATTCCAGTCGAACCGCAGCGGCAGGTGGCAGATCTACCGGATGCGCGTCGACGGAACCGATCTCTTGCAACTGACATTCGATGGAGAGAACAAGGATCCCGATTGGTCGAAAAAGGGTGAATGAAGCAGAGATCAGAGACAAGAGATCAGAGATCAGGGGTCCCCTTACCTAATCTCGAATCTCTGATCTCCGATCTCTGCTTCCCGTTCTCCACTAGAATCTGCAAAGGGGAAATGAACACATGAATAAAGCAATCAAAGCCTTCGCCGTAACCCTCGCACTTCTCGCGCTCCTCATCGTTACGACCGCTTGTCCCAAGAAAACGCCGCCGAAGGTGGCGCCGGCTGTCGATACTTCGATGACCGTTCCTCCCGTACCGCTGACGGTGACCACCGCCACAGACACAGCCCGGCCGGTCACCGACACCGCCGATTTCGTCAGCCCGAAGACGGATACCATCGCGGCCGAAACGCTGCCGGGCGATATCGAGGAGTTGAACCGCGTGGCGCAATCGCGAGGCTATCTGCGGGACGCGTTCTTCGAATACAACGAGTCGACGCTTTCGGCTGACGCGCAGTCGGCGCTGACGGCATCGGCGACGTGGCTCAAGAACAATGCTCAGTACAACCTGCTCATCGAAGGTCACTGCGATGAGCGCGGCACCGAGCAGTACAACCTCGCCCTCGGCGACCGCCGCGCGAACCAGGCCAAGGAGTATCTCGTTACCCTCGGCGTCGATGCGGGCCGCATCCGCACCGTGAGCTACGGCGAAGAGCGGCCATTCGATCCGGGCCACGATGATGCCGCGTGGGCGAAGAATCGCCGCGACCATCTCGTCCTCGTGGGGAAATAGCGAATGCGATCGTTCATCCGTTTTGCCTTGCTCGGCGCCGTCACGCTGTCGTCCGTCGCATGCGTGTCGACGTCGGACGTCGAAAAGCTGCAGAGCCAGATCTCCGACTTGCAGGAGCAGCTCGTTCAGGTCAAGCGCACGTCATCGAGTAAAGAGGACGTGCAGAACGTCAACAAGACGATCGCCGACCAGACGCAGATGCTGCTGAAGTCGAACGCCACGCTGGTGGCGAAGGTCGGCCAGATCGAAGACAAGATGCAGAACGCGCAGGGCTCGGTCGAGCAGACGAACAACCGGCTCGATCAGATCACGCAGCAGCTCACGCAAACGCAGCACGATGTCGATGCGTTAAAGACGGCCGCGGCCCAGGCCGCCGCATCGCAGACGACCCTCGCTCCACTTCCTGCCTCGGGCAGCGAGCTCACCGTTCCCTCCGCCGCTCCCGCCGAGGACCCGATGCAGGTGTACCAATCGGCCTATCGCGATTACCAGCGCGGCAACTACGACCTGGCCATCGCGGGTTTTCGCGACTTCGCGGCGCGGAACCCGAATTCGGAGCTTTCCGGCAACGCGGCGTACTGGGTCGGGGAGAGCCTTTACTCGCAGAAGAAATATCGTGAGGCGATTCAGCAGTTTGACTCCGTCGTTACGAGGTATCCGAAGTCCGACAAGGTGGCAGGTGCGCTGCTGAAGAAGGGTTACGGCTATATCGCGCTCGGCGAGAAATCGCAGGGCATCGTGCAACTTCAGTACGTCGTGCATGAGCACCCCACTTCGCCCGAGGCGGCGCTGGCAAGGCAGAAACTGAAGTCCCTGGGCGTCGATTCGAAGTAGAATACGCGGCACTGAACCGCACATAACTTACGTAGGAGCAACATTCATGGCGAACACCCGATCGGCCGAGAAACAGCAGCGACAGGCCGAAAAAGCAAATGAGCGCAACCGCTCCGGCAAATCCCGTCTGCGCTCGGCGCTCAAAAAGGCCCGCACGGCAGTCGATGCCGGCAACGCCGACGCAGCCGTCCTTTCCACCGGCTTTTCCGAGATCGACAAGGCCGCGCAGCGCGGCGTGATCAAGGGCAACACCGCTGACCGCTACAAATCGCGGCTGGCCAAAGCCTCCAAGCGCGCGGCAAAGTAAGGCCCGCACAGGATCCGGCATCCTCGAACGGCGCGCACGTTGCGCGCCGTTTTCTTTTATCCTTTCCCCATGCCGAAATCGAAGCAGTACTACGACCCTCACGGTGGCGTGGCCATGCTGCGCAACTGGATCGACACGCTGAAGGAAAAGACGGGCCGCGATCTCGACGAGTGGACGGCGCTGATCAAGGCGAAGGCGCCGGCTGAGAGCAACGCGCGCCGCGCCTGGCTGAAAGAGAAACACGGCCTCGGCACGAACGCAGCCGGGTGGCTCGCCGATCACGCCAGCGGCAAGGGTGATGTCGAGGAAGCGGATCCCGAGGTCTATCTGCGCAACGCCGTCGGCTACGTCGAAGCACTCTTCTCCGGCCCGAAAACGGCGCTCCGTCCGTTATACGACCGCCTCTACGATCTGGCCCGCTCGATGGGCAAAGACATCCGCATCTGCCCTGGCAAAACGATGATCTCGATCTATCGCACGCACGTCATCGCGCAGATCAAACCGGCCACGCGAACACGAGTCGACTTCGGCCTCGCGCTGAAAGACACGCCGGCAAAAGGCCGCCTCATCGACACCGGCGGCCTGGCGAAGAAGGACCGCATCACCCACCGCATCGAGATCACGTCACTCGACGACATCGATGACTACGTGGAGAAGTGGCTGAAGCGGGCCTGCGAGATGGACGCGTAACCTTCCTGTCATCACGATGAGCCCTGTTTTGTAGAGAGTCGGGGAGGGATGCCGAATTGAAAGAGCCCACGCGTGTACTCGTCGCTCTCGCTGCGGCGATCGTCTGCGGAATCGCCATCGCCGCCTCAGGGAGCGCCGCATTACTTCGAGCGGTCAATTTCATCGCGCCGGTCGGGACGCTTTGGGTCAACGCCATCCGGATGACGGTGATCCCGCTGGTGGTCTCGCTGCTCATCACTGGCGTGGCGTCGGCGGCGGACTTGAGGTCGATTGCGCGCATCGGCGGACGAACGTTGTTGACGTTCGTTCTGCTCCTGGCCGGAACGGCGGTCGTGGTGATGCCGCTCTCGGTGGCGCTATTCAAGTTGCTTCCGGTGCGGCTCGGCGTGGTGGCGTTGCCGTCGGGGGCGGCGGAAGCGGCGGGCGAGCTCGCCGGAGCAGGACAGACGCCCACATTCGCTGCGTGGCTGGCGTCGCTGCTACCGCCGAATCCGATCGCCGCGGCAGCGTCAGGCGCGATGATGCCGCTGGTTCTCTTCACGCTGCTTTTCGGGCTGGCGATCGCGCACAGTCTCGCGCCTGCGCGCGCCACACTCCTCGGATTTTTTCGCGCGTTGGGCGAGGCCATGCTGACGCTGGTGCGATGGGTCGTGCTGCTCGCTCCCGCCGGGGTGTTCGCGCTCGTGCTGCCGCTCGCGGTACACGCGGGAGCGGCGGTGGCGGGCGCGATCGGCTTCTACGTCGTGGCCTATTCGGCTGGCTGTCTCGCCGTCACGCTCCTTCTCTATCCGGTAGTGGCGCTTGCGGCGCGCATTCCGATGGGCCGTTTTGCGAAGGCCGCGCTGCCGGCACAATTGATCGCCTTCAGCTCCAGCTCCTCGATCGCGTCGCTTCCGGCGCTTGTCGAAAGCGCGGAGCGCGGACTCGGTTTATCCGAGCGCGTCAGCGGTTTCGTGCTGCCGCTCGCCGTCTCCACGTTCAAGATCGCCGCTCCATTGTCGTGGACCGTCGGCGCACTTTTCGTGGGCTGGTTTTACGGCGTGCCGCTGCCGGCGACGTCGATCGCCACGATCGCCATCGCAGCCGTCTTCCTCGCCTTCGGCGTCCCCGGCATTCCTCGGGGCGCCTTCATCATGCTCGCGCCGCTCTTTCTTGCGATCGGTCTGCCGGTCGAAGGAATCGGCATTCTCATCGCCGTCGATGCGATTCCCGACACGTTCTCTACTGTTCTCAACGTGACGGGCGATCTGGCGGCAGCGGCGCTCGTGGCGCGAGGGGAACCCGATAACCACAGAGGCAATGAGAGCACAGAGGTCATTACTGAAACTCAGTGATCTCTGCGTCTCTGTGGTTCACGTTTTGTGAAAATGTGCACAAAACAAAAAGCGGGACCACCCTTTCGAGTGGTCCCGCCGCGGATTCGCGATTGAAAAAAGTTACTCGCTGAATTCGAGCGCGATGTCTGACTCGCAGAAATCGAACTTCGCTGGCTCGGACTCGGAGCCGTCAGCGTAGACAGCCTTCACGTGGTTTTCGCACGGGCCGTTGTTGGTCGACTTGTCCCACACGAGCTCGACGGTCTGGCCGGCTTTGATGCCCTTGCCGATGTCGAAGTAGCCGTACTTTTCTCCGTCTGCGGAGACGAGAATCTTCGTGATCACCTGCTTGGTGCTGTTGGTGACCTTGAACTTGTATTCGTCGGCGGCGAAGGCGGAAACCGAGGCCAGGGTGGTGAGGACGAGGGCGAGGAGCAGCACTTTGACAGACGTTTTCTTCATGAACGATTTCTCTCTCTTTTGTATTGGATTAACGACAGCCGGGTGGGACCCGGGATTGGACGTGGTTTGACGATATAACTTTTTACACGCACACGCAACCTACTTCTTCCTCCATTCGCAGTCACGAACCGCATGGAGCCGGATCGCCGGACATCCCGTGGCGTCCAACCCCCGTTCAGCGTAGAGTGAGCGGCAACTCCGGGCCTCGTCCGCCCATCCGATTTCCCACCCAATCTTATTGAGGAGATAGCGCCATGCCCGATACCTTTACCTCCACGAGCAGCACTTCGTGGGGATCCAACCTGTTTGGATCGATCAAGAGCGTCTTTTTTGGTTTCATCCTGTTTATCGCCTCGGTTCCCCTTCTTTTCTGGAACGAAGGACGCGCCGTCCGGACGTCGAAAGGACTGACCGAGGGACAGGGCGCCGTCGTGTCGGTGCCGTCGGACTCCGTCGATGCCAGCAAAGAAGGAAAACTGGTTCACACCAGCGGAGCAGTCAAGACCGATGCTCCTCTGACCGACGATCAGTTAGCGGTTCAGGCCACGGCCGTGAAGCTGATTCGCAATGTCGAGATGTTCCAGTGGAAAGAGAACGAGAAGAGCGAGTCGCGCAAAAAGATTGGCGGCGGTACCGAGACCGTGACGACCTGGGAGTACAAGAAGGAATGGGCCAACGGCAGGATCGACTCCTCGAAATTCAAACGCCCCGAGGATCATGAGAACCCGGAGGCGTCGCCGTACGAGACCAAGACGTTCGTCGCGGACAAAGTGACGGTCGGAGCGTTCACGATGTCGCAGGATCAGGTCGGGCAATTGTCGAACGCGACCGACCTGCCGCTGGAGGCCGCCGCGGCGGAACAGCTGCCTGCCGAAGCAAAAGAGCGCTTCAAGGTCTCCGGCGGAAAGTTCTACGCGGGCGACGATCCCTCCACACCGAAGATCGGCGATGTCCGAGTCTCCTATCAGGTCGTGAATCCGGCCACGGTGAGCCTGGTCGGTGTCCAGACCGGTCAGTCGTTCACCTCGTATCAGACCTCGACCGGAACTTCGATCCTGCTGGTGGAAGAAGGGAACCTCACGGCGCCGCAGATGTTCAAGAAGGCGCAGGACGCGAACACGTTCCTGACCTGGCTGGTCCGCGGCGGCGGATTCTTCCTGATGTTCATCGGCATCTTCATGCTGTTCCGGCCGATCGTCGTCTTCGCCGATGTGCTGCCGATTTTCGGAACGTTGCTCGGTGCGGGAATCGGAGTCTTCGCGTTCCTGGGCGCGGCCATTCTGTCGTTCCTCACGATCGCGGTTGCGTGGGTGTTCTACCGTCCGCTGATCGGTTTGACGATGCTCCTCCTCGCCGCGGCGGCGTTCTACTGGCTGCGGAGCGTCGGGCGGAAGAAGAAGGCCGTACGCGCGACGATGGTTCCGGCGGTGGTGCCAGCGTAAATCGGCCGAGGATTGCTGAGAACCGTGACGGCGCCCCGATCGTTGGGGCGCCGTTGTTGTCTCACGTACCTGGGGCAGGCCGAGACAACCGCGCGGCGAATCAGAGATCAGGGATCAGAGATCAGGGATCAGAGATCAGGGAGCAGGGATCAGGGAGCAGAGATCAGGAAGAAGGAAGGTCTGTTGTGTCCCTGATCTCCGGTCTCTGCCTGTGCGAGCCGCGCGGGCTATTCGATCGCCCGTGGTAGGCTGAATCGTCATCAAGAACCAACACGAAAGGGAGAGTCTCAATGCTGCTCGAACGAAAAACATACGTGGTCAAAGAGCACGTCGCCTTTGCCAAACTGACTGCTACTTATGACCTGCTCGACGCCGAAAGTGGCGCGCCGATCGGCATCGCCAGGGAGGAGCCGCCAGGCTGGGCCAAGTGGATGCGGCTCGTTGCCGACAAGCACATGCTGCCGACGGCCGTGAACGTCTATGAGGGAACGAGCACGACGCCGCTTCTGTCGATCCAGCGCGGCTTCACGTTCCTTCGCGCCAAAGTGGCCGTAGTGATGGGTGACCGCACGATCGGCCATCTCGAAGCGAAGCTGATGTCGATCGGCCCGTCGTTCCGGATCCTCGACGCGCAGGACGTCGAGATCGGATCGGTGAAGGGCGACTGGAAGGGCTGGAACTTCCAGATTCTGAGCGCGACCGGCGAAGAGCTGGGGACGATCACGAAGAAGTGGGCCGGCCTCGGCAAGGAGCTTTTCACGAGTGCCGATACCTACGTGATCGCGCTTTCGGCCGGCGCAGCGGGGCGGCCGGATGTCGCCGCACTCCTGCTCGCCTCGGGGCTTGCAGTCGACACGATTTACAAAGAGAAGAAGTAGGAATTGTCGGAGGGCGGACGTGGCGTCCGCCCTCCGAGTTTCTGGTTTACTGAACGGTGAGATTCGCTGACTTCTTGTCTTTCTGCGCGCCGGCGTCGTCGTTCATCACGACTTCCAGGGTGTACTTCCCCTTCGGCCAGCCCGCCGTCGGAGGCGAGAAATTGAAGTTCGCCGTACCGCTGCTTGCCAGCTCGACCGTCTTCTCCAAGCCCGGGATCGGTCCCTTTGCCTGACCTTCCACTTCGTCGATGAGAAGGCGTCCGGTGACTTTGACCTTGCTCGGACTCGACACTGCCGCAACCCCGTAGAACGTATCGCCTGTGGCGTACGTGTTCGTCTCGGCGGTGACGGCCTCGTCCTTGCCGAGCTTCAGCGAGGTGATGCCCGCCGGAGTCTCTTTGCAGGCAACGGCGAGAATCAGAAGAAGACTCAGGCCCGCCAGCGTCCATTTTGCTTTTTGCATTCGTAATTTCCCTTCCCGAGGTGCGGCCGCGGGTCCGTTAGGTATGGTTGTTACTCAGACTTCTTTTCGCACTTCAAGAGGCGTTCGTCCGTGATGTTCCAGACGGCGGAGTCATCGCAGAGCGAAACCGCGGATACGACGCACTCATCGCCGTCCTCGTCCACGATCTTGATGTCGTACTTGTTGCACTCGATGTCGGTGAGTGTGAACGTACCGCCGGTCTTGATGACCTGCTCACCGAGCTGGTCCGGTCCCCACTCGTCCTTCTCGCTCGTCGGCGAGAGGTACAGGTGGTGAATCTCCCACTTGCTCTTGTTCATGACTTTGATACTGGACGCCGCCGAGGCGGGAGTAGAGACGGCAAAAACCGCAACAACAGCGAGAACTGCGAGGATAAGTGCGTGGCGTAGCTTGCTCATGACACTCCTTGTTGTCGATGCAACATCGACCGGATTGGGGTTTATCGCGGAGGAAACCGAGGCAACGTTGCGCCGGCTCCTATCCGCAGATTCTGTTGATCGTTTGATCGTGCGTACCGCTGCCGGAAGCGCGAAGGTCAACGCGTTGCGCGTGGCCTTCAAATGCCTTCGGCCGGCCTTGATTCGGTGGGCTTGTGGCATCGGAGCGGGCACGTGGTTTGGGACTGGAGACCCTTGCATTGTTCAGGATGTCGAGGACGTTCGACGGGCGCCGACGATACGCTTTCTTGCCTCGAAAGTCATCGCTTTTGTTGTTCATCCGCCGTTTATCATAGAAGATTGGGAGTGCATCTATCCGGTGGATGTTGAAGGGAAATGGTCACGCGGAGGGGCGGAGAAAACGGAGAGAATCCCTGCACTTCCCCGCGCCTCGGCGTGAAACAAATGGGTCTGTTTTGGAGCCGGGTTTTAACCACAACAACTCATTAAAACGCGCTTACAATGTGCATAGCATTGCGCCGCTGTGAGGAAAATCTGGTAGCATGCACAAAATTAAGTGCATAACGCACAAGAAGGAGTGAACTACGTGCCAAGACCAAGACTGAACGCCCCAGCCCCCCAGTTGTCCCACGGCCAGGCTGCTTATGTATTGCAGCGTCTGATTGCCGAGCGGCGGATCTCCGCCGCGGAAGTCAATCGTTGTGTAGGCGACATGCATCGCGAGATCACCGATCTCGAGTCGCGCCTGCAGTCGTTGCGCGCAAGCGCCGGTGCCGCATCCGGTGGTGCAACGAGTGGATCCACGAGTGGAGCAACGACCGGTGCGCGCCGTGGACGCCCGCCCGGCCGTCCGCCCGGAAGCGGCCGTCGTCCCGGCCGTCCGCCTGGAAGTGGTAAGAAGGCCGCGCCGCAGGCAGCAGCACCAGCAGCGGCTGGAGCTGGCAGCGAGCAGCAGGCTCCGGGCAAGCGCCGCCGCCGTTCCCGCATTACGCCAGAGCAGTTGGCCTCCCGTCAGCTTCAGGGACGCTATCTTGGTCTGATTCGCCAGATTCCGGCCAGCCGCCGCGCTGCGTTTCAGAAGACCGCAAAAGATCGCGGACGCGAAGCGGCAATCAACGAGATGAGAACCGTTTTGAAGAAGTGATTACGACGTCATTCTTTGGAAAAGGGCGCTTCTTACGGCGCCCTTTTCTTTTCGTGTTGCTCCTCGCAAGCGCAGCCGTTCCCGTGCGCGCGCAGGCGCCCGCTCATACGACGCGCGTGACGCTGCTCCACTTCTCCGACTATCACTCGCACGCACTGCCGTTTTACTCCGAAGGGCGCGACGAACAGGGCGGGATTGCGCGAGCGATCGGTTATCTCCGGCGCGAGAAACAACGCGGCGCTCTCGTCTTTTCCGGCGGCGACATGATCAACAAAGGCTCGCCGGCCTGGTCGGATAAATACCGCTGCCAGGATTGGCCATGGTTTGACGGCATCGTCGATGCCATGGCCCTCGGCAATCACGAGCCTGACTACGGATTCGCGGCAATGAAGGCGTGTCTTAGCACGATCCATTTTCCGGTGCTGAGCGCGAATACGGATGGGTTCACCGCGTCACGTCTTTTCGTCGTCAAAGGCATCCGCGTTGGAGTCTTTGCCATTGCCGGAAGCGATTTCAAGTCGCTTGTGAAGGATCCAGCGTTTCATTTCACCGACCCGGTTGCCGCGGCGAACGACGCCGTGCGCGATCTGCGCGAAACGCAGCACGCCGACGTCGTCGTCATGATCGGACACGAGCATTTAGATGCCGATTTCGCGCTCGCTCGCGACGTGCCCGGCATCGACGTGATCTTTGGCAGCCATAGTCACTTGAAACGCGACTTGATGCGCATCGAAGGAACGTCCACCTGGTTCATCTCGCCGTTTCAATACCTGGCGTACATCAGTAAGTTGGAGCTGACGTTCCGAGGGCACAAGTTGGCAAGTGTGAACGGCGGGCTGATCCCGGTCGATGCAAGGATGCCGCTCGACAAGAAGGTTGCGAGCCGCGTCGCCGCGATGCAGCACGATCTGGAACGCGATCCTCAATACGCCCCTCTATTTGCGATCGTTGGAACGCTGACGAAGCCGCTATCGGTGGACGCGCTGGCAGCACGTAGCGTGGAAATCATGCGCGACGCGGTCCATGCCGACGTCGCGTTGTCGACAGCAAGCAGTTTCCGCCAGGCGCTCCCGCGCGGCCGCGTGACGCTCGAAGCGCTGCGCGCCGCGCTTCCGTACGACAATGAGATCCTCGTTTATCCGATGCGAGGCGACGCCGTAGAGAAGCTTCTGGCGTATGGCCATTCGCTCGAAGGCGGCGATTCATACGCCGTCGTCGCCGGGCCACCATCGTTCGACCGCGAGAAGGTTTACCGGCTGGCAACGACGGACTACCTCGCTAAGAACGCAGTCGGCTATCGCGATTTCTTTGCCGGCCTCACTCCGGAGACGGCCGGACTGCATGTGCGCGAGGAAGTGCGGAAGTGGGTGAGTCAGAGATCACAGACAAGAGATTAGAGATAGGCGCAAAGACTTTCTCACGCGAAGACGCGAAGACGCGAAGATTTGATGTTTGCGTTGTTCTCCTTCGCGACCTTCGCGACCTTCGCGGCTTCGCGTGAGAAATGGCTCGCGAGCGAAGTCAGCTCTGTGGTCTCGCTCCCTGGTCTCCGCTTCCTGATCCCGATCTCCGCTTCCTGATCTCTCATCTCTAGTCTCTGCTCTCCTTCATCGATATGATGCAGCCCATGACCGCTGCCGCTCCCGCGACACCGACCGTTCAGCATCCGCGCCGTGCTTCCTGGATCGGCGTCTTCTACCGCTCCGCCATCGGCAAGAAGGCCGTCATGGCCGTCACCGGCGTCTTTCTTTTCGGCTGGATCTTCCTGCACATGCTCGGCAACCTGAAGGTCTACACCGGCCCCGAGCACTTCAACGCCTACGCGCAGTTTCTGATCACGATGGGCGCTCCGCTGCTGCCAAACAAAGGGGCGCTGATCGTCGTGCGAACGCTCCTGCTTCTCGCGGCGATTCTGCACATCGTGGCGGCGACGCAGTTGACGATCATGAACCGCAAAGCCCGGCCGATCGCCTATCGGGATCGAGAGTACGTCGCCGGAACCTACGCGGCGCGGACGATGCGCTGGGGCGGCGTCATCATCCTGCTCTTCGTCTGGTACCACCTCGGGCACCTGACGTTCGGCAAGTTCCATCCCGACTTTATCGAGGGCGACGTCTACCATAACTTCGTCACCGGCTTTCAGGTGTGGTGGGTGAGCGCGTTCTACATCATCGCGAACCTCGCGCTGGGCATGCACCTCTACCACGGCCTCTGGAGCATGTTCAATTCACTCGGGCTCAATCACCCCGGATTCAATCCGTGGAAGCGGGTCTTCGCGACCGTGTTTGCGCTCGCCGTCACCGCCGGCAACATCTCGTTCCCGGTCGCCGTCCTCACGGGAATCCTGCGTTGACCCCGGCGCAATTCAAACGAAACCACAGGCAGGGAACGACTCGATGACACTCGACAGCAAGATCCCGCCCGGACCGATCGACAAGAAGTGGGAGTACGCGAAAGCCCACTACAAACTCGTCAATCCGGCCAACAAACGGAAATACGACGTCATCGTCGTCGGTGCCGGACTGGCAGGCGCCGCCGCCGCGGCAACGATGGCGGAGCTCGGCTACAACGTTCAATGCTTCGTCTACCACGACTCGCCGCGCCGCGCGCACTCCATCGCCGCGCAGGGCGGTATCAACGCCGCGAAGAATTATCAGAACGACGGCGACAGCGTTTACCGGCTTTTCTACGACACGGTCAAAGGGGGCGACTATCGCTCCCGTGAAGAGAACGTCTACCGGCTCGCGCAACTCAGTGTAAATATCATCGACCAAGCCGTGGCGCAGGGCGTGCCGTTTGCCCGCGAATACGGCGGCGTTCTCGACAATCGCTCGTTCGGCGGCGTACAGGTATCGCGCACGTTTTACGCCCGCGGCCAGACCGGACAGCAGCTCCTTCTCGGCGCATTTCAGGCGCTGGAGCGTCAGATCGCACTCGGGCGCGTGAAGATGTTCCCGCGCCACGAAATGCTCGACGTCGTTCTCGTAGACGGCCAGGCCAAAGGCATCATCACCCGCAACCTCGTCACCGGGACCATCGGATCGTATGCAGCCGACGCCGTCGTTCTGGCCACCGGCGGCTACGCCAACGTCTTCTATCTCTCGACGAACGCCAAAGCGTCGAACGCCACCGCGATCTGGCGCGCCTATCGCCGCGGCGCGTACTTTGCGAATCCTTGCTACACGCAGATTCACCCGACCTGCATCCCGCAAAGCGGCGATTTCCAGTCGAAGCTGACGCTGATGTCAGAGTCGCTCCGCAACGATGGCCGCATCTGGGTTCCGAAGAAAGGCGGCGACACGCGTCGGGCCGATCAGATTCCGGAAGCCGAGCGCGACTACTACCTCGAGCGCAAGTACCCGAGCTTCGGTAATCTCGCGCCGCGCGACATCGCCTCTCGAGGCGCAAAAGAAGTTTGCGACGAAGGACGTGGTGTCGGTCCGGGCGGCCGCGGCGTCTACCTCGATTTCGCCGACGCCATCAAGCGCCTCGGGCGCGACGTCATCGTCGAGCGCTACGGCAATCTGTTCGAGATGTATGCGGACATCACCGCGGAGGATCCGTACGCGACGCCGATGCGCATTTACCCGGCGCCGCATTACACGATGGGCGGACTGTGGGTCGACTACAACCTCATGTCGACGATCCCCGGTCTCTACGTCGGCGGCGAGGCGAATTTCTCCGATCACGGCGCCAACCGCCTCGGCGCCAGCGCTCTGATGCAGGGTCTTGCCGACGGCTATTTCGTGCTGCCGGTGACGATCGGCGATTACCTGGCCGGACAGCTCGGCAAGAAGGTGACCGCGGAACGGCCCGAGTTCAAGCAAACGCAGTCCGAGGTCGAGCAGCGTATTAACAAGCTGGTGTCGGCAAAGGGGAAGCGCACTGTCGACGCCTTCCATCGCGAGCTCGGCAACATCATGTGGGAGCGCTGCGGCATGGCGCGTTCGGCGGATGGTTTGAAGAGCGCCATCGCGGACATTCGCACGTTGCGCGATCAGTACTGGCGCAACGTGCGCGTTCTCGGAACGAACGACGAGCCGAATCAGGCGCTGGAGCGCGCTGGCCGCGTCGCCGATTTCTTCGACCTCGGCGAATTGATGTGCATCGACGCACTGAACCGCGAAGAATCCGCAGGCGGTCATTTCCGCGTCGAACATCAGACAGCCGAGGGTGAGGCGGAGCGCGATGACGAGAAGTTCCTGTATGTCGGCGCCTGGCAGTTCAAAGGCGAAAGCAGCGCGCCGGAGCTCCACAAGGAACCGCTCGTGTATGAGGAAGTGAAGCTGGCCACGAGGAGCTACAAGTAAATGGACCTCACACTGGAAGTCTGGCGGCAGGCGTCGCGAACCG
>JAXDGW010000072.1:0-9651 GCA_034664845.1 Thermoanaerobaculia bacterium | reverse complement strand
GCGTGGCGAAAACCTTCGTGACGTCGATGATGGTTATATAGAAGAAGCGGTAGAAAATCGCGTACAGCGCAAGACTCATCTGCTCACCCTCCATGATGATGGCGTGGATGGCGATGAGAAGATCGAGAGCGGTCAGCAGCACCCACCACAAGACGAGCAGCTTGGTCATGCCGTAGATGAGTGCGATCCACACAAAGAAGACGCTGGCGAAGATGTTCATGGCCGGCCATATGAGCCCTTCGAAGAGCATCCACCAGAGTGACAGGGGAGTGGTAACGCTGCTCCCTCCTGATACCAGCAACCGTTTCTGTTTGCGCAGCGCCTGAAGAATGCCGCGGCTCCAGCGATAGCGCTGTTTGATGATGTCCAGCAATTCCTCAGGCGCCTCGGTATACGCAATCGCTTTCGGCTCGTAATAGATCTTCCACCCGCCGGCGAGAATCTTGACGGTCATGTCGAAGTCTTCAGCGAACGTATCGCTGTCATAGCCGCCCGTTGCGTCATATGCCGAGCGCCGGAAAATGCCGATCGGGCCAGGGATGACGTTGACCGAGCGGAAGAATGCCTGCGCTTTACGGACGATGTTGAGGCCTTCGATGTATTCGAGGGCCTGCAGCTTCGTCCAGATGTTGTGGCGGTTGATGACCTTCACATTGCCGGCGACGGCTCCGACAGTCGGATCTGAGAACGAGCGAATTGCATAACGCAGCGCATCGGGCGTCAGCCGCGAATCGCTGTCCATGCAGACCACGATCGGCGCGCGGGATCGTCGGATGCCGTAGTTGAGCGTGTCGGCCTTTCCGCTGTTTTCCTTGCGATAAACGGAAACCTTCACGCCGTAGTGATTGCCTTCGAATTCCTTCATCTTGTCGAAGGTGGCGTCGGTCGAGCCGTCATCGACGGCCACGATCTCGTAATACGGATAACGCAACTCCAACAGCGATGACAGCGAGGCCTGAATGACCTCGGATTCGTTATAAGCCGGCACGATGATGGAGACGAACGGGTAGGACTCGTTCGCAGGCTGATCGGCGAGCTCGCGCTGGTGCAGATAGCTGAACCAGATCAGCAGGAAATGCCGGAGCACGAGAAGGAGCAGGAACGAGGCGAGCGTCACGACGAGGGCCGTAATGAAGATCGGCCCCAGTTTCTGCGGATATCGGAAAAGGAAGAGTGTGGCGATCACCACCAGGATGATGATCGCGGCGGAGATGATGAACTGTGTGACTGGGCGAAGGGGCTTCTTCACGGTGCCCATTAGTTGGAACCTCCCATCGGCGGGACGACAGGCGATTCGGATAGCGGCCGCGTGTCGTAGTAGTACTGATTGTCCGGGTGGCGCTCGCGGGCGCTGGCGAAAAGCTGCTTCACTCGTACGCCGACAAACCAATGGCGCTGCCAGTAATTGACGAAATCACCGGGCTTGTTGCTGCCGGCGAAGACCGAATCAAGCCGGCCGCTCTTGCCATAACCGTAATTGCCGATCAGATCGAAGGAGTCCGTCAGCGGAACCGTGATGTTGCCTTCATAGGAGCGGAGGTCGGAGCTGAATCCTGATTCGTACGCGCGGCCGGCCTTCACTTCGAAATCCCACCGGAACTTCTGCCGCACTGTCATGCCGATCTGCACGACGCCGGCAATTGATCGATAGTTGGGTGGAGACCAGTAACGGTTCGAACGGAAATCGTACGAGAGATAGCGGCCGTCCAGTTTGAAGGCGAGGAACGGTGACTTCAGCACACGGAACGTGGCCAGGCCATGAGCGCCGGCGCGCTTGTTGTCGTCCGAAATGAAGCCGTAGGAGCCGTCGGCGAGCCAGGAGAAGAATCCGCCGCCGTTCCAGTCGTAATGGCCGCGGAAGTCATTGATGCCGAGGGGATCGCCGAAGTTGAACTGCGGCGAGACGGATCCGCCGAGGGAGTTCAGAGTAAAGACGTCGTAGACCAGGTCATAGTGATTGAAGTCGATGGAAGCCCGGCTCTGGATGCTCGGCATGAACTCCGCGCCGAGGCCGAAGTAGGGACGGGTGCCGAGGCCGCGGTCATAGAAGTCGAGTCCGACGCGGCCGCGAGCGGTGATGCGGTCCGTATATCGATACGATGCTCCGGCGCTGATTACGTTGGCATTGACGCTGTCGCCTGCGTGCTCGAACTGATGACGCCCGACGGAGATGTCTGCCTCCATGCGCCGGGAGACCCATTTACCGGCCGTAAGGTCGGCGCGTTTCAGGGTGAAGTCATCCGAGTCCGTGGTGTACGTGAAGCGGGCGTCGAGCGAGGAGGCTGGGCGGGAGTGGCGAGCCAGGTCGAGCTCCTCGTGCGCCGGTGCATACGAGGAGTCGAGAGCGAGGGCCGCGTTCTGTTCCGCGACTGCATGCTCGTTCCAGCCGAACCAGCGATAGATCTGGCCGAGGCTGTAGTGGGCGCGCGGTGGGACGTCGGTGTAGAGAGTTGCGCGCGGATTGTCGTGGAGATCCGACACCAGCGTGAACTCGTTCATTGCTTTCTGATAATCCGGCTCATAGGAAAGAATCTGAGCGTACTCGTACCGCAAATCGGCACGTTCAGGCAGCTGGCGCACGAGCATCTCGTACTGCCGCTCCGAGGCGTGCCAGCGCCGGTCCCAGGAAAGGACGCGTGCGTATTGGATTCGCGCGTCCGTGTCGTCGGATTTCAGCTGGAGATAGCGATTGTAGAGAGTGATGGACTGCTCGTAGGCCGCGAGGCCGCTATAAGCCTTGGCCAGCGAAAGCAGCTCGTCCGCATTATTGACGGAGGAGGAGGCCATCGCCGTCGACGCCTGCGAGTCGAGTGCTGCGCGCCGCTGGTCGAGCTTGGCCAGTTCTTCGCTGCGCCGCTGCTGGATCTGCGTGTCGAGTGCGTCGAGGTCCGCAATCTTCGAAGGGGAGTGGTCGCGTACGAACGTCACCTCGTTATGCGCCTCGGCGTACCGTCCTGCCTCATACAGCATCCGCGCTCGCGAGACATGCAACGCCAGGTTGTACGGCTGCGCGGTGATCAGTTTCGAGATTTTTTCCAGACGCAGCTCGGGGGACGACGAGAGCTGCGCGGAGAGATTCCGTGCTTCCAGCGCGTCGGGATGCGACGCATAGTAGTCATTGAGAAGTACGATCGCTCCTTCGCGGTCGCCGTTCCAGGCGCGTGCATTGGCGAGTGCGATCACCGCGTCCTGACTCGGCGACGCGGTGTAAACGTCGTTGAGGGCGGCGATGGCAGCGTGCGAGCTTCCCATCCACGTAAGCACGCGCCCATATTCGAGGCGCAGGTCGGGCGTGGACTGTTCGCTCAGGAGCGCGGCGTATGCGCGCTCCGCGCGGTCGCTCTGGCTCGACCACGCCAGCGCGCGCGCCTCGCGCAAGCGCGTGTCGCGCGTGCGCAACGGCTGCGGCAAACCTTTGTAGATGTCGGCCGCCGCGCCATAGCTTCCGGCGTCGAAGTAGGCGTCTGCGAGCGCCAGCCGGTCCTGATCGGTCGCGCCGTTTGCCTGCGCCCTCGCTTCGGCGGCTGCAACGTTGCGGACGGCGATGTCGTGTTTGCCCTTCGATGCCGCGTCGCTGACTGCTTTAGCCTCGGCATCGTTGGGATCGGAGGCGAGCAGTGAGTCCGTGATCTTCGATGCCTCGTAATAGCGACCGGTCTCATTGTAGAGCCCGGCAAGCTCGAGGCGTTGCGCACGCGTGGCTTCGCCTTGGCCGACGGAGGCTTCCAACGGAGTAATTCTGGCGTAGGGATCCTGCTGCTGGGCGTGGATGGTGGCTGCGGCGGCGATTGTGAGCGCGGCGGCGAAGAAGCTTCTTGCGAGCCTCATTGGGCGTCCTTCCTAGAGCGATCAGTTGTCAATGGAGCTGTTGCGGTAGTCAGCTGCGGTAGTTGTGTCTGGTGCCTCTCGGGTGCGCCGTACTGCAACTGGTATTCCAGCTCAGCGTTGGGAGGTCAGCGTTGTGAGCTCAGCGTTGTGACGTCAGCGTTGTGACGTAGACGTTGAGATCATTGGCGATGCGGCGTCGCATCCCACATAGTCGCTCTTGAGCACGACGGCGAGATGATCGGCCACTCTCCGCTCCACGCCGTCGCTCGGGCGGTTGACGATGTGATCGCCGACCCACATGGCACTCGATCCGCCGCCGTCGAGATTCATGGCCCAGCAGGCGTCGAGCCGATCGCTCATGAATGTAGCCAGCTCCGCGAGCGTCATTCCGGGGACATTGGCGCGCCGCCCGTCGGCGACGAGGAGATAGAGGGTTTTGCCATCTTTCGATACGCCGACCGCTGTGCGGGGATGCGGCGAGCGCGTGAAGCCGGCGCTTCCAGGGAGGCTGGCGCCGAGCGGCGTGCATTTGCGGACGAGGAGCGGCCAGCCGGAGAGTGCCGTCTCGATCCAATCCTCGGGGGGGTCCATCACTTCGGATTGCGTTCTGACATTCGCGCGGTGCGCTCCAATGGCCAGTACACCTTCGCGGCTGGTGTCTTTTGTATGGGGCCACTGCCCACACGGTCCGATGGTGAGGCCGACGGGATTGAATTTGTCGTCAAAGTAGTCGCCATTGATTGCGACCAGGGCATTGTTTCTCTTTGCGTAGTCGCTGACTTTCGTTCCTTTGTCCGATGGTCGCGTCGAGATGACCATGAGGTCGTCATTGCTGAGGTCGACACGCGCAACGTGGATGTCGGTATTGCCTTCGAGGAACTCCTGGTAGTCGAGGCCGGGAACGATCGCCGTCCAGTCGCCGGCGAATGCCGCGGATGAACAGAGCAAAAGGATCAAGAGGAGGACTTTGGATCTCATGCGCCGCGCAGGTTCAATTCGTCTGCCAACAGCTGTGGCACCCGGAATGCACATTCGACCGTCGCCACACTTCAGCTATGGCATCCGACGACGACTTCGATTCCTCCCACTCGCGACACACGCGTTGGCGCAACCCTGACGGTAGCGGCCGCTTTGTTCGTCCCGCCGCACCGAACGCCAAGCCTACCCGCTCCCAGTCCGCGGTCGAGTTGACGATGTTCGTCGTGGCGGGGGTGCTCATCTCTCTCGCTCTCGTCGCTCTCTATACGAGTTTTTCGCCATCGCACAAGGTCGTGCCGAATCGGGTGGCCGAGGGGTTGAAGGACGATCGGGTGAACATCGTGCTGTTCGGCGTTGGGGGAGACAACCATCCGAGCCACGACAATCTTGCCGACTCCATCATGCTGGTCAGCCTCAAGCCCTCCACCAAGCAGGCGGCGCTCGTTTCAGTTCCTCGCGATTTGTGGGTGCACATGAACGGACATGGCACGCACCGCCTCAATTACGCCCACGCATTAGGAGAACAAAGCGGGTATCCCGGCGCCGGCCCCGGACTCCTGTGCGATACCTTGTCGGGCGTATTTCAACAACCGATTCACGCCTTTGTACGTGTCGACTTCGCGGCATTTGAGAAGCTCATCAATAACGTGGGCGGAGTCGATGTCTACTGTCAGCATGGCTTCTACGACTACCTTTTCCGCGACGGCTTCGTTTCCGGATGGCACCATCTCGACGGTAAGCGTGCGCTGGCCTACTCCCGCTATCGCTACGTGATCGGGTTCGAGGGTGACAATTACGCCCGCGAGCTGCGTCAGCAACAAGTGATCAACGCGCTGCGGGACAAAGTGCAGCGCCTGGGGCCGCAGCAGGCGCTGAGTCTTCTCCAGGCCGCCACCACGCTGTCGAGCGCAACGAAGACTAACCTCACCCCTCCGCAGCTGCTCTCGCTGTACCGGACGTTTCACGACATCAAGCCGGACGAGATCCGGCATATCTCGCTCAAGCCATTGACGGAGCCTTTTGACGTGACAGGCCTGACCGAGCCTGGCGAGGCTGTGCGAGCGCGCGTCGGCAACTTCGCCCAGCTGCAGCGCCTCGAATCCTCCATTTTCTCCAGCGAACGCCAAATATCGACCGACGATCAGATTCAGTTTGCGGCGACGCCCCCGCCGCCGCAACAGAACAAACGACAAGGACAACAGGCAACAGACTGACGATGGCCCGGTCATTGCTACAGCCGTGCCCGGCGTTAGAGTCATAAGAAACATCAACCAACCACTTGAGAGAAGAGGCTCTTATGAACGGCTCCCTGGACGTGCGATCAAGCAGTGCATCCGCAAGTCACGACCCCGGAATCCCCCCCATCCTGAAGACGGACACCCAACTTCCCCTCGGCGATCCCATCGTCGAACCAACTCCCAATCCTGCTGCCGCACAAACGAAGGCGTCCGACAGTGAGCGGTGCATCAGCGGCATCGACCTCCTCGATTACGGCGCGGGCGGCCTCATGCCCAACAAGGTCTATCTCGTAAAAGGCGCCGGCGGCGTTGGCAAGTCGCTGTTTGGCTTGCAGTTCCTGACACGCGGCCTCGAGCACCAGGAGCCGGGTATCCTGATCACCGATCAAAAGCCGGAGAACGTGCTGGCGCAAGCCCGTGGAATCGGATTCGCGGTCGATGAAGCGGTAACGCGCGGCCAGCTTGCCATTCTCAATCCCAGTAACCGCTATTTCGAGCTGGTGGAGAGCCCCGCCGACGTCATGGCCATTGTCAGCGAGCTGGGCGATCTGATCAATAAGATCGGCGCCCGGCGGCTGGTCATCGACCCGGTTTACACATTGATCAACACGTCGTTCTCCAGCCACTTTGCGACGTCGATTACGCAGTCGCTCATCAACGCGCTGGAAGATCTGCCCGTGACGACTGTGCTCGTCGGCGAGGAGGACGATCCGGAGCTCAATGCGATCACGCGCCAGCTGGAGCACAATGTCTTTGGCGTCGTTTCGCTATCGCACGACGCTGCCACTGGCGGACGCCTGATGCGCGCGGCCAATCTTCGTTACGCCAGTAGCGAGGATCTGACGTCGCACTACCGCATCCTCAATGGCCGCGGCTTGATCAATTATCGAGGCGAAGACGAGCGAACCGTCGACGTGACGAAGCCGTGGGAGAACTCTCGCGAGACATCGCGCAAGATCCTCGTTCTTGGCGCGAGTCAGGACACGGTAAAGCGCGTTCAGGAAGCGCTTGGCAGCGACTACGAGGTTCAGGCGGAGCCGGACCTGAACGCCGGCGTCCAGCGCGTGAAGCGCGAGAAGCCCGGACTCGTGCTCGTGACGCCGTCCCGCTCTGTGACCGCCATCGCCGCAATCCTCGAGCTGGCTCACGGGTCGGCCTCATCGATCGCATTCCTCTCTCCGAATGCACACCGCCAGTCCGAGCGCGTCCTGTACCTCCGCGCCGGTGCCGACGATTTCATCACCGAGCCATTCTCCGCAAACGAGCTCCGCGCCCGCGTCGATGCACTCATTCGCCGCAGCGGACGCCGCCTCAATCTGCGCGGATCGAAGCTGCACTCCATTACACCCGACGAGATGTCCTCGCTGATGAATGCCGCCGACAACCAGACCGATCCGAAGCGCGGGCCGATGCTGAAGGCGAAAGGCGGCAAGGTTGATTTCGATCCGGAGTTCAACGAACGCCTGCAGCGCAATGTCGACACGGTCACCAAGCTCGACCAGCCGTTCGCGCTCTATTGGATCAAGGCGAATGAAAAAGATGCCGAGATCAACCGCGACTTAGCCAAACTCTGCCGCCAGGAAGACATCGTTTGCCACAATCGCGATGGCGAGTTTGTGGCTATCCTGACCGGTACGGATCAGAACGGCGTAAAAGGCTTCGAAAACAGGCTCAACGAGAAACTCGGAACGAGGCTCCGCGACACGGAGCGGGGATTTCAATTGCACAATACTTGATAGCTAAACCAAATCCAGGCTCGCTATCGATAGCGGGCTCATCCAATAGAAGGGAGCGGCTCCGGCCGCTCCCTTTTTTTTTGGGAATGGTTCGCGGTTTGAGGTTATTATGAGTATCTTGTAAAGCCGCGATCGCGCGACAAAGGCAAACTCCCGGCGACGGGAGGACGCAAAGTCTCAGGTCTGATTCGTCAGACGGCTGGACTGCCGAACGTGATACAACTTTCACTCTCTTCACGGAGACGGCAAAGCGGATCGTAAGGCGAAGGATGCCTTGATGCGTATTGCCGCGATCGCTGCGCTGTTGTTTTCATTTGCCGCTTCAACCTTCGCCTACCAGGAATCCGCCTGGATTCCCCCCTGGGACGCTGCCGCCCTCAAATCGATCCAATCGAACCTCGGCGCGCTGAGCGAGTCGAACCCGGTCTGGTACAGCTGGAACACCGACGGTACGCCGCTCAAGAACTGGAACGCCGAAAATGCGACGTGGCGCTCCTCGATGACCGGCACTCTTTTCGTTCCGACGATTCAGAACCTGGTCAATGGCAAATTCGACGGCAATGCAGCGGCCGCAGTCTTTGCCACGCCTGCCGCGCGGGAAGTATCGGCCGCGGCAATTGCTCAACTCGTCGTCAGCCAGGCATTCGACGGAATCGACATCGACTACGAGCGCATCCCAACGGCGTCCCGCGACAATTTCACGGCCTTTCTGACGACACTCGGTCAGAAGCTCCGCGCTTCGAATAAGAAGCTCTCCGTCACCGTCTATGCAAAGACGAGCGCCAGCGATAACTGGAACGGTCCGGGAGGCGAAGACTGGCCGGCAATCGGCGGGATCGCCGACTCCGTAAAGATCATGGCCTATGACTACAGCTATGCGGGCAGCGCGCCGGGTCCGATCGCGCCACTAGACTGGATCGACCGCGTGGCGACCTACGCGCAGAGCGTGATTCCCAGCACCAAGATCATGGTCGCGCTCCCGTGGTACGGATACGACTGGAGCACCGGTTCCACACAATCACTGACGTACGCCTCGGCCACACAACTGGCGCTGAGCAGCGGAGCAACCATCTCGCATGACGTCAATGGGGAGGCAACATTTACGTACAGCGGCCACACTGTCTATTTCCAGGATGCGGCGAGCTACGCGAAAAAGGTGCAACTGCTTAAGGACCGGCACACTGCCGTCGCCGGTTTCGCTGCCTGGAGCGTTGGCGTCGAAGATCCCGCAATCTGGGATGTCATGCGCGGATCAGGGAAGTCGGGTGCCACGCCCCTGCCAACGCCGCCCGCTGCGATTTCAATCGCGGGACCTGGCTCGCTCACAGTGAACCGCGGATCTTCGGTGACTGCTGATTATCGGTTGGTGGCCATCAATGGATTCGCAGGAACCGCCGCCGTGACCGTTCAGCAGCCGGGCGGCTTCAATGGATCGCTGACCGCTGACGCGACGTCAGTGGGCGCCGGTGGCTCCGTTCGGGTGACCGCGAATACGACCTCGCGCACGTTGCCGGGCACGTATCAGTTCCAGGTAACACTGACAAGCGGTGCGCTCACGTCCTCGCAAGTCGTCACGATACAGGTGAACGACGTTTCTCGGAAGCACGCGACGAAGTAGGGGTTTGTGTCTTCGTGTTGAAAGGCCTCCACCACAGTGACACAGAGTGCACAGAGGTATGGCGTAACTCTGTACTACTAAATCCCAAAGACGTCGCGTGGCGCGAAGATTCTCAAGCCTGTCATCCTGAGCCGCCGCAGGACACGAAGTGCCGGAGGACGGTCGAAGGACCCCCCGCGCAAGTGCAGGGTCGGGCGGCGGCGTAAGACACCGTGCACAACCGCGGGGGGTCCTTCGACGTCCTCCGGCACTT
>JAXDGW010000071.1:0-4976 GCA_034664845.1 Thermoanaerobaculia bacterium | reverse complement strand
TAGAAAAACCATCGCCCAAGATCAGGGGGTCCTTCGGCGTCCTCCGGCACTTCGTGTCCTGCGGCGGCCTCAGGATGACAGCATTTTTTGTGCGCCCGGATACTGCGCGACCGCAAGCTACAATGCGCCCCGCGATCCGGCACCTCATGACCCATCACTCCATCGGCATCCTCGGCGGCGGCATTTCCGGCGTCGCGCTCGCGGCGCAGCTCGGCGATGACGTCGAAGTCGTCGAGAGCCGCGCGCGCATCGGCGGCCTGTGTGGAACGATCGTCGAGGACGGCTTCACCTTCGACGCTGCCGGTCCGCACATCATGTTCAGCAAGAACAAAGAGGTCCTGAACCTCATGGTCGCGGCCCTCGGCGACAACGTTCATCAGCGCCGCCGCGAGAACAAGATCTGGTTCAAAGGGCGGCTGGTGAAGTATCCGTTCGAGAACGATCTGGCCGCGCTGCCGCCACAGGACAACTTCGAATGCATTTACGGCTACATCGTCAATCCGCGCGCCGATGACGTGCCGGAGAATCTCTCCGATTGGTCGTACAAAACGTTCGGCGCCGGCATCTCGGAGAAGTACTTCATCCCGTACAACGAGAAGATCTGGAACTATCCCGCCACGAAGCTCGGCCTCGAGTTCGTCGAGCGGATTCCGAAACCGCCGATGGAGGATGTGCTCAAGTCATCGATTGGGATCGCCACCGAAGGCTATCTGCACCAGCTGCATTTCTTCTATCCGGTGGAAGGTGGATACGAGTCGCTCGTACACGCTTTCGCAGCGAAGGTGCGCGGGGAGATCCGCACGAACTGGCGCGTGGCCGCGGTCGCGCGCGACGGCAAACGCTGGCGCGTCACCTCGGCGGACGGCAACGAGCGCACATACGACACGCTCGTCTCCACGCTGCCGATTCACGAATTGTTAAAAGTGTGGAGCGATGCGCCGGACGAGGTCCACAAACTCGTCGCCACGCTCCGCTACAACTCACTGATCAATGTCCTCATTGGCTGCAATGAAGATCGCGGCTATCCCTACACGGCGCTCTACGTCCCCGATCCCGACCTTCTCTTTCACCGGCTCTCGTTCCCAAAAGCATTCAGCGAGCATTGCGTCCCCGATGGCTCGTCGTCCGTAATGGCGGAGATCACCACGAACGAAGGAGGCGACGGCGTTTGGGAAATGTCCGACGAACAGATCATCGAACGAACAATCAATGAACTGGAAGGCACAGGCCTCGTCGATCCGTCAACGATCGTCTATCGCAAAGCCGTCCGTTTTCTCTATGGCTACCCTGTTTACGACCTCGAATACCGCGCCAACGTCACCGCCATGCGCAACGCCGTCGCCGCTACCGGCCTTCACCTCCTCGGGCGGTTTGCGCAATTCGATTACATCAATAGCGATGTGTGCATTGAGAGGGCGATTGGACTGTCGAAGCTCTTAGCTGTTAGCTCTTAGCTGTTAGGGGAGAACCACACGCCGCGCATCCTAAGAGCTAACAGCTCAGAGCTAAGAGCTAATGTACGAAACCGAAACCTACCAGTACTTCGAAGACGTCAACTGGGGCCTATTACGCCTCTGGGGCGCCCGCAAGAACCTCGACGTACTCGACGTCGGCTGCGGTTTTGCCACGACCTCGCAGCACATTGCAAAGCGCGGCAATGGCGTCGTTGGGATCGAGTCGAGCGCGGAGGCGGTCGCGGTCGCACGCACGCGCGTGAGCGAGGTCGTGCATGCTGATTTGCAGCAACTCGATGACGTGAAGCGCGCGCTGGACGGTCGTCGTTTCGACGTCATCATCTTTGCCGACGTCCTGGAACATCTCGCCTGGCCCATCGGCATTCTGCGCGGCTACCTCGATCTGCTCAAAGAAGGCGGCAGCGTCATCGTCTCGCTGCCGAATGTTGGGCTGTGGTCCGTGCGGCTTAGCCTGCTCGCCGGCCGTTTTCGATACGAAGAGACTGGCGTGCTCGATCACACGCATCTCCGCTTCTTCACGCGGCGCACGGCCCGCGAAATGATCGAGCAAGCCGGACTGACAGTCATCAATCGCACATACAATCCCGGCCTGGTGCGGCCATTCGTCCCACTTGCCAAGAAGATGCTGGGCGGCGGAGCACAATCACACGATCCGTCGTCACTTCTCGAATCGAAGCCATACAAGCTGTACCTCAAATCGATCTATCCGATGGAACGCGCGGTCGCCAGGATCTGGCCCGGCGCGCTGGCATTTCAAATGATCTTCGAGGGGAAACGGAGAGATCAGCGATAAGAGATCAGAGATCAGGAAGCTGATTTCCTGATCTCTGATCTCTAGTCCCTGATCTCTGAATCACCATGAAACTCACCATCTCCATGATCACGCTCAACGAAGAGCGCGCCGTCGCGAAAGTCGTCAACGACATTCGCCGCGTCGCTCCCGATGCGGAGATCTTTCTTGTCGACTCCAGCCGCGACCGCACCGCCGAAATTGCCACCGAAATGGGCTGCCGCGTCTTCAAACAATTCCCGCCCAAAGGGTACGGCCCCGCGATGGACCGCGCCGTTCGCGATGCCGCCGGCGACATCGTCATCACTCTCGATTGCGACGACACCTATCCGGTCGAAACCATCCCTACACTCGTGGCGCTCATCGATGAAGGCTACGACCTCGTCAACGCCACGCGGCTGGCCACGCGTCCCAGGGCGATGCCGTTTGCGAACTATCTCGCCAACCGCGTATTCGCCTGGACCGCGCGCCTGCTGCACGGCATCCGCACGACGGATGTCCACAGCGGCATGCGCGCTTACCGCAAATCGATGATCGAGAAAGTGCAGTGGGACCCGAACGGCCCGGCGCTCCCTGTGGACATGCTCGTGATTCCGTATCGCATGGGCTTCCGCGTAAAGGAGATCCCAATCGAATACCGTGACCGGATTGGAGCATCCACACTGCAGCGATGGAACTCGACCGTCTGGACGTTCAAGCGATTGTGGCGTGCGCGGCGGGTTCGCAAATGAATTCTTCGACCACAGAGGCACAGAGGACACAGAGAAACCCTCTGTGCTCTCTGCGTCTCTGTGGTGATTTTTGAATGGGCAACCTTGAGCACTCAACAAATCACAGTGGCCATCCTCGCCGGCGGCTTCGGCACCCGCCTCGGCGCGCTGACCCGCGATATCCCCAAGCCGATGATCGAGATCGCAGGCCGTCCCTATCTCGAACGCGTCATCGAGTCGTTCGCACAACGTGGGCTAAGAGACATCGTCCTCCTCACCGGCTATCGCTCGGAGGTCATCGAAGCGCATTTTGGCGACGGCGCGAGGTTCGGAGTCCGCATCGCCTACAGCCGCGAGACCGAGCCCCTCGGCACCGGCGGCGCCATCCGCGATGCCCGCGCCCTCCTCGGCGATCGCTTCCTGATGACCTACGGCGACGTCCTTCGCTACTTTGACTACGACCGATTCGTGAACGCGCAGGGCGAACCCTGCCTCGCCGTCTATCCGCGTCAAAGCGTGGGCAACGCCGACGTGGATGCCGACCGCATCGTTCGCTTCGACAAGCATGCGCCGGAGCTGCCGTACATCGATGCAGGGTTTTCGCTCATGCATGCGAGCGTGATCGATCTGCTTCCGCGAAGCGGCGCCTGCTCGTTCGAGGAAACGATCTTCCCAACACTGGCCCGCGAAGGCCGGCTGGCCGCGGAAATCGTCGATCTGGATTTCTACGACATCGGTACGCCGGAGGAGCTGGCGCGGACGCGAGCCGCACTGGAGGCGGAGTGAAACCGTTTCACGCGGAGGCGCGGAGATGCGGAGAAAGAAACACTCAGCGCCTCCGCGTCTCCGCGTGAAACCCGTCTCCCGAAAAAAGGCTAATCTACGAAACCCATGCGAATCGTCGTCACCGGCGCCGCCGGCTTCATCGCCACGAACCTTCTCGAACGACTTCTGGCCGATGGCCACGAAGTCCACGGCATCGACAACTTCTTTCTCGGCAAGCGTGAGTACCTCGCGCGGTCGCTCGAAAAGCCGGGCTTCACCTTCCACGAATTCGACCTCCTCGACCGCGACCGCGTCGTTGCGCTTTTCCAGCGGCTGCGGCCGGAGTTGGTCTGGCATCTCGCCGCCAACAGCGACATCAGCTACGGCACGAGTTACACCGACTTCGACCTCAAGGGCGGCACGCTCGTGACCTACAACCTGCTCGAGGCGATGCGCGTCGCGGAGTGCAAGCAGCTCATCTTCTCCAGCAGCGGCGCGATTTACGGCGAGCCGACCGTGCTGCCGACGCCGGAGAACTACGGCCCGCTCTTCCCCATCTCGTTCTACGCCGCGAGCAAGATCGCCTGCGAGACGCTGATCACCGCCTTCGCCGCCAGCTACCAGATGCGCTGCTGGATCTTTCGATTCGGCAACATCGTCGGCGGCTATCCGACGCACGGCGTGATTCACGATTTCGTGTTGAAGCTTCAGCGCGATCCCTCCCGTCTCGAGATCCTCGGCGACGGAACACAATCGAAGCCGTACGTGCACGTCGAGGACTGTCTCGACGGCATGATGTTCGGTCACGCCACGGCATCCGAGCTGGTCAACTGCTACAACCTCGCCGTCTCCGACTGGACCTCGGTGAATCAGATCGCCGAGTGGACGATCGAGGCGATGGGAATCGATCCGAACAGCGTAGCCATCACCCGCACCGGTGGCTCGCGCGGCTGGCCGGGAGATGTTCCGAAGGTCCGTCTCGACACCGCTCGCATGACCGCGTTGGGATGGACCCCGAAGTTGGGAAGCAACGAAGCGGTTCGACGGGCGATTCAAGAGACGGTTATTGCGCTTCGCGCGTTGTCGGTTGTCGGTTAACTGCGCTGCGCGCGTTGTCGGTTGTCGGTTGCGCTTCGCGCGTTGGTAAGAACTAACCTCGTGTTTTGCGCCTGGTCCAGATGCGTACCAACTCAAAACCTACAACGCGCGAAGCGCAACCAACCGACAACCGACAAC
>JAXDGW010000070.1:0-13501 GCA_034664845.1 Thermoanaerobaculia bacterium | reverse complement strand
AACGAGTGGGTAGCCCGGCGTGCGAGCGATTTTTGCGAGCACGCCTGGAAGTGATGCCATACGTTGTTTGTGCCGCGTCAGCGGCTCTGGAGGGGCGCCCGTTCCAGTGCCGCTGACGCGACACGATGCCAACCGACATCGAGTCCAGAGGTTGCTCGCAAAAAGCGCTCGCAACCTCTGGCTACCTTCTCATGCCGCTGACGCGGCCCAGGATTTCGACCCATCACATGGCGCTGACGCGGCCCATGATTTCAACCCGCTCTCATGCCGCTGACGCGGCCCATGATGTCAACCGGCTCTCATGCCGCTGACGCGGCCCATGATGTCAACTCGTCTCATGCCGCTGACGCGGCCATCACGGCACGACCTCGAATTTCCGCCCCACTTCGACAATCGCTTCGATGGCGCGATCGAGGTGCTCGCGCGTGTGCGCGGCGCTGATCTGGCAACGCAGCCTTGCCGCGCCTTGAGGCACGACCGGGAATCCGAAGCCCGACACATACACGCCACGCTTCAGCAGCTCCGCGGAAATGGCGATCGCCTTGGCGGTGTCGCCGATGATGATCGGGACGATGGGATGAATGCCTTCGCGTACGGCCACGCCTTTGGCCGTCAGTTGCTGGCGAAAGTACGTGGTGTTCTCGCGCAACCGCGTGACGAAGCTCGGATCGTTTTCGAGTAACTCGATTGCCTTCAGCGATCCCATGACCACCGCCGGCGGCAGCGTGTTGGAAAAGAGATAGGGCCGCGATTTCTGGCGGAGGTAGTCGACCAGCGTTTTCGGCCCTGTGGTGAATCCGCCGTGCGATCCGCCGAGGGCTTTGCCGAGTGTTGACGTATGCGCGGCGATCTTGCTCAAGACTCCCAACTCCTCGGCGGTTCCGCGTCCCGTCTTGCCGAGGACGCCGGTGCCGTGCGAGTCATCGACGACGAGGAAGGCTTCGTACTCGGCGGCCAGCGCGACCATCTCCGGAAGCGGCGCGAGTGAGCCTTCCATCGAGAAGACGCCGTCGGTCATGATCAGTTTGTTGCGCGTCTCGCGTGTCGCTTCCAGCGCGCGGCGCAGGTCGGCCATGTCGCGGTTCTTGTAGCGCTCCTTCTTCGCCTTCGCCAGGCGGACGCCGTCGATGATCGAGGCGTGATTGAGCTCGTCGGAGATGATCGCGTCCTGCTCCAGCGCGACGGTCTGAAACAGCCCTTCATTCGCGTTCCAGCACGATCCGTACAGAATCGTGTCCTCGGTGCCAAAGAACGCTGCGATGCGCTCTTCGAGCTGGCGGTGAATCGTCTGCGTGCCGCAGATGAAGCGCACCGAGGCCAGGCCGTAGCCGTAATCGTGCTCCGCTTTCGCCGCCGCCTCGCCGATGGCCGGGTGGTCGGCAAGGCCGAGGTAGTTGTTGGAGGTGAGCATGATGACTTCGCCGAATCCTTCGACGTCGACGATCGGGCCCTGCGGCGATTTCATCAGCAGCTCGCGTTTGAGCGTGCCAGCGGCAGCCATCTGATCGAGCTCGGTTTGCAGCGTGGACATCAGCGACATTGCGTCACCTCGGCGGGTTGAAATTGCGGCGGCGAATTGTATCAGCGGGGTTGCAGCAGCTCGATCCGATTGCCGAACGGATCGTCGACGTACGCGCGGTCGTAGCCTTCGAGCAGGTGATCCGGCCGCGCTGCGTGTCCGGCGGCTTCCGCGCGGGCGACGACTTCGGCGAGATCGTCGACGAGTAGTCCCGGATGCGCTTTCTTCGCTGGACGGAATTCGTCTTCGACGCCGAGGTGAAGCTCCAGTGGGCCGATCTGATACCAGAGCCCGCCGCGCTCGCGCAGGCTGGCTGCTTTGGGGATCTCGGTGAGTCCGAGAACGTCGCCGTAGAACTTCCTGGCGCGTTCTTCCTCCCCTCGGGGCATCGCGAGCTGGACGTGGTGAATGGCGATTGCGGGCACGCGGATTACTCGTTGTCGTACTTCAGGTCGCGGCGAAAACACGTTCCGCCTTCGATGTCGAAGACGACGCAGGAATCGATCGGGCGCGAGTAGACGTGAACACTGACGGCGCGCTCGTTCCATTCGGAGAGGTTCTTGATCCGGTGGATGGTCTGAGTTTTATCGACCGTGTTCAGCGGACCGCCGGGGACGCAAAGCTCCGTGCCGAGGTTCTGCATCTCGATGCGCGTGGCTCCGGCAAGACAATCCATGCCGACCACCTGCTGATTCTCGGGGCGGTTGCAGTCGATCTTCTTGTAGTTCTCGACGATCAGTTTTCCCTCGATCATCGTCATCCAGCCGAGCTGTCCGTTGTGCGTGTGCAGCGGTGTGATCGCACCGATCGGCCAGCAGATCACCATCGCCTCGATCATGTCGTTGCGGAAGACTTTGTTCCGCGTGTGGCGGTCGGGAAGCCACATCTTGTAGCGCTCCAGATCCTCGTCGCGGATCTGGTAGGTCGCCAGAAAGTCGTAGATCTTCTGCTTGGTGATGACGCCCATCGACAGCTCGCGAATGCTGTCGACGAACTGTTCGACCGGAACCGGCGCCGGCGAGTAGACCGGCTGCGCAGGCGTGACGGCTGTGTTGTGCAGGTCCATGTAGAGGTTCCTCGCCAGTAACTATATAGGGAGTGCAGGCGTCTCGCCTGCGGGCGCACGGGCGTCCCGCCCGAGCGCTGCGACCGCGATGCCAGAGCCGAGCGCGCCGGACACAACCCGGCTCGTCGAACCGGCGAGATCAGACCGCCGCGGCGAGACGTGCTAGGCTCCCCGCCGCATGAAAAACCTTGCAGTCATTGGCGCTCAGTGGGGCGACGAAGGGAAGGGAAAGATCGTCGATCTTCTCTGCGAATCCTTCGACGTCGTGGCGCGCTATCAGGGCGGGCACAACGCCGGGCACACGGTGAAGTTCGGCGACAAGCATTTCGCGCTGCGGCTCATCCCTTCCGGCATTCTCCATCCCGGCAAACTCTGCATTCTCGGCAACGGCATGGTCATCGATCCCGAGGCGCTGCTGGAGGAGATCGAGAAGCTGCGGGCGCTGGGGATCGAGATCGAGTCCAACCTCAAGATCAGCGATGCCGCGCACGTCATCCTGCCGTATCACAAGGTTCTCGACCTGGCTCGCGAGGAAGCGGCCGGCGTGGCGAAGATCGGCACCACCGGCCGTGGGATCGGGCCGGCGTACGAGACTAAGGTCAGCCGCTACGGAATCCGCATTGCCGACCTTCTCGATCCGTACGCTCTTCGCGACCGCATCGCCATCGCCTGCGCCGAGAGAAACCCGGTTCTCAAGGTCTATGGGAAGGATCCCTTCGATCCGCAGAAGTTGTACGACGACTACACGCGCTACGGCGAGGTGCTGGCCGACCGCATCACCAACGGAACGCTGCTGATCAACGAGCAGATCCGGGCGGGAAAGAAAGTGATGTTCGAAGGCGCGCAGGGAGCGATGCTCGACGTCGATCACGGCACGTATCCGTATGTCACCTCCTCGAGCACGCTCATCGGCGGCGTCTGCACCGGCCTCGGCGTTGCGCCAAAGCACATTCATCGCGTAATCGGCGTGGGGAAGGCGTACACGACGCGCGTCGGCGACGGACCCTTCCCGACGGAGCTCAACGATGCCTCGGGCGAGCACCTCCGCGCGCGCGGCAACGAATTCGGGACCGTCACCGGCCGCCCTCGGCGTACGGGCTGGCTGGACCTCTCCATCCTCCGTACATCGGCCATGCTCAACGGCCTCGACGCCATCGCCCTGACCAAACTCGACGTGCTCGACGAGTTCGACGAAATCCCCGTCTGCACCGGCTACGAAGTCCGAGGGGAGAAGTGGAAAACGTATCCGGCATTTGCGGTCGCGCACAACGACTACAAACCCGTTTACCGAACATTCAAAGGCTGGAAGACGCCCACTGTCGGGATGACGTCATACGACGAGCTGCCGCAGGCAGCGAAGGACTACGTCCGCTTCATCGAGGATGAGGTGGAGTGCCCGGCCACGATCATCTCGACGGGACCAAGGCGCGAAGAGACGATCGTGAGGTAGGGGCTACGACTCGTCATAGGCGCTGAGGAAGTCGTCCGCGAGATGCCGGCCTGCGTGCAAATTGACCGGAGCGTCGATCCCTTCAGCACGCGATGATTCGGAATCGTCATCGGCGTGTGTGTGCCGTCGTCGTTCGCGCGAGTGAGCGCAATGTGCTCGCGCTCGCGGACGACGCGAAAGCCGAGCCGCGCGAGCGTTGCAAGAATGCGGGCTTTCGGCGCATCGACTGGAAACTTGGGCATTACACCGTGACTTCAGTTTCCGCGACGAACGCTTCGAGAACCGGCGAGTCATTTGCGAGTGCGCTCGCGCCGAACGTCTCGATGTGAAACTGGATCGCTGAGCGAACGTCGGCGAGAGCACCGTCGTAGGTGTCGCCTTCGCCTACGACGACTCCGCGCATGCCGACGGGATAGGCGACGTAGCCGTCCTCATGTTTCTCGACGATGATTTTGATCGAGCTCATGCTGGTGAGTATCGCACTTCCTGAAGTACGAAGCAGCCGCGCGAAGAGATGAGGAGTGCGTGCGTTTCGCACGCGGCCAGCGGGGCGTCCCCGCCCCGATGGTTTGGTTTCGCGATGCTGTCCCGTAACGTCCGATCGCTTCACGTGACACAGCAGTCAGGGGGGCGGACCCGGTGCTGTTTCACGGTGCGTGGCCAACCGTTCGCTTCACGCGATCCAGCAGCTCCGTGCGACCGCGCACTCCCCCGGACCGGTGGTTGGTTTGACGGTGCGTGGCCGACGGTCTTTCCTCACGGTACACAAGCACTCGGGCGAGACGCCCGACTGCCCGCGCGCGAGACGCACGCACTCCTTGGCGGCCGCGCGAAGAGACGATCGCAGGTAGAGGTCCGCGTGCGAGACGCGCCGCCGCGAATCACGGCTTCATCACTACCTTGATGCACCCATCTTCCTTGTCGCGGAACGTGCGGTACATCTCCGGTGCGTCGTCGAGTCTGACGCGATGAGTGATGAGGAACGATGGATCGATCTCATCGCGCTCGATCCTTCCCAGCAGGTCGCGGATGTAGCGCTGAACGTGAGCCTGTCCCATCTTCAGAGTCAGGCCTTTGGCGAAGGCGGCGCCGAAGGGGATCTTGTCGATCAATCCGCCGTAGACGCCGGGAATCGAGACCGTGCCTCCTTTGCGGCAACAGTAGAGGACCTGACGCAGGACCGTGGCGCGGTCGAGCTCGATTCGCATCGCCTGCTTGACGCGGTCGTAGATGGCGCCTGCGCCGTGGCCGTGTGCTTCCATTCCGACAGCGTCGATGCATGCGTCGGGACCGCGTCCGCCGGTCATCGTCTTGAGCAGATCGTGCACGTCCTCAATCTGTTCGTAGTTGATCGTCTCGGACTTGCAGGCGTCGCGCGCCAGTTTCAAGCGCTCCGGAAAGCGGTCGATGCCGATCACGCGCGACGCACCCATCATCCAGGCACTCTTCTGTGCAAAGAGGCCGACCGGACCGCAGCCCCAGACCGCTACGATGTCGCCGGGCTTGATGTCGCAGTTGTCGGCCGCGAACCAGCCAGTCGGAAAGATATCGGTGAGAAAGAGCACCTTCTCATCGGGCAGAGACTCCGGAATCTTCAGCGGATTGACGTCGGCAAACGGCACGCGCACGAGCTCGGCCTGGCCTCCGGCGTATCCACCGTAGAGATGGGAGTATCCGTAGAGTCCCGCACCGCTGAATCCATTCATCTCCTCGACCATCCAGGCGTTTGGATTCGTGTTGTCGCAGGCGGACCAGAGACCGTTCGTGCAGAACCAGCAGCGGCCGCAGCAGATCGGGAACGGAACGATGACGCGATCGCCAACCTTCAGATTCTTCACTTCAGAGCCCAGCTCGACCACCTCGCCCATGAACTCGTGCCCGAGGATGTCGCCGGCCATCATGGTGGGAATGTAGCCGTCGTACAGATGGAGGTCGGAGCCACAGATCGCCGTCAGCGTGACGCGGACGATTGCATCATGAGGATTGAGGATTTTCGGATCCGGAACCGTCTCGACTCGAACGTCCGTCTTGCCGAACCAACAGACTGCTTTCATGAATTTGTCTCCTTGGATCGATCGGGCTGATCAGCGGACGAGATGACTGAGCGCTTCCCGGAAACGGCTTCGCGCGGGCGCGCCGCTGGACTGGCCGTCGGTCGTGGCGATCTCGCGGGTCTCGAGCAGCATCTTCAGGGAGCGCAAGTCTTCTCTGATCTGGTGGTCGGGGTCTTCGCCCATGAGCATGGTGACTGCGGCTCCCAGCTTTCCCGCGGGAGGGTCGTAGCGGAGGACGACGCGAACGTCCGTACCGCGATTGCCGGCGGCGGCCTTGAAGTGAATCGAACCTGCGTTGTCGATCTGGGAGTTTCCGACGGATCGCCAGGCGATCAGCTCATTCGCTGCTTCGTTGATGATCTCCGCGTCCCACGCGGCCTTGCTTCCCGCTGGTCCTTTGGTCACCCAGTGCGATCGCTTCGCGTCGATGACGGTTACCGAATGAAGATGCGAGAGGAATCGAGGGAGATTCTCCAGATTGCGGAAGAAGCTGTAGACCTCCGGCGCGGGCAGTCCGATCGTGATGCTGCGCTCGACGCGGATGCCTCTTCCGTAGCGCACGCTGACATGGCCCCCGTCGTCATCCGGCGCGCTCGACACTCCCAGCGCCTCGTACACATGACAGTGCCCGCTCGCGCCGCGCCAGACGATGGCTGCGCCGAGCGCGGAGAGGGCCAGTCCGCCGAGGGAGCGCCTGCGTAAACCAAACGCTGTGATCGCCGCACCACCGGCGACGGAAATCCAACGTTCGGGGTCGCTCATGTTGCAAGTGGTTCGTCTGTTTTCCATGGCGCGTCGTGGAGCACGAGCCGTGCCGCATACAATTCACGCATGCCGACTGCCGCCCCGCCCGTCCGCCCTGTCACGCTCGATGAGATTTACGCAGCACGCGAGCGCATCCGCGGCGTCATCACGCGGACGCCGCTGATCAAATTGCGGCACGATGCGGCGGCGCCGGAGGTCTGGCTCAAGCTCGACAATCTGCAGCCGATCAACGCCTTCAAGATTCGCGGCGCGGCGAATGCGGTGGCGATGCTGACTCCCGAGGAGAGGGCGAAGGGGGTGTGGACGATCAGCGCGGGGAACGCAGGGCAGGGAGTTGCGTACGCAGCGCGCGAGTACGGAATCCCTTGTTCGGTGCTGGCGATCGAAACCGCTCCCGACACGAAAATCGAGCGGATGCGCAACCTCGGCGCGCGCATCGTCAAAGCGCCGTTTGACGCGTGCTGGAAAGCGATGGAAGAACGGCGGTTCGACGGGATGGAGGGTTCGTTTGTTCACCCCTTCGACGATCACAATTTCATCGCCGGGAACGCGTCCCTCGGGCTGGAGATCCTCGAAGACCTTCCTTCAGTGCGGACGGTGATTGCAGCGATCGGCGGCGGCGGGCTGGTCTCCGGAATCGGCAGCGCCATCCGCCAACTCGCGCCGACGGTCAGGATCCTCGGTGCCGAGCCGGAGACCGCCGCACCCGGCGCACGTTCATTCGAGAAGGCATCCGCGCAACAGTTCGATGAGTGGCAGCCGTCGTTCGTCGATGGCGCCGGCGGCAAGAGCATGTTCCCGCGGATGTGGGAGCGGATGCAGGGAATCGTCGACGGCTCGATCGTGGTCACGCTCGACGAAACGAAGCGCGCCATGCGCCTCGTCGCCGAAAAGGTTCGCGTTATCGCCGAGGGAGCCGGCGCGCTCGCCGTCGCAGCAGCGCTCAGCGGACGAGCAGGGGAGGGGCCGATCGTGGCTGTGATCTCCGGTGGGAATATCGATTTGAAGAAGTTCGCGGAATTGATTGACGCGCGGTAGCGGGGTCGCGAAAACGGGCAACCCGGCTGTCATTTCGAATCGGCGGAACCGCGGGGGTGGACGGGCGGGTGGAGCGGTGGAGCGCGATGAGAAATCCCCTGCCGAAGCCCGAGGATCGCTGCGTAGGCGGGAGATTCCTCGCCCACCCGCCACCCCGCCCTCTCGGAATGACAGCGAGAATGACAGCGCGTCGTGCTTCCGGAACCACACAACCGCGAGCCGCTACCGCGCTTTCTTCCTCCGCCGGTCCCGCTTGAAGTTGTGCCGCACCTCGGCCTCTTCGATGGAGTGCGACACGGTGATCTTCTCGTCGTGTTTCGCCATCTCGGCGAGCCGTTGGTAGTGGATGCGCAGCACTTTCAGCTCTTCCTCTGAAAGATCTTCGACCGAGATCAGGCGATTGCTCGCGCCCTCCAGCGCCGCCACGATCTCGTCGAGCTTGAGCTGCACGGCCAGCGCGTCGCGGTTCTGGGAGCGCTGGATGAGGAAGACCATCAGGAACGTGACGATCGTCGTACCGGTGTTGATGACCAGTTGCCACGTATCGGAGAAATGGAAGAGCGGTCCGGTGACGATCCAGATGATGATGATCGCGGCGGCGCTGACGAACGCCGGCGTCGAGCCGGTCCAGGTGGTGGCCGCTGTGGCGAAACGTGAAAGAGGGCTGCGGTGAACGTGATTACGCCGGTCGGGCATGATTCACGGTACGGCCTGTTCACGCCGGATGCCAGCGCCGTTTAGAATGCGCCGCCATGGTCCGTCACCTGTTTCGATGCGTTGCGATTCTTGTCTGCTCGCTCTCCGCGCTCGCCGCCACGAAACCTCGCGAATTCAACCTCTTCCTCGGCACCGCCAGCAGTGAAACGAATCGTCACGGACAATCCCGCTTCCGCACGATCAGTTTCGAGTTGCTGACGGAGCCGCACTTCTTCAAGCGCTACGTTGACCGCTGGCTCCCGAACGCACGCGTCGGCGTCGACATTAACTACGCCGACGTGCGTCAGCCGCGCAGTTGGTTCGGCTACACCTACGGCGATCCCGACGACTCCGTGCGCGCCGAGTGGGCGCACTTTTTCGCCCGGCAGTACTGGCGAACATCGTCGAATTCGCTCCGGCCATACGTGGACATCGGCACGGGACCGATGTGGTCAAACCGGCGCATCCCGGCAGCGACGTCGAAACTCAACTTCAACTCCCAGCTCGGACTCGGCGTCGTCCTTTTTCCGAACGCGCGGACGCCGCTGTACGTTGGCTACCGTTTCTTCCACATCTCAAACGGCGGCCTGACTGGACGCAACCCAGGGCTGAACGTGAACGGCTTCTTCGTCGGGACGAATCTGCGGCGGCGGTGAGCGGCAAGCCTGGCGTTTGTCATTCCGAACCGGCGAAGCACGGAGAGGAATCCCCTGCCGATCCACGAGTGACGCTGCGTCGGCGGGGGATTCCTCTCCGTCCTCCGCTGCGCTCCGGCGGTTCGGAATGACAGCACACAGGCAACACAACAAGCCGGCGCGTCGTGAGGTTCGTGAATCAAGTGAGAATGCGACTGCTAAGCCCTACTTCACCTTCGCCAGCGGCTGATACGTCGCCGGCGCCATCGGGTAGTCGTGGCGGTCGGACATCTGCGCGATCGGCGTGTTCATCACGGGGAAGCGCTGGCCGGCGATCGTTACGAACTTTCCGCTGGGTGTTTCTTTGGCGATCTGGGTTGCCATGCGCACTTTCACGCTCTTCGGGTCGAGCAGTACGACCGCGCCCTTCTTCAGCAGCATCGACGGAACGAAGATGTCGGCGTTGCCGGGGACGTCGCCGAGGACGAGGTGGGCGGCGGAAGCGTTGGGGGCGGTGAAGGTGATCGTCACGTTTCCGGGCGGCACGTCGAGAAGAAGAAACGCGCCGGTCTCGGCGACGCCGCCGGAAACGTACGGTGCGTTCTCCACCCAGACATTCGTTTCGTGGAAGAGGTTTGCCTTCCGCGCCGACTCGGTCTCGATCGTATGGAAGGCGGCCGCGTTCTCGCCGCCATCGACGTCGGTGATCCAGCCGCGGACGCTGATCGGCTCTCTGGCGACGCGTGGTTTGACCGCTTCGCCGCCGCAGGCCAGGGGGAGCAACGCGAGAAAGAGGACGAATCGTTTTGTGTTCACAGCGAAAGGATAGACTGAACTTCTTGGATCAGCTCGCCCTGCTGCGCGATGCGAAACGTGTTGGCTACGTTTTCTCGGGCGGCTCTGCGCGATGTGCGTTTCAGATCGGCGTCATCGAAGCGCTCGCGGATCTCGGCGTAAAACCGGCGCTGACGATCGGCGTTTCGGCAGGTGCCTGGAACGCGGCGCTCGTCGCGGCGCGCGCCGAGGGGCGGATCAGGTACTACTGGCGGTCGTTTGTGCGGATGCCCCACCTCGATCTCCGCAACCTGTTCGTCGAGCATTCACCCTGGCGCTTACGGCGGGTGCACGAGCGAGTCTTCAATCGTTTCATCGGACGCGATCGTTTCAAACAACCCGACGCGCTTCCCCTCTACGTTTCGGTGACGCGTTTCCGCGATGGCGCCAACGTCATCTTCGATGCCCGCGACGTCGACGATCCGTTGCAACTGCTGCTTGCCACGAACTACCTGCCCCCTTTCTATACCCACCCGCCGCGCATCGACGGCGAAGCGTACGGCGACGGCGGAATCTCGAACAACGCGCCGTACGAGAAGGCGCTCGAATTGGGATGCGATGCCGTGGTTGTGATGCACCAGAAGGGGGAGTCGGAGGGCGGGATTTTCAAGAGCAGAGGCGACTACGATTACGTCGTCACCGATCCGCGCGTGGTCGTCATCAGGCCGCGGCACCGGCTTCCGATCCGCTTTACGGAGCGGCGCTGGAACGTTCTCGATGACTTGACTCGGATCGGCTACCTGCGCACCCGCGAAGTTCTCCTCGGCGAAGAGCACGCCGAGACGAACGTCCGTGCCGAAGGAGAAGCGCCGAGCGCGCGGGCACGCCGAATCCTCCGTGCGATAATCCGTCACCCCGTATGACCCGTTCTCTCTCCCTCGCATCGATCGCTCTCGCTTCCGCGCTTCTCTTTCTCGCGCAAGCTCCGCCCCCGCCAACCCCTGCGCCGAACCCCGCCAATCAGGCCACGCTGCGTGCCGCTAACGGCGATCACACCATCACGATTGCGCACCAGAACAACCAGACGTACTTCGCCGCCGACGAGGTGATCACCGGTCTGGGCGGGACGGTCGTCCGCGACGGAAACGGCTTCAAGGCATCCTTCAACAATGTGACCGCGGCGTTCGGAACGGACAGCCGCTTCGGCGTCGTCAAAGACGATCTGATCGAGATGCCGGTGGCGCCTGTGACCATCGACAACCGCCCGTTCGTGCCGTGGCAGTTCTTTCAGGGCTTCCTGCTCCGCTCGTCCGGTCTCGACGCAACATGGGACCCCGCCGCGCGCGTGCTCCAGGTGCATCCCGCGCAGACCACCGCGGCCGGCATTCAGGTTTCGGTGGCCAACGTCCAGGGAATCTCGAAGCTGGTCCTGACGCTCACCGGACCCGCGGAGTACGCCATCGTCAAAGAGCCGGGCGCGTACACGGTCCGATTCAAAACCGCGATCAAGGCGCCGTACGTCGAGCAGGCGCACGAAGATCCGTACGTCGCCAAGACCTCGTTCGTAGGCAACGATCTTCGCATCCAGCTCACGGCTCCCGATGTCGTCGGCGACGCCTACCGGCTCGAGAATCCCTTCCGCATCGTCCTCGACCTTCGCAAAGGCGCGGCCGCGGCGCCGGGGACTCCGCAGACGTTGACGTCGACGAAGCCGGTGGAATCGCCGGGGATTCACACCATCGTGATCGATCCCGGCCACGGCGGAAAAGAAGTCGGCGCGATCGGACCCGGCGGGCTGATGGAGAAGGATGCCACGCTCGCGGTCTGCAAGCTGCTGGCGGCCGCACTCGAAGCGAAGCTGAAAACGCGCGTGATCCTTACACGCAGCGACGATGCTGTCGTGCCGCTCGATCAGCGCACCGCCATCGCCAACCAGTACCACGCCGATCTCTTTCTCTCCGTGCACATGAACGCCGCGATCGTCAAAGGAGCGCACGGCGCCGAGACCTACTTCCTCTCGCTCGACGCCTCGGACAAGCTCGCGGAGAAAGCGGCCGAAGTCGAAAACGCGTCCGCGAAGACTCTGGCCGCGCCGGCTTCGTCGAGCGATCTGAAACTCATTCTCTGGGACCTCGCGCAGCAGGAGTACCTCAACGAATCGAGCCGCCTCGCGCAGGCCGTGCAGGAAGAGATGAACCGCATCACGGGAATCCAGAGCCGAGGAGTGAAACAGGCGCCGTTCAAGGTGCTGGTCGGCGCGACCATGCCTGCCGCGCTCGTCGAGGTTGCCTTCATCACCAATCCTGACGAAGAGTCGAAGATCAAGTCGGAGGCGTTCCAGAAGACGGTCGTCGATGCGATAACGACGGCGGTAGCGCGGTACAAAGTCGACTACGAGACGCGGATCGGCATCGCCCAACCGCCGCCGCCGATTGCGCCGGCGACAACCGCGCCAGGAAGCATTAGCACCGCGCCCATGACACCAACGACGCCGGCGAAAACAAACACGGCGCCCGCGACGACGACAACTCCGAAAACCACGACTGCCCCCGCCACGACCACGGCCCCGGCCAAGACCACGACGAGGACGGGGACCTAGTGCGCCGGACGATCGCGATCCTGCTCGCGATTCTCGCCATCGCAAGCGGATGCAAGAAGCGAGAGCTGACGCAGAACCTCAACGTCGAGAACAAAGTCGCCGTTCGTCCCGTGACGCTTTTTTTCGAAGGTCCCGAGATGCTGCTCGTGCCGGAAACGCGGAGCGTGCCTCTGCCCGAGAACCCGGCCGGCGCGTTGTCGGTCGTGGCGCGCGAGCTTCTGAAAGGGTCAGCCAATGCCGGCGTCCCTCACATTTTTCCCCGCGACACCGTAATCCGCGCCGCCTTCCTCCTCCCCGACGGCACCGCCTTCATCGACCTCGGCGGCCCAACCCTGACGCAGGGATGGGCCACCGGCAGCCACGAAGAGCTCATGGCCGTCTACTCGGTCGTGCAAACCGTCGTCACCGATTTTCCGACCGTGAAGCGAGTCCGCATCCTCGTGAACGGAGAGCCGGCAGAAACACTCGCCGGCCACGTGAACCTGGAACACGCGCTGCTGCCGATGCCGGTCTTCGTGGCGCGGTAGAACTGTCGCCCAAGCAACGCTGTCATCCTGAGCCGCCGAAGGACACGCAGTGCCGAAGGACGGTCGAAGGACCCCCTTATCTTGTGCGAGGTTTTTTTGCGGACACCGGCAGGAATCGGGGGGTCCTTCATCGTCCTTCGGCACTTCGTGTCCTTCGGCGATTCAGGATGACAGCCGGGGTTACGGTTCTCGTAGCGCGCAAGAAATCGTCTCCCAAGCAAGCCTGTCATCCTGAGCCGCCGAAGGACACGCAGTGCCGAAGGACGGTCGAAGGACCCCCCGATTTTGTGCGAGGTTTTTTTGCGGAAACCGGCAGGAATCGGGGGGTCCTTCATCGTCCTTCGGCACTTCGTGTCCTTCGGCGATTCAGGATGACAG